>CAKZVC010000033.1 GCA_937922235.1 uncultured Acidimicrobiales bacterium | reverse complement strand
CCGTGAGGATGACGAGCTCGCCGCCTAGCGGCAGAGAGAAGCCGCTCCCTTCGGGGAGTTGGAGGGGGAAAGATCGCCAGTGGCGCCCGGGAAACCGGGCGCCACTGGTGCGTTTTGTCGGAGGGGGACCGCTGTTCGTTCAGGCTCGGCTGGCGTCTCGATCGCGGATGTTCCACCACGCAATGACGAGCAGTAGTGCGGCGACCGCTCCGCTCATCCCGAACGAGCCGATCGGCCCGCCGGCTGCGTCGAACGCGACCGGAGCAACGAACGCCGAAACGGCCCCAGCAGTTGAACCAGCCGCATCGATAAGGCTCGTACCGATTGCGGACTTCTCGGCTCCGGTCTCGTTGACGACGACACGGGTCGCTGCAGGGAACAGCGTGCTTTCCATCGCTGTCTGAAGGAACGCAAGCACCGTAAAGATGATGAGGCCTTCGAAGAACCCGATGAGCAACACGATCGGCACGAACAGCGCCAACGCTCCAAGCATGATGATCGCCGGGCGTGGATGGGTGTCGACGTACCGGCCAGTGAGTCGTGGCATGACGAGTAGGGGGCTGGCGATGATCACGAGCAGCAGGCCAACTTCGGAATTGCTTACGCCGAGCGAGGTCAGGTATTCGTCGACTGTCGAGTCAAAAACACCGATATTGAAGAAGACCGCAACCTGTACGGCCACCGCCGCTCGGACGCCGGGCGACCGTAGCAGCGGCCACATAGCCGCCAAGGTGGCGTCTGAGGTGACAGCGATATCGACTGAAGTCAACCAACGAAGGGTCGGTGCAGCTACCACGACGAGGAGCACAGCGATAACAACGTACGGCGTTTCGATGCCACCCCATTCCGACAGCTGAGCGCCCACGGCCGGGCCCAGGATGAACCCGGCAACGGCGGCGGAGATAAACCCACCGATCTTCTCGCCGCTGTCGTCGGTCGTGGCTCCGATCAGCGCTTTGCGGCCGACGATCGAGAACAAGCCAGCGCCGATGCCCGTCAGTGCTCGGCTCGTCGCGATGCTCCACAGCTCGGTCGCATAGCCAATCCAGAGGTTGCCGCCGATGGCAGCAATGAAGGCAAGCGCCCCAAGCAGCTTCAGATGGCCGCGATCGCCGTACGGCGCGATGGCAAGTGCGGCGAACACCGATGAGGCGAAGCTCAATGCCGAAATAAGTCCGATGCCCCACGCCGGAATGCCAAAGTCTGATTCGTACTCTTCAAGAAAGATGAACGTGACCCCGGCGGACGCCACCATAAGTAGGTAGGTCACGTAAACGAGGCGATGCATCGGGGAAGCCTAAGGGCGGCCAACGCCGTTACCGTCCAACACTTCCCCCATTGCCGCGATGAACTAGCCTTTCGGCCCGATGAGCGGATCACTATTTGCGAGGGATCAGCGAGGTCTGACGTTCGCAATGATGTCGGCCATCGCAGCAGCGGCGTACAACAACTTGTCCGTCAGCGCCGCACTACCCGCGATCGGTGATGACCTCGGAAATCTCGACCTGCTGCCGTGGATCATCACGATCGAACTGATCGCATCTGCGGTGGCCGTTCTTGCGGTTGGGCCGATCATCGACGCCGTCGGCACCCGGACGGTATTCCGTTGGAGCCTGGTTCTCTTCGCGATTTCCAGTGCTGCCTGTGGCTTGGCGCCAAACGTCTACTTCCTCATCGGAGCTCGTGCGCTGCAAGGGCTTGCTGTCGGGGCGATCATCGCCAACGTCATGGCTGCGATCGGCCTTGGAGTGGCCGAGGCGCTGAGGGCTCGCGCGTACGCGGTGAACTCATCTGTATGGGGCGTGATGGGTGTTGGTGGGCCTGCAATTGCGGCACTCATCCTGACCGTGGCTGAGTGGCCGGCGATCTTCTTCGTCAACCTCCCTGTTGCCGTCTTTGCTGGGTTCGTCGGATGGAACGCACTACCCGGGCCGACAGAGGCAGCCGTTCGACCAGATGCCGACACCACAGGGCTTGCCATCGTGGTCGCCTTCATCCTGCTGAGCCTTGGGGCGCTGTCCACGCTCACCTGGTGGACGCCCCTCGCCGCTCTCGGAGCGTTGGCTCTCGTGGTGGTGTATGTCAGGTACGAGCGAACCGCGGATGCCCCAGTGCTGCGTATGCGCCACGTCACCGGAGTCGAGTTCCGTACGCTCCATGTCGCCGCATTCCTCGTCATCTCGGCGGGAGTGTGTGCGAACACGTTTCTTCCGATTTACGTCAAGGGCGTGCGAGGCGCATCGACGGCGGGCGCGGCGTTCGCCGTCGTCTTTCTTACGATGGGATGGACGACGGGCGCGATGCTCTCTAGCCGGTTGTCCGAACGATTGAACGGCGAGCGGGCTGTCGTTCTCTCGTCTGCGGTCCAACTCGTTGCGGTTATCACTGCAACGATCGGCATTGCGCTCACGGCTCCACTCCCGGTCATCTTCGCCGGGTTCTTCGGCGTCGGATTTGGTATGGGCGGTGTCTCGAGCGCCGGCATTGGGCTCTTGCAACGGTTTGCCCGGCCCGACGAGATGGGACGCGTCAATTCAGCTCACCAGTTCATTCGAACCCTTGGCTTTTCATTCGGTGCAGCACTCGGTGGCGCCTTGCTGTTCGTGACGGTGAAGTTCATGTTGGGCGACGCCGATGAGGTGCGTTCGTTGCTCGGCGAAGGATCGGGAGATGCAGTTGTCGACCCCAACATCGTCGCTGCGCTCGACCGCGGGTTCGCATTGTCAGCCGCTGTTGGAAGTGTCCTGGCCTTTCTCGGCTTTGCTGCTGCTGTGCGGCTGGCGTCGGCCTCCGATGAGCTCGCCGGAGCGTCAGCGGTTACGGAACCTGCTGCGTAGATCGCTCAGCCTTCAGATGCTTGAGTTCAGCGATCAGCACGAAGCTCAGGATCACCAGTAGTGACCACGACACAAGCTTTGACAGGTCGACGACCGTCCAACCAAGTGCTTGGTCTGGGTACTGCCATGCGCCGAAGAAGGTCGAGATGTTCTCCGCAACCCATACGAAGCCTGCAATCAGCCCAAACGAAACCCATGCCGGCATCCAGAACGTTCGGTGCAGTGGGGTGAAATAGATCCGCGTTCGGGCGTAGGTCAGTACGACCGCGGCGATCAGCCAGTAGCGAACGTCGTACAGGAAGGCATTGGTGAAGAAGTTGGCGTAGATCGCCACGCACAACGCAATGGTGACCCAACGCCTGGGGTAGCTCTCGAGTCGGAGATCAAGCCGCGACCAGGCCTGCGACATATACGACCCAATCGCCGAATACATGAAGCCCGAATACAGCGGCACCGTCACGATCTTCGTGAGACCGGGCTCGGGGTACGACCACGAGCCAATCGATGGCTGGGTCTTGTAGAACTCGAGCACGAACCCGATCAGATGGAAGACCATGATCATCTTGAGTTCGTCGCGGCTTTCCAAGCCGGTGACCACAAGGGCAGCTTGGATGAGTATTGCCCCGATCAAGATGAGGTCGTAGCGGGCGAGTCCGGGAACCGAGAATTGTGTGCTGATGAAAAGCAGCAGGAAGAACGATCCGGCAAACACGCACGACTGAGCTTCCTTGATGCCAAACGCAAGGAACTCTCGAAGGAGACTTGGTAGCGGAGCCCGATCGAGGAGCTCGACGAGCTCGGGCCGTGCTCGTTGTTTGGTTGCGGTCATGCGTCGAAGAGTCGAGCTTCCTGG
Source organism: uncultured Acidimicrobiales bacterium (assembly GCA_937922235.1). Lineage (GTDB taxonomy): Bacteria > Actinomycetota > Acidimicrobiia > Acidimicrobiales > SHLQ01 > SHLQ01. The sequence continues at coordinate 80,219 of CAKZVC010000033.1, read as the reverse complement.
GCCACGAGTGTCTGGTGGAGATCAGCAATGAACGCCCGGTGGCTGCGGCCGCATGCGGTGAGGAGCTTTCGGTGCTCCCATGCAACCGCAATGACCGCTGTGTGGGCGGCGGTCACCCATGCAGCGCGAACGGCCCGCGTGATTGGTCGACGCCAGCGCAGGTGCTCGGGCAGGGTGGCGGAATGAAACTCGAGGTGTCGGAGCTCGTCGACATGGAGTCGGTTGAAGATGCGCGACAGGGTCGGGTCGCCAACTCCCTGGGCGATGGTTGCGTAGATCTCGGCGGTGATGATCTGGGCGATGACGATCGCCAGCAGCTCGGTGCGCACACCACGGCGATGTCGGGTCGAACGAAAGACCCGCTCTGTCCAGTGGTCGTCGAGCATGCCGATGTCGAGCGCAGAACACACCATGGCGAGGACGCGCGCATGTTCCTGCGATTCGATAATGAACAGGCGCAGTGCCTGCAGGTGGTCTTCACCAACCGTTCCACATGCAGCGTCGAGAAGGTGGCGTCCGGTGCCAATCTCGCCGAGCTGGAAGATCGGCAACGACGTTCGAAGGGCCGAATCGAGAACCGGAGCGAGCACCCAAAGTCCCGACGTGGTGACATCGGCATGCTGATCGGCGTGAATCTCAAAGTCGCTTCGCCACAACGCAGCGGGGGAGTGATCGTCGATTCTCGTCGGAGCTGCGTCGGCGGTCCACATCGAGGGATGACGCCTACGGCTGCGGGCAGTCGCCCACGAATGGAGGTCGATCACGTTGGCAACGGGGTTTTGAGGCGCGTCCTTCATGGCCGCCACCGTGACGAACCAAGTGGAAAGGGTGTGTAAAGGGCTTGGCTGCTGTGTCGTCAGCTAGCGGCGCAAGAGTGCGCTCGCCATCGAGCGCGGACCGCCCTCGGCAAGTTGACGCTTGGCCTTGCGCGCCAGGGGAAGTATTTCTTCGCGGCTTCGGAGCAACGCACGAGGAACCGGCGAGCTCAGGGTTCGAGCTCCTGCCCGCCACCAGTGACGGTGCGGTTGTGAGCGGAACGCCTCGCCGAGCGACTGGCGGCCAGCGAGCGTCAGACTTACCGCATCTGGGCCCCAACCGTCCTCGAACGGATAGGCGCCCCACGCTCGGGCCTCGGGGGCGGTCGGGTGCAACCAGAACGCCTCGAATACCGATCGAATTGCTGGGCGTAGATCGACTGCGGGAAGCTCGGCCAGGAGGCGTTCGTCGAGCGCCTCGGCAACACGACATGCAGTGTCTCGGACGATGTCGAACCCCCAGTCTTCTACCGCTTGGTTCGATGTGGAGGCAAGAAGTGGGTCGATGCGTTCGCCGCGTTGCTCGTAGCCCAGAACCGAACCGTGATCGGCAGTGCACGCAACCTCAACAAGTGTCAGGAGCCCTGGTACTCGACCAAGGCCCGACGGTCCGTTGTCGTCGAAGACGTAGGCCTCGGGTCGGCCGAACCCCCGATCACGAACGTTCGAACGCATGCCGAAATAGAACGCAAGTGGCGGCTCTTGCCCAACGGTTGCAAGCACCTGTGACAGCGAGTTGAACAGCGTGGCGCCCGTGCCCTGGTCGACGAACGCAATGCGATTGTCGGTAAGCAGACCTTCCTGATCGAGATACCCGAGCATTCGCTTCCGCTGATGACCGGCTGCCTCGAGGATGACCTCGTGGATTGTCTTGTCGCGAAGAATGAGTTCTTGCAGGCGAACACAGTCGGCGCTGGTGAGCGGTGTTTCCCACGACGAAGCCGGGAAGCCGCCAGCGTGGAGCGAGTCGGCGATTGCTTCGGGCTCGAGGTTGACTCGATGCGCAATGCTGCGGATCGTGATCTCGTCGACATCACCCGTTTCTGGGGCGAGGGTTTCGACAAGCCCTTGATCGATCTGGACGATTGCGGGAACCGTCCACGCCTGTCTGCTTCCGTAGAGATAGCGAAGCTCGCCGTGGAAGCCCACCTTGGGAGCGAGCTTTCGGGCAATGTCGAGCACGACCTGACCATCGCGGGCGACGAAGTAGATCGTGTCGACCTGTTCGTCGATGGCCCGGCGGAGAATCCAGAGTGCGTTGCCGATGACGTATGGCGCCACGACACCAGCAGCAACGTTCCGCAGCGCGGTGATGTGTTCGTTCGCTGGCATCTGTTGGAGTCGGGAGGTACGGCTTGCCCCGGCGAGTAGCGAGGTCAACCCGTCGGTGTGAAAGGACCATCGTTCGAGCTCGGTCTCGAAGCGGTTGAGGTTTCCCTCGGCCAGGTGTGTTGCCGTCAGCCCGGCACGTTTGGCACTGCGCACATCGCTTCGTTCGTCGTTGCCCACGTGGTGGATGGTGCCGAGGTCGACCTGCAATGCCTGGGCGACCTCGTTCCAGAGCGTGCCACGGGCCTTTGACTTCGCGAACTCGTTCGACACAAAGACGGGCTCGTCAGGTCGGCAGATGCCGTGCGCCTCGAGAAGTTCCTTGAGGAATCTGCTCGACAGATACATGTCGGACACGAAGATGACCTGCTCGCCCCGGTTACGGGCGGCATCGACCAATGCAACTCCGGCGGGCACTGGTTCGAGCAATGTGGTTTCGAGCGCCAGCTCCGCTTCGTGGAGCGCGATCGTTGCGAGCGGCTTTAGGCCGAGCGACGTGGCGAGCTCTCGGTAGATGGCATCGAGACTGACGGTTGAGTCGAGCCCGCCGGCGTTTTTGAAGCATCGAGCTTCGCAATCTCGCCGATGTCGGGCGAAGGCCTCCGGTGAACAGGGGAGAAGGCCCCGCCGCTCGAGTTGTCGCCCGAGCAAGAGGAACGCTGCTCGTGGCTCGCCGACCCGCCGTGTGAGAACAGTGTCGAAAATATCGAATGAGGCAACGGCAGTTTCGCCGTTGGGTACTTCCCGCGCATGCATGTCAGACCTTCCGCTCAGGTGACACAACCTGTAGGCCATTTGGCCTACAGCATCACTCAAAGCGGTATTGCGAACGCTGTCAAATCAAAATGGAGGTTTCGTGAACGCCAACGGTGAGGGGGTGTGTTCGTGGGGTGGTCAGTCGTCAGCGCAGTGTTGCGAAAAACAATTCTGAAATATTCGTCGGAAATGCTTGCACCGAACAGTTGTTCGCAATTACATTCATGTCGTTCGAACGATCGTGTCACACCCCATCTCTACTGTGTGAACCACTTCCCACAAGGAAAAGTTCGAACCCCGCACGAGCGGGCAACTACACCGCCAGGGGCGGATATGAAGGAGAAACCAGTGGAGCGTGAAAAGGCACTCGAAATGGCACTCGGCCAAATTGAGAAGCAGTTTGGCAAGGGATCGGTCATGCGGATGGGCGAGAAGGGCTCGATGGCCATCGAGAGCGTTCCCACCGGTGCGCTGGCCTTGGACCTTGCCCTCGGCATAGGCGGCTTGCCTCGAGGTCGTGTCACCGAGATCTACGGTCCGGAGTCCTCGGGTAAGTCAACGCTCGCCACCCACGTGGTCGCTGAAGCCCAGCGCAACGGCGGCCAGTGCGCCTACATCGATGCTGAGCATGCAATGGATCCGGTGTACGCCAAGGCCATCGGTGTCGACATCGACAGTCTCCTGATCTCTCAGCCAGACACCGGTGAGCAAGCGCTCGAGATCTGCGACATGCTCGTTCGCTCTGGTGCGCTCGATGTCATCGTGATCGACTCGGTTGCGGCCCTTACGCCAAAGGCCGAGATCGAAGGCGACATGGGCGATCATCACGTTGGTGCTCAGGCCCGTTTGATGTCGCAGGCATTGCGCAAGCTCACGGCCAACCTGAACAAGACCGACACCATCTGCATCTTCATCAACCAGCTTCGCGAGAAGATCGGCGTGATGTTCGGTTCACCGGAGACAACCCCTGGTGGACGTGCACTCAAGTTCTACTCGTCGGTTCGCCTCGACATCCGTCGCATCGAATCGATCAAGCAGGGCGCTGAGGTTGTTGGCAACCGCACTCGTGTCAAGGTCGTGAAGAACAAGGTGGCCCCACCGTTCCGCCAGGCCGAGTTCGACATCATGTACGGAACTGGTATCAGTCGTGAAGGTTCTGTACTTGACCTTGCCGCCGAGCATGACGTCGTGAAGAAGTCGGGTGCGTGGTACACGTACGAAGGTGAACAGCTCGGCCAGGGTCGCGAGAAGGCGAAAGACTTCTTGATGCAGAACCCCGAGGTCATGGTTGAAATCACCGACCGGGTAACCAAGTTGGTCATGCCTGGCCCACAAGAAGAGGAAGTCATCGATCTTTCTGAGGACGGTTTCACCGAAGCCGACGATGAGCCAATTCTGCTCGAAGACTGACGCGGAGTAGCAGTCTTTCCGCCCGACTCCACCATGCGTGGGGTCGGGCGGTAGCCGTTTTGCGGAGCCTCACACATTTGTCAGGCAAATTACATCGATGTAATACGCAGCGCGCGAAAGCATGCACCGTTTGTCTGTATGAGTGGTGGTAGCGTGTCTAGCGCTGGTGGAGGCTGGTGTTCCTTGTGGACCCTGGCAGGGCCCTTCGACCCTTTGGAGGAACCCCTCATGACAAAACGATTTGGCTACCCGCTGCTCGGCTTGTTTGTGCTCTATCTCATATCGCTGAACGCAGCTGAAACCGGACGTCGTGGAAACGACTTCCTCGCAATCGTCGGTGGGCTCGCAAGTGCGATGCTCGACTTCTTGCGTGGACTTGCCGGTGATGGCGCCATTACTCAGGCCCTCGGCGTCGTCGGATTGTGACCAACCCGGTCCCCAACCGGACTCCGTCGGCTGGATACATCGCCCAGAAGCCAACCGCGATGGACCACTTCCGGCTCCTGGTCGCCCCGCCGCGCGATGAAGATGTCCTGATTGCTGACGAAGTGGTCTACTACCGCGCCCCGAAGCACCTGATGAGTTTGGCCGAGCCGATCATCGAAACACTTGCGGTCGTGGTCGTCGCCACTGCCATCCTGGCCCGGCCTGGCTTTAACGGCCCAAACCTGAGCGCCCTTCTCCTCGTGCTCTCGATGATGGTCGTGTGGCGGTGGATCCAGTCGCAGACGTGGGGTTGGGGTGCCCTCATGACCGCGGTCGTGGTGCTCTATGCCATGGTCACCACCAACATCGACCCAGTAGTCCTGGTTCCGGGCGTCGGGCTCTGGTTCCTTGCTCGCCTCGGATTGCTCACGCTGCGCTGGTACAAGTACGAGGTTCGGTACCTGACGAATCGACGAATTATCGAGGCGACGGGTTTTCTCGGCCTTCGAGTGGCGTCCATGCCAGTAACTCGCGTTACCGACCTGGTGCTCGACCGCACAACCTTCGGTGAAGTGTTCGGATACGGCAACCTCCGAATCGAGAGCGCTGGCCAAGATCAGTCGCTCGCCGATATCCGATTCCTCACCCATCCGCGCACGTTTCATCGACTCGCCGTGCGCCTGGCAACGAAGCCTGCAGAAATTGATCTCAAAAACTTCATTGACGTACGCCCCATCCGAAGGATAGGAAGATAGAGCTGATCTCGTTTTTCGGGATTGGCTGTATTTCCCCTCCAAGACATCAGACGCCTGTTGCTCCAGCGACAGGCGTCTGGTGCGTTTTGGGGCGGGATGTGTTCTCCACGCCGCTCGGTTTGTCCGGGTCAGTGGTGAGGCCTGTGTGTAGGTGAGTGGGCTCCGTCTGCCGCGTCGCTCGGATTTCCAGGGCAATGGCAAGGCGTAGGTGGGCGATCCCCGACGTACCTTCACGTACCTGCGTATTCGGGGTTGGTCGTCCACCAACGGATATTGGGGGCAAACAACTATGGCCCCCAGGGGCCGTTGCCTCGATAACTAGTTGCATGGACGCATTCGTTGATTTGATCGCCTACTTCTTCTCGGGGACTTCCGCGATCTTTACCGTCTTATGGTTCGTGTCGTTCATGATCATCCTTGGTGGGAGATGGGGCCAAATTCCAGCCCTGATCACTGGACTGATCTCCTCTGCAGTGCTCGGGGGCTTCGCACTGATCGTGTACGCCATATGTTCGGTGGACGATTGCTTTAGTCCTGCGCCAATTTTCGTAACGATCGTCATGGGAGCTGCGACCATCGGGGCGTTTGGGACAACTCGATCGAAGCGAACCGGGCGGGGAAGCCTTCAAAAACCCGCGAGCTAGAGACAGAGGCTTCTGACGTAACCGCAGCAGTGCTCGGGTCCGCCTTCTCACAGGCCTGTCCGACGGCCTTCCCGGACCGAGCGCTACGGTAAATACCGTGAAGTACCTGCTTCGCACCTACGGGTGCCAGATGAACGAACATGATTCGGAACGGATTGCCGGGCTGCTCGAGTCGGAAGGCTACGAGGCCACCACCGAGGTATCTGAAGCCGACGTGGTGATGCTCAACACGTGCTGCATCCGTGAGAACGCCGACAACAAGCTGTACGCCGCGCTCGGCGACCTGAAGGCCGAGAAGACGAAGCGTCCCGACATGCAGATTGCAGTCGGCGGCTGCTTGGCGCAAAAGGACAAAGACCTCGTTGGTCAAAAGGCCGGACACGTTGACGTCGTGTTTGGAACCCACAACGTGCATCGTGCCGCGGAGCTCCTGCAGGAGAGCCGAGAGCAGGGCCAGATCGTGGAGATTCTGGAAGCTGCGGTCGACGCAGAACATGCTGCGTTTCCTTCGGCTCTTCCCGAGAAGCGTGAGGTCGACTACGCCGCGTGGGTCACGATCCAGATCGGCTGCGACAACAGTTGTGCGTTCTGCATCGTGCCGTCGGTTCGTGGACCCGAGATCTCTCGTCCATTCGGCGATTTGGTTCGCGAAGTCGAACACCTCGCCAAGGACGGCGTTTCAGAGATCACGTTGCTTGGCCAGAACGTCAACAGCTACGGCCGTGACATCACGCTGAAGCTCGGCGGACGCGACGCCGACGATTTCGATGTGCATGAGGCCGGCGAGTTGTGGACCTCAGGTGGGCGTCGCCGAGGACGGCCGCTGTTTGCCGACCTCCTTCGAGCAACAGGCGAAGTTCCAGGCATCGAACGAGTGCGATTCACGAGCCCGCACCCCAAGGACCTTCGCGAAGACACCATCGCCGCAATGGCCGAGGTCGACACCGTCTGTAACCACCTCCACTTTCCGTTGCAGTCGGGCAGCGACGAGATCTTGAAGCGAATGCATCGCGGGTACACGGCCGAGAAGTACCTCGACCGTCTGCATGCCGCATACGCCGGAATCGACGATCTGGCAGTGAGCACCGACATCATCATTGGGTTCCCGGGCGAGACCGAAGAGCACTTCGTGAAGACTCTCGAGGTCGCCGCCGAAGCCCAGTACGACTCGGCCTACACCTTCGTGTTCTCGCCCCGTGAGGGAACCGAAGCGGCAGAGTTCACCGACGACTTCATTCCTAAAGAGGTGACGAAGGAACGCATGGAGCGCCTGCGTCGGGTGATCGAACGCTCAGCGGCCCAGAAGAACGAAGCTCGGGTTGGTCGAATCGAAGAGGTCGTCGTCGAGGGTCCGTCACGAAAGAACGAGGGCGTTATTTCCGGGCGCACCCGTCAGAACAAACTCGTGCACTTCGATGGCGAGCTCAAGGCCGGCTCGTTGGCGATGGTCGAGATCACGCAGGCGAAGTCGCACTATCTGATGGGCGAGCTTCGTGAGGTTGTTCGTGGCCCACGAACCCGAACAAAGATCCCTGTCATTGCCGGATGAGCTTGAACGTCTTCAACTGAACGGTAGGGCGACCGACGCTCAGTTCGCCCAAAACCCGCTGCCTATCGCACGCGCCATGGGTCGGGGCCTCGCTGCATTTCACGCGTCCGACGTCCCTGAAGGGCTGGTCAGCCGGACTGACAGCGAAGTGGCTGCGGCTCAAGACGCGCTCGGTTCGCTTGGGCCCAACGACGCTCCACCAGCGCCGTTCACACGAGTTGGGATCGACGCAATAGAGCAGACGCTGGCCAACCCACCATCGGCGACTCACCGTGTCCGGACACATGGCGCGCCGATCGTTGCCAACGCCGTCTTGACCAACTCAGTGGCGTCTTATGACCCCACAGGCACCGAAGGGTTCGATCCACCCGAACGCGACCTCGCCATCATCATCCGATCGATCGCCGAGACCTTCACATCGGAGGTGGCGGCAACGTTCCTCGAGGGATACCTCGAAGGCGGAGGGCAGCCCCCGCATGGCCCGACCCTCGACTGGTATGGCGTCGTAGCGGCGTTCCGATGATGGTCGAAACGGCGTTCGCCCAGCCGCCACTGTGCATTTTGGGACCGACAGCGTCGGGCAAGTCGAGCGTCGCCATGGCCGTTGCCCGACAGCTGGAAAACGTCGAGCTGGTCTCCATCGACTCGATGCAGGTCTATCGGCACATGGATATTGGGACAGCCAAGCCAACCGCGGCTGAACAGTCCGAGATCCTCCATCACCTGATCGACATCGCCGACCCATCCGACGAATTTACGGTGTCGATGTTCCAAGCCACGTGGCACGACGTCGCTACCGACATTGCCAGCAGGGGCGCGACACCGCTTCTGGTCGGTGGGACCGGGCTGTATCTCCGCTCTGTGATCGACCGGCTCCAGTTCCCTGGTGTGTTCCCCGATATTCGGGCCGACCTCGAGTCGCGGATCGACGAACTCCCCGAGCTCTACGCCAAGTTGAGCGAGCTCGATCCGCTCGCCGCATCCCGGATGGACCCGAACAACGACCGGCGGGTGATGCGGGCCCTCGAAGTGACCCTTGGGTCAGGACAACCGTTCTCGTCGTTCGGTCCGGGCATGGAGGACTACCCAGAGACCCCATTCCGGCTGCTCGGCCTGCGCCTGAGCCGTGAGCGGATGGTCGATCGCATCAACGCCCGATACGACGTGCAAATGGAGGATGGCTTCCTCGACGAGGTACAGGCCCTCCTCGACCGTGACCGTCCGATCTTTCGCACGGCTCGACAAGCGCTGGGGTATCGCGAGCTGCTCAGCCACCTCGAAGACGGCGTCCCGCTCGACGAAGCGCTCGAGACTGCTCGGGTGCGGACTCGTCGGTTCGCTCGGCGCCAGATGAAGTGGTTCGAGCGAGACCCGCGGATCGAGTGGGTCGACCTCGATGCCGGTGGCACGATGTCACATGGCGAAGCGATTGCCCGGGCTACATCTCTGGTCGGTAGGCCCTAGCTGCTCGATCAACTTGCGCTCCACCGATGACTGCGCCCAGCGCTACACCGATCGGAACGGTGAAGATGCCAAAGAGGAGGGTGGCCTCGCCAACGGCTCCGCAATCGGAGGCATCGCCAAGGCACATGCCCGATGTCAACGCAATCGTGATGAAGAGCGCAGCGAATCCGCCGCAGAGAGACGACAGCGCCGTGAACACATGGGCGATCTTTGGTCGTCGGGCCGCCGTGTGGGCACGGCGAACTGAGCTCGGCAATGCGTTAGCTCGCTGCGGGGGAGCGTCGTCTTCCTTCCACATACCTCCAGCGTCCCAGGCCACACGTAGAGCAGCAATAGGCCAAGTGGTACGGTCGCAACCGCCGCCTCAACGCTCGGGCCGATGTTGATCTGGGGATGCGTCGGCCATACTGGATCCGAATGCACCTCACTAAACACCACGGATTAGCAAACGACTTTCTCGTCACCTTCGTTGACGAGATCCCTGAACGCGCCCCGGCACTGGCCGTCGAGCTATGCGATCGACGTACAAGCCTCGGAGCAGACGGCCTGATCTTTGGCATCGACACTGGATCAACGGTGGTGATGCGGCTGTTTAACGCTGACGGATCGTCAGCGGAGATCTCTGGCAACGGGCTTCGCTGCTTTGTGCAAGCCGTTGCGATGCGCCGCAACGTCACCTCACTCGAAATCGGTGTCGACACGCTTGCCGGAGTGCGCTCGTGTTCGCTATCGCCGACCGACGATCCGTCCACTGCATCAGTGGCTGCCGATATGGGGCCCGTAACCGCCGGTGACGAGCCCCGGACTACGTCGTTTCTCGATGGCATCGACGGGCTTGGCGAGGTGCATCGTTGGGCGATCGGGGCGGTTGGCAATCCGCACGTGGTGCTCGAAGTGGACGACCCGGCCTCTATCGACCTAGCCCTCGTCGGCCCGCAGATCGAAGCGCATTTCCCGCACGGTGTAAACGCGCATTTTGTTCGTCAGAGCGGCGATGACCAGATCGAGCTCTCTGTTTGGGAGCGCGGTGCAGGCATCACTCAAGCCTGCGGTTCGGGGGCGACTGTCTCCGCCCAACGGGTGCACGAATGGGGACTCGCCGGCGAGCGGGTTACGGTCGTGATGCCTGGAGGCGCAGCGACCATCGACGTTGCCACGACCGAACGGACCAGCGCTGTCCTTCATGGGCCGGCAACCTTCGTCGCCAGCATCGAGGTACCTCGTGGGTGACGATTATTCGGGCTCGGGCGAGGTCAACCCGACCGATTTCACCTCTGATCACCGTGGAGCGTTTGGCGAATACGGCGGCGAGTCGTCCGGTCTCATCGACAGAAGTTTCCGAGAGCGCATCGTCCTAGTCGGCGTCACGATGCCCGACGGCAGCGCCGACGAAACTGACGCGTCCCTCGATGAGCTCGCGCTGCTCGTCGACACCGCAGGCGCCGATGAGGTTGGTCGCATTCACCAGCGCCGCCAAGCTCCGGACGCCGCGACCTTTGTGGGCAAGGGCAAGGCGCAAGAGATCAAAGACATGTCGCTTGCGGTCGACTCCGACACCGTCGTTTTTGACGACGAGCTCAGCCCGGCCCAACAAGGCAACCTCGAGAAACTTCTCGGACGGTCGGCGCTCGATCGCACGGCCGTCATTCTCGACATCTTTGCCCAGAACGCTTCGAGCACGGAAGGCAAGGCGCAGGTCGAGCTGGCCCAGCTCAAATACCGCCTGCCGCGGTTGCGTAGCTCAAGTCGCACGTTCTCCCAACAGGGCGGCGGCATCGGTACGCGCGGTCCTGGTGAAACCCAGCTCGAGGTCGACCGGCGTCGCCTCGTCCGACGAGTGCATAAGCTCGAGGACGACCTTCGAAAGCTGGCCAAGAACCGTGAGGTCCAGTCGAAGGCCCGAAAGCGCACGTCGAATCGTCGGGTGGCGCTCGTGGGCTACACGAACGCGGGCAAGTCGTCGGTGCTGAACCGTCTCACAAACGCCGATGTGCTCGCCGAAGATCGCCTGTTCGCAACGCTCGACGCCACCACCCGCAAGCTGTCGATGCGCGGCGGCGAGATGGTGTTCCTTACCGACACGGTTGGGTTCGTTCGCAAGCTTCCCACCCAGTTGGTCGAGGCGTTCAAAAGCACCCTCGATGTCGTCATCGACGCCGACCTCCTGCTGCACGTCGTTGATGCCTCAGCGCCAGACGTGCAGGGCAACATCGATGCGGTTCGTCGCACGCTGAACGCCATCGGCGCCACCGACGTCCCTGAGCTGATGGTGTTCAACAAGATCGACCTGCAGCCCGATATTTCGGGCCTGCAGAGCCGCTATCCGGGATCGGTCGGCGTGTCTGCCCATGACGGCACCGGGCTCGATCTGCTTCTCGAGACGATCAGCGACCGACTTCGCTCGCTGACCGAGCTTGTTGAGCTCGTGATCCCATACGACCGCGGCGACGTGCTGGCCAAGGTGCACCGTGAAGGTCAGGTGCTCACCGAGCTCGCTGGTGACAATGGCATGACAGTTCGAGCTCGGCTCGACCCTGATTCCAAAGGGCGACTACGCGAGTTCTTGATTGGCGACAGCATGATTGTTGAACCCGACGAACCCTGGGAAGAAGCCGACCCGGACCGAGCCGACGAGGACACTGCCGTTTAGAGTTGCGTCCATGACGCAGTACGTCCTCCCGCCATACCCCTACGACCGTCTGAACGCCTTCAAGGACATGGCGGTCGAGCTTCACGGAACGGCCATCAACATGTCGATCGGAGCGCCCCACGATGCCCCTCCTCAGGCGGTCGTCGACGCGCTCGCGAGCTCGGGCCTAGAGCGTGGCTACCCACCATCAACGGGAACTCCAGAGTTCCTCCAAGCCGCCGCCGACTGGCTCTCAAGCCAATGTGCTGTGACTGTCCCGCTCAACCAGATTGGCGCAACCGTCGGTCTCAAAGAGTTTGTTGCTGGCCTTCCACATTGGCTTCACCTCAAGGACCCATCGAAAGACACGGTGTTGTATCCCGCCGTGAGCTATCCGAGTTACGAGATGGGCGCCGATCTTGCCGGCTGCCGGGCCGTGCCCGTACCAGTCGACGACCAATGGCGGATCCGTCTCGACGCGATCGATCAGGCCGACATCGACCGGGCGCTGCTGCTCTGGATCAACACACCAGGAAACCCTGCCGGAGGCATCGATGACCTCGGTGCTGCCGCCGCATGGGGCCGTACACACGGTGTCCCGGTCATCAGCGACGAGTGCTACATCGAGTTCACGTGGGACAGGCCAAAGGAGACAATCCTCCAGCATGGCCTTGACGGCGTACTCGCAGTCCACAGCTTGTCGAAGCGTTCCAACCTGGCCGGTGTCCGCGCTGGCTACTACGCCGGCGACCCCGAGCTCGTTCATTGGTTGCGCGAGATCCGAAAGCACGTTGGTGCCATGGTTCCAGGTCCAACTCAGCACGCGGCCGCCGTTGCCCTTGGCGACCAAGAGCATGTCACCGCACAGAAGGCGGCCTACAAGCGTCGTATGCAGGCAATGATCGAGTTCCTGGCGAAGATGGGGCTCGAGGCCACGATGCCGGGCGGCGGGTTCTACCTGTGGGTTCCGACCCCTGGTGGCGACGGGTGGCATTGGGCCGAGAAGCTTGCCCGAGATGTCGGCCTGATCGTCTCTCCTGGCGACTTCTACGGCAAGGTCAGCGACAACTACATCCGTGTTGCCGTCGTCCAAGATGATGACGCAATCGCCGAGCTCGAACGCCGACTCGCCGCAATGCCCGCCGGTTAGCCTGCGACGTATGGTTCATCCGCTTCTGCAACTGACCGCCGACCTGATCGACATGCCGTCGGTGAGTTTCGAGGAAGGGCCAATCGCTGACTGGTTTGAGGCCGAGCTTTCAAAGGTCCCTGGCCTCGAAGTCACTCGCATTGGCGACAATGTGGTTGCTCGCACCAACCTAAACCGCAAGTTCCGCGTTGCGCTCGGTGGGCACCTCGACACGGTGCCGGTCAATAACAACGCAACCGCTCGAATCGAGGGACAGGTCCTCCACGGGCTCGGCGCCTCCGACATGAAGGGCGGCCTCGCAGTCATGCTCGAGCTCGCACGCACGGTCACTGAGCCAATGGTCGACGTCACCTATGTGTTCTACGCCCGAGAAGAGGTAGCGATCGAACACAATGGCTTGCGTGAGCTTTTCGAGAAGGTCCCCGATCTGCTCGCAGCAGATGTTGCCATTCTGGGCGAGCCAACCGACGCCGTAGTCGAAGCTGGATGCCAAGGAACCATGCGGGCCAAGATCACTCTGCGCGGCGCACGGGCCCACACCGCTCGCCCATGGATGGGTCGCAACGCAATCCACCGGATGGGTGCGCTGCTCGCCACCCTCGATGACTTGCCATTCCGCGAGCCGGTCATCGATGGCTGCAAATACCGAGAAGCGCTGCAGGCCGTGTTCATTGACGGGGGAGTAGCGGGCAACGTCGTGCCCGATGCTGCGAGCGTCACCGTGAACCACCGTTTCGCACCTGACCGCACGCCTGCTGAGGCTGAAGCGTACGTACGCTCGGTTGTCGCTCCGTTTATGGAAGAGGGCGACACGCTTGAGTTGACCGATATGTCGCCACCAGCACGACCCGATCTGCGCCATCCTCTGATGGCCTCGTTTATTGGGCGCAACGACATCCTCGTGCGGGCCAAGCTTGGTTGGACCGACGTGGCGTTCTTCGCCGAACAGGGCATCCCTGCGGTGAACTTCGGGCCCGGGGACGCAACCTTGGCCCATACGCAACAAGAGCACCTCAATGAGGTGCCCTTGGTGATGGCCTATCAGGCCCTAGAAGAACTACTCCGAACCGGCGTCTAGGCGCTGACGAAGACTTGCTTCGAAAGTCATGGACAACGTCTTCGGGCTCATAACCCGAAGGCCGCAGGTGTAATCCTGCCCCCGCCACCACTAAAGAGGTGTGGAAACTCAACGTTTCCGGACTGGGCGTCGTTCGAATGTACAAGCGTGGTTGGCGGTCGGTGTTCAGACTGTTGTTGTGAGACGCCGCATTCAGAGTTCTTGGCTCGAGGACACGACGTGGATCTTGACTTCGCTACCGGATACGAACGACGGCGGGACGCCAAAGGTGTGGTTGAAGGATCGCGTGAGATGTGCCGAGTCGAAGAATCCCGCTGTAGAAGCGCCCGCGGTGAGGCTCTGTCCTTCGGCTGTGGCACTCGCGAGTCTCACGAATCGGCACCACGTTCGGTACGAACGCATCGATGTCCCAAGGTGGATTCGGAAGAGGTGCTGCAGATGGGATAGAGAGAAACCGACCTCGCTCGCTATCGCTTTGCCCGGAACGTTCTCCTCGCTGGACTGCCTCACGAGGCGCACTGCTTCGACGAGCTCAGCCGGGTGTTCGGCATCGGTTTTGGCGAGCCCGATGGCTGAACACAATCTCACCCATGCGGCTGGGCTGAAGTCTTCGACGAGGTCGTCCAGAGCCTCGAGGCAGAGCGTCGGGCTTGCGGGCATGGCCGGAGCTAAAAGAGGGTCGATCGCCATGACAGCCATACGTTTTTCAAAACCGTTTACTCGACGGACAAGGTCGGCCGGGGCGATCGATGTGCGGAAGCGTCGCTCAACTCCGCCGACGGTGATCCCGTACTCGCCATCGAGACCAGCAGCAAACAGAGGAACCATCGCACGATGCTCTGGCACCTCGCCGACCGTTGTCACGAACAGGATCCGTCCGGCATCGATGACGAGCATCGACTCACTTGCGGACCGCTCGCCACTCACCAGACTCACACTAATAGCGTTTCCTGGCTTGCATGGCCGGGTCTGCACATTCTTCGAACAAGCAACGTCCACTTCGAACAAGCAACGGCCACCTAGAGCAAGGCTAAACATGACTGAATCCGACATGACTTCGATCACACTCTCGCAGCGCGAGATGTCCCACGAACTCCGCTTGCCACTCATGGCCAACGCCATCTTC
This sequence comes from uncultured Acidimicrobiales bacterium, assembly GCA_937922235.1. Lineage (GTDB taxonomy): Bacteria > Actinomycetota > Acidimicrobiia > Acidimicrobiales > SHLQ01 > SHLQ01. The sequence goes on along the minus strand of CAKZVC010000033.1, from coordinate 65,088 downwards.
GGGACCGCAAGCGGGTTGTTATTGCTGATCGGTATTGGCGCTCTCATCCTCAGGCATGCACTGATTATCTTGGCGCTTCTTCCCAAGGTCGATACGGCAAAGTTGGCGAAGCTGAACCTCTCGATGATCGCTCCATACCCAATACTCATGATCGTTGTCGTCGTGACGGGAATGGTGAGTCGTCCGTTAGGACAGGGACTGGCGCTACTGGACGGATTGATTGTCGCTGGAATCGCGGCCTGGCACTACAAGGGCCTGGGAAGCGAAAGCTCGGCGACGTAGCCGCAACATCCGTCAAGGAGCTCCATCGGTGAGCGAAAGCGACCTCGTCTATCGACAAGGTGAGTATTGCCGGGTGCGTTGAACCTGTACCGAAGGTAAAGCGCTGACCTCGCTTCACCTCCGGTCATATGGCTACGGCTGATTAGTAGCGGCGAAGGACGGTCACGACCTTGCCGAAGACTTCGACCTCGCCTGGTTCGAAGACCATCGGCTCGAGGCTGTCGTTCGCTGGTAGCAGCGTGACGGTGTTGCCCTTTGCGCTATAGGTCTTGACGGTTGCCTCTTCGCCCGGAATTCCGGCGATGACGATCTCGCCGTTCTGGGCGGTGTTCTGGCGGCAGACCACGACGAAGTCGCCGTCGTGGATGCCGGCATTGATCATCGACTCGCCGCGAACACGCAGCATGTAGAGCTCGCCCTCGCCGGTGAATTCCGTTGGCAGTGGCATGAGCTCTTCGACGTTCTCGTGTGCGAGCACGTCGGTGCCTGCGGCGACGTCGCCCACGAGCGGCACGTGGGTGACCGCAGCGCGTTCCATGACGGCGCCGGAGTTCGGGTCGTAGCGCACTTCGATGGCGCGAGGCTTCGACGGGTCACGTCGGAGGTAGCCCAGCTTCTGGAGCGTGTTGAGGTGGCTGTGCACGGTGGATGGGGAGGTGAGGCCGACGGCTGCGCCGATTTCCCTTACGGACGGGGGATAGCCCCGCTCCCGGTTTTGGGTATCGATGAAGTCGAGGATCGACTGCTGGCGTTCGGTCAGATTGGTACCGCTCATGATGTCGCTTTCGTGGTTTTGGAGTTCGTTGGGCTGTACTTCGTCGATATCGAACAAACTTTCGATATCAGTGTTGCATCGTACAACTGTTCGAACTATACATAGGGAACGGAAGTTCGCCAAACACATGTTCGCCGAACAACCGTACCCGGTCAAGGACCTTCGAGAATTCTCGAAGTGGGGTGGAGGCCAGTCCTTTCGATCGAGCGGCTGCGGCCGCTCGATCCTCTGGGAAATCCGGAAGAAATGTGTCAGAAAACACTGACGTTTCAACGGTTTCCCGGTGAGTGTCACACCCCAGGAGAATACTGATGACCATGACTTTCACGACCCAGACCCAGCCAGTCACCGTTCGCCCTCGTGTTCGTACCCATCCGGCACCGAGCACGCCTGCATCGTCGATCAACCTGCTGCTCGCCGCAGTACTCGGGTTGGTCATCATCATCGCCTTTGTTGGTTTCGGCGGTGACGCAGCAGCCAACAGTCCAGTCCAGCCGGTGTCGCCCGATGCCGAGATCGTCGACGCAATCGAGGTCTACGTTGTGCGCCCGGGCGACACGTTGTGGGCTATTGCGAGCGAAGTCGCTCGTCCGGGCGAAGACGTTCGCCCCATCGTCGATGAACTCAAAGTCCTCACCGGCGGGTCTCAGCTCGAGATCGGTCAGCAGATCATCATCGACCACATGACGATCCGGGGCTAGCGATGGCTAGTCGCGTGCCCGCAGGTAGCGATGAAACAGAAAGCTGTCCTGATGCAGTACCCGGTCGAGGGCCATGGCATGGGCCGGGGAGCTGTCGATGGATCCCACGACCCGGGGTCCGCTGCCGCCGGCAACCAGCGGTGAGAACGACAGACAGAACTCGTCGAGCAGATCTTCGGCAACGAACGCGGCGTTGAGCGTGGGACCGCCTTCGACCAACACGGTGTTTGCTCCCAGCTGGCGGAGAGCGCGCAGTGCTTCGTGGAGATCGACGGTGTCGTCGCCTGCGTGGATGATGTCGGCAATTTCCGAGAGCTCAGCCTCTCGAGCTGAGGGAGCGTTGCGCGGCGTGATGATTAGCGGGCGAGCTTCAGGGTCGAAGATCCGATGATCGGCCTCGATGCTCAGGGAGTTGCTGACGATGGCGATGCGGGGGAGTGCGGTCTGGCCTCGTTCGACCCGCATTTCCTGGATGTCCTCGGGCGTCTGGGCCCGGCGATAATTCTCGGCAATCACGGTTCCCGAGGCTGCGATGATGACATCGGCAATGCCTCGAAGTGCACGGAAGACCTGCTTGTCACCCGGGCCGCCAAGACCTCCCGACAAGCCATCGAGTTCGATGGCTCCATCGATACTCGAAATCATGTTCGCAACAACCCATGGTCTTCCCCGCGGCGGAGTGCGTTTGTCGGCGGCATAGAGGGCTACGGCGTCGACGTTCTCCACAGCCGTGGGGAAAAGTTGGTCCATGACTCGCAACGATATCGACCGTTCCCGTGGGTCGAACGCACAACAAACGCTGCGGTTATGTGGATAACTCGCCACAAATCCACCGAATATTCACAGGTCATCCCCTTTTCGCTCACAGGCACTCGTCCCTATCGTGATCTCTGCAGTCGGAGTAGGGGACTTAGGCACGCTGGAGTAACCGCAGCATCCATTGGGTTCACGCGGAAACTGACCCCGGGGACCCTTCTCCGACTGCGAACGCGTTCGGCCACATTTCTGTGCAATCGCCTTCTCTCAAGGAACATCTGCGAGTGGGCGAGTGTTTATAGATACCCATGATTCATGAGGCGACGCCTCGGACAGGACTATCATGTCGCTCACCTCACCCTCGGTCGGCTCCACCCTCGGCCTTACCCGCAGACATACCGTTGCGGGCGCTGATGTGTACGACCTCTTCGACTGGGAACGACGCGACGCCCGTCTGCACGATTGGCGTGACGGTTCAGTTGCGTTCGAGCAAACCAACATCGAGGTGCCGGCGTCCTGGTCGGTGAACGCATCGAACATCTTGGCCCAGAAGTATTTCCGCGGAACGCTCAACACTCCCGAGCGCGAGACATCGCTTCGTCAGGTGGCCGACCGTGTGGTTGACACGATCACGCAGTGGGGCCGCGTAGGCGACTACTTCGCGAACGAAGACGAAGCAGCCATCTTCTCCGACGAGTTGAAGTTCCTCATCGTGTCGCAGCGGATGGCCTTCAACAGCCCGGTGTGGTTCAACATTGGCGTGAAGGGCGTCCCGCAACAGGCATCGGCCTGCTTCATCCTGTCCGTTGACGACACCATGGAGTCGATCCTCAACTGGTACGCCGAAGAAGGGATGATCTTCAAGGGCGGATCGGGTGCCGGCGTGAACCTCTCAAAGATCCGTTCGTCGGTCGAACACCTCGAAGGTGGTGGAACAGCTTCGGGCCCGGTCAGCTTCATGCGCGGCGCCGACGCATCGGCCGGCACGATCAAGAGCGGTGGCAAGACGCGCCGAGCCGCCAAGATGGTCATGCTCGATGTCAGCCATCCCGACGTCCAAGAGTTTGTTTGGTGCAAGGCCAAAGAAGAACAAAAGGCCCGAGCACTGCGAGACGCCGGCTTCGACATGGACCTCGATGGCGCCGATTCGTTCTCGATTCAATATCAGAACGCCAACAACTCGGTTCGGGTCACCGACGAGTTCATGCAGGCCGTCGAGGAAGGCGCTGACTGGCACCTGCGTTCCGTGCTCGACGGCAGCATCCAAAAGACAATGCCCGCTCGTGAGCTCCTGCGCGAGATCGCAACCGCTGCCTGGGAATGCGCCGACCCCGGCATCCAGTACGACACCACGATCAACCGCTGGCACACCACCCCAAACGCCGGGAGAATCAACGGAAGTAACCCGTGTTTCACGGGCGACTCGCTAGTCCATACCGACCGAGGGCTTATCCGTTTCGATGAGCTGACTAGGCGCGTGCAAGATGGCGAGACCTTCCAGGTGTACACCCACGACATCACCAACGTGGACGCACCGGAAAAGGCAACGCTGCTTACCTCTCCCGAAGCGATCATGATCACCGGCATGAACCCGATCATGCGGCTCGAGTTCGCGAACGGTATGGAGGTGCGCTGCACCCCGAACCACAGCCTGTTCACGACGAACCGCGGCTGGGTCGCCGCTGAGAACCTGACGGAAACCGATGAGGTTGCAACGCTTGATGTCGAGTCGAAGACCGTTGCAGCTGACTACTCGTTGCCAGTGTCTACAAACGCCTCCGCCTACCGTTTGAAGGGGTACTCGAAAGGCGAGCTTGTACTTCCGGAGAAATGGACCGACGAGTTTGCTCACTATCTTGGGTGGATCGTTGGCGACGGATGCATCACAAAGAACACGATTTCTGCGATCTACGGAACACAGGACGAACAAGACGAACTGATGCCGCTACACCAAGCGCTCATGACGGAGATCAATAACGGTGTGTCTCCAAGACCCTCGACTCAGGAGAACGGCACAGTCCAGCTCCGCATGACTCGCGGAGCGTTCACGCGCTTCGTGGAGTCACTCGGCGTTCTTCCCGTGAGATCAGCTGAGAAGGAAGTCCCATGGTCTATCGAGCAGGCTCCAGCAGAGATCGCTGCGTCGTTCCTGCGCGGCTTGTTTGATGCTGACGGCACTGTTGTCTTCAACGAGTCAAAGGGCCACTACGTTGGCTTAGGGTCGACGTCCAAGAAGCTTCTGCGCGGCGCGCAACGTCTGTTGACTCAATTCGGTGTGTCAAGCCGCATTTACGAGACATGCGGTGCTGGCGATTCTGGCTTTCACTACGTGCGACAGGATGGCACGACGGTTGGCTACGGGTCGTCGGCGATGTACGACCTTCGCATCTCGTCATCCAGCATCGACAGGTTCGCAAACCACATCGGGTTTGGATTGTCCTCGAAGGCCGGTCGACTTGATGAGATCTTCGCGGCGCGAAAGAAGACGCCGTACAACGTCAAGACCAGCACGCGGCTGGTATCTCGTGAACACCAACCGGCCGAGGTGACCTACAACCTTTGTGAACCGCGCAACCATTCCTATGTCGTCAACGGACTCGTCGTGAAGAATTGCAGCGAGTACATGCACATCGACAACAGCGCGTGCAACCTTGCCAGCTTGAACCTGCTTGCCTTCCATCGCCCCGAAGAGACGGGCCGCCAGTTTGAGATCGACGAGTTCATTTCGGCGGTCGACATCATTGTTGCCGCCCAAGAGATCATTGTTGGCCCCGCCGACTATCCCACGGAAAAGATCGGCGAGAACACCCGCAAGTTCCGCCAGCTCGGCTTGGGCTACGCCAACCTTGGTGCACTCCTCATGGCTGTCGGGGCCCCGTACGACTCCGACCGCGGCCGTGCTATCGCTGGAGCGATTACCGCCCTTATGGGTGGCTCGGCGTACAACATGTCGACCCGCCTCGCCGAGAAGGTCGGCCCGTTTGACGGCTACGCCGCAGACGCAGAGAACGTCCAGCGCGTCCTCGGCATGCACCGCGGTGCAGTTGCCCACATCGACGCCGAGCTCGTCCCAGACGAGCTCCTAGACGCGGCGAACGCGGCGTGGGACGACACGTGCGTCCGCGCAGCCAAGCACGGCGTGCGAAACGCTCAAGCCACGGTGCTGGCCCCAACTGGCACCATCAGCTTCATGATGGACTGCGACACCACGGGCATCGAGCCCGACCTCGGCCTCGTCAAGATGAAGAAGCTCGTCGGCGGCGGCACGATGTCGATCGTGAACCAGGGCGTCGGCCGGGCGCTCACCCAACTCGGCTACGACGAGAGCGCCGTAACCGCAATCGAAGCGCACATTTCTGATACGGGGTCGGTTCTTGGCGCACCGGGCCTGGCCGACGAACACGTTGCGGTGTTTGCGTGCTCGATGGGCGACAACGTCATCGCCCCCGAAGGCCACATCAAGATGATGGCGGCCGTGCAGCCATTCCTCTCCGGGGCCATCTCCAAGACCGTCAACACCCCCGAGTCGACCAGCATCGACGAGTTCGAACAGATCATGATCGACGGCTGGAAGTCCGGCCTCAAAGCCGTGGCGCTCTACCGAGACAACTGCAAGGTCGGCCAGCCCCTCACTGCCAAGTCGTCGGAGACCACCGACACTCCTGCAGGCGCAGCCGATGCGGTCGTTGCCGCTCAGGCTCGGGTGCCCGAACGCGAGAAGTTGCCCCGGTCTCGAGCATCACGCACGTTCGAGTTCCGCGTTGCAGATTGTAAGGGCTTTGTCACCGTTGGCGAATACGAAGATGGCCGCCCCGGCGAGCTGTTCATCCGGGTCTCCAAGCAGGGCTCAACCCTTGCTGGCATCATGGATGCCTTTGCCATTTCGGTGAGTCACGGCCTCCAGTACGGCGTGCCGCTCAGCGCATTTGTCGACGCGTTCGTCGGCATGCGCTTCGAACCCGCCGGGATGACCGACGATGCCGACCTGCGGCTCGCCTCGAGCCTGATGGACTACCTCTTCCGTCGTTTGGCTGTCGAATACATGACGCTCGACGAGCGCACCTCGCGCAACATCTTGACCACCGGCGAGCGAAGCCAACCAACGCTGCCCGGAGTCGTCGAGGCAACAACACCGTCGGTACAGGGCCAAGACGTCATCGCCGACCCTCCAAAGGCTGCGACCGCATCACCAACTCCGCACGCCGAGCACGGCTCGACGGCACCTTTTTGCGGCCAGTGCGGCACACAGATGGTTCGTGCGGGAAGCTGTTACGCCTGCCGCGACTGCGGCTCGTCTAGCGGTTGTTCATGAGCGATACGTCTTCCCACATTTCCGTCCAGCAAACCATCCCCGGAACCCGTCGCCGGTCGACGTCGGTCATCGGCGTGCTGCGGTTTCAGTTCGGCACGATGGGCTCGGGAAAGTCGACCCAAGCGCTCCAGATCCACCACAACCTCACCCACGGCGGGCTCCGTGGGGCACTGTGCAGCATGCTCGATCGCAAGGGTGCGAGAGTCAGCTCCCGCCTTGGCGTGAGCGCCGATGCCGTCGTGATCGATCCAACTGTCGACATTCACGAGATCGCGAACAACAACGGCGAACCCCTCGACTACTTAGTGTGCGACGAAGTCCAGTTCTACACGTCTGAACAAATCGAGCAGCTGGCCGAGATCGTCGACCAGCATGGCCTCGATGTCTTTGCGTTTGGCCTGCTCACCGACTTCCGAGGCAAGCTCTTCGACGGCACGGCACGCCTGCTCGAACTCGCCGACGTGTGCGAGGCAATCCAGTGCGAAGCCCGCTGCTGGTGCGGCGACCGAGCGACCCACAACGCCCGAATCGTCGACGGCATCCAGGTCTATGAAGGCGAGCTCGTCGTCGTAGACGACCCCGAACGTGCCCCCGAAGTCACCTACGAACTGCGCTGCCGCAAACACTGGCTAGCCGGCCAAGGTCCAGCCGACATCATCCTCGACTAAGGGCAGGTCAAACTCGTCGCTAGTTGCGGCAGCTGACGGCTACTTCGATTGGCTCGCGGCAGCGATCAACACCGTTGCCGCCGAAGAGCTCATCGAGGCCTTTGCCGCCGACGATCCGATCGTTGCCGGGGCCACCGAAGACCACATCGTCGCCGAGACCACCCTTGACGTAGTCACGTCCGGCAAAGCCGCGAATCTCGTCGTTGCCAGCGTTGCCTTCGAGCTCGTCATGTCCGTGGCCGCCGAAGATTGAGTCGCTTCCGGCACGGCCTCGTGCAACGTCGGCGCCCGGTCCAGCCAGGATGATGTCGTCGCCAGCACCGCCGTCCAAGATGTCGTCGCCGAAGCCACCGCAGATGAGGTCGTTACCATCGAGGCCACTAATCCGATCGTTGCCACGGCCGCCGATGATGACATCGTCGCCGTCAGTGCCGACGAGCACATCGTCGCCGTCGGTGCCCACGAGCGTTGCGGGAATGCCATTGCACGTTGGAAGGACAGTTCGGGCGCCGAGGAAGCTTGGCGGCGGAAGACGAAGCGAGCCAACGCCGTACTGGGGATCAGGGCCCGGGACACCTTCATCGCTGGTGATGCGGGGGAGAACCTCGTCGATCTGCGGGGCCGACTCGACAACTCGCGCACCTCGAAGGACAGCGACAACACCAGTCATGACCGGTGCGCTGGCGCTCGTTCCTGAGAAACAGAAGTTGAAGAACACCGGAATGGGAAGGCACGAGGGCGCCGCAACATCGACACCGTTGCGGCCATCGATCGTTGGGCCATGCGAAGAGTATTCGGCAAGCGACAGCGAGTTTGCTGACTGGGTTGCGCCGACAGTTACCGCGCCAGGGCTCTTTGAATCTGCCCCAGGGCCGGTAGCCGAGCTGGTGTTTACCCATTCGTCAAAAAGTGTCTGATTGCCCAAGATCTGTAGCGTGTCGACACCATCGGGCTCAGGATCGCCAAAGCGTCGAATCGCCAAATAATCGCGGTCGGTAGCACCCGAGCACTTGGTCTTTACATGTTCGAGCGGTCGATGAGCAGCTTCATTTTGCGTGTCTTCGCCTTTGGCCTCTGGGATGCGATCGTTCTCGTCGTCGTAGATCCAGATGTCGTAGTCGGTGGCGATCGAGTCGCTGTCCCAATCATCCCAGCGCATGCCGAGCAAGAAGCTGCAGGTGAAGCCCATACGTTCGGACCCATCAGCCCAGTTATGGAAGCCGTTGCCATCGGGGTCATTGAACTCGCCAAGCCAGTTCTGGCCCGCACGGTTGTCTCCGCCCGAGGCGTTGCCACCTGCAGCGACCCACACCATGTCGAGATCGACCGCTCGTTCGACGAGAGATGCGGTCGGGCCAGTGCCGTCGCCCGGCCCGTCGAACTCCGACGTCTCTGACCGGTTGATCACGGTGACACCCTGGGCTGCGAACCAATCGATGGCTGCGGCAAGATCGCTTAGTGTCGTCACTGTCGCGAAGTAGAGCTCGGCATCAGGTGCCATCTGATGAATGATCTCCGCCACGGCAACGCCATGGGGGCCACCGCTTCGAAGTGTGATCGAGCACGAGCTGCCGCTGTCCAGGCAGAATGCCCCAGCAGGAGCAGGCACCCGACCTTGTGCAATCGCAAACTCGAGCTCCTCGGTGCCGAAGATGTCAAGAATGCCGACTTTTTGGCCAGCGCCGGTGTGGCCGACGGTGTGCCACGCCTCCATCTGGAAGGTGGTTGCGACAGTGTTGGCCAACGCGCTGTTGTTGCTGTTGAACGACTTCGGCTTGATCGTGCTTGCCCGAGTCACGCTCGACACGCGAGTAACACCGTCAGCGCTGTTGAGCGAAGAGAGAAACTCGACGGGAACGCGAGCCTCGACAAAGAACCCGGGGACCGAACCATAGATCTCGCCGCCGAATGAGCGGATTTGGGTGCGGACCTGTTGCAGATTCGGGCCATACACCTCAACGTTCACGCGTGTGCCTGGAGGAGCAGTGCTTGGATCTTCAGCTAGCTGGGCGACCGTGTCGTCACCGATCTGTTCTTCGCCAACATGAGGATCAAACCCCGTCTGGTCCCGGCTGGGAACCGTCACGGCCTCTTCCGGCCGATCGGGCGATGGAGGACCAGCGTCTTGAGCACCAACGGGTGGCGTGAGGACCAGCGTCGATGTGAGCGCGAGCACCGTCAGGGCGGGCGCGAACCTGGATCGGGAGCCCCGGAAGGCGCGTGAAACCAGGCGGTACGTCATTGGGCCAAGAGTAGACCGTTGGCTGATTTCACTGGCATCGGCCGAATGACGTCTCGGTTTGACGAGTTAGCGATCACCGATCGGGGTGTAGTCACGTGATGCAACGCCGGTGTATACCTGGCGTGGCCGAGCAATGCGGCTCTCCATCTCGAGCATCTCCTGCCAGTGGGCCAACCAGCCAACGGTGCGAGGAATTGCGAAGAGCACGGTGAACATTTCGACGGGGAAGCCCATCGACTGGTAGATCAGGCCAGAATAGAAGTCGACGTTCGGGTAGAGCTTGCGGTCGATGAAGTACGGATCGGCCAGAGCGACCTCTTCGAGCTTGAGCGCAATATCGAGCAGAGGGTTCTGTCCGGTGACTTTGAAGACGTCGTGTGCGGCGTCCTTGATGATGCGAGCTCGTGGGTCGTAGTTCTTGTACACCCGGTGGCCAAAGCCCATCAGGCGCTCTTCGCCGCTCTTCACGCGCTCCATGTAGGCCGGAACGTTCTCGTAGCTTCCGATTTCGGCGAGCATGCGAAGCACTGCCTCGTTCGCTCCACCGTGGCGAGGGCCATAGAGAGCGGCACAGGCAGCAGCAACCGACACATACGGGTCGGCGTGGGCTGAGCCGACAACGCGGGCAGCGGTCGTCGAGCAGTTCTGCTCGTGGTCGGCATGCAAGATAAAGAGGATCTCCATTGCACGCCGAAGCGCCGGATCCGGCACATAGTCGTCTTCAGCGATCGAGAACATCATCGACAAGAAGTTCGACGCGTAGTCAAGATCGTTGCGAGGGAAAACGAACGGGAGTCCCTTGCTGAACCGGTAGGCCGATGCCGCAATCGTGGGCATCTTGGCGATGAGTCGCACGATCTGATGCATGCGGTTCTCGGGATCTTCGATGTCCTTCGACTCTGGGTAGAAGGTCGACAAGCCAGCAACGCTCGAGGTGAGCAGCCCCATCGGGTGGGCGTCGTAGTGGAACGCATCGTGCACGTGACGGCGGTAGTTCTCGTGAAGGTAGGTGTGGTGCGTGATCTCGTCGTTCCACGCACTGAGCTCGGACTCGTTGGGGAGCTCGCCATTCAGCAGCAGGTACGCAACTTCGAGGTGTGATGACTTCTCCGCGAGCTGGTCGATGGGGTAGCCGCGGTATTCGAGCACACCGTTGCCGCCGTCGAGGAACGTGATGGCTGACTCGGTGCTTGCGGTCGTGCCGAATGCCGGATCCAAGAACCATGTACCGGGAAGGAATTTCTTCCATGCACCCGCATCGACAGCACCGTTCTCGATGGGTACCTCGATGCTCTCGCCGGTGCGGTTGTCGGTAATGGTGATGCTTTCGCTCACGAATATCTCCAGGATCTAAGGGACGAGAAATCTGGGCTGCCCGTCCAGCTCCTCATTGAGCGGTATGCAACCGGACTTAACTATATGCCTACAGGTGCTATCGGACTCACCCGAGCGGAATGGAGGCGTTGATTTTTGGGATGTTTTGCCGGTCGGGCGTCAAACTGGTGTGTTGTCGTGTTTGCGGCGGGGCAAGATCTCACGCTTTGAGGCCAAAAGCTGCAGCCCGAGACCGATTTCGGTGCGGGTTTGCGCCGGTGAAATGACAGCATCGACCGTGCCGCGTTGAGCCGCGATGTAGGGGTTGAGTAGACGCTTCTCGTAGGCAGCTTCAAGCTCGGCCCGCTCGGTCTCATCGGCCTTGCGATGGAGGATCTCGACCGCTCCCTTCGCCCCCATAACTGCGATCTCAGCTGATGGCCACGCGAAGGCGAGGTCGTTGCCCATGTTCTTCGAGTCCATGACGATGTACGCCCCGCCGTAGCTCTTGCGCAGCGTGACGTTGATGCGCGGGACCGTGGCTCGCGCGTACGCAAAGGCCAGCTGGGCGCCGTAGCGAATCATGCCTCGCCACTCGAGGTCTTTGCCGGGGTAGAACCCGGACGTGTCGACGAACGTGACGATGGGCAGATTGAACGCATCGCAGAACGCAACAAACCGGCCGCCCTTTTGCGATGACGGGATGTCGAGGGTGCCCGCAATCGCCATCGGCTGGTTGGCGACGATGCCAACTGGCAGGCCGCCAACAGTTGCTAGCCCGGTGACGAGGTTCGTGGCGAACGTTGATCGCAGTTCGAGGAACCAGTCATCATCGACAACGGCGGTGATGACATCGCGGACGTCGTAGGCGCCCGTGGCCGAGTCGGGGATGATGTCGGCCGCTTCAGGAACGGCACGCTCGACCGGATCGGCTGTCTCAAGAATGGGCGGAGGCTCCTCGTTGTTGGCTGGCAGGACCGTGAGGAGTTCGTCGACGAGGGCGTACGCCGTATCGATATCGGGGGCGACGAGGCTGGCAAGCCCCGCCTGATTTGCGAGCACGGAGCTGCCGCCCAGCTCGGTGCGGTTGAATTCGACGCCCGTGAATTCGCTGACCATGTTTGGGCCGCTGACAAACGCGTGGCTCTGATCGACGACGATCACATGGTCGAGAAGCCCGAGCAGTAACGCTGGCCCGGCGACGGCATCGCCATGGAGCACGCCGATCATTGGCACGCGCCCCGAGCAGGCAGTGAGCTGACGAGCAGCAGCGCCGATGGCAAAGGTGACGGCGAGTTCTTCCTCAGCAGCTGGTCCGTTGGCGCGAAACTCGAGAACGAGCGGGATGCCTTGCTCGCGTGCGGCGCCTGCACCCCCAGCGATTAATCCAGCATCGGCGCTGGTTAGCGCCGCCTCGGCATCAGCCGCGATGCGCACGATGACATGTCGCCGGCCGTCGCTTCCGCGTCGAATCTGGCGAGTGCTGCGTTCGACATCGGTATCAGTGGCCGTCACGGGAGAGAGTCTATGCGGGAACTGCACCCCGATGACAGGTGAGGGAACGTGACGTAGTACCCAGATCGATACCTATGTCGCCTAAAGATCGTGACAATTGGCAGTCGGGAATTCGAGTGGGTCGACCGAATCAGTCTTCATGGTTCAAACTTCTCATGCCTTGGACCGTCGAGCCGGCGGCACCGATCACCCTGAAGCACCAACCTCTGTATCCGATCGTGGTGCTGCCATGGTCGAGTATGCGGTTTTGATCGGCGGTGTTGTGATCGCCATCATGATCGCTCTGCCGATGATCGGCGGAGCATTGGAAGCAGAGCTCGCCAATGTGAATGCTGGCTTCGGTACGGCCGCAATCGACGCTGACGAGGGTGCGATCGAGGATCCGAGAGGGTGTCCGAACGGTTGGAATCTCATTCCAAACAACTCGACCAAAAAGAATGGCCAGAACGTTGATGCGAACCTCGACGGGTTGATCTGTCAGAAGGACATTCCGGGCAAGGGCAAGGGAAATACCAACCTCAACACCAACATCAAGGACAACAACAACCCGTAACTGTCGGGACTGTCAGTCGTCCGAGATGGTGACGTGCAGACCCGGCTGCTGAGCACCTCGAGCGGCAACTACCTCGGAGATCACTTGCTGAACCGCACGTGCTGGAGCAGGCAGAGTGGTCCAGCGGCGGTACGCGAGACCAACGCTGCGAGTCGACATGTCATCGACGTTGACGATGCTCCAATTCTCGCCTTCACCGAATGGGGCCGCCGTCGCTGGAACCAGTGCCGGTGCGTAGCCTTGGAAGGCGAGCGAGGCGAGGAGGCGCATACCGTCAAGCTCTGCAGCCGGCTTGAGGACCACGCCAAGCTCGGCTGCTGCTTCGTCGACCTCATTGCGGAACTGCGTGCCCTCCGGAGGCAGTACCAGCTCGTACTTCGCAAGGTCAGCGAGGGTGACTCGTTCTTCCTTGGCCAGCGGATGAGCGTTCGGAACGATCAGAATGCGTTCCTCGTCGAACAAGGGCTCGGACGCTAGCTCGGGTTCGCTCAGCGGCAGGTTCAACACCGCCATCGTGAGCTGACCGCTCTGCAGCTGGGGAAGGAGGCCCGTCGTGGTTGCATCGACGACAACGAGATGCACGCCGGGGAAGGAGTCCTTTAGGGCAGAGAGAAGTGCAGGAACCAGCCAACGGCCCGTCGTGCCGATGATGCCAAAGCGAACCGTACCCCGGATGTCATCGCGAAGCGCCGACACGTCAGCGGGAATGGCCTGAAGCTCAGCTTTGATTCGCAGCGCTCGGAGGACAACGACTTCGCCCTCCGCCGTCAGCTCACCCGTACGCCGATCGACGAGGATGGCGTCGAGCTCTCGCTCAAGGCGAGCCACATGGGTGGACACGTTTGACTGCACCGTGTGCAGCGCCCGGGCAGCCGCGGAGAAACTGCGGTGCTCGGAGACTGCGACGATCGCGTTGAGTTGGCGAAGATCCATGCCGGGTGATCAGCCGCCCGTCTGTTCGCGGATCAAGTTGAGCGCTGAACCAGCGTGGAACCATTCGATCTGGTCCTGAGAGAGCGTCTGGTTCGTGAGGAACTCGATGCTTTCGCCGTCGGCCTTGTGCAGTACACACTGAACCTGTTTGCCCGGGGCGAGCTCAGAGAGACCGGTGATCGAGATGGTGTCGCCCTCTTCGATAGCGAGCCAGAAGTCGGGGTCAGCAAAGGTCAACGCCAACACACCCTGCTTCTTGAGGTTGGTCTCGTGGATTCGAGCGAACGACTTGGCGAACACTGCATGGCATCCACGAAAGCGTGGCTCCATTGCGGCGTGCTCGCGGCTGGAACCTTCGCCGACGTTCTCGTCACCGATGAATACCCAGTTGATGCCCTTCTCGTGCAAGCTCTTGGCGATGTTTGGGTAGCTCTTGGTCTGACCATCGCTCGGGTCGACAGCCAGCTCGCTCTCGCCGGTGTAGGCGTTGACAACTCCGAGGTAGAGGTTGCCCGAGATGTTCTCGAGGTGGCCGCGGTACTTGAGCCATGGACCGGCCATCGAGATGTGGTCGGTTGTGACCTTGCCCATGCCTTTGCCAAGGATCGGCAGCTCGAGGTAGTCGTTCCCATCCCACTTCGGGAATGGGGTGAGGAGCTGGAGGCGGTCGGAGTCAGGAGACACGGAGACTTCGATGCCCGAGGCGTCCTCTGGGGGAGCGATAAACATCGACGTGCCGTCTTCAAAGCCAGCGCTTGGGAGCTCGATGGCGTCGCCGACTGTGAGCATGACCTCGTCGCCAGCGTCGTTGGTGAGCGTGTCGGTCTTCGGGTCGAAGTCGAGGCGGCCAGCAAGAGCGAGCGCCACGGTGGTTTCCGGTGAGGTCACAAAGGCGAGCGTTGCGCCGTCGCCATCGTTGCGCTTCGGGAAGTTGCGGTTGTACGAGGTGACGATGCTGTTTGCGGTGCCCTCGCTGCCTTCGCGATCATCGCGCTTCCACTGACCAATGCACGGACCGCAGGCGTTGGCGAGCACGACGCCGCCGATGGCTTCGAGGTCGGCGAGAAAGCCGTCGCGTTCGATGGTCCGCATGGTTGCCTCAGAGCCGGGCGTGACCATGAATGGCACCTTCGCAGTCAGTCCCTTTGCCGCCGCGTCGCGGGCGATCGAGGCCGCACGGCTGATGTCCTCATACGACGAGTTCGTGCACGAGCCGATAAGCGCTGCGGAGATTTCCTTCGGCCATCCGTTGAGCTCGGCTTCGGCACCGAGCTTGCTGAGCGGGCGGGCGAGGTCGGGAGTGTGTGGGCCGTTGATGAGTGGCTCGAGCGTGTTGAGGTCGATCTCGATGACCTGGTCGAAGTAGTCGCCAGGGTTGGCGTAGACCTCGTCGTCGGCACGTAGGTGATGGGCAACGTTGCGTGCCGCGTCGTCGATCTCTTCACGGCCGGTGGCCTTGAGGTAGCGGCTCGTCGCATCGTCGTACGCAAAGACCGAGGTGGTCGCGCCGATCTCGGCACCCATGTTGCAGATCGTGGCTTTGCCAGTTGCTGACAGGCTCTCGGCTCCTGGTCCGAAGTACTCGACGATGGCGCCGGTGCCGCCCTTGACGGTCAGGATCTCGGCGACCTTCAAGATGACGTCCTTGGGTGCCGCCCAACCAGACAGCTCTCCGGTGAGGTGCACGCCGATGGCCTTTGGCCAACGAACGTTCCACGGGAAGCCCGTCATGACGTCGACAGCGTCGGCGCCGCCCACGCCAACGGCGATCATGCCGAGACCGCCAGCGTTTGGTGTGTGGCTATCGGTGCCGAGCATCATGCCGCCCGGGAAGGCGTAGTTCTCGAGTACGACCTGGTGGATAATTCCTGATCCTGGGGCCCAGAAACCGCCGCCGAACTTTGCGCTGACGTCCTGGAGGAATTGGTACACCTCTTTGTTGGTGTCGGCGGCGACCGCGAGGTCGGTCTTTCCATCGACACGGGCCTGGATGAGGTGGTCGCAATGGGTGGTGGTTGGTACTGCGGTTTGTGGGAGGCCAGCCGTCATGAACTGGAGCCAGGCCATCTGCGCGGTTGCGTCCTGCATGGCGACCCGGTCAGGGCGAAGGTCGGTGTAGCTCACGCCACGATCCATGCCGCCGGTGTCCACATCGTCAAGGTGATTGATGAGGATCTTCTCGGTCAGCGTCAACGCTCGCCCAAGGCGCTCACGACCCTTCGCAAGGCGCTCGTCGAGCGTGCCGTACACGGCGTTGATCAGTTCGATTGGAGTGTTGGCGTACACGGCCACGGGATACCTCAGGTGGTTGGCAAACGCCTTCATCCTAGCCGTGCGGGGCGCCCTATTGGGGCGCTCAATACCTGGCCGTACATGCCGATTGGCACCGCATGGGTTCGTCCGTTTTCGCTCGAGTTGCGCGTCGGCCTATCTCGTTGCGCGCACAGGCCTGTCTTTGGGTGGTTCCCGCAATCGTTGTACTCGCTAGCTGTGCGGACGAATTCGTGCGCGACGATGCGATCGCTGCCGTTCAGACGACCGGCGTCTCAGAGGCCGAGGCCACCTGCATTGCCGATTCGTTGATCGCGCTCGATCGGTTGGACGCGGCCGACCCCCGTCTCGAACGGACCGAAGAACGTCGCGACGCTTTTGTTGCCGCTACCGCTCGATGTGTCTCCGTTGACGTGCTTGGCACCTCGATTGGCGATGATCGGGTAGCTCAGCGCGAGCCGTCGGTAGTGGAACCCCAACAACACTCGGTCAGCGCTGCGTCGGCGTTGGCAAACAATGACGACGACGACGTCGTCGACGATGGCGCAGCCGAAGTGGCGGTTGCCTCGCTGCGCCGTCAGGGGAGAACGGCCGCGAACGCGAGCTGCATCGTCGAGGTGCTGGTTGAGGCACAGGCAGACTTCCTGTTTGCCGATCCGAACTTCGGCCTCGGGCGCAACGCGATCGAGGCAAACGCGATCGCAGCGTGCCTCGGCACGAGCTGATCCGTCAGTTCTCACATCCGGCCGGCCCTGCGGGCCCAGCAAATCTGATGGGTTCTCGAACGGATTTGCTCGGTGACGATGTCACCGAGCGCAATGCTGCGCGCCAGTGGTGAGACCCCGTTGTTGATTTGTCGCCGTTCGGCACCCGCCGGCAAGACCGCGCTGAGCGAGGTCCCTCCGCGGTCCCTGCGAGATCGCTAACCAGCGTGGGACGAGGCATTGGTTCGTTGTGAGCACCTCAACGAAAGGGACTCACCAATGCACACCTTCAAGCGATACATCTTCATTGCGTCGACCATGATCGGAGCCGCTATTGGCTCAGCTGTTGCCTCCGGAACCCTCGAAAGCGCCAACGGCGTCTGGCACGGCTAGCTCGGTAATTCTCGCGTGCAGCCGGTCATACCCGGCCGGCACGTCGAGGTCCAAGGCAAGACAGATCCTCCGAACTTGTGCAAGCGCAAGTCGGAGGGTTGTCGCGTCCTGTTGTCGTTCCGCAAGATCCGCGACAGCCATATACGGCCGATCGTCGTTGGGTTGAATCCGGGCGAGTGCGTCGAGCGTCCATGCGCTCGGGGCATCAGCGGCATCGACCACTAGCTCAAGCGCCGACAACACCGCTGCTGCGAGCGACTCACGTTCTGCGGCTACCCAGTCGTCATACACATCGAGTTCGAGCAACGGTCCGGCATACAGCTCGACACAGCGTCGGGCGGCAGTGGTGTCATTCGGTTCGACTCGCAAATGGCGAAGAAGCGTACGCAACTCAGCAAGATCCGATGTCACGTGGGCGCCAAGTCCTACCGTCTGACCGCGACGTTCGATTGCGTCCTGGCCCAGGCTGGCCCGGGCCCGGCTCACGACGTTCTTCAGTCGGCGAAGGCCAACGTCGGTGCTGACATTGCCCCACAGGTAGTCGATGACGACGTCGGCGGGCACGGCTTTCATCCGAACGCCAAGGAACTTCACGAGCTCGGTCGCCTTACCGCCTGCAACTGGAATACTTCGCGACCCTCGCTGGACTGCGAAGTCGCCCAGCAACTTCAGCGACACGCTTTCGGGGGCAGAGGTTGCGGCAAATGCTCGAATCGTCGAGTCATAGACCCGTTCAAGTCCGTGCTGCACCGCCTCGTCGTGACGCGAAGAACTCGGCTCGCCGAGTGCGAGCTCGACGGCAAGGTCGAGGCGCCATTTGCGTTCTGCGGGGATCGGAGTCGTCGTCGCGAGCACCTCGAGCGCGTCCTTGCATTGCGGATCTCTACGGTAGGCAAGCACCAACACTTCAGCGCAGCCGACATCGAGCGGTGCAAGTGCACGACGCTGCAATGCGCGGTCAAGGAACGTCGAGGCGGACTCGAGTTCACCCGCTGTTGCGGCGGCGGTCGCAGCATCGGAAAAGAAGATTGCACCGGTGCCGTGCTCTAACAGTTCGCGCGGCATGAGCGATTCGCCCCGCCGCTGGTGCGCCATCACGCCTTGGTCGTCGAGAGCGAACCCTGCCATGACCATGCGCGCCCAGTTGTCGTACGCGTCGATCCAAGCCAAGCCGGAAGCAGGAGCGAGCTCGCTGACCCGATCGGCGATTGGCAGAAAGCTCTCGTGGTCGGCAGTCATCGCAAGCTCGCGGGCGAGAAGAAGAAGACTCTTGAGATGCCCTTGCGGGTGTTGCTGCGAAAGCTCGCAGGCACGTTTGGCAACTTCGACACCTTTGGCGTGGCGGCCAAGGTGGAAGAGGGGGCGGCTCGCAAGCATGCGCAGGGTGGCTGCAGCACGGGCGTTCTCGCCAATCAACTCCCAATCGTTCGCAACAGATTCGAGTCGGGACGCAGCTGAGTAGATGTGGTCGAGCTCCTCACGTTCGGACTCGAGCATGAGTGCCACTTCGCGAAGACGAATGAGTGATGACTGGTTTGCGTGGTCTTTGGCCTTCGACTGGAGGATCTCGAGCCTGTCGCGAACGATCTCATGGTCGACAATGTCGAGGTCGAGTAACAACAGCTCGGATTGAGCCTCGAGCTCAAGATCGGGGCGAAGCTGATCGATCGCCGCAACGGTGGCATCTTCGAGTGACCGTCGAAGCGACACGAGATCGCCATGGTTGTGGTACACCCTCGCCAGACGAAGTCGAAGCGAACCGTCGTCCTTCTCGCTATCGAGGACGGTTCGTAGCAGCGACAGAAGTGTCGGCTGGCTGCCTTCGTCGAGTTCGTGCACGGGTACCGACCGGAGGGCAGTCGCCGCGGCGGCTGGCTGACCCGCGGCCAGGAGAATTCGGGCGCCGGCAACCATGCCGGCCTCAGCAATGAGCTCGGGTGCAAGCTTGCGAGCGGTTTGCTCATCGAGTGTGGAGCTCGATCGGAGAACGCCTCGCACGGGCTCGAGGATCTCGTACCAACCGGGTTGGGTTTCGACGATCGGCAGACCGGATCGTTGAATTCGACTGAGTCCTTTCGGGCCGAGCAGAGCCTCGACCAGTCCGGGGGAGATCTTGGTGAAGTGAGTGAGTTGCGCAATCTGGGAGTGATCGGTCGGGGTGAGATCGGCGGTACACGTGCTGATGAGGGCGCGCAGGTGCGGTCCCTTGTGAAGTCGATCGTAGGCATCGTCGGCGGTGATGGGAGGCGAACTTGTGGTTCGTGCGTCCTGGGAAAGCACGTCGAGGCAGGCGTTGAAATAGCCTGGCCAGCCTGCAGTGAACAAATGGATAGATCGGGCAACCGATGCGTCAACGCCGTGAGCTTCGGCGACCTCGATTGCCTCGTCTTCGGTGAACCGAAGCTGCGAATGACTGATCAGCTGAGCCCCAGGGATCTTCGTGAGGTCCGGTATCTCCCGCGCCACGAACACCACGTGCTGTTGTCGGAGTGCATCGATTGAGAGCTCGGCGACGTCGACAGCGTGTAGGTCGACTACCGATGCTGGTGTCGGGTGAACCGATGATCCCAGATAGGCCGCGAGGGTTGAAACTCCGAAGCCTGGAGGGGCGGCGATGACCGTTGGATGGTCGCTGGAGAAAACAAGTGACGATATGCGCTCTCGCCATTGCTGACCGTCCCCAACCTTCACGCGTGTCCCGTCTTTCTACCCATCCGTCGTGAGAATAGTTCGAGCAACCCGAACGGCTGTAGTCCACAACAGGATCACCTGCTGGGGTCTACCAAAATACATGCCCAGAAGTGAGGATAGCATTTAGCAAAGACTGGCGATCAATAATCGCTCAATAGCGCCGCGCAACGGCCTACGAGATTTCTGCCCCAAAACCGACCTGTCAGGTCTGAAAAGGGGCAGAGATCCGACATGGGTGTGCCCTCAGCGTCGAGACCGTGTTGCCCTCCTGGGCATCCAGGCAGAGGGAAGTCTGTTGAGGAACTTCAATACCTGGATGCCCAAGGAGAGCAGCCGCTCACACCGAGCGACATGAACCGCCGTCCATGTGCATCGTTCTACTGATACCGGGTCCCACATGGGTCCCAGCGAGTCAATTTCGTTGAGAAGTCAACGAAATGAAGAACCGCGTGATTAGGCCTTGCCCTTGGGCCACGTCGACCTCGATGAGCGTCGCTCTGGGCCGTCGGCATCGAGTTCCCATACTCGTCGCCAGCTTGCGGTCTGCGGGCCGGTAAGCGATGGCGTCCCCTGATCATGGGCACGCTTGCGCGCATCCCACCAGTTCGTCATCGCTTCGTCGGCGAGCTCGGCCACTCGGGCTTCGATCCGAGTGTTGAACGCTCGTGCATCTTCGTCGTCGCGGCAGTACAGCGGTTCACCGAAGGTGATTGTCGTGCGACTGCGGGTCGGGGTGCTTTTGCCCTTGCGCAGAATCCGACCCGTGCCTTCGATGTGGACAGGGACCACTGGCACGTTGGTGCGCTGGGCGATGAAGGCTGCCCCGCCGCGGAACGGCTGACCCCAGCCATCCGGGCTGCGTCCGCCTTCAGGGAACACGACGAGTGACCATCCCTCGCTGATCAGGTCACGCGCCAAGTCGGTGGACGTCCGACTGATCTTCGTCCTGTCGATGGGAATGGCGCCGATGACTAACGCCGAAAGGGTGCCGGTGATTCGGGTGCCAAAGAAGTAATCAGCAGCGGCGCCGACAACAGCACGGTGGCGCCAGGGAGTCGGTAGCGAGCTCAGGAGCAGTGGGGTGTCGACGTGGCTGTGGTGGTTGGCCGCGAACACTGCGGGGCCGGTGAGGTCTGACAAACGGTCGGTGCCGCGGCGGGTCGGCTGAGCTAGTCCGCTCATCACCGGGCGAACAACGCCATCGATTAGCACCGCCCGAGTGCGTCGAGCCGGTTCGGTGCGGGCCCAATCAGTGGGGAAGTCCGTGCCAGTCACACCGCGCTTTTCGGGGATCTCGACAGACTGCGGCACCGATGGCGCCGTGTACGGGAACGGAAGTGCTTGCAACGGTCGGCGAAGCCGGCCAACGAGAGGAACTTCGGTGCCGGCAAGACGCTGAGACATCTTTGCTCGGTAGTTCGATACAGCAGTCATCTCGCCTACTTCACGTCCGCCATCAGCATTGGCGGGTTGTGGTAGTGGGTGATCGTCGGCTGCGGCCCGACGGTGTCCGTGGCCATCTCAAGTGCATCCTGGAGCGTTGATGCGGGTCGGAACCCGAGACGACGAACGGCCTTCGGGTCGCCGCCGACAATGATGACCTGGCCAAGATGCTGCAGCGCGTGGCTGCACCAGTACCACATGTAGAACGGGTGGACGCCGTGGTAGGCGTAACTGGTGCGATACAGGTGGCGGTACCACTCGTCTTCTGCGTACTGCTTTTCGTACTTGCGCTCGATCTCGTGAGGATCGGTCGTCTCGGCGAGCACCTGCTCGAAGAAGTCGATGTAGCTGGGGTGGTGGACCGGGTTGAAGTCCCACGGTGTTGGGTGGCTCATGATGAGAACGCCACCCTCGCGGACCAGCGGCTTGCCGCGGTACAGGTTGAAGAAGTAGCCGAGCCCGAGGACCGCCACCAGGATCGGGTTCATGACCGAGTTGACGTTGTACGGGCTGATGTACGGCAAGCCCATCGTCATGATGTCGGTCTGCCCCTCGACCGGCACGAGGTGCTGGGCAAAGGTGTTTTCGGTGGTGACCTTGTGTACGGCTTCGATCTCGCCGGCTTGGACTGAGGTCAGCTCGTACGGAGCCTTCCAGTTGTGGAACACCTTGCGCCGAGCGGACGGCGTCATGTAGTTGAGCCCGCCCTGCATGGCGAGGAACTTGGCCCGGTCTCGCCCGGTCCATTCCCACTCACGCTTCTGCAGCATCGAGAGAGGGCCGGTTTCGCCGAACGTGTTGTTGTTGATGGTCGTCTCGATCTGGAAGATCTTCACGCCAGCACTGCGGATGACGTCACCCTGGCGCCAGTTCTTCGTATGGAGCTCGGAGTTCGGCGGATCCATGAACGACTTCGACTTCTGCATCGTGTCGACGTTGTGATGATGGCGCAGCGCCGTGTAACCCGAGAGCCCGGTTGCGGTGCTCTTATGGCCGCCATCCATCGACACGAGGTTGATGTTGACGTAGACGGTCAGGTCGCTGTCGACTGCACGCTTGGAGATCTGCACCTCTTCGCCGTGCTCGGTCTTGCCCAAGTGCGTCATGCCGTCGGGGTCTTCGGCGTCGTGGTTGTAGAGGCGGCCGCTTGGCGCGAAGGCGTCGTAGACCCGGTCGCCGACCGCGTGGCGTAGCTCGTCCTCGGTCATCCGGCGGTGGAGCGCAAGTGCCGCGATGATGTGTACGTCGTCGACGCCGACCTCAGCGGCGATATCGAGCACAGCTTCGATGACGCGTTGGCGGATGTCGGGCTTGCGCATGGGAGGCAGTGGCAAGCTGATGTCGTCGAACGCGATCGTGAGCTTCATGTCGGGGGACATAAGCGCCTTGAGCGGCTCGGAGTCGATCGGGTTGTCGAGCGCATCACGGATGGCCTGATCGGGATCTTCAAGGCCGCGCAGTGGCTCGGCTGGGTAGATGATGCGCGACCGGCCAACCGGCAGCTTCTCCATCCGGAAGTTCTCACCGTGGTGGAACAAGACGGGTGGGGTGGAGGCATCTACGTCTAGCACGAGGCCTGGACGTGGAGCTTTACGAGGGCTCATCGGCGAGTCTTCTCCTTGGCGAGACCCGAGCCGCGATTCATCATCGAGCTCAGCAGTGGTTCTGATCGGGCGCCTGTTCGAGGCGCAATGGGAAGTCGTCGGGCGGGAGCGCCAGACTGCTTCTGGAAGTCTTCGACAAGCCAGCCGCGCTTGCGGGCAATGGCGGCCAGTTTGGTTTCGGGGTTTACCGCAACCGGGAAGCCGACCGCTTCGAGCATCGGAAGATCGCTCGAGGAGTCGGCGTAGGCGACGGCTTCACGGAGATCGATACTGTGGGCTTCGGCAAAGTCGGCGAGGGCCTGGTAGCGGTTCTCAGCCGTTGGCGGAACCGATCGCATGCCGCCGGTGTAGCGGCCGTTCACCTGGCTCATTTCGGCAGAAATGACGTCGTCGAACAGCGGGCGGAGCGGTTCGATCACGAAGTCGAGCGCTCCAGTGATCAACAACGTGCGATGACCGAGCGCCCGGTGCTCACGCACGCGACGAATCGCTGCCGGGAACGACTTCGACAGCAGATAGTCGCTGAGGAGCTCTTGGGCGTCGGTTTCGATCTGAGCCGTGGTGGCACCGCGGTAGTTGCGGTAGAAGCTGCGCAGGAAATCGCTGCGGTCTTTGCGGTCGAGCGCCAGCCATCCCGGGCCTTGCGACAAGGCCTTTGCCGCAAACACCATTCGCTCACTGGGGGAGAGGTTGCGAGTTGCGAGCCAGGCAAACGAGGTGACGACGTTCGATGCGATGATCGTGTTCTCGAGATCGAAGACGGCCAGTTGGCGGTCTGGGGACAGCACCTGCGCTCGGAGGCGCGTGCTTCGAGTTGGGCCGGTCTTCTTGCCGGGCGTGGTCTTCGCGCGAGCCTGGCGCACGACCGAAGGAAGGTGCACGTTCTGGACGTAATGCTTCCAGTCGATGACTCGCGGGTCGAAGCCGAATGCTGCTTGGTCCTCAGGGGTGAGCTCGTCCCAAAGGCCGAGCAAGTTGTCGAGGCCATACAAGGCCTCGCACTCGGCGTATGCGCCGTACAGCTCGACGTAGCCCGACGCCTGGTCGAGGAGTTCCTTGCGAGCCTGGAGCTGCATGGCGTACTCGGCGGTGCGGCCACGAAGCGGCAGCTTCTCGAGCACCTGATCGGCTCGTTCAAGGCTGGTACGGGCCCGTACCAGCTGACGTTCAACTCGGCCGCGACCGGGGAACTGCCATGCCGCAACAGCGATTGGCTGACCGAGCTCGTCGTAGATCGGGTTGCGTGTGAACCAGTCTTCGGCGTAGTCGACGAGGTTCTTGTAGCGGAGCGGGTTGGCGCTGCCCGACGCGACCTGGGTGACATCGGGGCCGTCGTCCTTGGGGCCGCGGGCGGCGACGGCGATAATTGCGGCGACCACCATGTCGACTGGGATGACGTCGACGACACCTTCGGGGACGCCGGGGAACTCGCTGAGCAGCCCGCGTGCGTAGGAGATGATGACCGGCTCGGCCATGCGGAATCCGCGAATCCAACCGGCGACTGGTTCGGACCATGCGGACTCGATGATCGACGGACGCACGATCGAAATCGGCACGTCGCCGCGGGTCTCGACCACGGCGAGCTCACCGAGGGCTTTGGTGTAGGCGTAGGCGTCGGGGAAACCAAGCGACGAGGCGCGAGCTCGACCGTTCTCGACCATTTGGGTCGTGACCCACGCTTGGCGAATCGTCTCGGTCTTCGCCGCGAGTGCTGGGGTTCCGACAGCGCCGAGTTCGCGCTGTGCTTCGGCTCGGAACTGGGTGAGGCGAGCGGGTTGACGGCTTGCCGTCTCTTCGTCGAGGCGGCTGCGGCGCGCCGCTTCGACCTCGCGTCGCCAGTTCACGTCGACGAAGTATGGGCTTTCGTCGACGAGCTGTTCGGGGGCGGAGCCGCGGCGGCTGCCGGCCACGTAACACGTCGACACCGCAACAAGGTGAGGGGTGACGCCGTGTGCATTGCACAGGTTCGCAATGCGCTGGGGGCCGAGCAGGTTGACCTCGACGGCGGTATCGAGCGGCGAGTCGAACGACACCGTCGCTGCGGAGTGGATGATCACATCGGCGCTAAGCCAGAGCTTGAGGTCGTCGTCGGAGAGCCCAAGCCCATCGGTTCCGACATCGCCCGCCACGGCGGTAACCCGACGTTCGCACAGCTCGGCAAACGCGTCCTTGCCAAGCTCATTGCGCAGGCCGTTGAAGGCGTCGTTCTTGAGGACGTCTCGCGTGACGCGAGCTTGGGCGCCCCGTCGTCCAGGGCGTACCAACAAGATGAGTTCGCAGTCGGGGACCGAACGAACGAGGCGTTCGATGAGCGCTGTGCCCAAGAAGCCGGTCGATCCGGTCACGGCGATTCGTTTTCCCGCAAGACTCTCGCTGATCACGCCTCTTGTTCTAGCAGCATTCGCCCGCTTTCTACCAATTGGTAGAGAGATCCGGTTTCTGGTTATTGTCGGGACGTGAGCACGCAGCAGCGGATTCTCGATACGGCGCTGGATTCCTTCGGCACTACCGGCGTCGATGGCACCTCGCTCGACGCCCTCGCCCGCGAACTCGGCTTACGTAAACAGTCGATTCTCTACTACTTCAAGTCGAAACAAGCGCTCTTCGAAGCCGTGCTCGATGAAGCAGCCAACCAGTTCATCGCCGAGCTCGACCAGGTGGTCGAACGCGTCGATCCGAACGACGTGTGGGCCCAAGTCGAAGGAACGGTCCGCGTGGTGTTTCGCCTCGCGGTTCAACGTCCAGCACTGCTAGGTCTACTCCGCGAGGCGTCACGCCCCGGATCGATGGTCGCAGTGCAGCTGTCATCACGACTGGCCAACCACATCGACGCCGCACAGCACTCGCTCGAGATCGCCCTCAAAGAAGGCCGAGTCCGTGGCGACGACGCCCGACTCCTCCTCTTCTCGCTCTACTCAACGATCATGGGCGTAGCCACCGAAGTCGAAGTGCTCCGCGCCATGGGAGTCGAGCCAAGCCTTCGATCGCTCGCCGAACGACGCCAAGAGCTTCTCCGCTTTCTCCACGTAGCTCTGGTGCCTTAACACCTCGACACTTCCGGTCGAGACCCCACTTCGCTTCCGAAGTTCGCTACGCGAGCTCCGCTCTCCGTTTGCGCTTCCGATGACCGGGAGGGTCTGACCCCGAAAGCCGCGCGATGACCGCGAACTCGAGTTTGCCGCTGACGCTTCAAACATCGCCTTCCTCAAGCCCAAATGGGGAGCGGAGCTCGCGTAGCGACCATGTAGGCAACCGCGGATCTCGGCGGAAGTCCGAGCGAAATAGTCACCTGGAGGGTCTGACCCCGAAAGCCGCGCGATGACCGGGAGGGTCTGACCCCGAAAGCCGCGCGATGACCGGGAGGGTCTGACCCCGAAAGCCGCGCGATTTAGAGGGGTGCCATGCCGAAGGCGGTCATTACTGGGGTGGCGAGGGCCATGGCGAGAACGACGGCGAGTACCAGAGCCAGGGCGATCCACAGGGTGACCTTCACGGTCTGTCCGGTGGACAAAGAGATTGATGTTTCTTTCTGGTCAGGTATTGCGTTCACGTCACGTAATGACGCCCGAGCAGCCAAAAAGTTGCACGAATACCCCAAAGTGGGGTGCTCATCGTGCGGACGTATAGGCCGATAGGCCTAGGTGGATCAACGACCTACCGCGCACTTTCGCCTTGATATCGAAGGCCTTCGAGCGGTTGCTGTGGTGCTCGTCGTGCTCTACCACGCCGGGCTCGCCGGTTTCGCAGGTGGCTACGTCGGAGTCGATGTCTTCTTCGTCATCTCGGGATTTCTGATCACCTCGGCCCTCGTCCGTGAGTATGAGGACACCGGCTCGATTCGGCTGTTGCGGTTCTATGCCAAGCGGGCCCGACGGCTTCTGCCCGCATCGTTCGCGGTGCTCACGTGTATCAGCAGCATCGTGTTCATCGTCCCCCGATGGGCCCCAGGTATCGCTGCACCACAGCTATACGGCCAGTCGATCTCGTGGGACATCCAACGTTCGGCGCTGTACATCGTGAACTGGCTATTCGCCGAACGGTCCATCGATTACCACGGCGGGTCCGAACTGGCCTCGCCCGTGCAGCACTTCTGGTCGCTGAGCGTCGAAGAACAATTTTACGCGGCCTGGCCCATCCTCGTCCTGGCGGCAGCCGCACTCGCCCGATCATCGAAACGTGCGGTCGCGCTCATGGCCATTGTGGTGACGGCCGCATCGTTCATCGTTGGTGTTCGAATGGTCAGCACTGCTCCCGATCAGGCGTATTTCGTCACGACCACTCGGGTGTGGGAACTCTCGCTCGGGGGTGTCGCTGCCCTCGCAGCGACAACGGTATCTACCCGTCTTGACGCTGGCCCGCCATGGATTGCGAAGCGCATTCTTTACGGTGGGTTCGCGTCCATTGTCGCGAGCGTGCTTCTGTTCGATTCGTCGACGCAGTTCCCAGGGTTCGCAGCGTTGGCCCCCACGATCGGCACGGTCGCAGTTCTGCTCGCTGCGCCCCATGCGACGGGCTCGGTCCTCGTCCGGTTATCTGAGGCGGCACCCATGCAGTGGATTGGTGCTCGCTCGTATTCGATCTACCTCTGGCATTGGCCTGTGCTCTGGCTTGCGGTCGCCGTCCTTGGCCCGTTGCCGGTGTGGGCTCGCGTGGGTGTCGTCGCAGCGTCGGTTGTCCCATCGATGGCGTCCTACCGGTGGATTGAACAACCGACTCGCCGTGCCGACTTTCTCGTGTCCCGTCCGATTCGAGGCCTTGCCCTCACCGGGGCGACAGCCGCTGTCGGGTTCGGATTTGGTGCGGTGTTGTTGGGGACAACAACGGGCAGCGGAGGCGCAGCCCCAACCTCAACAGCAATCGAGACAATCGAGACGGAAGTTCTGGGCGTGCAGCTCCGGGCCGACGAGTTGACGCCATCGTTTGTCCACCTGCGTCGGGATCTACCCGATGTGTACGACCGAGGCTGCGTCGCCAATCGAACCGATGGCCCACGTCCGTTGTGCTCGTTCGGTGACCTGACAAGCGAGACCGTGGTGCTTGTGATTGGCAACTCTCATGCGGCCCATTGGACCCCCGCGCTTGAACGGCTCGCCGACCAAGAGCGCTGGCATCTTCTCACGAACATTCGGTCGACATGTCGCCTCCCGGCCGGACTTGCGGGGCCTGATCGATGCGAAGAGTGGGCAAGTAACACGCTTCGAGAGCTCGAGGATGTTGTTCGAACCCACGATGTTGACCTTGTCCTCACGATGCCGACCGCGTTTCGGGAAGAAGCAGACGACCCCACGAGCGGCTACACCGGTGTGTTCCGTCAGCTGGCTGCGCTACCGAGCAAGGCTGCGATCATCTCGCCGACCCCACGGGGGAAGGTCATCGGCGTCGACTGCGCTGCGCCCGCAATCATCGACCTCTCGTCGTGTGCCACGCCGGTCGCTGAGGCATTCGTTGGCGCCGATGTGCTCATCGACGCGGCACACGCAGCAGAGCTCCCAGTCATCGACATGACGAGGTTCTTGTGCAATGAGACCCATTGTCCGGCGGTCATCGACGACATGATCGTTCGTCGCGATCGCCATCACCTCACGCGCACCTTCTCGTCAGCTCTCGTCACCCCGCTCGCCACCGAACTTCACGGGCTGTTCCCCGAGCTAAATCGCACCAGCTAAGCCCGAATCGCTAGGGTCGATGCATGGCACGAACCCGTTCGATCATTCTCGCCCTAGCCGCACTCGTGGTGGCGCTGCTCACCACAGCGCCGACGGTCGGAGCGCAGGCCGACGCCTGTGACCTCACCGATGAGCTCGGCGGTCTTAGCGACGAATCAGGCTTGCGAGCCGCAATTCAGTCGGCCGAGGAGGAGACCGGCGTCGACTTCGCGGTGTACGCCACCGATCAGGTCATTAGCGGCAATGGCAGCATCGATGCTCGCCTTGCCGGCCAGGTCCGCGCTGCGTGCCCGGCCATCTTCAACTCGCCCGGCAACGTTGCGGATAACACGGTTCTGCTTGCCGTATCGACCGGCGACCGGCACACCGTGGTTGCCTACGGAGACGATCTCGACGAGCGATTGGATGACGACTCGAACGACATCGTCGGCCGAATGAACGTGTTCTTCGCAAACGGCGAAATCAGCGCTGGTCTGTCGAGTGGAGTTGGTGGCACCGTCGAGGGGCTGAGCACGACACCACCCGACTACACCGTTCCCGTTGGGGGCGGCATCCTCGGAACTGCTGCGCTCGTAGGCGGTGGGGCCTGGATCTACACGAAGAATCGAACCCGCAGCTCCCGTGGTGAAGTAGCAGCCGAACGCTTTGAGGCAAACGCCAAACGCGTGACCGACGTGCAAGCTCGCTGGTATGACGCCGAGCAGGAAGCAACGATTGCTGGCGGTCGAATCACAGGCAACGCCATGGCGCGATTGAACGCCGCCCAGCTTGCTGCCGCCGAATCGTCACGAACCCTGTATGAGGCTTGGTCGCCGGTTAGCGAAGTCACCCGCGATGACGTGGCCGGATACAGCATCGAGGATCAGACCGAGGTTGAAGGCCACGTCGCCGATGCTCTCGCTGTCGTAGAGGATGCCGAGACGAACGTGACCGCGCTCGAAGGCGTGATCGACGAGCTCCGGGGTAAGCCTGACGAGCTCGCCGCTAAACATCGTGAGACCAGCGACCGAATTTCCTCTGGCATGAACGCCGCGGACGCTCGTGAGGCCGAGGGGTGGGAAGTTGGGTCTGGTCGTAGCCGCCTCGCCGAGCTCGCCGCGGCGCTTGATCTGCTTGATCCGTTGGCGATGCGCATCGACGTCGACCTGATGGAGGGCGACCTCGAGCCGATCGCCGAGGAAGTTGCGTCGGTCGCCGGCGACCTCGAATCGCTCGAACAACGGCACGCCGAGACCTCGGTACGCCGAACGAACATGAGCCCCGAGGTCTCGGGCCAACGCGGCCGCGTGATGCAGCTCCGTTCGCTCATGCACGGATGGTCGAGCGAGCACGCAACCGAGTCGTTTGAGAACGTGCTTGGGCATCCCGACGAGGCAGACCGTCAGCTCGACCGTGCCGAACAAAGCACGCTCGCATCGGAGTCGTTCGGCGAGATTCCACGCGATCTGTCCATCATGCGAATGGTGAACGCCGAGCTCGACAAAGCCCAGAACGCAGTCGATCTCGCCGACGAACTCCTCGACGAGCTCGACGAACTCGATGTGCTTCTGGCCGCGGCGAAGGAAGGGGCACCGTCCGCGGTGGCAGCCTCGGCAGACGACGCGCGCTTGCTGATCAACTACGTCAACGAGCATCGCCACGACGTTCCGTCTCGTGCACCCGAAGTCGCCCAGCACGTTGCCCGTATGCAAGAAGCCGCAGAAGGAGCGCTGCGCATCAATCCGCCGGCGTATCTCCAGGCAATGGAAATTGCCGGGCAGGTCGAATCGATCGTGAATACCGAGCTCGAGGAATTCGAGGCAACGGTGGGCGAGCGGCAGCGGCTTCGAAACCAGGCCCTCAGCGAGATCCGATCTGCATCGGTCGCGGTTGATCGGGCCGACCGGCATGTGCAAAGCCATATGTTCTCGTCACGGCGTGCCAAGCAGGCTCAGGCGGACATCGACAATCTTCGCGGGAAGCTCCGCGGCATTGAGGCCCTGGCCGACACCGACCCCGTCCGCGCGACCAAGGACGCCCAACAGATCGAGATCACCGCCGACGAGCTCTACCGAGAAGCTCAACGACGTCAGCGTCACAATGGACGCGGCGGCTTTGGTGGTGGCTTTGGCGGCGGCATCATCATCGGCGGTGGCGGGTTCCGCGGCCACGGCGGCGGACGCTCGCATCGCGGTGGTGGCTGGGGTGGCGGCGGTGGCGGAGGAGGCTTCGGCGGTGGATTTGGTGGCGGCTTCGGCGGCGGCAGCACCGGTGGCTGGGGCGGCGGAGGCGGCGGCTTCGGAGGAGGCTCCTCAGGCGGCTGGTAAGCGGCGCAGCCGGCACGAACGCTTCAGGGGAGCGCGTGCGCGCCAGACAGACTTCGCCCATGCGGAGCACGTCCCGCGTTCTAACCTGCGCTTCATGACTCTGCTAGATGCCCTGCTGCCGTGGGTTTCTCTACTCGAAGAGCAGTACGGCGTATCCGCAAAACCTGTCGGCGCTACACCAGCGGACATATCGAGGTACGAGGAGCACCTCCAGCTCGATATCACTGGTGAGTTCAAGGAATTGCTCGAGTTCAGTGATGGCCTCTTCGTCGAACAACGAGCGAACTTGCTCCCTGGCATCAGCCTTTGGCCCCTCAAGGATCTCTTTGCAGTACGGCCTCAAAGAGCCGTTAGAGGCCTGAACGAGTGGGACGAGCTAGAGATCAAGTACACAACGACCGCTCCCTGCACACTCGACGACCTGGCGTTCATTGCTGCTGGCTACGCGGATCTCGGTGTCGTGTGCGGCGGGCCTGCCGATGGCGCAGTCTGGGCTGTCGATCCGGGTGCACCCCTTTTCGACAGCAAGCCGGGGCGTCCAGTACATCCGCAGCTTGAAATGGGCTGGTCGATTATGCCGTACGAACAGCACTACGACGGGAAGTCCCCAATCGGCGCCTGGCGCTGGGACTCCTAGCGAATAGGCAAAGTGAATACCCGGAGTGGCGTCCCGTCGTCTGGAATCAGCGTCGGGTGTTTGTCTGGCGGCGTTGGTGTTTGTCGTAGGCGAGCGACACGAGCTCGTCGATCAGGTCTGGGTAGTCGAGGCCTGATGCCTGCCACATCTTCGGGTACATCGAGATCGGCGTAAACCCGGGCATGGTGTTCAGCTCGTTTACGAGCCATCCACGGCCGGCGGCTTCGTAGAAGAAGTCAGCGCGGGCGAGACCTTCCACCCGGAGGGCCCGGTAGGCGGCGATAGCCATCGCTTGCATGTCGGCGATCTCAGAATCGTCGAGTGGCGCTGGGATCAGAAGCTTGGCCACACCGTCGTGGTACTTGTCCTCGTAGGTGTAAAAATCGGCGCCCGCAACGATCTCGCCGGGCAGTGACGTGCGTGGCGATCGGTTGCCAAGCACGCTGATCTCGATCTCTCGACCTTCGATTGCCTCTTCGACGACCAGCCATTCGTCGTACGACGCAGCAAGTTCGAGAGCAGCGGCTACTTCTTCGACGGTTTCGGCTCGGCTGACGCCAACAGAAGACCCCATGTTTGCGGGCTTCACGAAGACAGGACTGCCGAGCTCTCGCAGCAGGTTTCCGGCGGTCGCATCGGTGATTTCGTCACGGTTGAACCCGAACCACGCAGCCTGAGGAACGCCAGCGGCAGCCAGCGCGTTCTTGGCCGCGATTTTGTCCATGGCGAGAGCGCTGCCGAGCACCCCTGAACCGGCGTAGGGAACACCCGCGAGCTCGCACATGCCCTGGATCGTGCCATCCTCGCCCATCGGGCCATGCAACAGCGGCAACACTGCACCGCCAGAATCAGCGGTTTCACGGAGCAGCGAGAAGGGGTCGACCGGCTCGCCGGTGGGGTCGAGGGCGTCGGCATCGGAACTCGGCGCCACCAGCGACCATTGGCCGTCGCGGCTAATGCCGACCGGCATGATTTCGAAACGATCGCTTCGGGCCGCGGCGAGCACATGCTTGGCCGTCACACATGACACGTCGTGTTCGGCTGACTGGCCTCCAAAGAGAACAACGAGACGGGGGAGGGCGCTGGAGTTCGTCACGAGCCTCACCCTAGCGAAATCGTTCGCGTCTAGGGGAAGTGGCCGGGGCGGACGGAGCGTCACCTGAGCCTGGTCGACGGCTAACGTCCAGGCCGTGAAGTTCACTACTGCTGACATAGCCGCCGCAACGAACGGAACAGTCGCCGACGAGCACGCCGACGTCGAAATCGATGGGGCGACTCAAGACAGTCGAGCGATTACCGCCGGTCAACTCTTCGTGCCGCTCGTCGCCGAGCGCGACGGCCACGACTTCATCGACGCCGCAGTGGCCGAAGGAGCTTCGGCCTACCTCACGCACAAACCGCCAACGTCGGGAGTTGGTGTTGAGGTGGCCGACACAACGGCGGCTCTGCGCGACCTCGCCCGTGCTGCTCGGGCACGCATTCCCGGCCCGGTCATCGGCATCACCGGTTCGGTGGGAAAGACGTCGACCAAAGATCTACTCGCCGGGGCGATGGGTCAGGCAATGCACACCCACGCATCCACCCGGTCGTTCAACAACGAGATTGGGGTGCCGCTCACGCTTCTCAACACGCCCGACGATGCCCACGCGGCGATCATCGAGATGGGGTCACGAGGTATCGGGCACGTTGCCGAGCTCTGCAGCATCGCCTCGCCGACCATCGGAATCATCACTACCGTTGCCGCAGCGCACACCGGCGAATTCGGGTCGGTCGACAACATCGCAATCGCGAAGGGCGAACTCGTCGAGGCGTTGCCGTCGAGCGGTCTAGCCGTTCTCAACGGCGACAACCCGTACGTGACCCCGATGGCCGACCGAACCAGCGCCGCCGTGCTGACCTTCGGAGCCTCCTCGGGCTGCAACGTGCACGTCCGTTCGGTGTCGCTCGACGACGAGCTCCGAGCCACGTTTGTACTCGACACCGAATGGGGAAGTGTCACGGCCACCCCGTCGACACGCGGTGCCCATATGGCCACAAACGTTGCAGCCGCAGCCGGAACGGCACTGTGGCTTGGAGCCACGATCGAACAGGTCGAGGCAGGCCTCACGAACGCGGTCATCTCTCCGTGGCGCATGGAGATTGGCCACACCGCATCGGGTGCGCTCATCATCAACGACAGCTACAACGCCAACCCGACCTCGATGCGAGGAGCGCTCGAATCGCTCGCCGCGTTGTCGCACGAGCGCAAGGTTGCCGTGGTGGGGTACATGGGCGAGCTCGGCCCGTCCGAAGGTGACGATCACCGTCAGATCGCCTCTGAGATCGAGGCCGCTGGCATCGAGATGATCGCTGTGGGCACCAACCTGTACGGCAGTGATCCCGTCGACGACCCGGCATCGATGCTCACCGAACTCGACCCATCCACCGCCGTGCTCATCAAGGGTTCCCGATCGGCCGGCCTCGAAAAAGTCGCCGAACAGCTCCTCGCCAGGTAGTCCTCCAACAAAGTTTGGGGTCAGACCCCGGAGCTGTTCTAGAAGGGGAGTTCGTCGGGTGGGAGCGGCGACTTGCTGGCGAGGTAGTCAGCAAGGAGGTCGGGCTCGCAATCGGGGCACAGATATCGCAGCCGCATCGACTGAATCGATAGCTGGGTGCCTCGGCTCTTATCGACAATCGCCTGAAATGCAGGCCGGACATCGGTCGATCCGCACGTCGAGCAGCTCGGTGTCAGATCGCGATCCCACACCAAACCGCATTCGGCGCACGTGATTGTGATGGTCTCGCCATCACGTTCTCCGTCGAGGTTCTCATCCTCACCGCAGTTGGTGCACGAAATCAGCGCCATGCATCGATCGTAGGTCTTCGCTAACTTGCAGGGGTGGTCTGATACTGGCCTACTGGTAGCGAACGGTTAACGTTTATTCTGCAATGGGAACCCATTACGACACCCTCGGCGTCAAGCAGGGATCTACGACCCAAGAGATACGCAAGGCGTATCTCCGCCGCGCCAGGGCATTGCACCCCGACCGGCAGCAGGGACGGTCTCCAACCGACGCGCGTCGAGCCGAGAAGGCAATGCAGCAGGTCAACGTTGCATGGAACGTACTCTCCGATCCAAAGAAGAAGAGTGAGTACGACAATGGCCTCAAGCCGCGGCGTGCAACGGCGACACCCGCCCGCACGAACACGCCTCGTGCCGCTACGGCCCAACCAGCTCGGCCTGCGGCGAAACGGCCTGCTGCAAAAACTCCCCGCCAAGCAGCGAGCCGCACAATCGATGAGGAATCGGGCGACGGCTCGATCAGCGTCTGGGCGTCCATGCCAGTACTGCTGGTGCTCGGATTACTCCTCGGCATTTTGATCGTGACGGCCTTTGCCGGTGGCGATCGCGACAACGCTCCGAGAGTGCCGCCATCAGCTCAACTCGACGTTGGCGACTGCTTTGCCCTTGTCGGGAACGTGCCACGTGAGCGCTCGTGCGCATCGGGTACGTCCGATGGCAAGGTTGTCGAGATCGGGCCCGAGCGTGGCAATTGCCCCGAGAACACCCAGAGCTTGCTCGACCCGAACACCGACTTCTTCTTGTGTTGGGCCCGGATGATTCCGGGAAGCAGCAACACCGTTCCGTAACGCAGCAGCAGGCAACGGGATCGTCTTTCGAAACGAGCGGCGCTTATTTCGAATGTCGCAATGCCGATTGGCTTGTATGGCGCCAGCGTCCACAAGTTCGATCCCCATGCTCAACCAGCAGCGCGTTCGTTTTCGGTGCTTGCCGTGCGAGGTTGCCTGGACGGCCGACGACGACCCCGGTTGTTGGGTTTGTGGCGGTCCTGGCTATTCGCTACGTACTGCGCTCGCACTTCGCGAGGACGATCACCTTCACCTCGACTTCCAGTAAAGATCTCGACGCCAAAGTAGGCACCTCGCTCACTGCGTGGCGCCGCAAGCGTTGATCGACGGATACGGGCGGAGCGCACCAAAATTGGCTATCCGGGGCCGTATTGCCCATGAAGTGATGGCCAGGACACTGGTACTTCTTGACGTGTGGAGGTTATGCGTCATCACTTAGGCGCATCACAGCGTCTGAAGATGCAAATGCTGGTTGGTATGGCATTTGGCTTTCTTCTCGTAGTGATGATCGGCGTAGCCTCTGCCGACGAGACCCCATCGTCGGATCCGGCTTTGCCGGTCGAGTTGGCACCGGCAGTGGTCGTGGCTGCCGGTGCCAATTCACTCGACACAGCAGCGGTGGCCCCGCTTGCTGTGTCCTCTGATGGACTCATCGAACGGGGCACTGCGTTTCAACTTGCCGATGGGCGAATTGCCACCGTCGCCCACGCGCTGATCAACGCACGCGAAGCCAAGGTTGGCGAAGACGACATCGCCGTTGTCGACCGGGACATCTCGCGTCAGCATGATCTTGCTGTCTTGCGTGGCACGGTGCTATCCAGCTCGCTTCTGCCTGCGACAGCACCGGCGGAGCTCGGCGAGACGGTTGCCATTGGCGGGGTCCCCGCAAATGGGCGAATCGAAGTGACGACCGGAGAGATCATCGACCGGACGTCGGGCAGCTACTACGGCATTGGTCGACCAGATGTGTACGTCATCAGCGCCACAGTTGACTCAGGATGGTCGGGCGGGCCCGTAGTAAACGCGATTGGCGAAGTTATCGCCATCGTTGTTGGCATCGAAGTGCAAAGCGGCGCAACCCTGGCGGTCCCGATCGAGTACCTACCTCGATAGTGGTCCTCGCCTAACCTCGGCGTATGCGCGTTGCCGTCGTACTCATAGGGGGAGATGTCCCCGATAAGAGCCTGCTCGAAGGAGTGGGCGAGGCCGACTTGGTTATCGCTGCCGATGGTGGGGTTCGCATTGCTCGCAGCCACGGATTACCTCTGCATGTGTTGATTGGTGACCTCGATTCAGCGACCGAGGGCGATCACGCTTGGGCCGTCGCGGAGGGAGCGGAGATCATCGAATTCGCAAGCGACAAAGATGAGACCGATCTCGAGCTCGCCCTTGCGCACGCAGCAGATGCAGGCGTCGACCGCATCGTTGCGCTCGGGGTCGAAGGTGGCCGGCTTGACCACGAACTCGGGAACTGGGCTGCGCTCAGTCGGCGCATGACTGCCGAGGTCGAAATTCGCACCGCCAGCGGACGAGCAACGGTGCTCCACGGCGGGCAAACTCTTGCTCTCGAGGGAGATGCCGGCGACATCGTGTCGATCGTTCCTACGGGCGGCGACGCACACGGCGTCCAGACCACCGGGCTTCGGTGGCCGCTCGAAGGCGAGACTCTGCCAGCGGGAACCACCCGCGGAATCAGCAACGAGCTGCTCGGAGAGCCCGCGTCGGTGTCGCTCGTGACTGGCACGGTGCTGGTTGTCCGGCCATAGCCCGCGCTGCGAGAAGTGCTCTAGCTCTCGGGAGCTTCCTCGCCAAGGTCGATAATGGAAGCCGAGCACAGGTGGCGCATGATTTCGGTCGCAGCTAACGGGTCTTCGATGACGGCGATGAGTGCGGTTTCGACGATGTCGGGCTCGGCTAAGGAGAGATGCGTGAGTCCGGTCGCCACGGAGATCGACGGCGGCAACGTCGCGGTCCATCGCTGGAACAAGCTGGGGCCGACCTGCATGCCCGGGCGCTCGAGATAAATGAGATCGGTCGCCTCTACAACCGCCGCATACGTCTCGTCGTCGAGGCTGGCGAGCCCGTGCGAGGTTGCGAGTTCGGCGATGCCCTTCGCGAGTTCGTGGCGAAGCAATGGGAAGACGATGGCTCGTGCCTCGACTCGAGGCGTCGTATCGAAGACCACTCGGCACCAGCCGGCCGAGCACATCGACAGCAGGGCCTCTCGCCACTGTGTTGGTCGTTTCTGCCCACTAAACATCAGGCCGGGCGAGTTGTCCGATCGCAACTCGCCGCGAAGCTGGGCCAACGGGATACCCCATTGGGCCGACGCAAGGTTGTTTGCTAGCTGAGCAAGCTCGTTGCGTCGGGTCGACTCGTAGACATGAAGCTCTTTGATGTTCGCCAGTAGCTGACGATCGTGGGTTTTGTCCCACTTTTGCGCAATGCCGACCGTGATCGCTTGGGCTCGTGTTGTTTCGTATGTCTGATCGGCGAGCTCACGGGCATGGTCGCGGAGCAATCGGCTGTTGTGGAATGGATGCGAAGGCTTGTCGATTGCGTTCCAGAAGTGTTTGGGCTTGCCGCCTGTGCGACCCGAGAGCAGGAACGATCGCGCCTCCATCTGGCTGAGTTGCATGCCGATGCCGACGCGTTGGCTCAACGGATTGAGATCCATGCCGTTCTC
Source organism: uncultured Acidimicrobiales bacterium (assembly GCA_937922235.1). GTDB lineage: Bacteria > Actinomycetota > Acidimicrobiia > Acidimicrobiales > SHLQ01 > SHLQ01. The sequence continues at coordinate 27,006 of CAKZVC010000033.1, read as the reverse complement.
TGCGCGCAGATCGGGGTCGGGATCGAGCGAGGTCGACGTGTCGACGGCTGCACCCTGGATCAACAGATTGAGATGAAGCCGCTTGACCACCTCACTACTGATGGCGCTCGATTGCGAGGTCATGCTTTGGGCGGCGGCGCCGGACGGTCGGCGGGCCACGATGGATCGAACGGCGAGGGAGCTGGCTCGATTGGGCGCGTTGGAGCAGGGGACGGCGCCGGAGCAGGGGGAGCGGTGGGCGCGGGCGCAGCAGGTGTCGGGCTATTCACGAGGAGCGCGGCAATGCTGGAGGCCATACCGTGTCATCGTCGCGCCGATCGGGCCCCTTGAGTAGACCGGTAGACACATCGAGGTCAGCTGTCGACGTGGACGATGAGGTTTTTGTACAGAAAAACCGACCGTAACGGTCAGAAAATCGTCACAAATCTCTCAGGCGTTTGGTTGGGCCGGGGAGGGCGATGCCGAGTGTTTGGCTGAGGTCGGTGTTCAGGCTGACGTCTTTGGCTCGCGGTCCGAGCGTTGGGTCTTGCGTGCGGCCAACGAGCGTTGTTGGGTCGAGCCCTAACCCGTTGGCGAGTAGCTGTGCGAACTCCAGGCGGTTGAGACGTTCGTCGCCAGCGAGGTGGATGAGGCCAGAGTGCTCGGTGTCGAGCAGAGTCATGACCCCAGCGGCAAGGTCCTCAACGTGGACAGGTGTGCGCCATTCATCGATGAAGAACGCGATCCCGCCAGCCTCGCGTTCATCATGGGCTCGGCGGGTGAGGCGCTCTTGCGGCGCGTCGGGGGCGCCGTAGATGAGCGAGGTCCGCACGATCGATGCCGACGCATGTGCCGACGCCACGCGCTGTTCGGCAAGCGTCTTCGCCTCCCCGTACAACCCGAGTGGCGACGTCGGGTCGGACTCGACGTACGGTCGCCCGAGGTTGCCATCGAAGACCAAGTCGGTCGAGATGTGCGCGAACTTGGCATCGATCGCTGAGGCAGCACGCGCCATCGTCTCTGCAGCATCGCAACAGATGGCGTGGACGGCGTCGCCCGACTGGCGGTACGCCGCGTTGATGATGTGAGTCGGCACAAGCTCGGAGATGACCGATGTGACTGCATCGGCATCCGTAATGTCGCAGCGGTGCCACCCGACCGAGCCGTCGTTCTCCACTGCCGAGGTGAGGTGCGTGGCATGCACGTCCCAGCCGTCAGCAACAGCGCGTTGACACAGCCGTCCGCCGAGAAACCCGGTGCCGCCAACGACGAGCAGCCGTCGGTCGTTGTTCAACTAGGCGCCCATCGCGTTGTAGCCACCGTCGGCATAGATCATCGAGCCGGTGGTCGCTGGAAGCCAGTCGCTCAGCATCGCCACTGTGGTACGAGCAACTGCCGAACTGTCGCGGACATCCCAACCAAGCGGTGCCTTGTCATCCCAGACGTCCTCGAACTTGGCGAACGCCGGAATCGACTTCGCAGCGATCGTGCGAATCGGGCCAGCGGCCACGAGGTTGAAGCGAATGTTGTTCTCGCCATGGGTCCTGGCCAGATAGCGGTTCGCTGATTCGAGGGCGGCCTTTGCTACGCCCATCCAGTTGTACGCCGGCCATGCAACGGTCGCATCGAAGTCGAGGCCGACAACGGAGCCGCCTCCGGTCATAAGCGGACACACGACTTCAGCGAGGGTCTTGTAGCTGTACGTCGAGATCTCCAAGGCGACCTTCACGTCGTCCCATGGGGCGGCCATGAAGTCATCGCCAAGGCACGACTCGGGCGCAAAGCCAATGGCATGAAGCGCTGCATCGACGCGGCCCCAGGTCGACTCGAGGTGGTTGCGGACCGCTGGAACGTGATCGGGGTTCGTGACATCGAACTCGAGGACCTCAGGCTCAGTGTCGAGTTTGCGAGCGGTTTTCTCGGTGAGCCGCAAGCCTCGGCCGGCTCCCGTGAGGATCAGATTCGCCCCCTCTCGCTGTGCGAGTTGAGCGACCCCAAATGCCAAGGAGGCATCTGTGAGTACACCGGTGATCAGAACGTTTTTGCCTTCGAGCAATCCCATAGGTGGGAGTCTTCAACACTCAGCGCGGCCCGTCCAGGCCGGCGGCTAACGTTGCGGTATGTCGCTCCAGCTATTCGATACCGCCTCTGGCAGGGTTCGGCCGTTCGCGCCCGGGCCAATCGCTCGAATTTACATCTGCGGCATCACCCCATACGACGCTACCCACATGGGTCACGCCGCTACCTATGTCACCTATGACGTGTTGCACCGGCGCTTGGCTGACCTCGGCCACGAGGTACGCATGGTGCGCAACATCACCGACATCGACAACGATCTGCTCGAGAGAGCTCGGCGGGATCAGGTCAACTACCTCGACCTGTCGTTCGGACAAAAGCGGCAGTTCGACGACGACCTCGAAGCCCTCGGTGTGCTCGAACCGTGGAGCGAACCGCGGGCGACCTCGGCAATTCCCGACATTCGCGGTCTGATCGCCAAGATGCTCGCGAACAGCGACGCGTACGACGTTGACGGATGGGTCTACTTCGATCATTTGGCGTCCGAGGGTTTCGGCGAGATCAGTGGCTACACCCGGGTCGATATGCGAACGATCGGCGAGCGTCGGGGCGAGGATCCAACCGACAGCAGGAAGCGGCATCCGCTCGACACGGTTCTTTGGCAGCCATCGGCGGACGACGAACCGTCGTGGGAGGCGCCGTGGGGGAGTGGGCGTCCGGGATGGCACATCGAGTGCGTCGCACTGTCGATTCGCGAGCTCGGCGGCGTCGATCTGCATGGCGGCGGCTGCGACCTTGTCTATCCCCATCACGAGTTCTGTGCCGCCCAGCTCGACCGGGCCGGCATCGAAACCACCGGACACTGGATGCATCAGTCGTGCGTGCACCTGAACGGCGAACCGATGAGTAAGTCGACCGGCAATCTGATCTTCGTACGCGACCTGCTCGAGAGCTACGACCCGATGGCCGTGCGCCTTGCCGTGCTTTCGCAGCACTATCGCAGCACGGAGTGGTCGTGGAACGATTCGCTCCTTACCGAGGCAACGTCACGACTCGATCAATGGCGCGCCGCAGGCAAGGGCGACGGTCCTGTCGACGCGGTACGCTCCGCGCTTGACGACGACCTCGATGTACCTGCGGCGGTAGCGGCGATCGACGCCGCAGTAGCCCAAGGCGAACCCAGCAGCAACGCCGCCGAACTACTTGGTGTAGTTCTATAGCCAGGTTCGAAATCTCGCTTGCAGCAGTGCGATGTTTGGGGCGTCAGCAACAAACTCGGTTAGTGAGCGAAGCGAACGGCGGGGAGCTCGCGTAGCGACCATGTCAGCTGCCGCGGTTCTCGGCGGAAGTCCGAGCGTGTTAACGCTGCAGGACGGGGTTGATGAGCTCGCACTGGCTGGTGCTGTCGTTGGCGTTGGCTGGGGGCACAACGCCTGCGGTGACGACGACGAACTCTGGCCAGCATCGGTCGGCGCCTGAGCCGCCGATGACGACATCGTTGCCTGCGCCTCCGCTGAGGAGGTCGTTGGCGAGGTTGCCTTCGACCCGGTCGTTGCCGTGGAAGCCGTCGACCACGTCGAGGCCCTGGTTGCCGAGCAGAATGTCGTTGCCGCCTTCGCCGCCGAGGTAATCGTTGCCGGGGCCACCGTTCATGGTGTCGTTGCCACCTGGATGGGTGATGGTGGTGCCGCCTTCGAGGTATTGCTTGCGGTCATCGCCGAGCATGAAGTCGTCGTCGGGTCCGCCGATCATGGTGTCGCGTCCGAGGCCGCCGAGCATGTCGTCGGGACCGGGGCCACCGTGCATCCAGTCGTCGCCGAGGCCACCGTCCATTACGTCTGCATAGCCCTGGCCGTACATGCGATCGTCTCCGGGTCCGCCGAAGAGGATGTCGCGTCCGAATCCGGCGACCATAAGGTCGTCGCCGTCGCCGCCGTTGAGCTCATCGATCGCGAAACCGCCGCGGATGATGTCGTTGCCTGGACCGCCATTGAGCTTGTCTTGGTTCTGTTCGCCCCAGAGACGGTCGGTGCCAGGTCCGCCATTGAGCGTGTCTCCGCCCCAACCGCCGAACATGCGGTCGGCTCCTTCGCCACCGAACACGGTGTCGGCGCCGCCGCCGGCGCGGATGAAGTCGTTTCCGTCGCCAGCGATGATCTCGTCGTCACCTGCACGGCCGCAGATGATGTCGTCCCCGCCGAGGGCTTCGATCCGGTTGTTTCCGGGGCCGGCGATGATCACGTCGTTGCCTTCGGTTCCACGAATAACTGCAGCATCCGAGGAGATCGTGGCGGCCTTGCCACCACACGTTTCCTGTGCGGCTGCGGGTGCTACTGCGAGCACGCTGGAGGCAATTGCTACAGCGGAGGCTGCTGCAAGCGACCGGGTCGTAAACTTCATGAAATTCCCTTCGTACGCCGCGCGTGGTGCCAGGCTAGTTGAGTGTCCTCAACCAACACCAATAGGTGTCTCGGCAAGACGGTAGTGTTTCTTGACATATGAGTGCTGTAACTGTGTCGTTGCCCGATGGATCAAGCCGAGAGCTTCCATCAGGGTCTACTGCCGCCGACTTGGCTGCCGATATCGGGCCGGGTCTTGCCAAAGCTGCGTTGATCGCTGTCGTTGACGGAACCGAGGTCGACCTCGACGTGCCGTTGACCGACGGTGCGACGGTTGCCTTGGTAACTGGCAGCGATGATGCCGGGTTGCACACCATCCGCCATTCGGCCGCACACTTGATGGCTCAGGCCATTCTCGATCTGCATCCGGGCGCCCGATTCGCGATCGGTCCACCCATCGAGCACGGGTTCTATTACGACTTCGACTTGCCCGATGGCAAGACCCTCTCCGACGACGATCTCGAAGCGATCGAGAAGCGGATGAAGGAGCTCGTCAAGGCCGACCAGCCGTTCGAGCGCCACGAGATCTCGATCGAAGAAGCGCTCGAACTGTTCAAGGACGAGCCGTACAAGCTGGAGATCATCGAGGGCGTGCGCAGCGGCGGTGCTTCGTCAGAGGATGCGGGTGAGTTGAGTGGTGACACGGTCAGCTACTACCGAAACTCCGACACGTTCCTCGACATGTGCACAGGCCCGCACGTGCCAAGCACGTCCAAGCTCGAACACGTCAAGCTGATGAAGGTCGCCGGCGCCTACTGGCGTGGTGACGAGAAGCGCCCGATGCTGCAGCGAATCTACGGCACCGCCTGGGCGAACAAGAAGGATCTGAAGGCGCACTTGCATCGCCTCGAAGAGGCCGAGAAACGAGATCATCGCCGTCTCGCTCGCGAGATGGACCTTGTGTCGTGGCCCGATGAACTCGGGCCGGGGTTGGCCGTGTGGCACCCCAAGGGTGCGGTCATCCGCAAGCTGATGGAGGACTACAGCCGCGATCGGCACGAGAACGGCGGCTACGAGTTCGCCTACAGCCCACATCTTGCGAAGTCGGTGCTGTGGGAGACCTCCGGGCACCTCGACTTCTACGCCGACGGCATGTATCCGCCCATGGAGATGGACGGCGCCACCTACTACCCGAAGCCAATGAACTGTCCGTTTCACGTGATGGTCTACAAGAGCGACCAGCGCTCGTACCGCGATCTGCCGATGCGGATCTTCGAGCTCGGCACGGTTTACCGATACGAATTGTCTGGCGCCGTGCACGGACTCATGCGAAGCCGTGGCTTTACCCAGGACGACAGTCACATCTTCTGCACCCGCGAAATGATCGAAGACGAGCTCGCCTCGTTGCTCGACTTCGTGCTGTCGGTGTTGCGGGCGTTCGGCTTCGAGGACTTCCAGGCAAAGCTCTCGACTCGCCCTGAGGAGAAGTCGGTCGGCGACGATGAGATCTGGGAGTCCGCAACCGCCGGCCTGAAGGCAGCGTTGGAGAAGCAGGGGCTCGATTACGTCGTCGATGAGGGTGGCGGCGCGTTCTACGGACCAAAGATCGACGTGGACGTGCGCGACGCGATCGGCCGAGCGTGGCAGTTGTCCACGATCCAGCTCGATTTCAACCTGCCCGATCGCTTCGACCTTGAATACGTCGCCGCTGATGGCGAGCGCAAGCAACCAGTCATGATCCACCGGGCCCTCATGGGTTCGATCGAACGGTTCTTTGGTGTCCTTATCGAGCACTACGCTGGCAACTTCCCGGCATGGCTCGCGCCGACCCAAATCAAGATCCTTCCCGTGGCCGAGGTTCACGACGGGTACGTCGATGAGCTGTACGCCATGTTCAAGGAACAGGGCTTCCGCGTTGCGGTCGATCCCGCAAACGACGGGCTGGGCAAGCGCGTGCGAAACGCCAAGATCGAGAAGACGCCATACGTACTTGTCGTTGGCGATGACGACGTTGAGAACCGCACGCTGGGTGTCAACAAGCGGGGGGTGCAGGACGTCGACCGTGACGTGCCGGTGGACGACTTCATCGCGATGCTCAACGAGGAGATCGAGACCAAGGCGTGAGCGATGATTCGCTCCAGACTTCCGCTGGAGATCCGTCGTCGTCGTCGACAGGAAGCCAACAGCTCAACAACACGTTGTCGGGTCGGGAGCAGATGGCTCGCCTGTGGGCGGGGTGGCGAATCCCGTACATCCTCGCCGAGGACGACGAGCGATCGAAAGGCCTTGCCGAAAATCTGACACTGTTTGAGGGAATCGAGCAATCCGGCTTGGACGATTCGATTACTTACATCCTTTGGCGAGGCGAGCACTGCTTCGCGCTGCTCAACGCCTACCCGTACACGTCCGGTCATCTGATGGTGCTGCCAAAGAAGGCCGCCGTGAACATCGAAGACCTCGACCCCGCCACCTTCCAGGAGCTGTGGGAAGGCGTCCGGATGGGGATCACTGCAGTAAAGGCCGAGTACCAGCCTGACGGCGTCAACATGGGCATGAACCTTGGCCGAGCCTCTGGTGCTGGAGTTCCCGACCACATGCATGTCCACGTGCTGCCTCGTTGGTCGGGCGACACGAATTTTCTCACGAGCATCGCCGAGGCCAGGGCCCTTCCCGAGAGCTTGTCGGACTCGTGGTCGCGCCTGCGGTCGGCGTGGCCGACCTGACCTGTCTATTCGTATGAACAGACGGTGAGGAAAGGTTGAGAATTGCCAGGGATCGTCCGATAGAGCTTCTGTGAGCAGTACCGTTTCTTCTATGCAATCTGGCGTGCGCTCGAGCGCTTCATCTCAACAGTTGGGCTTAGCCCGACGTTTGGTGATTCTGCTCACGCTTGTTGGACTCGTCGCCACGGCGTGCGGCAACGGTGCATCAACCGCTCCGGTCGAGTCAGCACAGGCTGGTGCTCCCGGAGCGAACGCCTTTCTTGAGGGCGAGTTCGATACCTTTGGCGGACCGAGCTTTAACCTCGCCGACGCCCAGAACAAAGACGTGGTCTTTTGGTTCTGGGCCCCCTGGTGACCTACTTGACGCGGCGAAGCCCCCACGGTCGTGGAGGTCGAGAGAGAGTTTGGAGATCAAGTCCAGTTCATTGGCGTGCCTGGACTGAGCTCTGACGAAGAGTCGAAGGCCAGCTTCCTGGATACGACGGGTGCAAACACGTTCCCGACGTTCACAAATGGCGACGTCATCTGGGAACGTTTCGGCGTCGGATCGCAAGGCACGTTCGTGTTCGTCAATGATGACGGAACCTGGACGTCAAAACGTCGTTCCGGATCGCTGCGCGAAGACGTCGAAGCGCTGATTGCCCAATAACCTGGCGTCATGGCCAGTGACGAGAGTGTCGAACCCACCGATATCGATCTCGACGACGAGTACGTCGACGAACTTCCGGACGATCTGAACGCGGCCGACTTCGTTGGCCCCTACCTGTTTCCGAACAACAGCAAGCGCCGCATCCCCGGCATCTTGTACATCGCCATCGGCGGACTGCTGCTCGTGCTGTGGTTCCTCGGAACAGGCGACACGTCGCCGCTGATGAATGGCGGCGTAGCGCTCGCTGCGGTCGCGCTGGTCATTGTTGGTCTGTATCACCTGCAGGGTGGCTGGGACCTCGCCGTCGATGAGCAAGACGCGTTGGTCGAAGCCACCAAGGCTGTTGGGTTCCCCGTTGGGCATGCTTCCGCCCAGATGGCCTGGCGCGGTCTGCGCAGCCGTCCTACCTGGCGGATCCTTATGTACTCGAACGAGTCGCCGCCGAAGCAGCGTGGGTTTGCAATGGTCGACGGCGTAGATGCCGAAGTCATCCACGTCTTTGCTGAAGACAACCCAGAAGACTGGGCTGGCCTAGAGCCAGCGAGTCAGGGCCTAGAGCCTAGCTAGCCGAAAATTTCGTGGTTCGCGCACCGTGGATGTGTTGAAACCACGAAATTTTGGAGAGCGGTTAGTCGGCGGCTTCTCGGATTGCTCGCTCGACGAGAGGTAGCGCGGTCGCAGCAACTCGGCTTGCGCCTTGAGCGAGCTGCAGAACCGATAGTGAGTCACCCCCACCTTCAACGGTTGCCGATTTCGCCCAGTCGTGGGTGTTCAGGCCCCGCAGGCGCTCTTCGAGGGCGTTGAACGCGGCCGTCAGCTCGTCGCGAGCGTCTGCCGCGCTCGACGGCCAGGGGCCCGAGCCCAGGTTCTTGGCTGCAGCGATGGCTTCAACCGGCAGGGTCTCAGGAATGTTGTAGCTCGTCGTGCGAATCGCATCTTCGAGAATCTTGAGCTGGGCGACAACATTGCCAACAAGCTCGGCGGGGTTGCCGCTCGAGGTCGACACGTTGAAGAAGTCCTCGATGTCCTTCGGCGGGTCAACGCGAATGGCATCTTTCCAACGCCTGGGCATCGAGGCCATCGAGGCCACCAGGTTGTTGGGCTTGAGGGATTCGTAACGGTCACGCATGGACCAGATCGTAATCACAGCTAACCTCCAGTGGAGTCACGACGAGGAGAATCCATGTTTGACGGAAACTTTCGAGACCAGGTCGACAAGAACGTGCAGCCAGTTGGCGCAGCCCTGGTCAACATGGGAATCACCGCAGATGTGATGACACTCGTCGGTATTGGTATGTCGGCGGTGGCCGCAGTCGTGATTGGTTCGGGCAACCTGGCGATCGGCCTGGTGTTGATGATCTGCACCGGTCTGCCCGACCTGCTGGACGGCGCCATCGCAAAGGCCGCCGGAACCTCTTCCATGCGCGGCGCCTACTTCGATTCGGTCTCCGATCGGCTCACCGACATCATGTTGTTCAGCGGTGTTGCCTGGCATCTCTCGGCAACACGTGACGACCAGATGCATATGCTGCCGGTCGCAATCATGGGCCTTGCCGTCATGATCAGTTACCAGCGAGCAAAGGCCGAGTCCCTCGGTTTCGACGCGAAGGGTGGCCTCATGGAGCGCGCCGAGCGCTTCATTGCACTTGGTGTTGGTCTGGGCCTTGGGTCCATCAACGCAAGCCTGTTGCTCGTGGTTCTATGGGTCATGCTTGCGCTCACTGCGGTCACGGCCGTGCAGCGATTCTTCAAGGTGTGGAAGCAGGCCAGCGTTGGCCGCCCGACACCTGCGCCGGGTCCGGTCACTCGCCGACGTGCTCGCGAGGCTCGCCGCACGACCCAATCCGCCAAGCGCAAAACCGATCGGCGGTAAGCGGAACCACTCATGTTCCCTCGCCCCGACAGCTTGACGATCCACCGCCTGGGTGCGCTGGCCGCTCAACGCGCGCCCCGCAAGCTAAGCGGCGCTGTTGTGGCGCTCGGTAGCACGGTTGCCTCGTTTCTCGCCGGTGATCGTCGGGTCATCGTCGAACGAAACATCGAACGCTCGACCGGCAGAAAGCTGTCGTCGTCGGAGAAACACCGCGCCGTCGCCAAGACGTTCGGAGCGTATGGCCGCTACTACCTCGACAGCTTTCGGCTGCCCGGGCTCTCCGCCGAAGAAATTGACGCCGGCTTCAGCTACACGGGCTTCGAACACATCACCGAGGCACTTGAGGCCGGAACGCCGCCGATCCTTGTGCTGCCGCACCTTGGGGGTTGGGAATGGGCGGCGTTTTGGCTGACCCAGGTGCATGGCTTCAAGGTGACAGCCGTGGTTGAGCCGCTTGAGCCTCCCGAGCTCTTCGACTGGTTCAAGTCGTTCCGAGAGTCACTCGGCATGGAAGTGGTGGCGGTCGGGCCAGACGCCGGACCTGCGGTTCTGCGGGCGATCACCAACGGCTCGATCGTCTGCCTGCTGAGCGATCGCGTTGTTGCCGGGGCGACGTCGGTGCCAGTGAGATTCTTCGGCGAAGAGACCCTGCTGCCAGCGGGCCCAGCAACCCTCGGCCTCCGCACCGGATCACCTCTGCTCCCAGTGGCGGTCTACTTCGATGGTTCGCGGCACGTTGCTGAAGTTCGCCCTCCGGTTGATGCCACACGGCAAGGCGGCTTCCGCGCCGACGTGCAACGGGTAACGCAATCGCTCGCAGACGAGCTTGAACGGTTTGTGCGCAAGGCCCCCGAGCAGTGGCATGTCCTCCAGCCCGGCTGGCCGAGCGACTACCGGGCGCTTGGCCGCCCCGTACCCGAAGTGCTGCGGGAGCTCGCATGAGGATCGGGATGATCAGCCCGTACAGCCTGACGGTTCCTGGGGGAGTGCAAGGGCAGATTCTCGGCTTGGCCCGAGCAATCCGAGCTCGAGGTGAATACGTGCGAGTCTTGGGTCCATGCGATGGGCCACCTCCCGAGCCCTTTGTGACGCCACTCGGAAATTGTGTGCCGACCGGGGCCAACGGATCGATCGTTCCACTTGCACCCGACCCTGCAGCCCAGCTTCGAACGATCCGTGCGCTGCGAGATGAAGAGTTCGACGTGCTTCATCTGCACGAGCCGATCGCCCCCGGTCCGACAATGACCGCGCTGTTGGTCAAGCCGGCTCCAATCGTCGGCACGTTCCATCGAGCCGGGCACAGCGTGGCGTACGACATTTTCAAGCCGCTCACTTCGCGCGGAGCCAAGCGCATCGCCATCAGATACGCCGTGTCCGACGATGCAGAAGAGCTGGCGATCCAAGCGCTCGGTGGCACCTATGAGCGCGCGTTCAACGCTGTCGATGTGTCTCGCTATCGCGAAGGCACCGCAACCAAGACTGAAGGCCCCACGATCTTCTTCATTGCTCGCCACGAAGAGCGTAAGGGCCTCAGCGTGCTGCTCGATGCATTTCAACAGCTGCCTCCGGACGTCCGGCTCTGGGTCGGCGGTGTTGGGCCGGAGACACCGGGGTTGCAAGGCCTCTACGCCGGCGACCCGCGGATCTCGTGGCTTGGCGAGATCGATGAAGACGAAAAGATCGACCGCATGCTTGGCGCCGACATTTTCTGCGCTCCGTCGTTGCACGGCGAGTCGTTCGGCATTGTGCTCCTCGAAGCAATGGCAGCGGAGACGGCGGTGGTCGCTAGCGACATCCCTGGCTATGCCAAGGTGACCCGAAACGGTCTTGACGGCGCGCTCGTTCCACCAGGGGATCCCAACAAGCTGGCTCGTGAACTCGACCAAGTACTCGCCAGCCCGGCCCGCCGAGACGAGCTCATCGCTAGCGGATCGGAGCGTGTGAGCGAGTTCTCCATGCGGCGATTGGCTGACCTGTACCTCTCCGCCTACCGTCGAGCGATCACCGCCGGATGATTCTGTTCATCGGTGAAGCCCGATGCCACGCACGTGCCCCTATCATGGGTGCGCCACGACGACGAAGGTATGTATGAACTCCAGGATTCTTGCGATCTTTGCGCTGCCTGCTATCGCCACACTCGTGCTGTTCGTGTTGTTGGGCGTGTTTGCCTGGTGGCCGTTCTATCTTCTGGCGATTCCTGCAGCCGCACTTGTTGTGTGGTTGATGTGGCGCAACTCTGATTCGTCGCTTGTTTCCAAGCTCGGCGCTCGTCCGCTTGGGGCGAAAGAGGGCGAACGAATTCTCAACACGGTCGAGAACCTCTGCCTGACCTCCGGTATTGATCAGCCCGAGGTCATGGTGATCGACAGTCCGGCATGCAACCTGGTTGCCCTGTCGGGTGCGAACAATGTCTTGATCGCGACGACCGGTCTGCTCGAGATGCTCGACGTCATCGAGATGGAGGGTGTCGTGGCTCATGGTCTCACCAAACTCTCAAGTGGCTCGGTTCAGTACGAGACACTCGCTGCGTCAGCGCAGCCGTTTATCACCGGGGCACAACGCGAGATGGCCCGTCGCTGGGGAACCGGCGACGCAGGCGTCATCGCGTTCGACATCTCCGGTGTTGGACTCACCCGGTACCCACCGGGACTCCGTTCCGCATTGGAGCGAATCGACGGGCGGTCGACCGACATTGATGGAGCAGACGCACTGGGGGCAGCTCTGCTGATTCCCCCGGCTGATCAACGTGTGCCCCTCGACCACCGAATCGAAGTTCTCTGGGAGCTGTAATGCACAAGTTGATCCGTGTTCTCGCCGCGCTGTTGGCGCTGTCTCTTCTCGCGACCGCATGCGGTGGTGATGATGGCGCAGATGCCGAGACGGCCGAAACCACCACGTCGACGACCGAGGCAGAAACGACTACCACGACCGAGGTCGAAACCTCCACGACGTCCGAGTCGACAACTACGACGACTGAGGCGCCCGATCTTGGGCCCCTCTACCCGCTCAGCGGTGAGCCGATCGGCGAAGGCGACCCGGCGGCGCACGCTGCGGTTGTGGTCAAGATCTCAAACAACGATCAGGCGGCGCGTGCTGCGCTGCTCGGCCTCGACCAGGCCGACATCGTGTACGAAGAACGGATCGAACAGTCCGCAACTCGCTTTGCTGCAGTATTTCATTCGGTCCTGCCTGAAGAGGTCGGATCGGTCCGTTCGGGGCGCACGTCCGATATCGACATCGTGTCAAACCTCAACCGGCCGGTGTTTGGCTACTCCGGCGCAAACGATGGAGTCAGCGGTCAGCTTCGCCAGGCCGAGAACAACGACCTGCTTGTTCGTTCCAGCGCCGACTTTGGGCATTCGGAGTTTCGCCGCATAAGCGGTTTCCGGGCTCCGAACAATCTTGTCGCTAACCCGGCCAAGCTGATCGACCGGGCCGATGGCGGCGAACCACCATCCCCCGTCTTTGACTACTCACGCAACATTGCCGAGCTCGGTCAGCCATCGGCCGGCGTGCGGGTCAAGGCCCGTACCGATGCCATCTACGTATGGTCGGCAACCGATGGCGGATACCTGCGCTTCCACCAGGAAGAGAAGCGATTCACCGAGCCGCACCAAACCCGTGACGGAAACCAGATCACTCCGGCCAACGTTGTCGTGCTCACCACCACGTACTTGCCAAGCCAAATCGACCGTGCGTCCGTTGACGCAGTAACGGTCGGATCGGGCGATGTCGTGGTCTACTCCGACGGCTTCCGTATCGAGGGTGAATGGAGCCGAGAGTTTCCACGAGACCCGTTCACCTTGCTTACGCCAGAGGGCGAAGTCATCGGCCTCGCCCCAGGGCAAACGTGGGTCAGCCTGACCCCAGCAGGAACCTCAGCAGAGATCAGCGCCAACGAAGCGAACGCACTCAAAGACGGGTAATCCTCACCCCACCGAAAAAGTCACCAAAAAGACTCCCAGGTGACCTTCGTACCTTGGGGTTTTCCCTCCTAGGGTGGTGTTTATGAACGAGCAGTCGACCTCCACCGGTACACCCCTGGTCAAGCGTGGCCTTGCCGAGATGTTGAAGGGCGGCGTCATTATGGACGTCGTCAATCCTGAGCAAGCAAAGATCGCTGAAGACGCGGGCGCAGTTGCGGTTATGGCCCTCGAGCGAGTGCCGGCCGACATTCGTGTCGATGGCGGTGTCGCCCGTATGAGCGATCCAGAGATGATCGAGGGCATCCAGGAGATCTGCACGATCCCGGTTATGGCCAAGGCCCGCATCGGTCATTTTGTCGAGGCACAGATTCTCGAGAGCCTCGGTGTCGACTACGTCGACGAGTCCGAAGTGCTCACCCCAGCCGATGAGACCCATCACATCGACAAGTGGAAGTTCACCGTTCCCTTCGTTTGTGGCGCAACAAACCTCGGCGAGGCGCTCCGCCGCATCTCCGAAGGTGCGTGCATGATTCGCTCGAAGGGCGAAGCTGGCACCGGCGATGTTGTGCAGGCCGTGCGTCACCTTCGCACGATCAATGGCGACATCAAGAAGCTCACCCAGGCCGACTCGGCAGAGCTCTTCGAGTGGGCCAAGCAGCTTCAGGCTCCATTGCCACTCGTGCAGGAAATTGCCGAGACTGGCAAGCTTCCCGTGCCGTTGTTCTGCGCAGGTGGATTGGCGACTCCCGCAGACGCCGCTCTTGCCATGCAGCTCGGAGCCGACGCCGTGTTTGTCGGCTCTGGCATCTTCAAGAGCGCCGACCCAGCACCTCGTGCTCGTGCGATTGTTGAAGCCACCACGAACTATACCGACGCCTCGATTCTGGCCAAGGTCTCTCGTGGTCTCGGCGCACCGATGACTGGCATTGGCATGGACGAGCTCGGTGACCTGAAGTTCGAAGACCGCGGCTGGTGATCGTCGGGGTTCTTGCCCTGCAGGGCGCGTTTCAGGCCCACATCGACAAACTGACCGACCTTGGTGCTGATGCTCGGGAAGTGAAGCGTCCCGAGCATCTTGACAGCGTCGATGCGTTGGTCATGCCCGGTGGCGAGTCGACCACGATGTCGATGCTGTTGGAATCGTCTGAATTGTTCGATCCAATCGCGGACCGCCTCGATGACGGTATGCCCGTCTTTGGCACCTGTGCTGGTCTCATTTTGTTGTCGACCGACATCGAAGATGGTCGGCCCGATCAGCGATCGTTTGGGCGGCTCGACATAACCGTGAAGCGAAACGGCTATGGGCGCCAGGTCGAGAGCTTTGAGACCGATATCGAAACGACCGTGACCAACGAGCCAGTGCATGCGGTCTTTATTCGGGCGCCACGAATTATGCGCATTGGCGACGATGTTGACGTCTTGGCTGAAGCTCGCGGTGATGCCGTCCTGGTACGGTCTGGCAATGCGCTAGGCGCTGGCTTTCACCCCGAGCTCTCGTCGAGCTCAGAGATCCACCGTCTCTTTCTCGAATCACTAGCGAGCTAGAGACAGTCGAAAGGACCCGGAACATGTCAGGTCATTCCAAATGGGCGACAATCAAGCACAAGAAGGGCGCTGCTGATAAGAAGCGCGCCAAGCTGTTTGCCAAGTTGATCAAGCAGGTTGAAGTCGCCGCACGCCAAGGTGGTGGCGACATGGATGCAAACGCGACGCTGCGCACGATGTATCAGAAGGCGCGTGACTCGTCGGTGCCGCTCGACACGATCGAGCGTGCCATCAAGCGTGGCACGGGCGAACTTGAAGGCGTCAACTATGAGCCAATCACCTATGAGGGCTACGCACCTGCCGGGGTTGCGCTGTATGTCGAGGTGCTGACCGACAACCGCAACCGGACCGGCGCCGACATGCGCTCGCTGTTCTCAAAGAACGGCGGCTCGATGGCCGAACCTGGTGCAGTGGCATGGCAGTTCGAACGCAAGGGCGTCATCACGCTCGACCGGGCGCTTGACGAAGACGACCTCATGATGGTCGCACTCGAACACGGTGGGGAAGACCTTGTCGACGAAGGAGACACGTGGCGTCTTACCTGCGAGCCAACCGACCTGAACGGGTTGCGCGATGCGCTCGAGGAGAACGGTATTGCGTTCGAAAGCGCCGACCTGACGATGTTGCCGACCTCAACGGTCGAGATCACGAGCGCGTCGGATGCGAAGGCCATTCTGAACATGATCGACATCCTCGATGACAACGATGATGTCCAGGATGTCTACGCTAACTTCGACATGCCGGACGACATTCTCCAAGCTGCGGCGTCGGAGTAAGGCGCCGAACTGGCGTCGTGCTACCCGGTTCGGGTGGCGTGAAGGTGCAGCATCGCGAGGATTGTGAACGCATCACGGACTTCGCCGCGCAGAACCATGCCGATGGCCTCGTCGACGGGCAGTCGCTTGATGGCGAGCTCCTCGGTGTCCTCAGGCTCGGCGTCTGACATCGTCAGATCGGTTGCAAGGTAGGCCCAGGCCCGTTCGTCGGTGACCGAGTTCGTCAGGTGTACGTCGGCAAAGATGGGGGAGAGGGTTGCGGCGATGAGGCCAGTTTCCTCTTTGAGCTCGCGATGTGCTGTTTCGTCGAGCGCTTCACCCTCGGGGCAGCCGCCAGCGGGAATCTCCCAGCTGTACTGGTCGAGCGCATATCGGTATTGCCCGACGAGCCACGTGTGATCGTCGGCGTCGACAGGCACAACGCCGACGGCGCGGTTCTTGAACCGGACAACGCCATATACGCCGTCAGACCCGCCGGGGGTAGTAACTGCGCTGTGCTCGACCCGAATCCACGGGTTTTCGTAGGCAACGTCAGTTGAATGCGTTGTCCACGGATTGTGCTGAGTCAACTACGAACCAGCAGGTCCGAGGATGAGCGTGCCGTTGTGGCCACCGAAGCCGAACGAGTTCGACATCGAAGGTCCTGGCGTCCATGGGCGAGCTTCGCCTTTGACGACGTCGATCTCGGGCATGTCAGGATCGAGCTCGTCGTGCCCGGCTGTTGGCGGGATCAACTCGTGCTGCATCGCCAAGACGATGGCGGCAGCCTCGATTGCGCCGGCAGCGCCAAGCGCGTGGCCGGTGACGCCCTTCGTAGATGTCACGATGGGCTTGTGGCCGAACACCTTGTTGATCGCTTCGGCCTCGGCGGCATCGTTGAGCGGCGTCGACGTGCCGTGTGCGTTGATGTGCACGATGTCTTCAGCGTTCAAGCCTGCGTCTTGGAGCGAGAGCTCCATGCAGTTGACCGCACCTGCGCCGCCAGGGGAGGGGGCGGTGATGTGGTGGGCATCAGCGGTAGATGCTGCGCCCATGACCTCGGCGAGAATCGTGGCGCCGCGAGCTTCTGCACGTTCCCACTCTTCAAGGACGAGAACCGCAGCACCTTCAGCCATGGCGAAGCCGTTGCGCTTCGCGTCGAACGGCATCGACCGGTTGTTTGGCGACAGCGCCGTCATGTTGCGGAAGCCCGCAAGTGCCGTGGCGGTGAACGCTGCTTCAGATCCGCCCGCGAGCACTGCATCGCAGCGGTCGGCGGCGATCCAGCGAGCACCATTGCCGATGCTGTGGGTGCCGGCCGCGCATGCGGTGACAGTGTTCTCTGCTGGACCTTGCCAGCCGTAGCGCATCGACAGCCCACCCGCAGCGGCGTTGGCCATCATCATCGGCACCAAGAACGGCGAGACACGTCGGTCGCCGTTTTCGTGGCGGTTGATGATCTGCTCTTCAACGGTGGTCAGACCGCCGATGCCGGTGCCCAAGAACACGCCTCGGCGTGTCGGGGCCGCATCGATTTCGCCTGCCTGTTCGAGCGCTTCGGCTGCGGCCGCAAAGGCGAACTGCGAGAACCGGTCGGCTCGCCGAGCTTCCTTCTTGTTCTCGAAGTACAGAGATGGATCGAAGTCGTGAACCCGCCGTTCGACATCTTCTACTGGGCTAAGAAGGCCCTTCCAGAATGCGTCTTTGCCGATGCCACAAGAGGCAACGACACCGACACCGGTGACAGCGACTCGGCGGAACTGCATTAGAGCTTGCTGGTGATCAGCTCGTATGCGTTCTTGACGGACGCAATGCCCTCAAGCTCGTCTTCTTCGACCTCGACGCCGAACTCTTCTTCAAGATCCATCACGAGCTCGACCAAGTCGAGGCTGTCTGCCTCAAGATCGTCGGCGAACGATGCTTCCATCGTCACCTTGTCGGCTTCGACGTCAAGGGCCTCAGCGGCGACCTTTTGGAATCGTGCGAAATTGTCATCACTCATTGCATTTTCTCCTGAATTGCAGGTGGCTAGATACTAGTAGGGAAGGGTCGATTTGGGGTACTGGGACTGAAAACGAATGTCCATGCGGCCATGTAGATCTCCACGGATGTTGACCGGAAGTGGCAACGACGTGTTAGAGCCCCATTGCCATGCCGCCGTCGACAGGCAAAACGGTGCCGGTGATATATCCGGCGGCGTCTGAGGCCAGAAACGAGACAGCAGCAGCGATCTCCTCCGGCTGGCCCATGCGTCCGGCCGGGACAACATCGGTCATGGCTGCGAGTTGGTCTTCGGTGAGCGCGGCGGTCATGTCGGTGGCGATTGGGCCCGGGGCGACAACGTTGACGGTGACGCCACGTGAGGCGAACTCTTTGGCCAGTGAGCGGGCCAGGCCATGCAAGCCCGCCTTTGAGGCCGCGTAGTTGGCCTGTCCAGCCTGTCCGCCGAGGCCAACGATGCTGCTGATGAATACGATGCGACCGTGGCGGGCTTTCATCATGCCCTTGACGGCACGCTTGGCGACACGGAAGCCACCGGTCAGGTTCGAGTCGATCACCGAGGTGAAATCGTCCTCAGCCATCCGAAGGACGAGCCCGTCCTTGGTGATCCCGGCGTTCGAGATCAACACAGTCACGGGCCCGAGTGAGCTCTCAACTTCCTTGAAGGCAGCGTCCACAGAGTCGGCATCGGTGACATCGCATTTGATTGCGGTGATGCCCGGTTCGTCGATCGGAGTCGACCGGTAGGTAGCGGCTACCTGGAATCCGGCATCTCGAAGGGCTCGCGCGGTTGCGAGACCGATCCCTCGGTTCGCTCCTGTTACAAGAGCGACTCGAGCGGTATTTTCAGTCATTTGGCTCCCAGCGCATGATTGCTGATGCCCAGGTCATGCCAAAGCCAAAGCCGCCAAGCAAAAGCGTGTCACCGGGTTGGATGCGAGCGTCACGAACCGCCGTGTCGAGCGCAATCGGAATAGTGGCCGCCGAGTTGTTGGCGGTGTCTTGAATGGTCACGACCGCCTTCTCCATCGGAATGCCGAGGCGACCCGCAATCGATTCGATGATGCGGACGTTCGCCTGATGTGGAACAAACCAATCGATGTCGTCGGCGGTAACGCCGGCTTCTTCCATGGCGTTCTTGGCCGACTGGGTGACCGCTCGAACCGCAGTGCGGAAGACTTCCTTGCCGTCCATGGTGATCTTGCCGTCGTGATCGGTGTAGCCGATGTGGCGGTGGAGTCCGTCGGCGCCGAGGTCGAAGCCGAGCAGGGTGGCCGAGCTGTGCTTCTCGAGCACGACAGCGCCTGCACCGTCGCCGAACAGGATGGCCGAGCTGCGGTCTTCCCAGTCGACGTAGTCGCTGAGGGTGTCGGCTCCGATAACGAGGATGCGCTCGAGGCCCGTGCTGATCAGGCCATTTGCCGCCATCAGGGCATAGGTGAAACCGGAGCAAACGGCTTGCATGTCGCAGGCGCCGCCGCGGATGCCGAGCTCGGCGTGCACGGTGGCGGAAGTGCCAGGCATGAGCTGATCGGGGGTAGACGTGGCGACGATGACGAGGTCGATGTCGTCACCGGTGACACCGGCCATGTCGAGGGCTTGCTTGCCAGCATGGATCGACATCTGTGAAGTTGAGCCGCCGACGTGGCGCTGGCGGATGCCGGTGCGTTCGAAGATCCACTCGTCACTTGTTTCGAGCCCGCCCTGAGCGAGGTCGTCGTTGGTAAGAACCTTCTCAGGAAGATTCGAGCCCCATCCGGTAATTCGGCTGCCGCTCATGGTTGCCGGAGCCAAGCGATTGGTTGGCGGGCGGTGACTCTCTCGCCGTCGAGAGCGAGGAAGCCCTGAATCTCACCAGCGAAGGCGGAACGGACCGGAACATCGCCGATCGTGCCAAGCACGGTGCCCTGCGCGATGTGTGAGCCGTTTTCGATCTTCGTGTCTGGCGTGAAGACGCCGGCAGCGGGGGAGACGACGAGACGTTCGGTAGCGAACAGGTGCTCGCCTTCGTGCGTAGCGGTAGCGGTTGCCGCCGACCCTGAGCCGATCGACTCGAGCAAGCCGTCGAGGTCGTCGGGTGTGTTGATGGTGATGCGCTTGGCTTCCTTCAACGTGCGCTTGACCATGCCGGTGAGAACTGCGCCGGGGCCGACTTCGATGAAGGTATGTGCGCCGCTGGTTTCGAGCGCGTGGAGCGACTGGCGCCAGCGCACGGGCGAGCACAGCTGAGCGTTGAGCAGGTTGTTCCAGTCTTTGGCGCTCGTGTGTGAGGCGCCGTCGACGTTGGCGATGACGAACGTGTCGGCGTCACGGAAGTCGGTCTGGTCGATGGCCTTGCGAAGGCGATCGCGCGCTGGCGACATAAACGGCGTGTGGAATGCGCCGCCGACAGGAAGTGGCATGGCTCGCTTGGCGCCGAGTTCCTTGGCTAATGCGCTGGCTTCTTCGACCGCAACCGGTGCGCCCGCAATGACGACCTGGCCGGGAGCGTTGTAGTTCGCAACCCACACGTCGCCAGCCACTCGGGCGCAGGCGATGTCGACTTGGTCGTCGTCGAGGCCGAGGATTGCGGCCATCGTGCCGTCTTGTTCGTCGGCGGCAGCGCGCATGGCGTCGCCACGTTCGCCCACAAGGCGCACGGCATCGGTGTAATCGAGTACGCCAGCCGCGGTGAGCGCGCTGTACTCGCCCAAGCTGTGGCCTGCGTGGCCTGCTGCTTCGACGCCGACTCTGGTGACCGCATCGAAGACGACCATCGACAAGACGAAGGTGGCCATCTGCGAGTTGTGCGTCATCTTCAACGCATCAGCATCGGCTTCGAGTAGGAGTTGAGCGACGTCGCGTCCTGCGACTTCGCTTGCCTCGCCGACCAATTCCCATGACGGGTGGTCTTTCCAGGCTGCCCCCATGGCCGGCACTTGTGAGCCCTGGCCGGGGTACATAAACACGATCATCAAATCACCTCAGGTTGCGCCTCGGTGAAGGCGTTTCCAGAACGCTAAACCAGGAGAACAGGTATAGCCACTTACCAATTGGTAACCGACTCTGTTTCGCTCGGACTCCCGCCGAGATTCGCGGAAGCCGACGTGGTCGCTTCGCTAGCTCCGCTCCCCGCAAGCGCCTTATCTGAGTGGGTTGGTATATCGACATCGAGTTCTCAGAGCGGCGTTCGACCGCTGTGATACATCTGGCGACGTAGCTTTACTATGTAAAGAAAGTGCTTTACATAGTAAAGTTTCGTCCGTATGGTCGAATACATGGACACACAACTTCGATCAGCCCTACTCGCCAACGCTGGTGTTTCACTCGCCAGCGGTCTCCTGATGCTCGCCGTGCCCGACACGGTCTCGGGATGGCTCGGACTCGACATTGCCGGTTGGCTGCGGGCCTTCGGTCTGCTGCTCGTTGGGCATGTTGCGCTTATCACCGCCCTGCTCCCACGCCTGGGTGTTCGCCAAACAGCGAAGCTCAACTTCCTCGCAATCGCTCCCTATCCCTTCCTCCTGCTTGGTGTGCTTGCGACTGGTCTCATCGAGCGTTCACTCGGGCAGGTTCTTGCGCTGGCCGACGCCCTCGTGATCGGAGCGATTGCGGTGATGCATGCCATGGGCTTGCGAAACCCCGCAACGGCCGGACACACTCAGGCTGCGTGAGCGAAACACCTACCCGCCTTCTCGATGCCGTTGATTCGGTCATCGCTAGTCACGGCCCTTCGGGCGTCACGCTGCGGCGAGTCGGCACCGAGGCTGGGCTCTCGCATACGGCTGCGGCCCACTACTTCAACGACAAGCCAGGCCTGTTCACCGCATACCTCACACGGGCGTACGACCAAGTCGGTGTCCACATCGAACATGCGGGAGAGAATGCAGACGCTCGGGCGGCGATGCTCGATGCAGCAGCGGTGTACGCACAGTTCGCCCTCGACTCGCCGTCGCCGTTCAGCGTGATGCAGCGGCTCGAGCTCTGCAACGTTGATGCCCCCGAGCTCTGGGCCGCACGGGAACGCTGTTACTTCGGCGTCGCCGCGATCTTGGTTCGCAACCAAGAAGACGGTTGGGCCCCCGACCGCGACATCCGAGACCTCATCGCAACGACCTGGTCGTTCGTCCACGGCTTTGTCGAACTCTGGGTCAGCGGGCCACTAGCCGCGCCCTACGACGGCGAAGACTTCGTCGAAACCCTTCGCCGAGTCTTCGACGACCTCCTCAACTCCCTGGCCTATACAGGGAGCGGAGCTCGCCCGAACGCGAAGCGTTCGCTCTCGCCCGGGGGGCTCGAAACGTCGCAATCAGAAAGCGCTTGAGGGGAGCGGAGCTCGCGTAGCGACCATGTCGGCTACAGCGGATCTCGACCGGAATCGTCGAGGGAGAGCCGCTCGGGGGAGGGAGCGGAGCGGACGACCATGTAGACGGCCGCGGATCTTCGCCGGCAGTGCGAAGAAATAACCGTGCCCGGAGTGGGACTTGAACCCACACGCCCTTTCGGACAACGGATTTTGAATCCGTCGCGTCTGCCAATTCCGCCATCCGGGCTGGATAGCACTCCGAAACGATACCGCGTGTTGCTGCCGGCGCCGACTACTAGGGAAAAATCGGGGCGCCGGGCAGCCCAATCTGTCTACTTGAGACTTGATCGCTATGATCACGCCTTGTGAAGCGGTCAATCGAGCGAAAGCTCAAAGACAACAGTGATGAGGCAAAGCGAGTGCAAGAAGAGTTACGCGTCTCGACTGAGCAGCTCGATCACCTGGCTCGTGAGGCTGAAGAGGCCCGTATTCGGGCCATGGTGTCGGAGACTCCGCTCGCCGAGCAGGAATTCCACGAGGCTTCACGGCATGCTGAGAAGATGCGTCGCCACCACACCGAACTTCAGGAACGAGCAGTCGTTCTTGAAGCCCGCCAGAACGAACTGCTCGATGAGTTGATGGGTTCATGACAGATGCACCACGAATTGTTGTTGCCGAAGATGAAGCGATCATTCGGCTCGACCTCGTAGAGACCCTTCGCGAAGAGGGCTACGACGTCATTGGTGAAGCTGCGCGCGGTGACGACGCGTTGCGTCTCATCGACGAGCTCAAACCAGACCTTGCAATCCTCGATGTTCGCATGCCTGGCCTCGATGGCATCGAAGTTGCCCGTGAGGTTGTGGCGAACCGGTCAGCTGCGGTGTTGATCCTGACGGCGTTTGGTCAGCGTGAGCTGGTTGAACGTGCAGCTGAAGCGGGGGCGATGGCCTACCTGGTGAAGCCTTGGCAGCGGAACGATCTCGTTCCGGCAATCGAAATGGCGATCGCTCGCCACCGTGAAACCTTGGCCCTTGCCGAGGACAACGAGAACCTGACCGATCAGCTCGAAGTTCGAAAGCTCGTCGACCGAGCCAAGGGCAAGCTCATGGACGAGCACGGGCTCAGCGAGAACGATGCGTTCCGGTTCGTGCAGACGAGCGCAATGGGCAATCGCAAGTCGATGCGAGACGTCGCCGAGTCGGTCATCAATGGCGAACTAGCGCCCGAGGCGGACTAGCGCTCTCAGCTGGGCTTCGTCATACCGGGCCGTTAGGGTCGGCGTCGTGGCTAAACCTTTGCTTCTGATCGATGGAAACTCGCTGACGTACCGGGCGTTCTTTGCGCTGCCGACCGATATGGCGACAGCGTCGGGGCAGATCACTAATGCGGTGTTCGGGTTCACATCGATGCTCATCAACCTGATGCGCGATCACGAGCCCGACGGCGTCGTGATCACGTTCGATCTGCCGAAGCCCACGTTCCGCCACGAGCGCAACCCTGAATACAAGGCTGGCCGTGAAGCTGCGCCCGACATCCTTCGCCAACAGATGGGCCTCGTCCGCGAAGTGGTCGACGCCATGAACTTCCCGGTGCTCGAGCTCGAAGGTTGGGAAGCCGACGATATTTTGGCCACCCTTGCGACCCGAGCCCGCGACGCCAAGCGCGACGTCATCATCGTCACCGGCGACCGCGACAGCTATCAGCTCGTGGAAGATCCACACATCAAGGTCCTGTACAACAAGCGTGGCGTGTCGGATTATGCCCTCTACGACGAAGCTGGCATCGAAGAGCGCACTGGCGTGAAGCCCACCGACTACGTCGCATATGCGGCGATGCGCGGCGACAAGTCTGACAACCTTCCCGGTGTGCCGGGAGTCGGCGAGAAGACCGCAGCGAAGCTGATCAACAAGTACGGCGGGATCGACGGCATCTATGAGCACGTCGAAGACCAAACGCCGAAGCTCAGCCAGAACCTGGCCGAGAACGAAGACCAGGTTCGCCTCAACCTCGAGCTCATGGAGCTCGTTCGTAACGTGCCGCTCGATGTCGAGCTCGACGATCTCAAGCCGGGCGAACCCGATCATGAAGAGATCAAGAAGCTGTTCGACTTCCTCGAGTTCCGCACGCTCCACGAGCGCTTGCTCGAAGTCACCGGTGCACCTGAAGGTGCGCCGTCGATCGCTCGCGAAGTGCTTGAGGCCGAGGTGTCGACGTCGGAGAGCGCCGACGCAGCAGCGAAAGCACTCGGCGCGATGTCGTCGCAAACGGTTGCGATCGCTGTCGACGATGATGAGCCGAATGCCGGCATCGCAGTCGTGACCAACGGCGAGCTCGCCGAGGTGTTGTTCATTCCTGCCGGCCAGCTCGAGGACGACTCGGTCATCGCAGCGCTCGGCGCACTTGGCGGCGAGCACGGTGTGGCGATGCACAACGCAAAGCCGATGCTTCGTCAGTGGCTCACCGCACATCAAGCAGCTCCGACGCTCATGCTCGACACGGCCATCGCTGCCTACCTGCTCGATCCGGCTGAGACCGAGTACGTGCTCCCCGACCTCATCGAGAAGTACACGGGCTACGAACTGCCCGAAGCAGTCGCTGCGCCTACGGGCCAGCTCGACTTCGATGCCCTTACCTCCGACGACGACGCTGTCGATGCGTCAACTCGTGCTGCCCGCAACGCTGTCGCAGTTGATCGGTTGATCGAACCAATCCGGGCGGCAATGGAAGCCCAGGGTTCAGCCGAGCTCAACGCAACGATCGAGGTGCCGCTCATCGGCGTGCTCGCTCGTATGGAAGCGATCGGCATTGGCGTCGACAAGGTCGAGCTCACCCGTCTGCGTGACCACCTGACCTCTGAAGTCGAGCGACTTCGTGGCCTGATCCACACCGACGCTGGGGAGGAGTTCAACGTCAACTCCACCAAGCAGCTGCGCGAGATCTTGTTCGAACGGCTGGAGCTCACCCCACAGAAGAAGACCAAGACCGGCTACAGCACCGATGCTGCCTCGTTGGAGAAGCTTCGCGGTGAACATCCCATCATCGAGCACTTGCTCGACTACCGAGAGGTCGAGAAGCTTCGCGCCACCTACGGCGAAGGACTGCTCGCCGAGGTCGGCGAAGGCGATCGCATTCGCGCCACCTTCAACCAGACCGTTGCCCGAACCGGCCGGTTGAGCTCGGACAAGCCCAACCTGCACAACATTCCGGTGCGCTCCGACATGGGCCGCCAGTTCCGCAAGGCGTTTGTGCCGAGCGAGGGTTGTGAGCTTCTTGTGGCCGACTACAACCAGATCGAATTGCGGTGCATTGCTCACCTCGCTGAAGACCCGGGTCTGATCGGGGCGTTCGAAGCCGGCGACGACATCCACAACGCAACGGCAAGCCGTGTGTTCGATGTCGACGCTGATGCGGTCACCGTCGAACAGCGTTCGAAGGCCAAGATGGTCAGCTATGGCTTGGCGTATGGCATGGAGGCGTATGGCCTGAGTCAGCGACTCGGAATTCCGGTCGATGAAGCAAGCCAAATCTTGAAGGCCTACTTCGAGGCGTTCCCGGCAGTGCGCAAGTACATGGACGACACCGTCGCCGAGACTCGCCAGCGTGGCTACACCGAAACGCTGTTCGGGCGGCGTCGCAAGATTCCCGAGCTCGCCTCGTCAAACTTCCGGATCCGTCAGGCCGGCGAACGTCAGGCAATGAACGCCGGCATCCAGGGCCTTGCGGCCGACATCTTCAAGGTGGCGCTGGTGAACCTCGACAAGGAACTGCGAGAGCGCGAGGTCGAGTCGCAACTGATTCTTCAGGTGCACGATGAAGTCATTCTTGAAGTCACCCCCGAAGAACGAGACGACATGGCCAAACTCACCACCGACGTGATGGGTGCCGCCTTCGACTTGCGAGTACCGCTCGAAGTCAACCTCGCCTTTGGCCCGAGCTGGGCAGAAGCAAAGGGCTAGCGAGCAACCTGTGGGCCAGCACTGGTTTGAGGACGTTGCTGACACGCTTGGCGAGTCGTACCTCAAGTACTCGTTCACCCGAGGAACCAAACAAGAGGTGGGCGCGCTCATCGAGATGCTCGAGCTCGAAACCTCGCATCGGATCCTCGATGTGGGTTGTGGCCCCGGACGTCACGCCATCGAGTTGGGGGAGCGCGGGTTCACCGTCCACGGCATCGACATCAGTGAACGCTTCGTGGAGTTGGCGAAGGTTGCGGCCGAAGCTGCGGGCGTTGCCGGACGGGTGACCTTCGAGGTTGCCGACGCTCGAACCTGGCACAGCGCCGAGCCCTACGACCGTCTGATCTCGTTGTGCCAGGGGGCGTTCGGTTTGGCCGGTGGGCCTGACAGCGGTGATTCGCTCGAACCCGATCTCGAGCTCTTCTCCAATGTCGTTGCCTCGCTCGGGCCAAACGGCCGCCTAGCAATGAGTGCGTTCAGCGCCTATTTCCAGGTCGCAAACCTTCATGGAGATACCGACTCGTTCGATGCAGCTCGCGGCGTGAACCATGAACAGACCGTGATTAAGGACGAAGCGGGCGTCGACCACACTGCAGAACTGTGGACAACATGCCTGACCCCACGGGAGCTCCGGCTAATGGCCACCGCGGTTGGCTTGCGTACCGACAACATCTATTCGGTACGGCCAGGCAAATACCTTCCCGAGTCACCAAACGTCACGTCAGAAGAGTTTCTGCTGCTCGCTTCTCGCTCGTAGTGCTGTCGGTGGGCAAACGACTACAGAGGTATTAGCCTTACGAGGTTCGCACCAGCGAGCATTTCTATTCCCTATTTCCTATTCCCGATTAGAGCACCAGTGTCAGATACAGCAACCCAAGAATTCGGAACGTTCGATGCCGAAGGCAACTACATTCCGCGCCAGATCGTCGCAAACGACGTAAACGATGCCGACCTCGATG
>CAKZVC010000032.1 GCA_937922235.1 uncultured Acidimicrobiales bacterium | reverse complement strand
TTGCTCTTATCGCAATCGTTGCTATTGCAGCGCTTCGTCTTCTCGGTGGCACCGTGTCCAACGAGTTCTCGAGCATCAACTCTGGCCTCAACTCGTAGTAGTCGAGGTGACACTCAACCACTGAGTGTCCTGTAGATCCCTGTCGGGGGCGGTGAGCTTCGGCTTGCCGCCCCTTGATAGTTCTGACCATCAATCCAGTTAGTGAGTTCGCAATGAACATCCAAGACGTAGATATGGCCACGGTCGTCACCGACGATGAACGCGGCGCTTCAATGGTTGAGTACGCACTTTTGCTCGCACTTATCGCCATGGCAGCGATCACCGCAGTCAGCGCTTTTGGCGGTGGCCTAGGTGGCGAGTTCTCCGACATCGGTTCGTCTGTCGACTCAGCGCTCAGCGGGCGCTAATACATCGGCTGCATTCATACTCCTCGGCACACACAAACGAGTGAGCAATATTCGGGGCGGGAACTCCGACGGGTAGCGACGTATGGCTGCTCGTCCTTTCTCGTTTTCGACCGAGTCGTTTTGTCTGGTCGATTGCACCGTTTGGACTATGAGGAACGTAGACGATCGCGTCGAAGAACTAGATACCTACGGGCTCACATCGGGTCCGAAAGTTATAGGAGAAACCTGACGTGATTACCCAGTTCGATATTTTCAGCACCTGGCTCAAGGCACAGACCAAGAGCGATCGTGGCGCAGCAATGGTGGAGTACGCACTCCTTCTTGCTCTTATCGCAATCGTTGCTATCGCAGCGCTTCGTCTTCTCGGTGGCACCGTGTCCAACGAGTTCTCGAGCATCAACTCTGGCCTCAACGCCTAGTAGTGCCGGCGTTCGAGTGAACGCCATGTAGTTCCTGAATTGAGCGGTGAGCTTCGGCTCACCGCTCGTTCAGTTTTCTCGGCAATTTCCATGACATCAGAGGTTCCCCCTCTAGCGACACTTTTCTTCTTTTTGAGACCAACAGTGTGTTTGGCCTATACGGAGTGTCGAGGTAGGTGTCGAAGTTCTACTTACAACAACACGGGCTCACATCGGGCCCGAAGTTATTAGGAGAAACCTGACGTGATTACCCAGTTCGATATTTTCAGCACCTGGCTCAAGGCACAGACCAAGAGCGATCGTGGCGCAGCAATGGTGGAGTACGCACTCCTTCTTGCTCTTATCGCAATCGTTGCTATTGCAGCGCTTCGTCTTCTCGGTGGCACCGTGTCCAACGAGTTCTCGAGCATCAACTCTGGCCTCAACTCGTAGTAGTCGAGGTGACACTCAACCATTGAGTGTCCTGTAGTTCCTGAATTGAGCGGTGAGCTTCGGCTCACCGCTCGTTCAGTTTTCCAGCAAGGAAAGAACTAGGCGGCGCGACCCGGACGTTTCGGTACGGGAAGGTGTGCCTGTTTCTGTGGTTGTTCTGAGGTGAGCAGGCAACGAATGGTGGTGCCGCCGCCAGGAGTGCTGGTGACCTCCATCGACGCACCAACGCTCGCTGCTCGTTCTCGCATGCCCACGAGCCCGTAGCTATCGATTCGGCCGCTCTCGCCAATGGTGAAACCTCGGCCATCGTCGGCGATCTCGAGCATGCTGCTATCACCGTCGGAGGTCCAACGGATCGTCGCAGTCGTTGCATCGGCATGACGCTCAACGTTCACCAGCGCTTCCTGGGCGATTCTCCAGAGCTCACGCTCCTGCATGATCGGAAGGCGCTCGGAGTCAGCGATGTCGACATCGATGGTCAGGCCGCTGCGGTCTGCGAGACGTTCTGCGAAGTCGGCGATTGTGTCTTGAAGACCCTTTCCGTCGCTCACGTCGGTACGGAGGTCCGAGAGGGTGTCGCGGATCTCGCGAATGACGTTGCGGACGTCGCTCTGGAGCTGGTCGAGCGCTTCGCCGATATCGATGCCCTCACCGTGGTGTTTGATGAGTCGGTCGACTTCGAAGGCCAAGAAGGCCATCGACTGGCCAATGCGGTCGTGAAGGTCGCGGGCGATGCGGGTTCGCTCTTCATCTGCACCCATGGTGCGTAGCCGGCCGAACCAGCGTGCGTTGTCGACCGCGAGGGCTACCGGGTCGACGAATCCGTTGAGCATTTGGACGGTGCGTTCGTCGTAGTTGCTCTTGTTCGGGCTTTCGATGGCGAGCAGGCCAATGATCTGGCCTCGAGCTGTCAGGGTTGTGTAGAGGCCACTCTGGCTGGTCTCGGTGAGGCCGACAGCACCAGCAGCGCCAAGGTCGGCCATATCGACAAGGCGGTTCTGGGCAATTGCGGTCTTGAGCGGGTTTGGGAGCATGGTCGGGCCCAGGCGAAGTGGCATCGAGGTGCCTTCCGACCGCATAACCTGCCAGCTGGCATCGGTCTCATCAAACACAAGGAGCGCCATCGACTCGAAGTCGAAGAGACTGCGCAGGCGACCCATCGTTGTATCGAGAACGTCGTTGAGGTCGAGTGAGGCGGGAAGGGTCTGGGCCACGCGATGCAACGAGTACAAGAGCGAGTTGGCATCGGTGAGACGCTCCATGCGGTTCATTGCGAGGCTGCGCTGGCGGCCTGCCTCGCCGGTGATCCGGCGGGTCTGTCCAGCGATGAGCCCGACCACGAGCAGGATCACTGCCCACTGTGCAATGAGTCGGAGCGGTTCGAGCTCGAGGCCGGTCTCGGCAATCTGGAACGCCGAGGGGACCAACGTCGCAATGATGGCCACGCGGGTGGCATAGACGTACCCGCGAGCGAAGCCGGCAACGATGATCGGCACGGTGAGTGAAACGGCAAGAGGGGACTGCCACAGCCCGGTGAGTGCGATCGACGCCACGCTCATCGCAATCTCGGTCAGGATGGCGGCGTCACAGGTGAGGCGCTGATCGAATCTGATCGGTCGGGCGTGGCGAACGATCGTCAGCGCAAAGAAGCCGAACAGCAGCGTGCTGAGTGCTTCGTCGCTGGTTTCGATAATGGCCGGGGTGGCCAAGATGATGAGCAGTCCGAGCACACCCCATCGAATGATGGCGATGACCTGCTGGAAGACCTCGGTCTGATCCGGCGTCTCGATGAGATCTTCGCTCTCATCTGCGGTGAGCCCGACGACCGCTCGGCCCTTGCCATCGGCGCCCGAAAAGCGTGGAAACGCGGGGGTCTGGCGAAGCCGTTCGGCATCGTCAGGTGTCATCGTGGAGTTGAAGTCGCGTTCGTCCATAGTGGGTCGTTTGACCTATCGGTAACTCGCGACGTTTCTGAAGGCGTACCCGCACGCGGTTTTCGGGGTCAGACCCTCGTGGTCATCACACGTCCAGACAGGCCTTGCAACCGGCCGTGGGGGACTGCGCGCGTGGGAAGCCCCGGGAGTGGGAAGTTCTCCACCGCCGGGCAAGATGTGGGCATGCAGGAGTTTGGGCTTACCGGTGGGATTGGTTCGGGGAAATCGACGGTTTCTGGCCTGTTTGCGGACCGTGGTGCCGTCATTATTGATGCTGATGCAATTGTGCGTGACTTACAGCGCTCAGGCGAACTAGTGTTCGAAGCAATGGTTGAACGTTGGGGTCAGACGATCGTGCAACAAGACGGCGATGCCGCTGGCGAGCTCGATCGCGCTGCGGTGGCGAACATCGTGTTCAACGACGATGATGAGCTCGCCGCGCTCAACGCCATCGTGCATCCTGTCGTGGCGGAGGAGACTCAGCGTCGGTTGGACGAGCTGGCTGGCTCTGACGCTGTGGTCATTCACGACATTCCGCTGCTCGTGTGGCCCGGTGGTGAGATCCTTACGAGCCGCGATCATTCGGAGTGGAGCGGCATCATCGTGATCGATACTCCCGAAGAGACCGCCATTGCGCGGGTCATGGCGTCGCGAGGGATGGAACGCGACGACATTGTTGCTCGTATGGAGGCCCAAGCCACCCGTGACGAACGCCGAGCAGTGGCCGACTTTGTGATCGACAACTCGGGTGACGTGATCGACCTCGAGGCTGAGGTTGATCGCTGTTGGGCCTGGATGGCAGACAAACCGAGCGATGCAGACAAACCGAGCAATGCAGACGAACCGAGCGATGCGGAGGACTCATGAAGGCAATAGAGCAGGACGAGCGGCCATCGGTTCCCTTCGAAATGGTGACCGACTTCGAGCCCGCAGGCGATCAGCCAGCAGCGATTGCTGGGCTTGCCGAGGGCATCGAACGAGGAGACGACTTTCAGACACTGCTCGGCATTACCGGTTCGGGTAAGAGCGCAACGATTGCGTGGACGATCGAGAAGGTGCAACGGCCTACGCTGGTGATCGCGCCGAACAAGTCGCTTGCGGCACAGCTGGCCAACGAGCTTCGCGAGTTCTTCCCGAACAACCGGGTCGAGTACTTCGTCAGCTACTACGACTACTACCAGCCCGAGGCCTACATGGCGTCGAGCGACACGTACATCGAGAAGGACTCGTCGGTGAACGACGAGATCGATCGCCTGCGTCACTCAGCCACCTCGGCGTTGCTTACTCGGCGAGACACGATTGTGGTTGCGTCGGTGTCGTGCATCTACGGTCTCGGCGCTCCTGAGGAGTATGAGAAGCAGCTGCTCACGTTGTATTCGGGTCAAGAGATCGACCAGCGCGAGATCCTCCGTCAGCTCGTCGACATGCAATACGAGCGCAACGACATGAACCTGGTCCGAGCCAAGTTTCGGGTGCGCGGCGACACGATCGAAGTGCACCCTGCCTACGACGAAACGGTTGTTCGCATCGAGATGTTTGGCGATGAGATCGAGCAGATCACCCGCATCGACCCGCTCACGGGCGAGAAGGTCGACACGCTTGACGACGTCAGCATCTTTGCCGCGACGCACTATGTCGCCGGTGAAGAGCGGCTTCGCGCCGCCATTGTTGGAATCGAGGAGGAACTCCAGGAGCAGCTGTCCACGTTCGAAGAAGAGGGCAAGCTGCTCGAGGCTCAGCGGCTGCGCATGCGCACGCAGTACGACCTCGAGATGATGGCCGAAGTTGGCTACTGCAACGGCATCGAGAATTACTCGATGCACCTCGATGGCCGTCAACCGGGGGAGCGGCCGTTCACGCTGCTCGACTACTTCCCGGACGACTATCTGATGGTGCTCGACGAGTCCCACGTGGCGGTGCCACAGATTCACGGTCAGCACGCCGGCGACCGCAGCCGAAAGGACATCCTGGTCGAGCACGGTTTCCGACTGCCTTCGGCGATCGACAATCGCCCCCTCCGTTTTGACGAGTGGCTTGAGTGCACGAACCAGGTCGTGTTCTTGTCGGCTACGCCGGGCCCCTACGAGCTCGACGTGTCGGACAATGTCGTCGAGCAGATCGTTCGTCCGACTGGCTTGGTAGACCCTGAAGTGGTGGTCCGCCCAACCAAGGGGCAGATCGACGATTTGGTCGAGATGATTCGCGATCGAACCGCGAAGGACCAGCGAATTCTCGTCACGACGCTCACGAAGAAGATGTCGGAAGATCTCACCGACTACCTGCTCGAGCTCGGGCTACGCGTTCGCTACCTCCACAGCGAGGTCGACACCCTGGAGCGCATCGAGATCTTGCGCGATCTTCGCCTGGGCGAGTTCGATGTGCTTGTCGGCATCAACTTGCTTCGTGAGGGCCTCGACCTTCCTGAGGTGTCTCTCGTCGCCATTCTCGACGCCGACAAAGAGGGCTTCTTGCGGAGCGAAACGTCGCTCATTCAGATGATCGGCCGTGCGGCTCGAAACGTCGATGGCGAGGTCGTGATGTACGCCGACAAGGTGACCGATTCGATGCAACGCGCGATCAGCGAAACGATGCGCCGCCGTGGGTTGCAGCTCGAACACAACGAGAAGCACGGCATCAGCCCGCAGACCGTTCGCAAGGCCGTCACCGACATCTTGGCGATGCTCCGGCCGGCGGAGGCCACCGCGCCGACGCCGGGCAAGGGCAGCCGTGGCCGCGGGCTCGATGCGAACCGTCGCGTCGTTGAGACCGACGGCATGGGGCAGTCCGATCTCGAGAAGCTCATCCGCACGTTGGAAGAAGAAATGCTTGAAGCGTCGGGCGAGCTGAAGTTCGAATATGCGGCGCGGCTCCGTGACGAGATCAAAGACCTGAAACGCGAACTCCGCGAAATGGTTTAGCAAGCGAAGAAGACGAGAAGAACACGACAAGAAGTAGTGCCGCACGGCTTGGAGTAACCAGCTGTGAGCGGCTGAAATGAAGCGGCTAGGCGGCCGGAGAAGCAACCCTGTGGGGTCGAGAGGAAGCAAGTACATGGCAGAACGTTTGGTCGTGCAAGGGGCGCGCGAGCACAACTTGCGCAACGTTGACATCGATCTTCCGCGTGACAAGCTCATCGTGTTTACCGGCCTGTCTGGGTCGGGTAAGTCATCGCTCGCGTTCGACACGATCTATGCCGAGGGCCAGCGGCGCTACGTCGAATCACTGAGCGCCTATGCCCGCCAGTTTCTGGGGCAGATGGACAAGCCCGACGTCGACTTCATCGAAGGATTGTCGCCGGCGATCTCGATCGATCAGAAGAGTGCATCGCGCAACCCCCGCTCGACCGTCGGCACCGTCACCGAGGTGTACGACTACCTCCGCTTGCTCTTCGCTCGCATCGGCGTCGCACACGATCCCGAGACGGGGGAGCGGCTCGAACGCCAGACGCCCCAGCAGATCGTCGACCGGGTGTTGCTCCTCGAAGAAGGCACCCGTTTTCAGGTTCTCGCACCTGTCGTCCGCGGCCGCAAGGGCACCTATGACACGTTGCTTGCCGATCTGGCCGGCCAGGGCTTTGCCCGTGCCATCGTCGATGGCGAGCCCATCGAGCTCGACCAGCTCGACGACATCGAGCTCGAGCTCGAGCGATATGAAACGCACACGATTCAGGTCGTGGTTGACCGCCTCGTGTTGCGTGACGGCATCGACCGCCGTCTGACCGAGTCGATGGAGACGGCACTGCAGCTGGCCGAAGGTATTGCCGAAATCCAGATCATGCCGCCAAAGGGCGACGACAGTGAGCCTGAGACCGTCGTGTTCAGCCAGCACTTGTCTCGCCCGTCCGACGGCAAGTCGTTCGAAGAGCTTGCGCCTCGAAACTTCTCGTTCAATTCGCCCTACGGCGCATGTGTGCATTGCGATGGCCTCGGAACCGTGTTCGAAGTCGACGAGCACCTGATCGTCCCAGACCCCGAAGCCACGATCGCTGACGGTGCAATCTCGCCATGGTCCGGCGGGCGTAGCCGCTACTTCAGTCGCCTGGTCGAAGCCGTGTGCGACGAGAAGGGCATCCCAATGGATGTCCCATGGGAGCAGTTGGCTGCTCCGCAGCGCAAGCTCTTGTTGCGCGGCGGCATGAAGCAGCGCATCACGGTGCAGTACAAGAACCGCTTCGGGCGACAGCGCACGTACCAAGCCAAGTTTGAAGGCGCTATCCCGTACCTTCAGCGCCGTCACGAAGAGTCCGAGTCCGACAGTCAGCGGGAGCAGATCGAGGGCTACATGCGCACCGTGCATTGCCCGGTGTGTGATGGCGCTCGCCTGAACCCGCTGTCGCTTGCCGTCACGATCGATGGGTTCACGATTCACGATCTGTGCTCGATGTCGATCGGCGAGAGTGCGAAGGCGTTGAACGCCCTCGAGCTCAACGAGCGCGACATGATCATTGCTGAGCAGGTCGTCAAAGAGGTCAACGCCCGCATGGGCTTCCTGCTCGACGTTGGCCTCGACTACCTCTCGCTGTCGCGCAATGCGGCCACTCTTGCCGGAGGTGAAGCGCAGCGCATTCGCCTCGCCAGCCAGATCGGCAGCGGTCTCGTGGGCGTCTTGTATGTGCTCGATGAACCGTCGATTGGGCTGCATCAGCGCGACAACCAGCGGCTGATCGAAACCCTCGTGCGCCTGCGCGACTTGGGCAACACGGTCATCGTTGTCGAACACGACGAAGAGACGATCGCCATTGCTGATCATGTGGTCGACATCGGCCCAGGTGCGGGCGAGCACGGTGGCGAAATTGTCCACTCGGGAACGGTCAAGGGTCTGCTTCGCAACAAGAAGTCGATGACTGGCCAATACCTCTCTGGCAAGCGTTCGATTCCGGTTCCTGAAGTTCGTCGCACGCCGAAGGACGAGTCGATCTGGATTCGAGGCGCTCGCGAGAACAACTTGCAGAACGTCGATGTCGAGATTCCGCTCGGCGTGTTTGTTGGCGTTACCGGCGTGTCTGGCTCGGGTAAGTCATCGTTGATCAACCAGATTCTTCTACCGAGCTTGATGCAGAAGATCTACAGCTCGAAGATGCCTCCCGGCCTGCATAAGAAGGTGGAGGGCACCGAAGCGATCGACAAGGTCATTGCGATCGACCAGTCGCCGATCGGGCGAACACCACGGTCGAATGCCGCAACCTATACGGGCGTGTTCGATCACATTCGCAAGCTGTTCGCTCAAACGACCGAGGCGAAGGTGCGTGGGTATCTGCCCGGCCGATTCAGCTTCAACGTCAAGGGTGGCCGGTGTGAAGCATGCTCGGGCGACGGCACGATCAAGATCGAGATGCACTTCCTGCCCGACGTGTATGTGCCGTGCGAGATTTGCAAGGGCAAGCGCTACAACCGCGACACGCTCGACATCTTGTTCAAGGGCAAGAACATCGCTGAGATCTTGAACATGCCGATCGAGGAGGGGCTCGAGTTCTTTGCGAACCAGCCGCCGATCGCACGTCATCTTCAGACCCTGGTCGATGTCGGCCTCGGGTACGTGCGTCTCGGCCAGCCTGCCCCGACGTTGTCGGGAGGCGAAGCGCAGCGCGTCAAGCTCGCCTCCGAGCTGGCCAAGCGTTCGACCGGCCACACGATGTACATCCTCGACGAGCCAACGACGGGTCTGCACTTCGAGGACATTCGACGCCTGCTGACGGTGCTCAGTCGTCTTGTTGACCAAGGTAATTCGGTGCTCGTGATCGAACACAACCTCGACGTGATCAAGACCGCCGACCATCTCATCGACATGGGGCCAGAGGGCGGAACTGGGGGAGGCAAGGTTCTCGCCGAGGGCACGCCCGAGTACCTGGCGACCATCCCCGAGAGCCACACCGGAAAGTTCCTCGCCAAGCTGTTGTAGCCATCATCATTCTGGTGGGTTTGCCGATAGTGAGGCATGGATTCGGCAGAGACCCAGGTTCCTGAGGAGACGATCCTTCGCAGGCACCCATGGTCGGTGATCTCGATCGTGCTGTCGCTCTTCTACGCCGCCCGCATCTTTGCCGACGCCACCAACAGCAAGCTCTGGGGTGTCGACTTCGGGGTGTTCCATGCGGGCGGTTCGCTCATTGCTTCAGACGGCTATGACGCTGCGTACGACACCGAACGATTCTCCGACGTACTCGCTACCGACTACTTCACAACGCTGGCCGACGGCGAGAACGTCTCGCACTTCATCAGCACGCCAACCTTTGGGTGGTTCGCGCAAGGACTCGCTTGGCTTCCGTTCACCCCGTCGCTGGTCGTCTGGTTTGCGGTCGGGTTTGCACTCCTGGTACCCGCTGTTCGCATGCTGTCGTTGCGGACATGGGTTGCAGGCGCCCTCCTCATAAGTCCGATGATGGCGATCAATCTCATCCTTGGACAGACGGGCATTTTCGTGCTTGTGCTGTTCGCCGGTATCCACTTGGCCCATCGAGACAACAAGGTAGTTCTGGCCGGACTGCTAGCAGGTCTCATCATCGTGAAACCGGTGCTCGCGCTTGGCTATGGGGTGCTGTGGCTCGTCCAGTTTCGGACGTACGCCCGTGCCATCGGGGTTGCCGTGCTCACCGGTGTCGTCCTTTCGATTCCTACCTTCGTTGGTGGCCTCGGGTCATGGCAGGGCTTTCTCGAGGCCATGCAAGAGCGGGCAGATTCAGAATCTCGATGGACTCAGCAGGCAGCGTCTGTGCCCGAGTTCATCAAGTTGCTATTCCCACTTTCGGCATCGTGGGTCACGTTGGCCTCGTGGGTGGTTGGCCTCGGAGTTGGCCTGATCTTCATGCTCGCTGCGCACCGCCGCTACGGGCACGACCCCGAAGTGATGTCAGCCGCCGCGATCGTCGCAACGGTCATCTCCTCTCCGCACTTGCTGACCTACGACACGATGATCCTGGTAATCCCGGTGGCCGTTGCGTACACGCGCGGGATCCTCACCGGCGACCGGGGCGGGATGCTCTTTGCCATCGTCACAGCAGCGTTCGTCATTGGACCCGTGCTCTACAACTTGCAGTACGACATCTTGGGCCGAGGCATCGGATCTGAGTTTCCGGCGGTGATGTTGTGCGTCGCGCTTCTGGTCAGGTGGGACCGGGCCGAGTCAGTCGACGACGACCCGGCCGGAGTTGACTCGCTAGCTCCGGTACTGGCGGATGCGTGATCCGTCGATCGTGAGTGCCAACACCTGATCGTCGGCGAGCAAACGCTCGTCGACCATCCGAAGGGTTTCATCAGCAAGCGGGGCATCGAGGTCGGGGCGGAACTGGCCGGCGAGCGTTCCCCAGCCGTTCGTCACCGAGACGGTAAGGGCGCCGACGAGTGCGTTGTCGTTCCAAACGCCCCAGCTGCGGCGGCCAGCGTCACCCAGGGGGAGTGGCGAGGGGAGATGGCCGAGCGGTGCGGTGAACGAACCAATCGATGCGGCAACCGGCTCGCGTGCCACCCGCAAGGTGATGGGTGATTCGTGCTTGTTGGGCTTGTCGTGAGCAATGAGGTCGCTCCACGGCGTGTTGATCTCGCCGCCGGCGCTGTTCAGTAGCGCGGTGAGGCGGGTAATCGACTCGTTGCCGGTTACCGACCAGTCGTGGTCTTCGTAGTCTCCTGCAGCCAGCACCGCTTGAAGCTTGTAGTTCGCTGGGCGGCGTTGGACGTAGGTGGTGACGCCGTTGCGTTCGTCGGCATCGGTCGCCTGTTCGGCCGCGTCGAGGAGGGCGTCGGAGCGGATCACCTCAACGTCGAGGCCACGAGGATGGGTGCGCAGGAGCGTGTTCGATGTGTAGTCGGCCCCTGATGACAGGTGGGCGGTCACCACTTCAGAGACGAGGTGATGGTCGATAAACGGTGAATCGGCCGTGATGCGAACGAGGTGTTCAGCGGGATAGTCGGCAATGACCTCGACGAAACGCGCAAGCATGTCGTCGGAGGGACCCCGGACGGTGGCTGCATCGTTGGCACGTGCGATCTCTTCGATTTCCTGATCGGCCGGGAGGTCAGAGATCGCGACGATCACCGGACCGTCGCTGAACGGCGACAAGCGCTGCAGCGCTGTGTCGAGAATAGTGCGGCCCGCGAACCGCGTAAGTTGGTGGTCGCGACGGTTCGTTCCGTCGTGTCCTGCTTGCACAACGAGCAAAATGCTCATGATTCCTCCTGGAACCGCCCAAAGCCCCAAGTACGAGCGAAACGATAGCCGGTTAGGTTGGTCAGGTGGTAGAACGTCCCCCAACAGGTTCGATTCCCGACGCGCCGGGGTCGTATCAATTCCGAGATCGCGACGGGCGAATTATCTACGTCGGCAAGGCCAAGAGCCTCCGAAATCGGCTGGGAAACTACTTCCAGAAGAACCTCCCGATGCGAACCGCGACGATGGTTCGCACGGCTGAGTCGGTCGAGTGGATCCAAGTCGACAACGAGCTCGAAGCGCTCATGCTCGAGTATTCACTGATTAAGCAACACCGGCCGCGGTTCAACATTCGCCTGGTCGACGACAAGAGCTATCCGTTCTTGGCGGTCACCGAATCCGATGAGTGGGCGCGGGCGATGGTGATGCGTGGCAAGAAGCGCAAGGGGGTGCGCTACTACGGACCGTTCGGGCACGCCTATGCGATTCGAGAGACGCTCGACTTGCTGCTGCGGACGTTCCCGATCCGCACCTGTTCAGACAACAAGCTCGAACGTCACAAGAAGCTCGGGCGCCCGTGCCTGCTTTTCCACATCGAGAAATGCTCGGGCCCTTGCGTCGGCGAGATCAGCCGTGAGGACTACGACGAGCTCGTGTCGAGCCTGGTGTCGTTCCTCGACGGCGAAACCGATGAGGTCGTCGCCGACCTCGAACACCGGATGACGGTGGCAGCCGAGAACTACGAGTTCGAGCTAGCGGCCCGGTTGCGTGACCAAATGGGTTCGGTGCGCAAGGCCATCGAGAAGCAGCAGATGGTGGCGGCTCGCAACGAGGACTTCGATGTCATTGGATTGCACGGCGATGAACTCGAGACTGCGGTGCAGGTGTTCTTCATACGCCGCGGTCGAGTAGTCGGCCGGCGAGGGTTCATCGTCGACCGGGTGGAGGAACTCGACGAGTTTGAGCTCACCGACAAGATTCTCGAGGGCGTCTACTCCGAAGAACCCGCGGTTGGATACCCCAAGCAAGTCTTGGTGCCGGTTGAGAGCAGCGACCCCGAGCTGTATTCGGCGTGGATGGGTGAGCTTCGGGGATCGGCAGTAAGTGTTCGAGTGCCGCAGCGAGGCGATAAGCGGGCCTTGCTCGAAACGGTCACCCGGAACGCAAAGGAATCGTTTGGTCGGCACCGGATGAAGCGGGCGTCCGATCACAACAGTCGGGCCCGGGCACTTAACGAGCTACAGGAGTATTTGCAGCTCGACGAATCGCCTCTGCGAATCGAGTGTTACGACATGAGCCACATTCAAGGCACCGACTACGTGGGGTCGATGGTGGTCGTCGAAGACGGGCTTCCAAAGAAGTCGGACTATCGACGGTTCAAGATCAAGACGGTCGACGGCAACAACGACTTTGCGGCCATGGCAGAAGTGTTGGAACGGCGCCTAACCGCCTATGTGATCGATCAGAAGAAGCCAGTGGAAGAACGTGGACGGTTTGCCTACCCGCCGAACCTGATCGTGGTCGATGGTGGCAAGGGTCAGCTGTCGGCGTCGCTTGAGGTCATCCGCGAGATGGGCCTTGAGCACGAGATCCCGATCGTGTCGCTGGCCAAGCAGTTCGAAGAGGTCTACATCCCGGGGCAATCGGCGCCGGTTCGGATCCCTCGACAATCCGAGGCGCTCTACCTGCTACAGCGACTCCGCGATGAGTCGCACCGTTTCGCAATTACCTATCACCGCCAGCTCCGTGGAAAGCGCATGACGAAGAGC
The DNA here is from genome assembly GCA_937922235.1 of uncultured Acidimicrobiales bacterium. Classification (GTDB taxonomy): domain Bacteria; phylum Actinomycetota; class Acidimicrobiia; order Acidimicrobiales; family SHLQ01; genus SHLQ01. The sequence goes on along the minus strand of CAKZVC010000032.1, from coordinate 37,979 downwards.
GCGCTCGATGATATTCCGGGTCTTGGACCTGCCCGAAAATCCCGCCTTTTGAAGGAATTCGGAAGCGTGAAGGCGGTGAAGGCAGCGTCGGAGGAGGACCTGGCGGCACTGTCGTGGCTACCAGATCAGGTAGCACGCACGGTTTGGAAGCATCTGCACTCGGCGTAACCCGATTGTTGGGGCTACGATTCGCCTCTGTGAGTAGTGGTGAGGGTTCCTCCGACGAACTTGAAAGCGACCGTTGGCGTCGGCGGTTGTCCGCTGGCGACGCATTGTCGTCGAACGAGGCGCTTCGCCTGTCAGAAGAGGCCCGGGCCCGGATTGCCGGTCGAGCCGAAGCAGCAGCGAACGCACGCCGCAACGAGCCGGTCTCGATTCGCCGTGACGACGAGCCGATCGAGCAGCTGACCGTCGACAAGTTCACGGTTGGTGCGGGTGAGCGCGACCTCGACGCCCCCGATCTGATCGATCTCACGAACCAACCCGAGGTTGATGAGCTCGACCTGCGGACGCCCGGCACGCTCGAAACTCGTGAGGTCAGCCACCTCGACACGGCCGCCGTCGCAACGCCGGCTGATTCGTCGACCACACCCGCCCCTGGTGCCTCGACTGGGCCGGCGGCGCAGGCCGACCTGGCAACCGTGGCGTTGCCGACACACATCTCGCCGCCCCCTCCGCCTCCAGACGAGGTCTCCGCTCCTGCTGCACCAACCGCCCCCAAGACGACATCGCTGTCGATGGCCGACGGTTTTGCTGATGACGAGGCTGCCCCGACCCCCGAACCACCGTCGCAGACCTCAAGTTTGACCCCAGTTGTTGCCGACACCCTGGTTGTGCCTCCGCCCGCCGAACGTGACGCTGCCGCGCCGGTTGTCGAACAGCCAGGACGTCGATCGGGCCTGTGGCTACTGCTCATTGCCTCGGCCCTTGCGGTTCTGTCGGGCATCTTGGCCACGATGCTGTTACTCGAACGGTCAAACACGAGCGACCTCGAAGCCGAAGTTGAGCGAGCGCAAGCAGCCGAGCGTGTTGCCGTCGCTGGTCTTGAAGAAGTCGCCAACGACACCCGAACCCTCGAGCTCGAAAACGATCGGTTGCAGCAGCAACTCAACGACATGAGCGCCCTGGTGCTCGAACTGCCAGAAGGGCGTGTCACCGAGATCGCGGTGCCGTTTGTTCCGACGTTTGCCGACGAAGAGAACGACCGACTGATCGCAGTTAGTGACACTGGCGAGTACATCACCTGGGGTGAGGGCGCCGATGGCCCGATCACCGACACCGGGAACGTCTCGGGAAGCCCCACAGGCTTGTTTGCGGCAACCCGCAAGGCGTGGGTGACCACCGATGCCGGGCAGGTCGATGTGCTCTCGCTTGTTGCCGGCGAACCCGGGCTCGCGTCGGTCGACGTTGGAGATGTCTCGTTCCTTGCCGCCGAAGAGCGTGGCTACTGGACCTACAACCGTGGCACGCAAGAAGTTGTTCGATTGAAGAAGAGCGACGGCGGCGTCACTGCAGCCGTTGCCGTACCCGTGCCGGTGGTCGACCTAACGATCGGCGCCGGTTCGGTGTGGGCGTTGGGCGACGATGGTCGGGTGTATCGGATTAACACTGCCGATCTCACCGTGTCCCCACTCGACGCTGGCGGCGAGCTCATCAGTATCACTGCGGGCCCGGATGCCTTGTGGACGCTGTCGGCTGCCGATGGGTCGCTTCGGCGTATCGATCCGGTGACCGGTGAAGTGCTCGTGACCGTTCCGGTTGGGCGTGACCCAATCGACGCGACGTTCGCTGGCCGTTCCGTATGGGTGGCATTGCGTTCGGGGTCGTCGCTGATCGAAGTTGATACTCGCACCGCTGCAGTAGTTAGCCGAACGCCGTTGCCGAGCGAACCTGCTGCGCTCCACCAGGGCGATTCGGGCGTCTTCGTTACGACAACCGGTGGCGAGACACCGCTGCTGCGAGTCGCCTCGAGCTCGCCCGCTCAACCGTCGCAGGCCGACAGCACCGAAGACGATGCTGTCGCCGACGAGTCCTCGTGACGTCAGGTGACGGCGCAGGGCAACCACCAGTAACCGGACTCGACCAGGACAGCGCCCCGTCGCTGTGGGAAGAGCATTCGCAGTGGTGGCAGGACGGCTTTACTGCTGGTGCCGACCCTGAATACGAAGAGCAGATCTTGCCGCTGGCCCGGCACCTGATGTCGGGTTACGCAAACGTGCTCGACCTGGGAGCGGGGGAGGGGCAGATCGCTCGTTTGCTCACCGAAGACGGCGCCACGGTGACGGGAGTCGATCCGACCTGGTCGCAGATGGAAGTTGCCGCTGAGCGCGGCGGCGGGCCGTCGTATGCCGTGGCAGCCGCGGCCGAGCTGCCACATGCTGACGCCTGCTTCGATGCCGTCATTGCGTGTTTGGTGTTCGAGCACATCGATCCGCTCGAGCCAGCAATTGCCGAGGTGGCGCGTGTTGTGCGACCTGGCGGGCGGTTCGCGCTCTTTCTCAACCACCCGTTGTTGCAGGTTCCTGGCAGCGGGTGGATCGACGACCACATGGTTGACCCGCCCGACCAGTACTGGCGGGTGGGCCCGTACCTCGTCGAATCACATGAGGTCGAAGAGGTCCACAAGGATGTCTTCATCCCGTTCGTCCACCGTCCAATGCATCGCTACATCAACACGCTCGCAGCACACGGGCTGCAGCTGCGAGAAATGCTCGAGCCGGCTCCGCCGCAGGGCTTCCTCGACAAAAACCCGTTCTACGCCGCGGCGGCCGCGATTCCGCGGCTGCTCGTTCTAGTCTGTGAGCGGGAGGCGGAATGAGTGAGTTTCTTGTAGTCACGGGTAATTCGGGTGCAGGGCGGTCGACTGCTGCCAACGTGCTCGAAGACCTCGGCTGGTTTGTCATCGACAACCTGCCGCCAGCGCTGATGGGCAAGGTGGGCGAGCTCGCCGATGCCCCCGGCTCTGCGATCAGTAACGTCGCTCTTGCGATTCCGGCTGGCGATTCGGTCCCCGAGATCCTTGAGGCACTTGCTGAGCTTCGGAGCTCGGGTGCCCGTGTACGGATCCTGTATCTCGACTCGTCAACTGCTCGTTTGGTTCAGCGTTACGAGTCGACTCGTCGCCGTCACCCGTTCGGCGACATGGGCTTGGAAGAGGCCATCGAAGGTGAGCGCTTGGCACTGGAGGCGGTCAAGGCCGAGGCCGATGTGGCAATCGATACCACCGACTTGAACGTGCATCAGTTGCGCGACCGCCTCGTCGAGCTGTTCGGTGCCGAGTCTCCGGGCGACGGCATGCAGACGAAGATCATCTCGTTCGGGTACAAGCACGGGCTTCCGATCGACGTCGACATCGTGCTCGATTGTCGGTTCTTGCCAAACCCGCATTGGGTCGAGGACCTTCGCCCGCTTACCGGTGTTGATGAGCCCGTTCGCGACTACGTCTTGGCTCAACCGCTAACGGCGGCGTTCCTCGAGCGGTTGGAGCGGATGCTTGGGCTCGTCATGCCTGCGTATGTGCAGGAGGGCAAGAGCTACCTGACGATCGCGTTTGGTTGCACGGGCGGCCAGCATCGTTCGGTGGCTATTGCCGAGGAAGTCAAGCGGATCCTCGAACGCGGCGGCCATGAGCCGACCGTGCAGCATCGTGACGTGCAGAAGGCCAGCACCTCGGGCTGACAGTTTCTACTAGGCGAGCGGGTTCGTTCCGTTCATGATTGCGGTGTAGAGGCTGTCGAGGTCGACGAACACGTCCCGACCTTCGGTGGCGATGAACTCGGGCTTGAGTAGCTGCTCGCCAAAGACGCGGCCTGTCTCCCAGTCTGCGCACACCTGCACGCTATCATTCACGGCGACGACATCGGCGGCTTCGGAGTTGTTGGCGAAGATCGGGCCGACCACCTCGGAAATCCGAGCGGACACGCCAGAGAGGATCAGCAGTGCAGTGTCGAATCGAGTGACGCCGCCGAAGATGCACAGCCCTTCGCTCAAGATGATGTTCGTAGCCCGCACGTCACCGAGGACGAAGAGGTGATCGACGTAGTCGGTGTCGAGTAGTCCGTCGACGGTGAGGTCGCCAGAGATGAGGACGCAGGCGTTTCTGAACAGCGCAATCTGGTCGGAGCGGAGATGCACGTCGCCGTCGAAGTACCAGTGCGAGTTGTACGAGTCCATGAGGCGGTGGATTTCGCGGTGCCTGACGCCGAGCGCTGTGGCGTAGTTCGCTTTCTCCAACATCTGGAACCCGAGATCTGCCAGCGGGCCAACAGCCTTGGTCGACGAGTCGATCAGCTGCGATGCAGTGACCGACACGAAGTTGTGCACCCAGAGCCTGGAGCTGAGCAGGACCGCAAACTCGATGGAGAAACGCAAGCTGGTCAGGTCGCCGTTGGCCTCTGTTCGGCTGCTCGCGGTGATGGTGACCGATGTTGTTGTGTTGGCATGGGAGAACATGGCGTGTTGGCGGATGAGCTCGTCATGCTCCTTGACGGTGACCTCGGCGATCGTCTCGTTGGTGAGGCGTTCAGCGTGCTGGCCGAAGAATCGCTCGTACTTGTCGAAGAACTCCGTGCACTGCTTGGTGCGTTGGCGGCGGTACTTGCGTTCGCTGAGTCGGGGTTGGTTCGTCAGCAGCCGATACTCGTCGAGCGGCGGCATGAGTTCCATGCAGGCGTCTATTGATTGGGCTGCGAACGCATGGACGAGCCGCGCTGCTAGCGCCTCGGCTTCGAGCTGAAGATCTTCGGGAGACATCGAGCGAGACTAGCTGGGTGGGGTGTGGGTGCACGGGACGGTGTTCGTTAAACGTCACATGCCATCTCTACGAGAGATAGGTGGCTGTTTGGGCGTTACGAACATTCATTGGAGATGTGGGGTCACTCACGAAGATCGTTGCGCGTGCGCGCTAGAAACAAGGGTAGGTGTATCCCCCGCACCTGATCACGACTTAATACAAGAGGACCCTCATGACCGTTCGTGTCGCAATCAACGGCTTTGGCCGCATTGGCCGCAACTACTTCCGCGCCGCAAAGGCAACCAACGCCGACATCGAGTTTGTCGCAGTAAACGACCTTGGCTCCATCGACATGATGGCGGCGCTGCTCACCAACGACAGCGTCCACGGCCGCTTCCCCGAAAAGGTTTCTGCAGGCAAGAAGGAACTTCGCGTCGGCAACGACCGCATCAAGGTGCTGTCCGAGCGTGACCCAGAGAACCTTCCGTGGGAAGAGCTCAACATCGACGTCGTCATCGAGTCGACCGGTGTGTTCAACTCGAAGGAGAAGGCCAGCGCCCACCTTCGTGCCGGCGCCAAGAAGGTGCTCATCTCGGCTCCTGCGAGCTGCGACGCAACGTTCGTGCTTGGCGTCAACGACCAGACCTACAACCCAGATCGTCACCACGTCATCTCGAACGCTTCGTGCACGACCAACTGCTTTGCCCCAATGGTGAAGGTGCTCGACGAGAAGTTCGGCATCGTCGAAGGTCTCATGACCACCGCACACGGCTACACCGGCGACCAGAACATCGTCGATGGCCCACACTCGAAGGACTTCCGTCGTGCTCGTGCGGCTGCGGTCAACATCGTGCCGACCACCACCGGTGCTGCGGCAGCGACCGGCCTCGTCATCAAGAAGATGGCTGGCAAGCTCGATGGCATGGCGCTTCGTGTGCCGATTCCAGACGGTTCGATCACCGACTTCACCGCTGTGCTCAAGAAGCCAGCCACGGTCGAGCAGATCAACGCTGCGTTCAAGGAAGCAGCGTCAAAGGGCGATCTCAAGGGCATTCTGGCGTACTCCGAAGAGCCGCTCGTGTCGTCCGACATTGTCGGCCGTCCCGAGTCGTGCATCTTCGACTCTGGCCTGACCATGAGCATGGGCACCCTCGTCAAGATCGCTGGCTGGTACGACAACGAGATGGGGTACTCGACCCGCCTCGTCGAGCTGACCACGAAGGTCGGCAAGATGAAGTCGAAGAAGAAGCCAGCCAAGAAGAAGGCTCCTGCCAAGAAGGCAGCTGCGCCAAAGGCAACGGCCAAGAAGGCAGCTGCGAAGAAGAGCGTGTCGAAGGATCGTCGTTCTCCTCGCCCTCGCACCAAGACGCCAAGCAAGCCATAGCACGCCAGCCCGTGCTGGTTGCGTAGGCTGACGCTGTGACGATTCCTCAACTAGAAGACCTCGGCGATGTAGCGGGGAAGAAGGTGCTTGTTCGCACTGACTTCAACGTGCCGCTCCAGGACGGCGAGATTACCGACGACCTGCGAATCCGTTCGGCGTTGCCGACGCTTCGTTGGTTGCTCGATCATGGGGCCGAGGTTACGGCCATGAGCCATCTGGGTCGCCCGAAGGGCGAGCCCAACCCGGCCTATGACGTAGCGCCAGTTCGTGAGCGTCTCGACGAGTTGCTTCCGGGCATCACGTTGCTCGATAACTTGCGGTTCGACCCGGGCGAGAAGGCCAACGACCCAGCCTTCGTGGCCAAGCTCATCGAAGGTCAAGACCTCTACGTCAACGATGCATTTGGTGCGTGCCATCGGGCGCACGCGTCGATCGTTGGTCCGCCGAAGCATTTGCCGTCGGCCGCTGGGCGCCTGCTGGCCAAAGAGATCGAGATTCTGATGGGTGTGCGCGACGAGTCGCGCCGTCCGTTCGTGGCGATCATGGGTGGCTCGAAGGTCAGCGACAAGGTGGCAGTTATCGATGCACTCTCTGAACGGGTCGATTCGCTGCTGATCGGTGGAGGCATGGCCTTCACGTTCTTTGCGGCGATGGGTCACCCGGTTGGCAACTCGCTGCTCGAAGAGTCGATGGTCGACTACTGCCGTGAGCTACTTGCGAGCGACAAGCCGATCGTGTTGCCGTCCGACATCACGGCGCTTGGCCCTGGCGGCGAGCTCTTCAACCCTGAAGCTGGGGGAGAGGTTCGCCAAGTTGGTCAGAGTGTGCCTGACGGTTGGATGGGTGTCGACATTGGCCCCGGAACCGCAGCCGAATTCAGTGACATCATCGCTGAGGCCCAAACGATCTTGTGGAACGGCCCGTTGGGCGTGTTCGAAGACCCTCGTTTCGAAGCCGGCACCAAGCATGTTGCTCATGCTGTGTCGGAGAGTCGTGGCTTCAGCGTGGTCGGTGGTGGCGATAGCGCTGCGGCCGCCAAGCAGTTCGGACTGGCCGAAGACATGGACCACATTTCCACCGGTGGTGGCGCCTCACTCGAGCTTCTCGAGAAGGGCGACCTGCCCGGCCTGGCTGCGCTTCGCGGCGAATCGTAACCAGCACACTTTCCCTGCTAGAAACACAGAGCTAACCAAGAGATTTGTACAGACTTTCCGACCGTAGTGGTCAGAAATCCTGCACAAATCTCCAGGAGACGGAGTTATTTTCATGGCTACTCGCAAGCCGCTGATCAGCGGCAACTGGAAGATGAACCTCAACCACTTCGAGGCCATCCAGTTGGTGCAGAAGTTGTCGTATGGGTTGACCAAGGACGACATCGACGCGGTCGACGTGTCGATTCACCCGCCGTTCACCGACATCCGCTCGGTCCAGACGGTGCTTGAAGCCGACAAGATTCCGATTGCGCTCGGTGCGCAGAACTGTCACTGGGAAGTCAAGGGTGCGTTCACTGGCGAGATCGCTCCGTCGATGCTGGCCAAGCTCAACGTGACCTACGTGATCTGCGGCCACAGCGAACGACGTGAGCTCATGGGCGAGACCAACGAGATGGTCAACAAGAAGATCAAGGCCATCACCAAGGCCGAGATGACCGCCATCATGGCGTGCGGCGAGACGCTCGAGCAGCGTGAAGCTGGCGAGGTCGAGTCGCATCTCACCACGCAGCTCACCGAAGGTCTGGCTGGCGTGAAGGCCGACACCGTGGCCAGCATGGTTATTGCGTACGAGCCCATTTGGGCCATCGGCACCGGTGTCACCGCTACCCCCGAAGACGCGCAGGACACCTGCAAGCTGGTGCGCAAGACCGTCGAAGATCTGTACAACAAGGCAACGGCCGATTCGGTTCGCATCCAGTACGGCGGTTCGGTGAAGCCTGGAACGGCGCCCGAGCTCATGAGCCAGCCCGATATCGACGGTGCGCTTATCGGTGGCGCTGCGTTGTCGGCAGAGGACTTCGCGCACTGCATTCAGTACCGGTTGCGGTAACCTGACGACATGTTCTGGTTTGTTCTCGTACTCCACGTGCTCTTGAGCATTGGCCTCATTGCGTTGATCCTGCTGCACAGCGGCAAGGGCGGCGGCCTGTCCGACATGTTCGGTGGCGGCCTTGGTGCAACGTCTGCTGGTTCGACGGTTGTCGAGCAGAACCTGAACCGCATCACGATCCTCGTGGCAACGGCATTCACGTTCACCACGGTTGCGCTCGCGCTGCTCTTCGATTTCGGCTGACTCTCGCCGCAGGCGGGATCCGGCCCTGGAGGGCCTCGACCCGCGCAGCGGTTGGCCTCAGGCCCCGCTCTAGCGTGTAGGCCAAATTGCTCAGTCGGCGCCTGATTGTGCCGATAGGCCGGTGTGAACCGCCGCACGTCGTCAACTCTCCTTGCGCTTTCGCTTCTCGCTGCTTCCTGTTCGTCAGGACCGAGTAACGAGGGCAATGCTGCTGACCCGTCGAACCGTCCTGGGTCGAGCACTACTACGACGACGTCTGTGCCCGACAACTTGGCCTTTGTCGAGCAAGGCCCGTTGACGTTGCGGGTGAGTGTTCCGACGCTCGACTTTGTTGCGCCTCATGAGGTGGATGAGACCGACGCCGTGCAGGTGTTGGTCACCGATCTGCTCACCGATGGCTTGACGGTTCTCGATCCGGAGAAGGGCGTTGCCGAACCTGGCGTTGCGAGTTCATGGTCCACGAACCTCGATGGCTTGGAGTGGACGTTCACTCTTGGCGACACGACCTTTGGCAATGGCACACTCATCACGGCCAATGATGTTGTAGCGAGCTTGAACCGCGTTGCGGCTCAGGGTGTGAGCTCGATCAGTGGCCCGAACCTATGGCCGATCGAGGGCTGGCTTGATGCAGCAGAGGCGGACTCGGGCGAGACGGCGGTTGCGGGCATTACGGCTGTCGATGACAAGACCGTGGTGATCACGCTTACGCAACAATTCGAGCCGCTTCCTGAGGTGCTTGCCGGCGTTGCCTTTGGCATCTGGCCGGCTGCTGAGGATCAGAGCAGCGATGTGCCGACGAGCTCGGCGATCGACTTCATTCCGGCTGCTCTGTGGAGCGATGGACTTCGCTTGCAGCTTGAGCAGCCCTCCGATGGTGAGGTCTCGACGATTGAGCTTCTCGTTGATACGACCGGTTCGCTGCTTGAGGCTGGCGAAACCGACATGGCGGTTGCCGTTGACCCCAACGAGCCGCTTGGCGAGCTTCGGGGTGTGACCGTGCAACGTTCGGCCGATGCGTTCTTTGGTATGAATGCCACGATCGAGCCGTTCAACGATCCGATGATTCGCCAAGCCATCGTGATGGCAACAAACCGTGATGCCATTCGCGAGGAGTACTTCCCGACCGCTGGGCCGATGCAGAGCTTTGTGCCACAACGGGTTCTTGGTGGCGTTCCCGATGCCTGCGGAGATCGTTGCAAGTTCGACGTTGCCCAGGCCCAGATTCTTGTGGATGCGTCGCCGAGCCGTGACGTTGCGTTCACCGTCGACTACTTCACCTCCGAGGACGGTGACGACACCGAGCAGCGCCTTGCTGAGTCGGTTGTGTCTGATCTTCGGGCCATCGGGCTGGTTGCGACCGCTCGTGCTCATTCGCCTGCAGACTTCGGCGTGTTGGCGGCCCGAGGCGAGCTCGGCTTGTTCCGATTTGGTTCGGTCACGACGGTGCCCACTGCCGAGGCCGACCTTGGCGCCATGTTCCACACCGCGGGCATCGACAACCTGACCGGCACCTCGATCGAGCGGTTCGATTCGCTTATCGATGAGGCTCGCAAAGAGACCGAGCCATCAGTTCGGGCAACCTTCTATGAATCGGCCGAGCGGGTGCTCTTTGGCGAGGCAGTTGTGCTTCCGTTGGTTGAATTCCGCCATCATTTGGCCCACGGCCCGACCCTCATAGGCGCTGGCCTCGAGGCCGACGGTTCGCTCGACCTCACGCAGATCGAGTTCGCTCCGGTCACCGAGTAGCGGCGCTCACCCTGCCCGCACAGGCTTCGCCGCCGACCATCTGCTGATGCCCGGCGGGAAATTACCAATTCGCTAGCGCCCGCTGTGCTTTTGCGGAGCGTGAGGTCGAAGCCGCCCGAGTCTCGGGCTTGGTACTTCGCTTCTTCGGTCTTCGAGGCGGCCCCGAACCAGGAGTCTCGGCCCAGGTAGCTGGCCGTTTCAGCCATTTCTTGAGATACGGATCGAATTCGAGGGTGAAATTGGCCTCGTGCAGTCGGTGATGGCAGTCGACGCACATCAGCACCATGTTGTCGATGTTCGTTTCGCCCTTTGCCGGCGCTGTCCACGGGATGAGGTGGTGGGCTTCGCACATGGTGTGGTGTGCCCCACAGTCGACACAGCCGCGATCTCGCACGACCAAGCCAATCCACTGTTCGGGAGTTACCCGTCGCTTCGACCGGCCGTGCTTGAGGATGATGCCATCGGCATCGACCAGCTGGACGGCGACGTCAGAAATGCATCGGTAGTACGACGCCAACGTCGAGGGCACCAAGCCAGTGCCGATGAGCTCGGCTTTCCACGCCGCTAGCTCTTCGGGGTCGTTGGTGAGCCCGGAGATGTCAGACCGGAACACCATCGTCGGGCGTTCGCCTGGGCGGTTGCCGGGTGGTGCGGGCTTTGCTGGCCCTGAGGAGCCTGCAGCCGACGCGTTGTCAGCGCCGCCAACGAGTTTGTTGATGGCGGCGTCGAACATGCGCTGGTCGTGTGTGCGCTCGTGCTGTGCGTTGGCCACATCTCGTCCGCCGTCTTCGCGGTACATGCCGTCGGCGTTCTTGCGGATGGCTTTGAGCGCTGCGTCGATCGATTCGTCGTCGCCCTCGATGACGAGGCTGCTGAGGCCGTTGACGCTGCGGCCCTTGTAGGCCTTGCGACGGCGACGTTGCCGGGCATAGCGACTGTCGCGGTTTTCATGGCTGTTGTGGTTGTCGACGTAGTCGCGAACGATGGCCTTGCCCTGGTCGGGGTTGGCGCCAGCGATTTGTTCGATGAGCTCGTCGTCGGCAGCAGCGTCGCCGCCGGTCTTCGCCGAGGCGTCGGCCAGGAGGTCGACCTGTTCGGTGGAGATTTCGCCCTTCGTCATCTTGTTGGCAATGCCGGGGTTCTTCTCGATGGCGTTGCTTCGCTTGGTGCGCTTCCTGGCTTCGCCCTTCGACACCTTGCCCGAGCGCTTGATGATCGTCTCGGTAGAGGTTTCGGAGAAGCCCGCTTGCTTGCGCTGGGCGATGAGCAACGCCTCAAGAGCGCTGAGCTCGCCCCGGAAGTCTTCAATCAGTTCGAGGGCGAGTCCAAAGGGAGCCTCTGTCAGCGAGGAAGACACCACCGACATGGCCGACTTTGCGCACAACAACCAGTCGTCGCCGCCTGGCGACGAGGGTGTAGTTGAGGTGCGGGTGCCCGCTCCGGATGCCATGTGAAAGACACTAGTGAGGGGGTGTGACACGATCGTTTGCGCCTTGATAGACAGGGGTCATGAGCATCGTGAGAATCAACGCCTTGAACGTTCCGCCACAAGCTGGCGAAGAGATTGCGAAGCGGTTCGCCGCTCGGGCCGACAGCCTGGCCGAGGTTGCCGGCTTCGAGGGCTTCGAGCTCCTCAAGCCAACCGGTGAGGCTGAGGATCGCTGGTTTGTGTACACCCGTTGGGCCGACGAGGAGTCGTACGCAGCGTGGCGTGACGGCGACGGAGCTCGGAACTCGCATGCCGGCAACGACGGCGATGCCGAGCAGCGTCAGCCCGCAAGCATGGGCGCGACCTTGCTTGAGTTCGACGTTGCGGTTGAAGCGCCGGCGAGCGGGGTCTAACCGTTACGCCCGAGCGCTGATGACGTTGGTGGCGACCTTGTAGGTGTGGAAGAGCGCAACCAACAAGAGGACGAGTGCCATGAGCCCACCGATAAGCGGAATCCACCCGAGCGCCGCACGGGCGACGAGTGCAACAACGATGATGACGAGGTGTGGCCGGTTTTGTGAAGAGAAGATGTTTGACATGTCTCTATTGTCCCGAATCGCCTGACCAACCGAAATTGGGGATTACCCGGAGAGAACCCTGAGATCTCTCAGGGTTCTCTCGAGCGACTAGCCCAGGTGATGCACCTCGCCCATGCCGTAGACGGGCGTGTCGATGCCCACCTGGCGGGCCTTGAGCTGTAGCGCCAGGTAGAGCGAGTAGTGACGCGACTGGTGAAGGTTGCCGCCGTGGAACCACAGGTTGTCTTGTTGGGTGGGCTTCCACATGTTGCGCTGTTCGCCCTCCCACGGACCTGGGTCTTTCGTGGTGTCTGAGCCGAGGCCCCACACCTTGCCCACTTTGTCGGCGACCTCTTGGGAGATGAGCCGGGCCGCCCAGCCGTTCATCGACCCGTAGCCGGTAGCGAGGACGATGAGGTCGGCGTCCATCTCCGAGCCATCGGTGAGCACGACACCGTTTGGCGTGATCTTGTCGATGTTGACTCCGCTGCGGAGCATCACGCGGCCGTCGATGATGAGCTGTGATGCGCCGACGTCGATGTAGTAGCCCGAGCCTCGCCGGAGGTACTTCATGAACAGCCCCGACTCGTCGTCGCCGAAGTCGAGCATGAAGCCGGCATCTTCAAGTCCTTTGTAGAAGTCGGCGTCTTGGCGGGCCATCTCTTCGTACACCGGGATCTGGAACTGGTGCATGATGCGGTAGGGGATCGAGGCGAAGATCATGTCGGCCATCTCGGTGGTCACGCCTGCCTCCAACGCCCGCTCGGAGTAGAGGTCGCCGAGGGCGAGCTCCATGAGCGTGTCGGACCGGGCGATGTGCGTCGACGAGCGCTGCACCATCGTGACCGCTTCGGCACCCGCCTCATAGAGGGCAGCGCAGATGTCATGGGCCGAGTTGTTCGAGCCGAGCACGATGCACTTCTTGCCCGCGTGCGCGTCGGAGTCGCGGTGGGCCGATGAGTGGTGGATGTCGCCAGCGAAGCTGTCGGCGCCGGGAATGTCAGGAACGTTCGGCACACCCGACATGCCAGTGGCGAGGACGACTTGGGTTGGTTGCAACGTCACCATCGAGTCGGACCCGTCGGGAGCTTGGCCTCGACGCACCACGTTGACCGTCCACGTGCCAGCGTCTTCGTCGAACGAGGCATCGATGACCTCCGACGATGTCCAGTAGTTGAGCTCCATCACCTTCGTGTACATCTCGAGCCAGTCGCCGATCTTGTCCTTTGGCGCGAACACCGGCCAGTTCTCGGGGAACTTGATGTAGGGCATGTGGTCGTACCAGACCGGGTCGTGCAGACACAGCGACTTGTAGCGCTTGCGCCACGAGTCGCCAGCCCGTTCGTTCTTCTCGATGATGATTGTGGGGACGCCCAGCTGGCGCAGGCGAGCTCCGAGGCCGATGCCGCCTTGGCCGCCGCCGATGATCACGCAGTAGGGCTGGGTGGTATAGCCGAGCTCGAGCGCTTCGTTGGCGCGTTTCTCGAGCCAGGACTCACGGGAGGCGTCGACGCCATGCTCGACGCCTCGGGGTCGGTCGGTGCCCTTGGGTTCTTCGTGGCCCTTGAGCTCGGTCATGGCGGTGAGCAGCGTGAAGCACTTGCCGTCGATGAGGCGGATGTGGCCCTCTCCTCGGGCGACGGCGGTTTCGAACGTGATCCACCCGTCGACGACCCCGTCGGCCTCGTTCGCTTCGCCGGTGAGGGCGAAGTTGCTCGCTGCGGTGTCGGCCGCTCGAGCGTCGAGCATGTCGCGCACTTCTCCCTGGCCTTCGACCGTTTTGATGTTCCAGGTGAACGTGACGAGGTCGCGCCAGTAGCTGTCTTCAGCGAACAGCGCAGTTGCGGCATCGAGGTCGCCGGAACTGAGCGCGCTCTCGAAATTTTGCAGCCACGTGGTGACTGTTTCGGTTGGTGTGGTCATGACGTCTTCCCCCTAGATGTTGGCCAATGCCGGAAAGGGTCGACGCAGTTGAGGCGCCAGGGCCTACGAAATTGCACATGGTCGTCCCCCGATGACCCGGCGAGGCCATCCTCGCGGTGGGGCAGCGGCCCGTCAAACGATCTTGCAAGAGGCCATGCGACCGGCGGACGAAAGAAGTCCTTGACCTCAAGCCGGGTTGAGGTCGTACGGTGCTTCTATGAGCGATGCATCACCACCAATTCACTGCACCCTCCAGCCACGCGAGGCCGCTGCCCAAGTGGTCGACTGGGCCAGCCTGCGCACACTTGCCTCAGCTACTGAGGCGCAGGAGAACGGTGTGCGGCTCACGTTCCCCGCAACCGTAAGCGAGCAGCTCGACGAGCTCGTGAAGCGCGAAGCATCGTGCTGCGCCTTCCTCACGTTCACCAAGACCCACCTAGGCGATGAGGTCGTGCTCGAGGTGACGTCTGCCGACCCGAATGCGCTGCCCACCATCTCGCTCATCAGCGGGGTGGCGCCGACATGACCGGCTCACTCAGCATCGGTCAGCTTGCCGATGCGGAAGGCGTGTCGGTGTCGGCTATCCGTTACTACGAGGAACGGAACCTCGTCACGCCAACCGGGCGGGTGGGCGACAAGCGGCGGTTCGACCAGCTCGCTGTCGATCGACTGGCGTTCATCAAGCGAGCTCAGGTGGGCGGGTTCTCGCTCGATGAGATCAAAGTGCTCCTCGACGACGGGGCAGGGGAGTCGAGAGAACTTCTGAAAGAACGACTCGAAGCGCTTCGACAGAGCAGAGCCGAGCTCGACCGAACGATCGCATTCCTCGAACAAGCCGCGCACTGCGGCTGCACGAACGTCGCCCAGTGCCAACGGGTGATCGACGCATGACCGCGCGAAGGGCAGCAGCCGCAGCTGTCGCCGTGATCTGTGGCGCCGAGCTCGTCATCGCGATCGTGATCGGCGGAGCGGGATTGTCGGCACTGGTAGGTTGGGAGGCAGGCGTCGTCGCCATTTCGATAGCCCTGTTGCTGTTCGAGCTCGTCCGTCGACAGCGGCTGAACGCCGAGCCGACGAAATGAAAAACGCTTAGGGCATTGGTGGAGCTGCCGACAGGAGCGGCTACGATATGCCCTCGGTTCGGGGAGACCTGGATCGAGATAGCAAAGTCACGTCGGAGTGGCGGAATTGGCAGACGCGCTGGCTTAAGGTGCCAGTGTCCGAAAGGACGTGGGGGTTCAAGTCCCCCCTCCGACACACAAAAATCCCTCGCCATTGGCGGGGGATTTTGTCGTTGCGGTGTCGTTTCCAGATGGATTGCAAGTGACCCAGCACTGGGGGCACACATGGCCCTGGCATGATGTGGTTATGTCAGCTGATGGAGCGATGACTCCGGATGAATTCAAGACTCGGTATCTTGCAGCGCTTCCGGATGACATTCCGCCGGACCTAGTTGCGGAAGTAACCACGTTCGTTCGCTTTCGCGGCACCGAGGTGCAGGCGCTCGAGATCTCCGAGCGTGACAAGGCGATTCTTGTCGAGTCAGGTCTGCCGCAGGTAGCGGCGCCGGCTCTCGAATTCTTCACTGACCAGTTGCTTGAATCGGTACCTGGGGTGCGGTCCACCGCGACGATTGGGTCTGATGGCTTTGGAGACCTGATCGCGATTGACCGGTCGAGTGGAGCTGTTATCAAGTACAACCACGACGACGAAATGAGCCCTATTCACTTGGCGGCAAACGTCGTCTCTCTGTCAGCTTGCCTGTGCGCATACGCGGAGTACTTGCATGGTGGGCGTGATGTCGAGGCTTTCCGAATAGCTGTAGGAGCGTATGACTCGAAGGCAAGCCAGCCCGAGTCTTGGTGGTTGTGGCAGATAGAAGGGCGAGGTCCGTTGTGATCGCGGAAAGAGGTGCAGGATGAAATTCTTCGGACGCGGCAAGCAGCCAAAGCAGCTGTTCACCTTTGATGGCGAGCCAAAACTCGAGGCGACGAAATGCCATCACTGCGATGAGGCTCATCACGCCTCGAATGGGTTGGTGTTGTCGAACGGATCAGCGTTCGCCGCCTACTGGGCGAACTGGTACCCACATGAAGGCGAAGCGTGGGTCGACATGGCAATGGGAGCTGGGCCGAGCCCGACTATTCCGACCATGTCACATTCGGCTGTCGAATCGGTCTCATTGGGGACGCACCTGCGCCGCAATGCTCACTCGTGCAGGCGGCAGAGTTCCGTGGCGATTCAAAACTGCTCGGCGTGAAGCTCTCTCGAGATGAAGCGCTTTCGCATAATTGGTTGCCGGCGTTCTGGGAAGCGATTGACTGGCTGATGGAGAACGATCCGCTCCTGCATGAACACATCTTTCACATGGGTGAGTAGGAATGGACGGCTAATCGAAGCCAGCTAGTAAGCGATGTCGCATTGGGTGATGGTTGAGCGTCGGGGCTAGGTCACTAGCGAGTCACTTCGAGTAACCGCCGTAGTACTGCATATACGTCGGGCCGAGAGGAGCAAGCATCTTCTTGATCTCATCTGAGTGGGCTCCGTAGACGGTGACATCGCCCACTTCCATGGATTCAAGGAGGGCTGCCTTCAACGTTTGATTCGCCAAAAGGTGGTCCGCCAGTGCCTGCTCGTCTTCGTACTGCTCCAAGACGAACAGATCTGCACCATCCTTGCTCCGGGTCCAGAAGTGCGAGCTAGTGCCCGTTTCAGAGTGTGCGGCCTGAACCAATGCCTTCATTGCTTCTGCGCCCTTCGCTTCATTGTTGAAGGTCGCGTTCGTCGCAACGAAGACTCGATTCCTTTCAACGTCCTTGATGCCGGCTTCGTCGCTGTCCGCAACGGTCTTCGAATAGCCCTCGTAGTAGTTCATGTAGGTCGGTCGAAGAGGAGAGAACATCACCTTGATGACGAGGGATGGGTCTCCATACACGGACACTCCAGCGACCTTGATCGACCGAAAGAAGGACACTCTCGCAGAAGTGAACCTCCTTATGGCCTTCCGCAGCGCACCTTCATCTGCATATTGCTCGACCACAAACAACGACTTGCCGTCATTGCTCTTGAACCAAAAATGAGACGTGACACCGTCTGCAGCGTGGGCGTCTTTGACAATTGTCTCCATTGCCGCTTGGCACTTCTCTTCATCCCGAAACGTTGCGTTCATCGTGACAAAGATTCGACCTCGTTCACGATCGCTAATTTCGTCGCCTAGAGGGCGGGGTTCGTTGATGTTGTCCATTGATCTTGAGCTCTCTGTTGGGGGACATCCCGCTCGGCAGGATGGCCGTTGCGAAGCCGAGCGCGCTGTCAGTTCGCTGCGAGGGGCTGGGCGGATGTGCTCCACTGTTTTGGGGACTGGCCGTACAGCCGCTTGAATTCGCGGCTGAACTGCGAAGCGCTGGCATACCCGACTGCCAACGCAGCTTCGTTGACGGTCATGCCTCCGGCCATTCTCATAGCTGCGTTGTTGAGTCGGATGCCCTTGACAAACTGAAGCGGCGACATCGTCGTGGCCTGTTTGAACTTGCGGTGAAAGACCGCCCGGCTCATTCCCACGTGGGCGGCCATGTCTTCGACGGTGATCTCTTCGCTCAGGTTGGAAGACACATGCTCGATGAGTCGGGCGATTTCGTTGCCCACGCCGAAGGCTCGCCTCGCAGTCGCTCCTGCGTCACCTTTCAACAGGGCGTAGTACACCTCGCGAAGTCGGCCCGCTCCAAGCACAGCGGTTTGGGTTGGGTCGTCGAGGAGTTGGAGCAGGCGTAGCAGCGCATCGGTAAACCCGTCATCCCAGCGAGCGAGAGCGAACCCCGGGGGAGTGGGCCGCTTTGGGGCTCTCGGATGGCCCCCGCTGCGTTCTCCATCTCGATTGCGAGCTCGGTCATCACGCGGGCATCCAGCGCGATCTGCACACCGAGGAGCGGGCTGTCGGGAGACGCCATCGGGGTGCCCGCCTCGACGGGCATAGAGATGGCGCAGCACATGTAGCGGCTGCTGTCATACACACGTGAGGTGCCGTCGATAATCGCTTCCTTGGTGCCGCTCACGACTGCGACAAGCGTCGGCTCGTACACAGCTGGGGTGCAACGAACCGCTTCGGTGACGCGGAACATCTGCACGCCATCTACCCCCGTGTCCACCAAGCCGTCTTGGTGCATCGTGGCTTCGATGAGTTGACGAATCTCCTGCTTGCTCACGAAGTTCAACCTACCGATACCGGTTCCCGCAATTCAATGATGTTGATACGAATAGGCAGATAATGAGGACCTTTTGGTCTATTCAGGCTTGGTGTTGATAGTTATTGTCGTTTCCGCGGTGCAACGGACGCGACAACAGGAGTCAGTAGCAATGGCAGACAAGACATTCGGACCCGAAGGCTGGACCCAGAGCGCCTCGGGCCCCAGGATGGCAAGACCTACCTCATTGCCGGCGGCAACGCAGGCGTTGGGTTTGAAGCATCCCGAATCCTGCTCAGCAAGGGCGCCGCAGTAGTGATGCTGAACCGAAGCGCCGAAGCGTCGCAAGGACGCGTCGTCGTGGTTGCCAGTCTTGGCTACAAGATGGGCATCAAGACAATCCAGTTCGACGACATGAACTGGAACAACTATCACCAGAACAAGACCTACTCGCAGAGCAAGCTCGCGCAGATGATGTTCGCCTACGAGCTCCAGGATCGTCTGTCAGCGGCAAACTCCGACGTCGAGGTGTATGTCTGTCCGGTCGAGGTTGTTGACTATCGCGAGATGCTCGAACGGATGGGTACAGGGCATCTCGTCTCGGCCCAACGCCTCCTTCGGAGTTCTCTTGGTCGTCGCTGCTGGCTCGGGCACGCACACACTTGATTTCGAGCACATCAAGCTCGTGCGGGGCCGCATGATGTTCATCCGTCCGGGCCAAGTCCATAAGTGGCACGCGAGCGACTCTCTTGACGCAAAGGTCTGCTCGTGCCGAGCTCTGCCGAGCGTCCGACTGGTTCGCGGGCGATTCTGCCTATGTCGATCTCGATGCTGCGTCGTCCGACAGTGCGATGGATCTGCTTGGGGTGCTGAGCCGACATCGCTTTCCTCCTCGGATACGGCGACACCAGCTCGTTCTACCGGGCGTTCCAAACCTGGACTGGGCAGACGCCCGAGCAAGTCCGCTCGTCGCTCGTCAGCCGTTGATGCTTGGGCCTTCGCTCAACCGCGTTGAGGGCGGGTTAGAGCTCCATGATTCTCGATGTCCCTCGCGCTGGGTTGCAGCGGGCACAACAAACGCAATAATAGAGCGACTATTGTGTTTGTTGTGTTTGTCCTCTACGGTGTTATCATGCGAGGCTCTACAAGCGATCCCGATTTTCAACCTCAATTGGATGAGCTGCTAACTACTGGCGAGGCGGCGAAAGTTCTGAACTGCACACGACAACACGTAGTTGACCTGTGCGATCGAGGTGATCTTCCATACACCACTGTGGGCACCCACCGTCGAGTCTCCCGCGAACACGTCGAAGCGATAAAGACCCGAACCGATCGGCTGAGTCGCGATGAGCGGCGAAGCCTGTGGCTTGCCTACGTCGTCGCTGGAAAGATCGGCATTGCGCCAATACAGATGATCGATGCCGCTCGTGATCAGGTTGAGCGGACGCGCCCAAATGCTCGAGGTCAAGCAAAGAAGTGGCTCGATGAGTGGGAGAGTCTGCTCGACGGTCCGGTCGATCGGATTCTTGCAGCGCTAACCGATCGATCATTGCGCGGTCGGGAACTAAGACAGAACTCTCCGTTCGCCGGAGCGCTCTCCGACGAGGAGCGCCTTAAGGCACTGAACGAGTGGGCTGTCCATGACGTCGGTAACCCGCGAGGTCGGCGGTGAATCGAGAGCAGCTCGCTCACATAATCCGGGCAGCGGCAACAATCACGGGCGATGGTGACATCGTGATCATCGGTTCTCAGTCGATTCTTGGGGCAGCAGACGTCGATGAGCTGCCCGAAGCAGCAACGATGTCAATGGAAGCCGACGTCGCATTCTTCGACGACGACAAGGCGGCAAAGGCAGACGAAGTTGATGGAGCGATTGGCGAGCTATCCCAGTTCCACGAAACCTTTGGGTACTACGCGCAGGGTGTTGAAATCAGAACTGCAGTGCTGCCGGTTGGATGGGAGGATCGGGCTGAACTCCTCGACCGGGTGGACTCAAGGCCAGGGTTTGGCCGCTGCCTTGAGCCGCATGATCTCGTTGTGTCGAAACTCGTTGCTGGACGTCAGAAGGATCTTGAGTTTGCGAGGGCCCTCATCGAATACGAGTTCGTAGCCGTTTCGAAGTTGCATGAGCGGGCCGAGATGCTCGATCAGCCAAATGCGGTCGTCCGACGCGTTCGCACTCTGATTGCACGCTGCTCGTGATTCGAAGTTCTCGTCCGGACGACAAGACGCAGGCGGCCGGGCGGTTAGGCACAGACTTCGTCGAGCTCAACCTCTACGGTCACCGTCCTTGATGAGTCGATGCTGGTGTAGAAACCGCTCCACCAGCAGAACGCATCATCGGGGAACTCGGCTTCGACGCCGATCGTCCCCTTGGCGACCTCGATTGGAATATCGATCGTTCCGTTTGCGTCGAGAAACCCAACGACGGTCGTCTCAGAACCAGAAGCAGATCGAACTTCGAACGTGCTCAGATCGCCGCCGTATATGTCAGCGATCACATCCTCTGGACTGAAGGTGAATGTGAACCGTCTGAACCCTTCAGGTGGTTGGTCATCGGCCTCGGGTTCCTCGGTGGTAGCGACGTCCTCTGCCTGTTCGTTAGCAGCGTTGTCGTTGCCGGCGAGCTCCGACTGATCCGAACCGCACGCCGTCGTGAACAATGCGAGCGCAACGGCAATCGCAAGTGTCTTCGTAACCGTTTTCATGATGTCCATGCCTAGTAGTACGGCCAAGGACTCATTCTGGTTCCCGTCGCAACGGCACGGGTTCGGGCCTTACCTCAAGGCGCTGATCGCGTGGGCACCGCGCTAACACCTTCACCGGTTAGCTCCGCGCGAGTGTCAGAGAAGAATCCTGCGTCTTGTGCAAACGTCTCTATGGTTGGGGCGTCCAAAGGGGAGTGGTCATTGTTGTGAGTCCCGTCGAGAACGCTGTGCCGACTGATGCTCGGTCATTTGGTGCGTTCATTCGCGCCCATGACCGGCAGCTTCGCGGCGTCGCCTGGGCGGTCGTCCGGGACCAAAACCAGACTGACGACGTCATGCAGGCGGCGTACGAAAAGGCATTCCGCGGACTCTCAACGTTCGATGGAAAATCGGCCATGTCGACGTGGCTCCACAGCATCGTGTATCGAACCGCCCTCGACTATGTCCGGTATGAGGGACGTCGACGTCACGAGGACGTAGAAGAGCTCCGTAACTTCAGCGGCGGGGGCGACACGGTCTCTGGTTCTGGGCTTGGCCGGGCGGAACTGGAAGCAGTGATGGAGCAGCTTGATCCCCGGGATCGGGCCGCCATGATGCTCATTGCTGGTTGGGGCTACAGCTACGACGAAGCCGCAGACATTCTTGGAGAGGCGCGAGGTACTGTCGCCTCACGAATTGGCAGGGCTCGACGCCGAATGGAGAGGTGGGGGCAATGACCGACCATGACGACGAACTCGGCGAATTCCTTCGTTCCGAGGTTCCCGAACCCGGCGCCGACTACTGGTCCAACATCGATTCCATGCTCGACGGGGTCGAGAGCCAGCGCGAAGAAATTGTCACAAATGTGCAAACGGACGACAACGTGATCCGTCTCACGGACATGACAGTTACACAAACCCCTCCCGTTACCCATCCCCAAAATCGCAGCGCCCGGCTGCTCGTCGCTGCGGCACTCGTTGTCGTTGTTGGCTTCGGCATGGTCTTTGCCATCAACCGCAGTCAGACGACGGTTCCGCTCGAAACGACCAATGACGGCGCGCCGCCAGCGAGCACCCCTGCCCCAGGAGAGGACGTCGACAGCACTTCGACGACCGAAGCCCAAGGTGACGCCATCTCCACCGGCCGCACCTGTTACAGCGATGGCACAGTCGTCATCACCATCGATGTCGCCGACAACGGTAGTTTCACCGGCTGGCAGGTTCCCGTTGGTTTCGCCGCAGGCATCGGCGACACCCAGGACACCGAGCTCCACCTTGCACCAAACGGCGGGCTTCTCCTCACCCTTGCTGGCATACCCGACCCCGACAGCAGCGCTGGTCTCTACCGAGTGTCCGAATCGTCAGTTGCGGCATTCCGCAATGGCTTCAGTTCCATCAGTACCTCTCAATGGAGTATCACGAGCGAATTGCTCACCCAAGCTGGGCAAGTCGACGAGGCCCGGTTCCCGGCCATCGACTGCGGAGATAGCAGCGACGACCTCACCATTCTCGAGTCGACGCCGGTCTACTACCCGCCGGACTTCGCCTTCCAGGCGCCCACCATCAGCCAGATCGACACCATGCCCGGCCAGAACCGGGTGTGCTACACCCTCGGCGAAAATTCAGGGATCTTCATCTTCGACTTCACCGACGATGGTGCCCTTGCTAACGCCCTCATGATGAACCCCTTCCAGACGATCTCGGCCACCAAGACCTTCGACAGCGAGACCACCTACAGCGTGGCCACCTTGAACCTGGGAGACCGGGAGAACGGTCGTGATACCATCACGACCGTCCTGTGGGAGATTGACTCGGAACGGATCGCCGTGTCCGACGGCGAGGAGTTCCCTGCAATCGACTGTGCCACGGTTGCCGACCAGGTGGCGCAAGCCGACGACTTTCTCGGTGAAGCTCCTTACCCCGCCTATCCAGTAGGAAGCTGAGAATTCGACGCGACGAGAATTCGGCGTACGGGTTGACCCTGACACGGTGTCAACCCGTACGGTCGTCGCATGTTCATGATTGGCGACTTTGCTCAACTTGCACGGGTGTCGTCTCGGGTGTTGCGGCATTACGACCGCATCGATCTATTGAAACCGGCGCACGTCGATGCGGCCACGGGGTACCGGTTCTACGGTGCTGATCAGCTTGCCGACATCAACCGAATCGTCGTCCTCCGGGATCTGGGTTTTGGGTTGACCGAGATCGGCGAGATGACCCAAGAGCCAATGTCATCAGCCGAGCTCCGGGCCATGCTGAAGCTTCGCCAGGCCCAGGCATCAGCCGAGCTCGAAGCCGCCGAACAGCGTCTTCGCCGCATCGACTCTCGAATAAATCAGCTCGAAGAAGACGCCCCGGCCGTCGACCTTGTGTCGAAGTCGGTCCCGGCGATCAGCGTGTGGTCGATGACGTATCAGACGGGCGGTGCCGAGGAAGCGTTCAATGCGTTGTCGGCGTTGGTTGAACGAGTCCGCGGGTTCATCGATGACCTCGTCCCTCCGTATGCGATTGCGCGGTGGGCCACCGAGTTCGATGAGGAGGACTTCGCCGTCGAGTTCTCGGTGCCAGTGGACGATCGACTGATGGAGGCAGCGTCGGGGCTTGGGCTCGAGGAGGTTGTGCTTCCTGCGGTTGAGGTCGTGTCGACGGTTCGTTCGACCGACCCTGATCTTCTCCATGTCACGAACGGGGCGATCGGCCAGTGGATCGAGGGCGAGTCGTTGCGGATCGCTGGGCCGATTCGCGAGGTCCTGCTCGCTGATCCTGCAGCTGGCGACGCCGAGCAGGTCGTCGAGGTGCAAGTACCCGTAGCCGCCGTTTAGCCGCATCGACAAGAAATCTGCCCGAACCCCTTGACCTTCACACGGTGTCAATCCTTACCGTCGGTTAGGTGATCAAGAATCTGATTTCCAAGACCCTTCCGTTCGTCGCTGCAGCCGCACTGCTGTTCCCGGGCTTCCGCAAGCTTGCCGACGCCAGCTGGCGCGAGGAGCTCACCACCACCTACCTGCTGGGCGATCAGAGCTTCGGCGGGTGGTTCTTTGTGTTGGTTGGCTTGCTTGAGATTGCAATGGCTGCCCTCATCCTGTGGCCAAAGACCCGCATCCCGGCTGGCCTCGCCATGGCTGGCTTCTTCGTGGGTGCACTGGTGTTCAACCTGGGCTTTCGGGTGGACCAAGACCTCCTCCCGGCCGACCGGCCGACCCTCGGCACACTGATCCCGCTCGACATCTCGCATCTTCTCATTGGCCTTGCGGTTGCGGGGTTGTGGCGAAGCGCAGGGAAATCAACCGACCTCTGGGTTGCTGGCCCAACAACGTCGAACGCATAGAAAGCAGGCAGATATGGAAACGAAGACCTACACCGACAAAGCCGGGCACGCACTGCAAGGGCACGACCCCGTTGCGTACTTCACCATCGGTGCGCCCACAAAGGGGAACCCGAACATCAGCAGTGAGTGGAACGGAGCAACATGGCTCTTCTCCACAGCCGAACACCGAGACCTCTTCGATGCCGACCCTCACAAGTACGCCCCAGCCTTCGGTGGGCACTGCGCGGTTGCCCAGGTCATGGGGGCAGAGCTCAAAGGCTCGGCCAAGCGGTGGCACATCAAGGACGGCAGGCTGTACATCAACAAGAACCTGCTGGCGTCCTCGATGTTCGGACCGCTCGCAGGTCGAATTCAAAAGCTCGAGGCAGCTACATGACGTCCGCTCACGCACGCAAAGACCTGCTGTCGAAGACCGTCAACGCGTTCCACAAGACACTGGTCGCCATCTCCGGTGGCCGAATCGGCAGCCAGATTGGGAGCTTGCCTGTGGTGAAGCTGACCACCACCGGCCGCAAGTCGGGTCAGCCGAGAACGGTGATGCTCACCCCGCCACTCCACGGCGACGGGCGCTATGTGCTGGTGGCGTCCAAGGGAGGCGACGACCGCGACCCCGACTGGTATCGCAACCTGGTGGCCAACCCGAACATCACCATTGAGCCAATTGGCGGCGATGGACCAGTCGCCCTCATTGCTCGCACCGCAACGGCCGACGAGAAGGCCCAGCTCTGGCCAAGAATCGTGAAAGCAGCCGTTGGCTATGCGGCCTACAAAGACAAGACCGACCGCGACATCCCGGTCGTCATCTGCGAAGCCACTACGTAGAGGCACAAGAGGGAATTGCATAATCCTGCTGAGAACGGTAGTATTATGATATGGTCATGTTGGGAGTTTCCGAGGCGGCAGCGCAGTTGGCTGTTAGCCCGCGGCGGGTACGTCAAATGCTGTCTGATGGTGTCCTTGCCGGAGAGCGCATCGGGCGGGTGTGGATAATCGATTCCAACGAACTGCGTAAGTTGCACAATCGTCGGCCAGAGGTTGGTCGTCCGTGGAATGCAGCTTCGGCCTGGGCTGTGCTCGCTCTTGCCGAGGGCGCTGAGCCCGACATTTCGCCGGTCGAGCGGTCACGTGCCCGCAAGCGTCTGCGTGAAGGTTTGGACCGAGTAGCCGGTCGCCTCGTGGCGAGGGCGGAGGTTCATCGGTTCTACGCTCACCCCAGTGTGCTCGACCGATTGGTCGACGTCCCTGCCGTAGTGCGGGGTGGCATCAGTGCTGCGGTCGAGCATGGGGCAGGCCTCGTCGCTCAGGACGGTGTCGAGGGCTACGTGCGTTCTGGTGACCTCGACCGGCTCGTCGCGGAGTTCGGCCTTGATCAGAATGCTGCACGCCCGAACGTGGTCTTCCGCGTTGTTGATGATGCCATTTGGCCATTCGGCATCGGCCAGGTCGCCGCAGGCCGAGCAGTTGTTGCCGTCGATTTACTTGAGTCCGACGATCCGCGCTCTAGGCGAGCCGGTGCAGAACTGCTGGGGCCTGCATGAGCACATGGCCGGTAGTCGAACGAGAACCGGTCCGCCTGCCGACGCTGCCTGGTCACGATGACGAGTTGTGGGCGGCGCTCATCGAGCTATCGCATCTGCGCCCGGGGGAGTGGTCGCTCATCGGCGGTCAAATGGTATTTCTTCATGCAATTGAGCACGGAGTCCAACCGCCACGAGTCTCGACTGATCTCGACATCCTCGTGAACGCCCGAGTGGTTGCGGGTGGCGTGCGAGAGTTCGTCGCTGCGATCGAGGCTGCCGGATTCATGCTCGCCGGAGCGTCGCCCGAAGGTATTGCTCACCGATACGAGCGCGGCGGAGTCAGTGTTGACGTTCTCGCCCCAGAGGGTCTCGGCCCCCGGACCGAACTTACGACGACTCCACCGGGGCGGACGTTGCAGGTGCCAGGCGGAACGCAAGCCCTTAGCCGGACTGAACTCGTACCGGTGGCCTTCGGAGCGACCCAAGGGTTCGTGCCACGGCCGTCACTACTCGGCGCAATCGTCGGGAAGGCAGTCGCCGTCGATGTTGATGACATCCCAGATGCGCAACGCCTTGATCTGGCTCTGCTGCTTAGCCTCGTCGAGGATCCAGTCTTCCTCGCAGGCCAGCTCACGAAGAAGGACCGGCAACGGCTCCGAGCGCGTGCCGAGATGGCCGATGCAGATCAGCTGGCCTGGTCTAGCCTCCCTGTCGACGAAGCCGATCGCGGACGCGCAGCATTCCGGCTGCTGGTTGGGTGACATGGCGTGCCGTAGAGTGCGCCAATGGCAGATGCAGCCGACCAGAACCTCGAACCGGGATACCTCATTATCGATTGGGGCGGCATCGAGGGGCATAGCGAGATGCCGATCGAGAAGTGCAAAGTTGAACATGCCGAGTACTCGCTCAACACCCACGACAGCTGGCCGTTAAACGGAAAGATGGTTCGGCTCTCAGTGCTGTCGATGGAGCTCGGATTCAGTTCGCCAGAAGGTGCGTCGCGTCCGTGGCCGGGGATCATGTTCGAGATCAACGCCACGCCGGAGAAGATGGGCGACTTCGGTGAAGTCGGCACCTCGCTGCATAGTTCCGACTACGTGTGCACCGATGAGTGGGAAGTCATGACCACGCTCTACCGGTACGAGCACTTCAACATGCTCGACACCGTCACCACGGTGCTGGCGAAAACGCCGTCCACCATCACGCTGTCGATCAGCGGACGTTTCAAGCACGTCAACTACGCCGATGACGTGACCGATCGCCCGCATCCGAAGTTCTCGCTCCAGCATGAGTTCCCGCTGAACTAGGCCTCGATCGACGTCACTCGCTGTAGCTCTCTGCGGTACCCGTGATGGTCATTCATGGCGTAATGCAGAACTGACCGGTTGTCCCAGATCGTCAGCATGCGCGCCGTCCACCCCAACCGGAGCTGAAACTCTGGTCGAGTCTGATGTGCGAAGAGGTAGTCGAGCAACGGTTTGCTTTCGTCCTCGGTCATGTCCTCGAACCGGCTCACGAACGCAGCATTGATGTAGAGCGCTGGGCGCCCGGTGCGGGGGTGCATGCGCACGACAGGGTGCACAGCCGACGCCTCATCCTCGGTCATTCCCGGATAGCAATGCACTGCGTTGATGCCGCGGAGCACTTTCTGCATGCCAGCCGATAAGCGCTCGAACGCCAAGTGTTGGTTGGCGAACAGAGTGTCGCCGCCCAAGGGTGGAATGTCGAGCGAATACAGCAGCGAAGCTGCGGCGGGCGGGTTGGTGAACGTGATGTCTGCGTGCCAGAACTGGCCGCCAAAGACCTCGGTCTCGTCGGCTTCCTTGCGCACCTCAAGAATCGCCGGGTGAGCATCGACCGGCGTGAGATAGGGGTGGATGTAGGGCGTGCCGAACCACTCGCCGATTTCGACATGGCGCTCGGGTGTGAGCTCTTGGCCGGGGAAGGCGAGCACATGATGCTCATCGAGCAGCACGCGCAGTGCCTCGATGTCTGCGCTGTCGAGCTCACTCGAAAGGTCGACCTCGGTGACTCGCGCACCAACGGCAGCCGAGAGCGGCTCGATATGCATCATCCCCACCCGCCGAACTTGTTGGTCGACGATCGCTTGGCCGTGCCGGCGGTGAAACGATCGAACCCGCACGGGTTCTCGGTACCGCTCGTTCCAGCGACAACGTCGGCTAGCAGACGTCCGCTGGCGGGAGACAACATGATTCCGGCCCAGTGCCCAACGTTGGCAAACAAGCCCTCATGCCCAGGCACGGCTCCAATGATCGGCACGTCGTCAATCGGGTACGACTGGAAGCCGCCCGCGTAGGTGAGGCTTGCCGGGTCGGCGGCTTCGGCGGTGGCGGCAAGTCGTGGCGACACGGGGCGGATCTCTTCGATAGCTGTGGCCAGAAAGTCGTCGGGTACCTCGACCGATTCCTGCGGTTCAACGGTGCGGTCGTCGACGTTGGCAGTACTCAGCCACACGCCGCCGGGCACCGGGCGCCAATACGACCCGTTCACGACGTTGATGACGAGGGGTGCCACCTTGTGGTCGGGGTCGTCATCGGGAATGAAGACGCGATAGCGGGGAGTGACCCGCACCGGCAGGTCGACCCCAAAGGGTGAAAGGAGCTGCGCAGCATATGGACCCGCAGCCACAACGACGGCGTCAGCGTCGACGTGCCCACGGTCAGTCGACACCCGCCAGCCAGACGACGTTGGCTCGATTGCGTTGACGCCGCTGTCGAGAAGCACCGTTGTGTTCGACAGCCGCCCTGCCCACGCGCCAGTGACGAGCGCCGGGTTCACGAAGCTGCCATCACGGTGGAAGATGCCCGCAACGGAATCGCCAGCGAACGGAAACCGGCGGCGAATGTCGGCTTCATCGAGGAGCTCCGAGCTCGTGACGCCAAGCCCCTGGTACATCGTCAGCGCTTCGGCCAATCGATCGACATCGTCAGCACGATCAGAGAGATACACATAGCCAGGGTTAGCGAACTCGATGTCGCTCGGCTTGACGCCGAGGCGCGCGTCGATGTCTCGATAGAACTCAAGGCTCTCCTGAGCCAGGGCGACGAGCGATGGCGTTCCGTATTGCGTACGAATCGTTCCGAGCGCATTCGGTGTGGTGAGCGAGCCAAGGCTGTGCCTGCGCTCGACAATCGTCACCGAGTAACCCGCCTGTTCAAGCCACCACGCAGACGAGACCCCAATAACACCGCCGCCAATCACAACAACATCGGAACTCGTCCCCGCCATCTTGTTCACCGGTGGGCGACCTTGTGGGGTTCGTCAAGCTGAGCTTGGCTCAACTCGCTGCGAGCGTCGCGAATCACATCCCAGGCGGTGCGTAGGAACAGCAACGCAATAGCGACGCCGACGATCACGTCTGGCCACACGCTGTCGAGCTGCCAGACCGCTGCCGCCGCAAGCAGTACCGCCGCATTGGCGATGAGGTCGTTGCGCGAACAGAGCCAGGTTGAGGTCATGTTGATGTCATCGGATCGATGTCGCCACAGGAGCGAGAACGCCCATGCATTGCCGGCGAGCGCAACGAAGCCCATGAGTGCCATGGCATCGGCGGCTGGTGGTGTGCCGTCGATGGCCCTCCATGTGGACTGGGCGAGCACAACGAGGCCAAACATCAGCTGTACGACCCCTTTGATGAGCGCTGCCCTTGCCCGCCACAGGTTGCAGCGAGCAAGCACCCACAGGCTGAACGCATACACAAACGCGTCGCCGAGCATGTCGAGCGAGTCGGCGAGCAATGCTGTAGATCGAGCCCACCAGCCGACACCGAACTCGACGACGAACAGCACCGCATTGATCCCAAGGACCGCCCACAGCACCGTTCGCTGCTGCTCACGCAGCGAGACAAGCGCTTGGTCGTCGGCATCGCAGCATCCAGCGCTCATGCGCCTAGTCTAGGCGATTTGACTAGGTAGGAGAAGCGTCGGCGATCACCTCGAATCGCTGTACACGGTGGCTCCGATCGGGCACGATCAACCCTATGACCACAACATCTGGCGCCGATGGGGCCGTACGCCGGGGGCGTGCCCGAAGGGTGTCGGCGCGAGCCATGTCGGACGCCGGCGTAGCGATAAATCTACGTTCTGCACTTCCGCCCTACGAGCCATTCACCACGACTGAGATCGACATGATCGAACGGCATGCCGATCGGATCCTCGACGAGGTTGGGGTCGAGTTCCGTGGCGACGAAGAGGCGCTCGAGCTCTTTCGTGCGGCGGGAGCGCGAGTCGAGGGTGAGCGGGTGCGATTCGACCCTGGACTCGCAGCTGCGTTGTGTTCGGCGGCGCCGTCAACGTTCGACATGCATGGACGCGACGGGAGACGGGTGCCAATTGGCGGCGACGCCGTGGTGTTTCTTCCCGCCTATGGTTCTCCATTCGTGACCGACCTCGACCGGGGGCGTCGCTATGCCACGCTCGAAGACTTCGAGAACATCGTGAAGCTCACTTACGCGACTCCGTGGCTGCACCACTCCGGCGGCACGGTGTGTGAACCGGTCGACGTGCCCGTGAACAAGCGACACCTCGACATGACCTATGCCCATTTGCGCTGGTCGACGAAGCCATTCATGGGAGCCGTAACTGCTCCCGAGCGTGCCGCGGATTCGATAGCGATGGCTCGCATCGCGTTCGGCTCTGAGTTCTTGGAGTCCAACTGTGTGATTCAAGGCAATATCAACGTCAATAGTCCGCTGGTGTGGGACGACGTGATGAGTGGGGCGCTCAAGGCCTATGCGCGAGCGAATCAGGGCTGTGTGATCTCGCCGTTCATCATCGGCGGCGCGATGGGTCCGGTTACCGTTCCCGCTTTGGTAGCCCAAGCACACGCTGAGGCGATGACCGGTATTGCACTTGCCCAGTTGGTGCGGCCCGGGTCACCGATGGTGTATGGCAACTTTTTGACGACGATGAACCTGCGCTCTGGCGCTCCGACGTTCGGGACGGCCGAGTCGACCCTGGCTACCTATGCGGTTGGGCAGCTCGCCCGTCGGCTCGGGCTGCCGCTGCGCTGCGGAGCTCACTACACGGCATCGAAGACCGGCGATGCTCAAGCCATGCAGGAGTCGGCTGACGCTATGTCGGCGGGAATTCTGGCTGGCACGAACTATGTCATTCACGCCGCCGGTTGGCTCGAAGGCGGACTCACGTTCGGGTACGAGAAGTTCGCCATGGATCTCGACCGCTGCGCCATGTTGCACAAACAGCTCGGTGGCCTCGCTGTCGATGAGGAACAGTTGGCTATGGATGCTTACCTCGAAGCCGGTCCGGGCGGGAACTACCTAAGTAGTTCTCACACGATGCGTCACTACGCCAGCGCCAACCACGAGTCCATGCTCACCGACACGAACAGCTTTGAGCAATGGAGCGATGATGGCGCGCTCGACATGCAACAACGCGCCAACCAGCAGTGGCGCAATATGCTCGCCGACTACGAACCGCCTGCCATCGACGACGCCATCGACCGAGAGCTCCGCTCGTTCATCGAGGACCGCAAGAATGCCACCCCGGATGCCTGGTACTAGTTGAATAGCGCACTAGCTCTCCCGAAAACGAAAGACTAAGCCTTTAGGCGGTGCGACTACACGTCGATACTTCGAGGATGGCTGACGCTTCAACCCTTGATGACACTCACGTTGACGCTGCTCAAGCGGAGCTCTTGCGATTGCAGGCGCGTGTGCTTGAGCTCGAGACCGAGATTGGTCATCGCTCGTGGAAGGTGGGCGACTTCTACTGCGTGCCCACCGTTTCCGGAACCCCTTCGGTGTTTGGCCAGGTCGTCACCATTGCCGACAGTGGCCGACCGCACCAGGTCATCGAGGCTGCCGAACCTGACCTCATGACGTCGGTTCCGACGGTGCGCCAACTTCGCGAAGGTCTCGCCCCAAACGTGCAGAGCTGCGACGAACCAGCCTGGTGGCCGCTGTAACCGACGAGAGCTACGGTGCGGCATGAGCGATTCTGTCGAACCGATTCTCTACGACGCATCGAGCACCCCGAAGGCCAAGGTGGTCTTGGTGCACGGAGCACTCGATCGATCGATGGCGTTTCGTGCCGTGCTGCAACGGCTGTTCGAGTACGACGTGACGGCCTATGACCGGCGAGGCTACGGAGGCTCGGTCGAGCTCACTCCGGCAGCCTCGCTCGACGACCACGTGGCCGACCTCATTTCGGTGCTCGAAGCGTCCGAGTTCGGCGATGGGCCAAGCGTCGTCGTTGGGCACTCGATGGGCGGAGCCATTGCAATGCTGGCCGCCATCAGCAGGCCCGAGCTGTTTCAGGCACTCGGCGTTTTCGAGCCGCCGCTTCCAGGGGTCACCCTTCCCAGCGATGACTCGCCAACCTCTGCCGACTTTCCCGAAAACCCGGAGCACCTCGTGCGGTGGATGTACCGGCGGGTCGTTGGGGAGTCGGCCTTTGAGCGCATGGACGCTCGTGCGCAACGAGCTTTAGTTGACGAAGCACCAGCGCTTCGGACCGACCTCGAAAGTGTGCGAGACGTGGCCGAACCGTTTGACCCAACGGCGATCTCCGCACCAACAGTGGTTGGCTACGGAGCAGACTCGGTGCCCCGCCATATCGCACGAGCTGAATGGCTGGCCGAACAGATTCCCAACGCCACGCTGTTCGAAGCTGAAGGCGCAAAGCACGCCTGTCATCGGTCGCACCCGGAACTGTTCGCCAACTTCGTGATCCAGGCTGCGGAGTTGGGTGCCGTCGACTAGGTGTTCAGCGAACCCGAACGCTCACACCACGTGGCGAGCAGCTCAGCGATCGCTCGTGCGTCGTCATCATCGGGCCGGAAGAACGCGTGCCAAGGGATCGTGATGCCATCGGGCCCAAGTCGACCGGCGCTTACCCGTCCTGTGGCGATGTCGTGCGCCACCGCCCAGCGGGCTAGCACCGACGTGCCGAGCCCGGCGGCCACCATCTCAATAATTGCTTCCGGAAGCTCAACGGTTTCAATCCAGGCTGGATAGTGGTCCGACGGGCGGAAGATCCGGGCGAACTCACGGTCGGGTTCAGGCGTGCGCGTGTAGGTGATGAAGTCGACGCCCTCGATGTCCTCACCGATCACGATTTCTTTCGACGCAAGCGGGTGATCTGGGGGACTGATGAAGACGAGCTCGTCCCGGAAGAGGAAACGATCTTCCAGTCGAATCGAGGGCCGGTCACCGGGAGCGATCGCAATGTCGATCGAGTTTGCCTCCACCTGGGTGCTGGCCTGTTCTGACCCGGCCGAGCTGACTTGCAGTTCGATTTCCGAGGTTTCCGATCGGACAAAGCGGACGAAGTCTGGCAACCACCGATACGAGCGGTATGCATCGACGGCGAGTCGAACGATCCGACGTACGGACCCGGTCATCCGCCGCGAGTCAGCTTCGGCCCTTGCAAGTTCCTCGAGAAGAACCGTCGACTTCGCAGCCAAGTACGTGGCTGCGGCGGTGGGCTCGAGGCGTCGGTGCTCGCGGATGTAGAGCTGTCGGCCGAGGCGACGCTCAGCCTCGCGGATTCGGTGAGACAGCGCTGACGGGGTGACGTGCAACGCAACCGCAGCGTCGGAGAGTCGCCCGTAGTGCTCGATTGCGCAGATTGCTTGGAGGTGTGAGATGTCGAGAAGTGGCGCCGCCATCAGATGAGGAACATTCATCAAAACCCTCAAAATCTTCGATTGATGTTCATGTGAACATACAGGATGCTAGATCGATGAACGCAGCTCAGGACCTGAGGGCCGCCGACGCCCGCCACCACATCCACGGCCACACAAATCTCCGCTCCCACGACGAAAAGGGTCCATCGGCCATGGTCGTCGAGGGGCAGGGCGTGTGGATCACCACCGATGATGGGCAAAAGCTCATCGACGGCTTCTCCGGACTTGGCTGCACATCGCTCGGCTACGACAACGCACGAATCGCAGCCGCTGCACACGAGCAACTGTCCACACTCCCATATGCTCCAACGTTCTACGGCCGCAGCCACCCCAAGGTCGCGGCCCTCGCCGAACGTCTCGTCAACCTCGCCCCCGGCGATATGTCGCGTGTGATCTTTCAGTGCAGTGGCTCGGAGGCGACCGACACGCTGATCAAGTTCTTGTGGGCGCGAAACACCGCTCGCGGCGAGCCAGACCGTCGAACCTTCATCACCCGATGGCGCGGGTACTACGGCAACACGGTGGCGTCGGTCAGTATGTCGGGGCAACCGCACATGCACGAGAAATTTGGCCTTCCACTCGACGGGTTCGTCAAAACCGAGACACCCAACTACTACCTGAACCACATCGATGGCGAGACCGAAGAAGAGTTCTCCCAGCGCATGGCCGACGACCTCGAACGCGTCATCCTTGACGTAGGACCCGACCGGGTCGCCGCCTTTGCTGCCGAACCAATGCAATCCGGAGGCGGTGCCATCAAACCGCCTGAGGGCTACTGGCCTCGCATGCAGGCGGTCCTTCGAAAGCACGGCATTCACTTCCATGTCGATGAGGTTGTGTGCGGTTTCGGACGAACGGGAAACCGATGGGGCAGCGAGACGTGGGGCCTCGAGCCCGACACCGTTTCATGTGCGAAGGCGCTGACCGCCGGGTTCTTCCCGATGTCGGCGCTCATGTTCAAGGAAGACATGTACCTCGACCTTCAGGCCAATGCCGACGACGTTGGCGTGCTCGGACACGGGTTCACCTACTCCGGACATCCGGTCGGTGCTGCGGTAGCTATGGAAACTCTCGACATTTACGAAGAGATAGACCTCGTTGGTCACGTCCGATCGGTATCGCCCGGCTTCCTCGCCGGATGCGAAGAACTCCTCGACCATCCACTCGTCGGTCATGTCGGCGGCGTTGGGTTGTTCTGCGGCATCCAGCTCGTTTCCAACAAGGCGACCCGCGAGCTCTTCGATCCTGCGCTTAAGGTCGGCCAACGGGTCCAAGATCACGCGCATGACCGCGGGCTCTACTTGCGTGCGATCAACCCTGACCGGATCAGCTTCATGCCGCCGCTCATCATCAACGCCAAGGAGATCGCCGAGGCGACTCGCCGCCTAAAGGGTGCACTTGACGACACGTGGGCGGAGCTAAACGCATGACATTCTCACCCGAGTTTCTCACGACCATCCGCGACCGGTTTCACCACGCAGATGTGTGCCCTGTTCAAGGACCACGCGCCTTCTTTGAGAACGCTGGCGGTTCGCTAACGCTGAAGGCAGCGGTTGAGCGAACGGCCGAGCTCATGGCGTTCCCCGACAACCAGGGACGCACGAACGTCGCGTCTAAGTACCTCATGGACGTCATCGCAGACGGTCGAGCCGACATGAAGTTGCTCCTTGGCGCCTCATCAGGGGAGGTGTTCATCGGCGAAAGCGGAACGGAACTGCTCGGACGGCTTGTTCGCAACGCGATCTTTGCCGGGTCAGGCTCGCTCGTCATCGGCAGCCACCTCGAACACCCCGCCACCTACAGTGCCTGCCGGCGTTGGGCTCCCATTGCGGGCATGACGTACGAACAGGTCGCCTTCGACACCGAAACCACGGTTGTGGGTGTTGACCAATACCGGCCGGCGCTCACGCCTGATCTTGCCGTCGCCACCATCATCCATGCCAGCCCGGTCACCGGCATGCATGTCGACGTGGCAGCGATCGCCGCCGAGATTCGCTCGGTCGCTCCCGACTGTTTCATCATCGTCGACGGCATTCAACACGCAGCCCACGGCAAGGTGGACATCGACGACTACGGAATCGACGGGTATGTGGTGTCGGGCTACAAGCTGTTCTCGCGGCACAACTTTGGTGTTGCCTGGGTGTCGGATCGCCTCGCACATGCGCCGCATGAACAACTCGATGGTGCTCCCGCTCACGTGTGGGAGCTCGGCACCCGAGACACCTCTGCGTATGCGGCGTTCTCGGCCGTGGTTCGTTACCTCGAATGGCTCGGCGCCGAGTCAACAGATGATGCTTCGCATCTGTCGTCGAGAGAACTGATCGAGGCCGCGGCCCTTGCGATCCGCAGTCAAGAGCAAGACCTCGTCGACGCCATGATGTGGGGTACCGGTGGGCTGCCGGGGCTCGGTCAGCTCGACAACGTGCGGGTCGTTGGCCCCGAAAACAGCGAGCACAGATCGGGGATGGTGTCGTTCACGATCGACGGCCACAACAGCCTCGACGTTGTCGATGAACTGAATGCTGACGGCGTGCGCACCCACGCGCGCAAGCAGGACTATTACTCGGCAGGCGTTCTCGCTCCACTCGAAATCGAAAGCTGCGTCCGAGCGTCGGCAAGTCACTACAACACCCGAGCCGAGGTCGAGCAGATGCTCGCCACGGTGAACCGACTCGCAGGTTCATAACGTGCGTCGAGGTTCCCGTAGTCGCAAGCCAGCCGAACCGGAGCGCGCTCCACTTACAACTCCTCCGGTAGGCGGCGCCTACCGTCCACTTTCCGATGCTGATCGAGACGCAGTCATTGAGCACGCATTCGACATGCTCGAGAACGTCGGCATGGCCGATGCGCCACCGGGGCTCGTCACGCGGTTGATCGCGGGCGGAGCTCGGGAGCGCAGCGACGGCCGAATTCTGCTGCCGAGATCGATGGTCGAAGGAGCGCTTAGCCGGGCGCCGTCGACAGTGTCGCTTCCGGGATTCGTCGAAGACAACGGCGTGTCCATTGGGGGACAGGGCGTACACATCGGGACCGGCGGTGCCGCTGTGCAGGTGTTGGACGCCGCTACCGGCACCTACCGCGACTCTGAGCTCCGCGACCTGTGGTCGATGATGCGTGTGCTCGACGAGATGCCCAACATTCACTACGGACTCCGGCCTTTGATCGCCCGAGACATGATCGACCACCTCGAGCTCGACCTCAACACGGCGTTCGCCATCACCGCTGCAACCGCAAAGCCAACCGGCCTGAGTTTCACGTCGGAGGCAACCGTCGACCCGGTCATCGATCTGTTCGACGCAGCGTTGGGCGGCGAGGGACAGTTTGCGAAGCAGCCGTTCTCGATGGCGGTCATCGTGCACGCGGTGCCGCCGCTGCGGTTCTCGCCCGAGGGATACGAGATCATGGAGCGCGCGATCGCCCGGGGCATGATCATCCAGAGCTGCTCAGCTGGCCAGGCCGGAGCGACCTCGCCACCGTCGCTTGCTGGAAGCCTTGCGCAAGGTCTGGCTGAAATTCTTGCAGCGGTTGTCATGGCCGACGCCATCAAGCCGGGCCATCCGTGCATCCATGCGTTCATGCCGTTTGTGTCCGACCTTCGCACGGGCGCAATGACCGGAGGTAGCGGTGAGGCTGCGGTCATCAGCGCGGCGGCAAGCCAACTGCTCGGACATCTCGACATTCCACACGCCGTGTCGGCGGGCATCACCGAAGCAAAGTCCGCCGATATTCAGGCTGGCTACGAGAAGAGCTACACCGTCAGCCTGTCAGCTCACGCTGGCGCCGACATGGTGCAGCTGTCGGTGGGGATGCTCGGGTCGATCATGGTCGCCAGCCCCGAAACGTTGGTGATCGACAGCGACATGTGCGGCGCTATCTTGCGCTCGGTCCGTGGCGTCGAAGTGCAGCCCTCGTATCTCGACCTCAGCATCATCGAAGACGTCGTGAGCGGCGATGGCCATTATCTCGGCGAACCACAAACCCTCGAACTGATGCGATCTGAATACGTCTATCCCGACCTTGGTGACCGCACAACTGTCGACGAGTGGGTGGCAGCGGGGGAGCCCAGCATCTGGAGCCGGGCCCAACAACGCGTCGCCGAGATCCTCGCCCAGGGTCGCCCAGCGCATCTCAGCCTCGAACGCGAGGCCGCAATCCGGGATGCGTTCCCGATCCATCTGGAGGAGAGCTCATGACCGACCGTTTCGAGATTGTGGTGGTCGGGGGCGGTGCTGTTGGTGCGTCGATCCAATGGCATCTCGCCTCCGCAGGGCGTGCTGACTCGGTCCTCATCGAGAAGCACGAGCTCACCGCTGGGTCGACCTGGCATGCAGCTGGCAACGTGCCGACGTTCTCCAACAGTTGGCTCGGGCAACGTGCGGGCAACTACGCCTGGAAGCTGTACTCCGAGCTCGCTGAAGATCCCGAATATCCAATCACCTATCGACACACCCAGGCATTCTGGCCAGCTCACACCGCAAGCCGCATGGACCATTTCCATCATCTGCTCGGCATGTC
>CAKZVC010000031.1 GCA_937922235.1 uncultured Acidimicrobiales bacterium | reverse complement strand
GATGCATTCTTCACCCCGGACGTCTTGGACTATGAGGCATACGAGAACTGGCAGATCGCCGGGTCACGAGACATGAACACGCGCTCGGTCGAGAAAGCCAAAGCTCTTATTGCCGGCTATCAAGCCCCCGCGCTTGACGAGAACCGCAAGCAGGCCCTCGACGACTTCGTCGAACGGCGCCAGACAGAAATCAACCCGTCTATCGCATAGCCACATCACAGCTACACGGACAGGCGCTTACTGGGCAGCGTCGGCCTTCGCTTGTTGCGAAAAGAATGAGGCTCCGGTCGGGACCTCAGGAAACTCCATCTCGTAGCTGGAGCATCGCACCCGGTTCGTCCGCACACCACGAACCACTTCACCCTCGAACACGCTGGGCAAGTGGTTCACCTGGAGGGGCTTGGCATCTTCCGCTCGATATTCGGCAATAAAGAGCGTCCGTGGATGATCGGACGTGTTCGGTGCCGATCCGTGCAGAAGACGCGTGTGCATGAGACATGCCGACCCGGCCGGCCCAAACACGGGAACGGCGTCGGGAACGTGCGTAGCTTGCACCTCTGGGCTGACCGCTCCGGTGTACACACCGTCGTGCCAATGGTCGAATAGCTCGCCACGGTGCGTGCCGGGCACGACGTTCAGCGGACCGTTCTCGAGCGTGACCTCGTCGAGGAAGAAGAGGCAGGCTATGAGGTCTTCGTTCGAGTGCGGCTGAAACATGAAGTCTTGGTGGTACTTCACCTCGGTCGAGGCGCCCGGTTGTTTGGCGTTGATCTTTGAGTTGTTGAACTCGACGTTGGGGCCAATGAGCTGAGCGACGGCGTCGAGTGCCCGGTTGTCGCGCATGACGTCGCGGTACGCGTCCGACACCTCGACCGGCGAGGCAACCCGTCGAAGGCGAGGATCGGCGGCCGAGTGTTCCGGGGCCAGGTCGAATCGAGGCCGATCAGCGAGAGTGTCGCCGTAGGCCGCGGAGTGTGTGCTGCTTTCCTCAGACCAGGCGTCGAAGTCGGCGACTAATGCTTCGAGTTGCTTGGCGGAAAGTGCGTCCTCGACGAACACATAGCCATTGGCCCAATAGAACTCGATCTGCTCAGCGGAAAGCGGCGTACTCATTCGACAATTCTACGCCGATCCGAGGTAGCAATTAGCGCTCGGCGTGTTGATCGTCGGCCCCCTCACAAGCCGCGATCAGGTCGCTACGGTCGAGGCCCATCGCGGCGAACGCGCGGGCGGATACGCCAACTCCAACCGTTGCGACACCTGCAAGAAGGTGCGCTCCGTTGAGCGGCCGATAATCACCGTGCCTGTTGTGGAGGTCATGGGTTGCTTTGAGCGCGGCCTCATAGGTGGCATCGGTCTTGCCGAGCCGCTCTCGCGGGACCGATCCGGGATCGAGCTCAAGACCAGCGACTTCAATGCCGAGCTCGCTCAGCGCGGTGGCGTCGAGATTGTCCAACGCGTTCGAGAAGGCCTCCCCACTCGTCCCCAACTGCTCGAACACGCTCTCGGCTATCCCGTCCGGCATTGCGAGCGCTGCGAGCGCTAAGTGGTGGGCGCCAGCGACTTGCTCGCCCTTGTCTGCGGCCGTGGCCAGGCTCGCTTCCATAACCTTCGCAAGCGTCTTCATGTCTGCCTGACGACTCTTCAGCTTGTGCAACATCTTCATTACGGCTTCTCCTTTTGTGCCCGACCCCGTTTGGAGTTCGAGTGCTTCTTGTGCGCGGCTTGACGGCTGACGCCGAGGGCCTGCGCTACTTCAGCCCAGGTCCACCCGCTGTCGATCGCGGCGTGAACCGCCTCAGCCTCGAGGCGGTCCGCCAAGCGACGCAACGTGACCGAAGCAGTGAGCGCCCCCTCGGGGTCGTCGCCAGGCGATGGCAACACGATCGATTGTTCGCCAACTCCCATTTGTCAACTTTGGTTGACGGAATCGGATTTGTCAACCCACGTTGACACACCGCCGGCATGACCGGCCTATTCGACCTTGCCGCTGATCAGCCGCCATAGTGTGAGGCATGGAACGAATCACAGTGACGATCGATGGCGGCATTGCCGATGTGCGACTGAATCGCCCCGACAAAATGAACGCCCTCGACGGTGAGATGTTCGATGCACTACTGGCCGAGGCCGAAGAGCTCCGGGCGAACTCGTCGGTTCGTGCCGTCGTCATCTCGGGAGAGAAGACGTTCTGCGCAGGGCTCGACTTCAGCGGCTTCGAATCGATGGCGTCGGGTGGCGGCAGCGGAGACCCCGCTGCCACCCAGCTCGGCGAAATCGCCGACGGGCAGATCACGCATCGAGCGCAACAAGCAATCTACGGGTGGTCGACCCTTCGAGTGCCAGTCATCGCAGCCATCACCGGCGTGGCTCTTGGCGCTGGCATCCAGCTTGCGCTCGGGTCCGATATCCGGTTCATCGCGCCCGATGCTCGCATGTCGGTGCTCGAGATTCGGTGGGGCATTGTCCCCGACATGACGGGCACCCGGCGCTTGTCCGAGCTCGTTGGCGTAGACGTTGCGAAAGAACTGATCTGGACGGGCCGCATGGTTGAAGGAACCGAAGCCGTACAGCTTGGGCTAGCGACGAAGGTTTCTGATGATCCGCACGCCGACGCGATGGCGCTCGCCCACGACATCGCATCCAAGTCGCCCCATGCCATCCAAGCGGGAAAACGGCTTGCCAACGCCGCCGGTCAGCTCGATGACGCTGCAGGGTTCGCCGCCGAGCGTGCCGAGATCGGCGCTCTCATTGGACGACCGAACCAGGTCGAAGCGATCACCGCCTACTTCGAGAAGCGCTCCCCCGTCTTCTCCGACCCCGAGCTCTGACCCAAACGGATCTGTGATGAGTGGTGGGCGGCTAGCACCCACCACTCATCAAATTTCGCCTGTTAGCCGACAGTTACGTCGAGGCCGAGGTCGTTCGTTCCCGACCCTGCACGCCACGTGCCAACGTTCGCCATCTGGATTGAATAGCGAGCGTCGCCTTCAAGACGGGACGATGCATCGGGCAGCTCGACGTGAATCGCATATCGTCCCGAGCTGATGGTGCTCGGGACGGTGACTCCGAGGTCGACGGTCTTCGTTGCACCCGGACGCGGCATGGCCTTTCGGGCATCCGAAGCAGCTCGAATGCGTGTTGTTGCACCCGTCGCTTCGTTGACGAGGACGAGGTTGATGGGTCGCTGGTTGTACAGCTTGCCGAAACCGTCGTTGCTCACGGTCAGGTCAACGGACAAACGACCACCGGGATCAACGCTCGTCGATGCTGTCGCGCTCTGCATCGCGTATCGATATCCCAGGCGGGCGTCGATCTCGTCGAAACATCCGTCCGACTTCCACTTGTTGATGGTGTTCTCGTAGAACCCAAGGTTCAGATAGTCCCAGTGGAACTGTCCAAGCTCTCGAACCGCGGTTGTGCAATCGGTCCGCTGATCACCAGCAGAGACCTGACACGTTTCGCCTCCCATCACCGTGAACTCGGTCATGACGCTCAGGTACTGCACCATCTCGCCCTTGCGAGAGAGCGGGTTGTACGTTCCGGCATCGCCTTCGTTGGCCAAGAAGCAGTCGTTCTTGTGCGCGGTTCGGCTGGCGCTACTTCCGTTGAAGGCGCGGTTGGCCGACACGGGATCCGGTTCGAACTCGATGACGTTGCTCGGGTATCGGAACTGCACCATTCGGTCGGCGGGCAGTGCATCCATCAACGCGGTGCGCACCCGAGCTCGGTCGGCTGGGTTGGTCAGGCCGTTGGTGGACGAGTGCCACTCGCCCCAGGCTCCAATGAAGCCTGCCTGCAACACCGCAATGACGTCGGAGTTTGCCTGCAGCGTTGGCGTGAGCTGCTCGAGGTGTTGCTCAATCCGCTCGACGTTCGTGTCAGGCGCTGATCCGAAGTTGTAGGTGAATCGTGGGATCAGCTTGATACCTGCGGCCCGTGCGTTGGCAAAGGCCAACTCGAGCTCGACAATCTGCCACTGCGGGATCGGCGCATTCCGGTAATCGTCCAGTCGCACGTACATGCGGGCTAGACGGATGCCGTCGTTGTAGTCCGATGTCATCGCCGACACCGACGAGGTTGACCCTCCGGTCGAGTCGCGAACCGACGCACCCTCATGAAAGCCACGCTCGGGGTTCGCAATGGCAGCGTTGGTTCCGGTGTAGGAGACCGTCTCGGTCTGGCCCGTGGGCGGCGTCACTGTCGTTGGGGTCACTGTCGTTGGTGTCACCGTGGTGGGTGGAGCCGTCGTTGACGGGGTTGATCCCGAGAC
This sequence comes from uncultured Acidimicrobiales bacterium, assembly GCA_937922235.1. Taxonomy (GTDB): domain Bacteria; phylum Actinomycetota; class Acidimicrobiia; order Acidimicrobiales; family SHLQ01; genus SHLQ01. The sequence goes on along the minus strand of CAKZVC010000031.1, from coordinate 1,402 downwards.
CTCGACGACAAGCGCTGGGCCATTTGCTCCCTCGCTCGAACTGAAGGACACGTCGTTCGAGCCTTCGCCATCGGTGGTGATCACGAGATTGAGAGCGTCACCACGAACCGTACGAGCAGGCAACGTAAACGCAAGCACCTGGCCAGACATGAACGGTCCGGCCACCGATCCCAGTCGATCACCGGGCCTTGGTGCGGTGACCGGACTGAGTGCATCGGCTACCCATGCTTCACTGCTGCCCTCCCATACCGTGATGGTTCCGCTTCCGGCATCATCGCCAACGACGAGCTCGAACCGAACCTCATCGGCGCCGGTGACTGTCGACGTATCGAAGCGCACGAAGCTGGTCCGTAGGCGGCTTCCATGTTCGACCCGGAGCTGATCGCTATCGATACCTGTCGAGATTTCGATGTATGCGTCTTCGGACGCGCTGAGCTCGACAACAGAACCGGGAACGCTCGGCTGGTTCGGTGGCGTCGTCGTTGTCGGAGCAGTTGTTGTTGGTGCGGTTGTGGGAGCCGGAGCTGCACGCTCAATCACAAGCGTCGGACCCTCACCGCCTTCGGTCGACTCGAACGACACGTCGTTGCTTCCCACAGCGTTAGCGGTCACAACAATGTTCAACGAGTCACCAGCAACAGCAGAAGCGGGCAGGACGAGCTCAACTCGGTCGCCTGAATCGAAGGGACCTTCGACCGAGGCGAGCAAGCCTGCCGCGGTCGGAGCGTTCGACGGAGTAAGCGAGCTGTCGGTCCAATCGCCGTCAGAGCCAGCCCACACGTTGAGCGTGCCGTCGCCAGCGTCATCACCAACTGTCAGCTGAAGGCGGACACTCGATGCAGCGCTGACCGTCGAGGTGTCAAACCGGGCATAGGTCGTTCGAGTGCGTGATCCGCTCTCGACTCGGAGCTGACCAGCGTCGAAGGCGGTTGAGCCCTGGATGTACGCATCCTCCACGGCGATGAGTTCCATCGTTGTGTCACCGTTGGACGGTTGAGTGGTGGTCGGCGAGTTGGTCGTTGTTGGAGCTGCCGTCGTTGTTGGAGCTGCGGTTGTCGTCGGCACAGCAGTCGTGGTTGGCGTCGACCCATCGGTCAGCTCGATCGAGAGCGCAACCTCTGGCCCGATCTGTGACGGCACGGGGAACGTTGCCGTTCCGGAGGCGACCGACACGGTCTCGTCTACGCGCACACCAGTTGCCGGGTCGAACCATCCCAGGTCGTATGAACCTGCCGAGAGTCCCTGGACTCCCATTGTTGAGGGATCATCGTTCGAGTAGGCGATGTACACATCGACCGATTCGTTCGCGAGCACCCACTTCGTGCCCCCAGCTGCGAGCTGATCGGCAGGACTCGTTTCGGAAAATCGGGTCGTGTCCATAAAGGCATTGATGCGGCCAAGG
>CAKZVC010000030.1 GCA_937922235.1 uncultured Acidimicrobiales bacterium | reverse complement strand
CTGCCGAGCACGATGGCCACTGGCTTTGCTGGGTCGATATCGACCGAGGTGTAGACGTCGCCGTCCATAGCAGTGGCGATGCTCTGCACACCGAGGTGGGCGAACGTGGCCTCGAGCTCTTCGAGCCCAACCTCAGCGATGGGCATGCGAAGGAGTGAGCCCGCTGAGGCCCGAACGACCTTGGGCGAGAACACATCGGCGGTTTGCGACGTCACGATGACGCCTGAACACCCGGTGGCTTCGGCGGTTCGAATGAGGGTGCCCACGTTGCCAGGGTCAGCTACGTCGACCAGCACGAGATACATCCCGGCACGATCAGGAGAAGCAAACCGATGGTCGACATCGAGCGTTGGGAGCTCGACGACCGCGAGCGCTGGTTGCGGTGTCTTAGCGTCGGACAGGTTCGCGAACGCGTCGGGTGCAAGACCGAACATGCGGACGCGCTGTTCCTCGCACTGCTCGGCTATGTCTGGATCGGGATGTTGATCACCCGGCACGATCACAAAATCGACAACGAACTCGCTCTCGAGCGCTTCGAGAACGAGTTTCGGTGTCTCCACGACAAAACGAGACGACCGGCGCCGCTGCGCTTTTTGGCGCAGCAGACGCCGGACATCTGCGACCCGTGGGTTTCGAGCAGAGAGCTCGAGGATCAGGCGGCTGCACCTTCACTAGCGTTCGCAGCAGCGGCGCTAGCCGACTGCACGAGAGCGGTGAACGCTGCAGGATCGCTGATTGCAAGATCGGCGAGGACCTTGCGGTCAACCTCGATGCCAGCTTCCTTCAGCCCGAAGATGAACTTGCTGTAGGTCGTGTCGTTCTGGCGGCATGCAGCGTTGATGCGCTGTACCCAAAGGCGACGCATTTCGCCCTTGCGTGCACGACGATCGCGGAACGCGTAGTTCCCGGCGTGCATGACCGATTCATTTGCGGAGCGATACGACCGGCTCCGGTTTCCGTAATGGCCCTTGGCCTTCTTGAGAGTTGCTTTACGGCTCTTACGTCCGTTTACTGCGCGTTTTACGCGTGCCATAACTAAATCCTTTCAGGAGAGATCGCTTAGCGACCGATCATCTTGTCGATATTCGGAGCGTCGGCCTTGGACACATCGGTGTCGCCAAGGAACCGAGCCTTGTGCTTCGAGCTCTTCTTCTCGAGCATGTGGTTGCGGCCCTGCTTGCCCCGGCGGAGCTTGCCGGAACCAGTGCGCTTGAATCGCTTAGACGCGCCACTGTGTGACTTCATCTTTGGCATGAGGATGACCTCTCTTACTCTTCTTCGTTGGTTGGGGGTGTTTGTGCTTCGTCTGCGGCATCTGCTTCTTGCAGCGCTGCTTCCTCGGCGGCTGCAGCTGCAGCCTCTTCTTCTTGCGCCTTCTTCAAGATGGCGAGTTTCTTCTTGTCTGGCCCGAGCACCATCACCATGTTGCGGCCTTCGAGGTTGGGTCCGAACTCGACGTTTGCCAAGTGGACGCAGCGCTCAGCTACATCGTCGAGGATTCGACGGCCGAGCTCGGGGTGCTGCATTTCGCGACCACGGAACATGATCGTGACCTTGACCTTCGAGCCCTCACCGAGGAACTTTTCGACCTTCTTCGTCTTGGTGTCAAAGTCGCCGATGCCAATCTTTGGCCGGTACTTCATCTCCTTGACGGTGATGTTGGTGCTTTTCTTGCGAGATTCCTTCTCGCGCTGGCTTTGTTCGTACTTCCACTTTCCGTAGTCCATGATGCGGCAAACCGGTGGGTTGGCCTTGCTGGCTACCTCCACAAGATCGAGATCCATGTCGGCTGCCATACGCAGTGCTTCGGGGGTGGGGCGAACGCCCATCTTCTCGCCGTCGGGTCCAACGAGGAGCACTTCGCGTGCGCGAATGCGTTCGTTGATCCGGGCTTCGGGCTTGTCAGCTATGACTGCTCACTGCGCAATGGCAGATCCTTTCATCGGGCTCTGTGCCGCAAGGGATCGCTACGTCGAACGCCGAGAACAGGTCTGCGAAAATCCGCAGACCTAGGTCTTGTCGTAGGACCTAGTGCACCCGCAAGTGGCTAGGCGGGTTGCTGTCGCTACTGCGTCTATCCCTCTCGGGAACCGCTGTGACGATGACGAACCGCTTTCAGAACAAATTGTCAATGGTCAAGCATAGGCTAGAGGGGCCGAAAACCGGCGAATCGAGTCTGAGGACGAGGAACGGACGTAATCATGAGTTTGTGGACACCAGGTGGCGAGCACGAAGTACCGCGGGATCAACAGCCTGCAGCCCAGCCAGCACAAGAGGCACCTACCCACAGTTCCGACATCCCGGAAATGGACGAGCAAGCGCTCGCTGAGGCGCTTGGCATTCCATCGCTCGATGAGCTGAGCGACGAAGAGCGGGCCCAGCTTGAGCAGGCCGTCATTCAGATGGCCGAGACCGAGCGCCAGATGGCAACGACGCCCCCAGAGGTCATCGTGGCAAACCACATCATGGGCCTCTATGAGCTCTCGGCAATTCACCTTCGCCAGAACCCGCCAAACCTCAACGAGGCCTCGTTTGCTATCGACGCGATGAGTTCGTTGGTCGACGGCCTTGAGGGTCGTCTTGGCGAGAATGAGGCAACTATTCGCGAGGCCCGCGCTCAGCTTCAGCAGGCGTTTGTCGCCGCATCGGGTGCTGCCGGCGAATGAGCTCGACGCAAACCCGCATCGCTATCCCATCGAAGGGACGCCTCCGCGAATCAGTACTCGACCTGCTCGCACACGCTGGATACTCGCGCCGTTCGTTCGACCGCATGAACGCATCGGCCGTAGTCGAAGACTTCGAGTTCATCGAGATGCGTCCACGGGACGCAGCTGCATGGCTCGGCGAAGGCCGCCTCGATGCTGCGTTTATTTCGACTGACACCGCACTCGAGAACGAGATCGAGTCGTGGCCAACGCTCGACCTTGGCTTCTCGCGCTCTGACCTCATCGTTGCTGTGAAGGAAGATTCGCCGTTTCAGAAGCTCTCCGATCTCAACGGCCGGACCGTGGCGACGCATCTTCCAAACTGGACCGAGCGCTGGTTGACGAACGAGGGCGTCGACGCACATGTGGTTCGCATGGGCGGTTCACTCGAAGGCGTCTGCGCAGTTGG
>CAKZVC010000029.1 GCA_937922235.1 uncultured Acidimicrobiales bacterium | reverse complement strand
CAGGATGGGCTCGCCCGCGGGATCAGCTCGTTCATCTTGGGAAGCGCCATCCTGGCCGCATGGCTCGGGTGGCGTTCCGATGCGGTCCCGTCGTTCTCGACGGTTCAGGATGCACCTGGGGTGCTGATGGTGCCCGTGGTGGCGTCCGTCGCTGCGTCGACGGGTAACTCGACCGACCTGCTCATCTTGCTCGCCGTGGCCGGCCTTGCAGCTGGAGTTGCGATGGTCTTGGCCGGCCGGTTCCGCCTCGGTGGCGCCGTGCGGTATTTACCAACGACGGTGGTTGGAGCCTTCATGGCCGGCACCGGGTGGTTCCTCGCCAAGGGCGGGGTTGCAGTGATGATCGGCAGAGATCCTGGGATCGACGATGTGTCCTCGCTCTTTAGCACGCTGCTCAGGTTCTGGCTGCCAGGGTTCCTGCTCGCAATCATCCTGTTGATGATCGCCCGGATGCGTTCGCTACCCGCCGAAACACCAAGCATGCTCATCGTTACCTCGGCCGCGCTCTTCTATCTGTGGACCTACACGACAAAGTCGATCGATGAGGTTGACGAAGAGGGTTGGTTGATCGGGCCATTTCCTTCGAGCACCAGGGTCGAACCGCTCCGCCCTCAGGAGATTGCCGACTTCGACTTCGGGTTGGTCATCGACAACATCGGATCGTTGGCGGCCGTCGTGGCTGTTTCGGTCGTTGCACTCCTGCTCAACGTTTCCGGTCTTGAGTTTGTATCCCGCAAGCCCATCGCCCAGAACCGCGAGCTTCGTCTCACGGGAGTCGGCAACATCATTACTGCACCACTCGGTTCGCTCGTGGGTTACGTTGCGCTCGGAAGTTCGCTGCTCGCTCGAAAGCTCGGCTCCCAAAGCCGGACCATCCCATTGATTGCGGCGGCGATTATGGCAGCGCTTGGGGTCTTGGGCCCCCAGTACGTTGGGTTCGTGCCTCGATTCATCGCGGGCGGGCTGCTGATGGCCGTGGGTATTGACCTCATGCTTGAGCGGCTGGCGCAGTTGAGAAATGCAGCCGAGTGGACGGACCGAATCCTCACGTCGGTGATCGTCATCTCGATGGCGACCATCGGGATTCTCGAAGGGCTGGTCGTCGGAGTCGTCATTGCGTGTGCAATCTTCGTCGTTCGCTACAGCCACATCGACCCGGTGCATCGCGAGTCCTCGGGCTTCCACACCAGCCAGGTCGCCCGCAACAACGTCGAATCGAAGATCATCGAGGACCACGCGGTCGAGACCCAAGTGTTTGAGCTACAGGGATACCTGTTCTTCGGTTCGACGGTCGGTTTGGCCGACAAGGTTCGCCTTCGTTGTTTGAGTGACGAACCGTTGGCGGCTTTGGTGCTCGACTTCCGTCGCGTAACCGGTGTGGACTCGTCGGGGTTTGCCGTGCTGGCACGAATCCACGACGAGGCGGCAAACGCAGACGCTCAACTGGTGCTTTCCGGAATGTCGGACGTGTTAGTCGAAGGGTTGGAGCGATCGAACCCGGAGCTAATCGCTGCGGCGATTGTGCGCCCGAACCTCGACGAGGCATTGGAATGGACGGAGGCAGAGACGCTCAGCCGACACGATACCGATGTTCTTGATCTGGGCCCGGCCGTCGAGCCAACGCAACTGTCCAATGCCGTGCGATCGTCGTTTACTCCGTTGTCATTCGCTCCCGATGAGGTGCTGATGGAGCAGGGACGTGTTGGAGACACGCTGCTGTTTGTCGTTAGCGGGTCGGTCGTAGCCGTGCGGCTCGACGATGATGGATCTCGCCGTCGCCTCCGGCAATACAGTGCAGGCACATGGCTTGGGGAGGTGGCGTTCTTCCCGGGAGGCGTTCGATCTGCCGAGGTCGTGGCTACTACAGAGGTCGACGTGCTCCAGCTCACCCGATCTGACTACGACAAGATGCGAGCAACTGAGCCAACTGTGGCGTTGGAGTTACACGACCTTGTCATGGCGGCGCAGTCTGAGAGAAGCGCCGCTCTCAGCCTCGATCTCACGCGGTCGCTGTCCTGAGGAAAACGTCGCCATAACCAGGACGCGGCGCCTCACTCCGCCTGCTGAGACTCAGTGAGTTGTTCGATCCGTTTGCCGAGGTTTTCGAGGCGCCGTTCAGCTCGGGCCACTGCTCGCTGAGCTCGTTCGGCCGTTTCAGGATCGTCGTTGTCGAGTTCGAGACGGAGCAGCTCGACGTTCTCTTGCGCTTCGGTCAGGTTTCGCTTGGTTTCCTCGAGCTTGCTGGCGATATCGGCTTTGTCGAAGACACGGTCTTCGGCGGTGCGTCGGGTCTGCGATGAGATGGACGGTCCCTCGCCGCTGGGGAGCAGCGGTTCGTTGCTGGCCTCGCGGCGCGCGACGTACATCGGCGACATGATCTCGATGCCAGCAGCGCTTAGGCCGTCGAGGATCGCGCCACGCAGTTTGGACCGGCTTGCCAGCAACGACCGAGGGTCGGACAGAAAGCCAGCAATCCGGTAGTTGACCGAGTAGTCGCCGAGCTCGAGTACTTGGACGAACGGCTCTTCCAGTCCGGCACTTTCGGCGGCCTCAACGAAGAGGTCGTTCAGCTGGTGGCGCGAGACGTCATAGCCAATCGATGCGGTTGCCGACACGATCGTGCCTGAGGCGCGAACGACTCGAACGGGTTGGTTGACCATGATCGCGTTCGGGAGGGTGACGAGATCGCGGTCGGACGTCTGAATTTCGGTGTGGAACAACCCGCGTTCGGTGACTCGCCCCATGTTGCCCGATACTTCGATGAAGTCGCCTGGCTTGAAACTGCTCACGGTTCGCAGCATCAACCCGGCCATTGCGTTGGCGATGATCGACTGCGACGAGATCGCCAGTGCGCCGGTGACGATCAGACCGAAGAGGGAAAAGGCAAGGTCAGAGTCTGAGCCGTCGGGGAGCACGAAGATAACGACGAGCAATCCGAGAAGGGCTACGCCAATCGATGCGATCTGGGTTCGGAAGTGAACTTCGTTCGTGTCGCCGCTTGTGCGTCGTCTCTCGACCCACCGCAGCGCCAAGATAACAATGACCGTGATGGCCACGGTCGCAATGGCCGGAACCCAGTCTCCAAAGTCAGTTTCTACCTGCGCCAACACGAGTACGTGTCTAGTGGATTCAGGCATCGCTTCGGAGTTATTGCGGGGAATCTGGCCACTGGTCGTGGGCGAACTGCTTGCCGATCATCGAACCTCCCTATACCGTTCCGTGTATGGCGAAGAAGCAATCGACAGTGAGCATTGTCCTGGCAGTCGCGGCGATCAGCGCGTTGTATGTGGGTCTTGCATGGTTTGGCAATGCGTCTTCGGCGGCAGCGAATCTCTACGACTACCCGTTCAACGACACGCTTGTGTTCGGTGACTTCCTTCGCGATATGGGTGGGCTGTCGATTGCGGAAGTCCTGTCGAACTCCGATGTCGACACGATGATGCCGTTCAGCAATCTGGTGCTGCTGGGGTCGTTCGTCATCGCAGCCGGAGGCTTTGTTCTCCGCCAGTGGGCTGCCGTTCTCGCAGCGTTCGTCATCGTTCTTCCGCACGGCCTGATGGGCCTGCTCGCCGGGCTTGGCCCGTTCGATGGCGAATGGATCGGCGAAGGATGGGCGATGCTTGCGGCGATCTCGGTGTGGATGGTGTGCCTCGCCATCATTGGTGCCGTGACCTTCGCCCGCAGCACCAATGGTGTTGACGAGCGAATTGACGCTGCTGCCTTGGTATAGCTCTGTCGAGGGCTGTTTCAACTGTAGGACGTACGGCCTCTCGGGGGCCGCCCCCATTTAGCGATCGGCGAACTTCACCGACCCTTTGGGTATGAAGACGAGCCTCACAACCTTCACGTTCGGACAACGACTTGCCATTGCAGGCATTGCTCTCGCGTGCTTCGCATGTGGCGGTGATCAAGCCCCAGCAGCACTTCCACAGGTGGATGGGCAAGCGCCTACTGTCGAACAAGTTCAGGAAACCACCGCAGGCCCCATCGAGCTTGTTGCGACGAGCACGACAAACGCCCCGGACCCGACGAGTGCTCCTACGACGACCAGCTCGACGACGTCGACCATCGCACCGACCACGACTACGACCACTCGACCGTCACCGCCAAGCCAGCCGTCGCTTGTAGTCGAGTGCGCAACGAATCCGCCGCATCTCCGCGTGGAGTTCGAGGAGAACGCAGGCATCGAACTTGAGTGGGTTGTCACGGCCCACAGCCATCCGGGCGGTACGGGCTTGCCAATGCACACGACCGAGCTCGCTGCTGGCACTCACGTCCCAGCAGCACCACAAACGTTCGATATCGATCCGAACAATCTGCAGTTCGACGTGACGGTGAGCAATGCAGTCGGCGAGGAGTTCGCTGCCGTCGGTGTGAGCCGCTTCCATGGATGCCCCGTGGCGAACTCGCTCGCGGGTCGAGTCGTCGATCACATCGACTGCGTCTCCGGCGTGTTTCAGTTCCGCCCAATGGAGGGGTCCGGCATCATCGTGAACTCGGTCGTTGTGCAGAAGTGGCAGGGCGAGCGCTACGAATTGCCGGTGCGAACCGATGGACTTTTCCGAGTGCCTGACTGGAATGGGGCCGAGGAAGTCAAGGCTGTGGTCAGCTTCACCGACGGCGCCGGCACCCATGAGGAGCACATCAATCACTGGTGTCACGAAAGCCCGTTCGGGTTCGGCGACTACGAGGTTTGCCATGACGAAGCGATCTCGATCGCGTACCCATCGCAGTGGTCATCAGCGATCGAGCTCTACCCCGATGCCGAAGGGATGCAGAGCTGCAGCTTCTTCCGTAGTGGCCCTGAAGACGGTCGAACACATCACCACGTGACGCTTCGTCCGCTAGCAATGTCCTTGGAGGAAGCGGCTGAGACTGTCCTTCCGCCGGGCCCGTGGACTGTGGTCAACACGAAGACCATCCCGGCAGGTTCCTACATCGACCCCGTGGGGCCAACGACGAAGAACTTCGCTCGAGTTAGCTATGAGCTGGCGTGGACCGACAGTCCTGAGTTCATCCGTCGCAAAGTCTGGCTGTTCGAGATTGGCAACAAAGTGTGGCGAATGGAAGCCAACCTGCAAGGGCTTGATGCCATCGACGGCATGGCAGCCTCAGCACAGTTCTTCGTTCAGTAGTGCTGGCTGTGGCCGTTAAGGCGATACGTGACGTTGCGAGAACCTCAGCATGAACAGGCCTGCTGCGAACAACCCGAAACCAAACCACACGAGGTGAACGCGCGTCGGACCGGTGAGTGCGAGAGTCTGCTCGCCAACAAGCTCGGCTACTAGCGGGTCATTCAGAAATGCCTGCCGGAACTTCTGGTCTTGAACGCGAGGAGTATTACCGATGAAGAGTGTGCCCCCGATGAGTTCACCGAAGTTGGTGGTGCACGGGTCGTTGCATACAACAACGCTGTAGGCGCCATCTGGCAGCTCGGGGACCCTGAACGTGATGTGAAGACGGTAGTTCTGCCAACAGCACTCGCCGGTTTCGGTGACGACGACGCGGCCGAGTGGCAGCGTTCCGCTGTGCACATTCGGGTACCCGCCGGTGCGCTGAGATTCGTCGACCTCGACATGGGCATAGAACGGATCGTCGGGGCTCACGTCCGGATCCTCGCGTGGGCCAAACCCGCTAAAGCCAACGAGTGTCACCACGTCTCCTGACCGGATGTCGGCTTGGATTGGTTCGAGCCAACTTCCCCCGGCGAACGCGGGACTCATGGCAGACAGAGACACTGCAGTCATAGCCATCACCGCAACAACAAGCCTCTTCATGGTGTCGACGCTACGGATGGCTTCCAGGCGGGTCAACCACTTTGCCGCAGGGCGGGCGTTATCGTTTGCCTTGTGTCGCCTGCGACTGAGCGAGCGTCGACATCACTGCGGCCGCCGTGCTCGCCCAGTCGAGGACGGGGGCGGTCAAGTCGGATGACTTAGGGCTTGCGGCCGCTGTAGGCGATCAGCTTGTCCTGGATCGGTGCGTCCTGGGGAACGTCGACGGGTGACTCCATGATCCCCGGGCCGCGAATTGCGTCGCCAAATGCCATCAGAATGTCGAGTGCCTTCTCGGCCAGATCATCGGGGATTGCGGCATCGACACCGGTCGCTTTGGCAATGTCCCACGCATGGGTCAGCGGGTCGATGATGAACTTGCCGAGGGCCTCGTCGACGGTCATGTCGCCGAACGGTGTGTCGATTTCCTTCGTGAGCACGCCCTGATGATCGAGGGCGTCGAGGAGGTTGTCACGCACATTGTTCCAGGTGTCGGCGGGACGATCACCTGCGACATCGGCCTCCGCTTGCTCGGCTGGGGGAGCGTCGCCCCTAATCGCGGTCGTCATGCGCTTCATGCCCCAGATGACATGGCCGAGCGTCTGCTTGGCTGTCCACTCGGTGTTGGGTGACTGGTTGTCCCAGTCTCGATCGGCAACACGGCGCACAACGCCGTCCATGGTGTAGATCGTCTTGGTGTAATCGCGCAGGTTCTTGCTCATGGCTCGACGCTAGCCGAGCTCGCGCATGTCGCTCGCGAACCGCCCCGTAGTGCCGGGATATGGTGGCTTCTATGACTCCTGATCTTCTCTCTGGCCGAACCGCATTGATCACCGGCGCTGCGCAAGGTCTTGGGGCTTCGATGGCCCAGGTTCTCGCTGCAGCGGGAGCGAATGTTGTAGTTGCCGACATCGATGCAGCCGCTGCCGAAACGACAGCTGCTGGCCTCCCAACAGCACTCGGAATCGGTTGCGACGTCACCTCCGAAGATGCCGTCGCCGCAGCCGTAGCCACCGCTATCGAGGCCTATGGCAGTCTCGATGTGCTCATCAACAACGCCGGATTCACCCGTGATGCAAGCCTTCGGAACCTCAGCTTCGATGATTTCAGAGCGGTGCTCGATGTCCACCTGCACGGAGCGTGGCTTGGAACCCGCGCAGCAGCCGACGTCATGCGCGAGCAGAAGTCGGGGTCGATCATCAACGTCTCGTCGATGTCAGGCAAGCAAGGCAACCCGGGCCAGACCAACTACAGCGCGGCGAAGGCCGGCATCGTCGGCATGACAAAGGCCGCTGCAAAAGAGCTCGGTCGTCACAACGTGCGCGTCAACGCCATCCAGCCAGGCCTTATTGACACCGCGATGATTCAGAAGATGAAGCCCGAGGTTCTCGAGTCTCGCATCGCTGAGATTCCGCTTGGCCGGCTGGGGCAGCCAACCGACGTCGCCAACGCGGCGTTGTTCCTCGCCTCTGACCTGTCGAGCTACCTCACCGGAATCGTCATCGAGATCTCCGGTGGACGAGGAATGTAGTTCTGGTGCCTTCACGATCTCATGAGCTAGGCACTGTTTGGGGCGTCAGCAACAAACTCGGGTTCGGGGAAGCCCGTCAGGACTGAGCCGATTCCATTGCTCGCCACACACGCTGCGGTGTGACCGGGATATCGACATGAGTGACGCCCAGGTGCGCAAGCGCATCGACGACAGCGTTCTGCACTGCGGGCGTTGAGCCGATCGTTCCCGACTCGCCAATGCCCTTCGCCCCGATCGGGTTTCGATCGGTTGGGGTTTCGAGCGCAACACGCTCGAAACTCGGGAACTCCGACGCTGCGGGCATGCCGTAGTCCATGAAGTTGCCGGTGAGCGGGTTGCCGTCTTCGTCGTAGGCGAAGACCTCCATGAGCGCATGACTCATGCCGCTGCTCACGCCGCCATGTACCTGGCCCTCGACGATCGTTGGGTTAACAATCCGGCCAGCGTCGTCGCACGAGATGTGGCGAATCGGCGTGACCTCGCCGGTGTCGCGGTCGACCTCGACAACCGACAAATGCGCCCCGAACGGGAACGTCGCTGCCGGTGGTGTGAAGTCGGTTTCGGCCACGAAGATCTCTCCGGTCGTCTTCTCGGCAACGGCTGCAATCTCACTCCAGGGGATTGACTTCGCTGGCGTTCCAGCGACGGCAAACGTGCCGTTGGCCGTGTCGAGCACGATGTCAGCTTCGCTCGCTTCGAGCAGTGAGGCGGCAACCTTCTTTGCCTCATCGACCAGGTTCTCGGACGCGTTCCACACAGCGCTACCCCCAACCTGAAGCGAACGAGACCCACCGGTGCCGCCACCTCGCTTCACTTCATCGGTGTCGCCGTGCCTCACTTCGATCTTGTCGAACGGAATACCCAGGAGATCGGACGCGATCTGCGAGAACGCAGTGTGATGGCCTTGGCCATGTGCCGATGACCCAGTGAGCACGATGGCCGAACCATCGGGGCGAACCTGCACGCTGCCAAACTCGCCGGCGGCCATCGGGTTCGCGATTTCGACGTACGTGCACCATCCGAGTCCAAGAAGCGGCATCGTGGGGTCGTCGAGTCGTCGTGCTTGTTCTGCCCGGAGCGCCGTGTAGTCGGCGGCCTCCATCACCAGATCGAGAGCGGTCTCGTATGCGCCAGAGTCCATGTTGGCGCCGGTTGGGGTGACAACCGGGAACGCATCGTCGGGCCACAAGTTTCGGCGACGAAGCTCGGCTGGATCCATCCCGATCTCGGCGGCGTACACATCGACGATCCGCTCGATGCCAATCGTCGCTTCCGGTCGGCCGGCTCCTCGATACGCCCCGACCGGGACGGTGTTTGTCACGACCGATTGCGCCGTGAACCGCACGTTGGGTATGTCGTAGTTGCCCGATGCCATCGGCAGAGCAATGAACGGAAGCAGCGCACCGATAGCCGGGTAGGCGCCTGAGTCTTGGACCATGTGAAAGCTGAACGCGGTCAGGTTGCCGTCACGGGTGCCCCCGAGCTTCACCTGATTCTTGACCGACCGGGCATGAGCGAGTCCGAGCATGCTTTCCGAGCGTGTTTCGTTCCAGCGGATGGGTGTGTCGAGTACTCGGGCGAGCTCAGCGACCAGAAGATCTTCGGGGTACAGCCCACCCTTCGCTCCGAAACCACCGCCAACATCGGGGGTAATGACGTGCACCTGGCTGTGTTCGACACCAAGCCCATCGGCTAGGCCATCGCGGGTCCGGTGTGGAAACTGCGTGCACGACCATTGGGTTAGCCGCTGCACGCCATTCTCCTCTGACCATTCCGCCACCGCAGCGCGCGTCTCGATCGGAGCCGCGGTCATGCGTGGGTTGATGAAGTCGAGCTCGACCACAACCTCGCAGTCATCGAACAACTCAGGAGTCGGCGCTGCCGGGATAGCGAACGCCTCGTTGCTGGCGAGATCGGGGAACAACAGCACGTCTCCGGCCAGACCCTGGTCGATCGTGACGGCGACGTCGAGTGGTTCGTAGTCGACAAAGACCAACTCGGCGGCATCAACCCCAGCCTCCGGTGTCGTTGTCACGATGGCGACGATTGGTTCGCCAACGTAGCGAACCCGATCGGTGGCGAGCCAGGTGCGAGTCATGTTCTGGTTCAACGGAGCGTACGCGGGAGGCTTTGGCGTGAGGCCGAGAGAACTAGCGGTATGCACGGCGACGACACCGTCGTGTGACTCTGCACCGGAGATGTCGACCTCGAGAAGTTCGGCGTGGGCCATGGTCGAACGAACGAACGTGACATGCAGCGCATTCGCCGGGCCGACATCAGCAACGTAGTTCCCGCCAGTGGTCAGGAGTTCAGGATCTTCTCGACGAACAACACGGGTTCCAATCAGGCTCATACCTGATCTCTATCAGCACTGAGCTCGAGTGGCGACCCGTAGGATCGCTGACCTACTGGCTGCCTCGGTAGCGCAAGAACGTGATCGACAGCGGTGGAAGGGTCAGCCAGATCGCTTGCTCGTAGCCATTGTGATGATGCTCGGTCGTGGAGAACGTCGTGGGTTGCTCGTAGCCGGAACCGCCGAGCTCGACCGCATCGCTGTTCAGCACGACGTCCCAGTCTCCGGCAACGGGGACCCCGGTCATCACCGTGTCGCGTGGAACCGGAGTGGCGTTCATGGCCACGACGACCATGTCACCAGCGCCGTCCTCGCGAAGGAATGTGATGATGCTGCGGGCGTTGTCGTTGGCATCGATCCAACGGAACCCGTCAGCGACCGAGTCCTTCACGTGCAACGCCGGAATGTCGGCGTAGGCCTTGTTCAGTGCGATGACCCATTGGAGGGTGCCCTCGTGGGCGTCGTTGTTGGTGAGGTCCCACGGAAGTGAATCGTCGTGGTTCCATTCGGTCCACGGGGCAATCTCCGAGCCCATGAAGACGAGTTTCTTGCCCGGGGTTGCGTATTGCCAGCCAAGTAGCAGGCGAAGGTTCGCAAATTTCTGCCAGTGGTCGCCAGGCATTTTGTTGAGCAACGAGCCTTTGCCGTGCACAACCTCATCGTGACTGAGCGGCAGCACGAAGTTCTCGCTGAATCCATACATGGCACGGAAGGTGAGCTTGTTGTGGTGGAACTGACGGTGGATGGGGTCTTCGCTGAAGTACTCCAGCGTGTCGTTCATCCAACCCATGTCCCACTTGAAGCCAAAGCCCAAGCCGCCCTCGTTTGTTGGGCGGGTTACACCAGGCCACGCAGTCGACTCTTCGGCGATCATCATGATGTCGGGGAAGGCCGCGTACATTTCATGGTTCAGCTGCTGCAGAAACGAAATCGCTTCGAGGTTCTCTCGTCCGCCGTACTGGTTGGGGATCCAATCGTCACCGCGGCTGTAGTCGCGGTAGAGCATCGATGCCACGGCGTCGACACGGATGCCGTCGATGTGGAACGCCTCAAGCCAGAACCGTGCGCTCGAGAGGAGGAAGCTTCGCACTTCGTGGCGACCGTAGTTGAAGATCGAACTCTTCCAATCCGGATGAAATCCTTCACGCGGATCAGCATGCTCATAGAGCGAGGTGCCGTCGAAGGCGTTGAGCGCAAAGCTGTCGGTGGGGAAGTGGCTGGGAACCCAATCGAGAATGACCCCGACGCCGGCATTGTGGAACGCGTCGATGAGATCCATGAGCTCAGTTGGTCCGCCGTAGCGGGACGTCGCGGCAAAGTAGCCAGTTGTTTGATATCCCCATGATGCGTACAGCGGGTGCTCGGTAACCGGGAGCACCTCGACATGGGTGAAGCCCATTGCAGCGACATGGCTGACGAGTGCATCGATATGTTCGGTGTAGGTGAGCGAGCGGCCGTCGATGGTTCGGCGCCACGACCCGAGGTGAACCTCGTAGATCGAGACGGGAGCGTCCCATCGATTGCGCGACGCACGCGTTTCCATCCACTCGTCGTCCGACCAGGCGTGGGTGAGATCGGCGATGACCGAGGCGGTGTTCGGCGCTATCTCGGATTCGAAGGCGAGCGGGTCAGCCTTCTCGACGATGGCGCCCTGTGCGCCTTCGATTCGGTACTTGTACTTCGACCCTTCGACGAGGCCCGGGACGAATCCTTCCCAGACTCCACTTGCACCAACCGGGCTCAGCGGCTCGCCTGGATGGGTCCAGCCATTGAAGTCGCCAATGACCCCAACCGCTCGGGCGTTTGGCGCCCAGACACCAAAGCGCGCACCGCCAACGCCGTCGACGTGGGCGAGGCGACCACCAAGGCCATCCCAGAGGCGAGTGTGATTTCCCGCATTGAAAAGGAACTGATCGTCGGCGGTGAACCAGGTGTATGGAGCTGCGTCGTCGGCGGTCATTCGGCTACGAGAGCCGGATCGGTGATTCGCCGAAGAGGTCGTCGCCGGTACCACCTCGGACGAAGTCGATGTTCTGCACATCGATCAGTATGTCATCCCCGCGCCCGGCTCGGACTATGTCCTCGCCCAGCCCGCCGCTGAGGATGTCTGCGCCGTTCTCGCCGAAGAGCTGATCGTTGCCGCCGTCGCCTGCAATCGTGTCGGGTCCGTCGCCGCCCCGGAGGATGTCGTTGCCACGGCCGCCAAAGAGCACATCGCCGCCAGCGTCACCCTCGAGCGTGTCCGTTCCTCTGCCGCCAGCGAGAACATCCGAGCCGAATCCACCACCCAAGTAGTCGTTGCCTGCTTCGCCAATGATGATGTCGTCATCACCGTTGCCATAGAGCTCGTCGTTCCCCGCTCCGCCATAGAGTCGGTCGTTGCCACCCGAGCCAAAGATCACGTCGTTGCCTGCGCCGCCAAAGATGACGTCGTCGCCGCCGTAGCCAACAATGCGATCGTCGCCACCTCGGCCGCAGATCACGTCGTTACCAGGAGTGCCTCGAAGTACATCGTTGCCAGGGGTGCCGTTGATGGTGCAGACAACAATCCGGTTGCCCTCACAGGCATTGCCGATGCCATCGGAGTCAGCATCGAATTGATTCGTTTGGCTTGTCGATGGGCAGTTGTCGATGAGGTCGGGGAACGAGTCGCCATCGGTGTCTCCTCGGGGACCATCGAGACTGTCGGCGTCGCAGTGATCAGGAAGTCCGTCGAGGTCGACGTCGCTCAGCGTCGTCGTGACGGTGTTCGGGCACGGGTCGATGCTGTCGGGAAGTCCATCGCCGTCGTCATCGGTGTCGCACTCGGCTGCGAGGCCGTCGTCATCGATATCGGATGGGAATGGGTCGAATGCGTTGCACGAGTCGTTGTGGCCATCGCCATCACCAGTAATGCGCAGTGTGAATGTGGCTTCAAGGGCTTCCCGGTCGGTCTCGACGGAAACGACGACAGTGTGCTCTCCAACGCCGATGTCTTGTGGCTCGATGGTTGTCTGCTGACCAGCGGCGATGATCGCATCGTTGGCTCGCCACGTCACCGTTGCTTGAGTGGGGCGATCAACGTCGATGTCCACTGCGAGTTCAGCTGTTCGGCCGATCACCGCGTCGACATCGACCGCCGAGATCGACAACACCTGGGGGTTGGCATCGGGTGCTGGAAGCGACGCCGCCAACTCGGTCGAGGTGGTCCATTCGACGATGGCCGCAGTGCCGGCCGTCAGCGTCTCGACTGCCCGGGCTTGCTCGGGTGACGCAGCAAGGATTGTGGTGACAGCGTCGGTTTCGTTCAGCGCCGAGCGGAGGGCGTCGATGTCGGCATCGTTCGTTCCCTCTACCAGCAGGTCAACTGCTCGAACGATCAGGCGACGGTCGGCGACGGTCGGGGTGAAGAGGTCTGTGCTCAGAGCGATTGCGTCGGCGACATCGGCAACGCTGGTGATTCCCTCGACCAACTCGAGTGCATCAATGGCGGCTGCGAGCTGATCGCCTGAGGTGGCGTAGGTCGACACGATCTCTTGGAGTTCCACCGCTGGCCGGGTAGCTGGGACGTCCTCCGTAACTGGTTCGCCTTCTTCTTCTTCTTCTTCTTCTTCTTCTTCTTCTTCGGCAGCTGTCTCTTCCTCGGCAGCGACCTCTTCGTCTACAGGGCCTTCATCGTCTACAGGGCCTTCATCGAGGTCATCGTCCGTGACGATCGCCGGATCGCCAGCCGGTGCATCTTCCTCGACGACCTCGACAGGAGCGCTGTCGTCGGCGATCGGCGGGGCTGTCGTCGTGGTTGTTGTCGTCGTCGTGGTGGTCGTCGTGGTTGTTGTCGGAGGCGGCGGGGGATCGCTCGTCACCACCGGAACCAAGGCGACCGATGGATTCAGATCGCTCAATCGGAAGGTGTTCAACCAAAAGTCAGCAGACTCGGCAATCGCCCTATGGCTCGCGGCGTCATCGATGGTCGTGCCGAGGAGCAGCACGATCTCGGCTGGGGCACTCGCCGGCGCCACGATCGGCGCCGCCACTGGCATCAGAACCTCGAGAAGCTCAGCAATGGCAACTGCACCTTCGATGGTCGGTGCTCCAGGATGTGCGCTGTTGGTCGAGAGCCACGCACGTTCGTCATCGAGGTGGTGGCCTTCGAACGCATCAGCTGTCTCAACAACAACGATCGGTATGTCACCCATCGATTCGACCACTGCGCCACGCAGTGCCCGAGCAGTGTCGAAGACCGAACGAATCTGCTCCGAGCCGTTCGAGGAAGGGGTGCAGCACGCTGAGCCAAGGTTCAGCGGCGCGGCCGACACTGGAGCTGGGGGAGCAACAAGAACAATGTTGGCCTCCGGTGCAGCACGGTGAATCTGCTGCAGAAGTGATCGCCACGGGAAGAACGAGTTCGCTGCCGTAGCCCGGGCAATGCCCGCTTCTTGCTGGCAACGAGGTGCCGATCGAGTCTCAGGCGTCAAGCAACTAGCGGCCAACGCTGGCCAGTCGAACTCAAGTCCGATGCCCCCCACAACAACCACATCGGTATCTCGATCGACGCCCCGAACCTGCTCACGGCCGATACTCAAAAGACTGGCCCCGACACACGAACGATTATTTACCAACACCACGGTGTCGTCGGATTTGGCAGCAGCGCGCTCGACAGGACCGTTCTCTGACGACGCGCACGCACCGGAACGCAACGGAGCAATCGTGGGCGCAGCAAGAAATTCGTCGCCCAGCACAGCCACGGTGGCGGTGGGGAGAATCGTTGATTCCACGGGCGTGATTGCAGGTGAATCGCCAGCGTTTTGGCCGTACGCGGAGTCACCCGAAAGCAGGGTGGCAGTCAGGAGAAGTGGAACAAGCGCGCCGAGTGCGCGCCGCGAGATCACACGGCGAGAAGACATACGGGAAATGCTACGCGCCGTGGTGGCACCAATCGGGGAGGGCTCTCCTAAGGTTCGCCCGTCATGTGTCGATTGAGAAGTATGTCAACGGCAACACCCCCGGCTACCGGTTACCCCACTGCGCCCTCCACGATCCACGATCTCGGCGTCCCCGCAAACCTCATCGAGGACATCATTCTCCAACGATTGGTCATTGATGGCCGTTCGTCCGTGACTCGAATGGCGCAGGCAACCGCACTGTCGGTCGGCATTGTCGACGCAACCGTCGACGGCCTTCGTCAACGTCTCCTGCTCGAGATTCAGGGCATGGACGGACGTGACTACATTCTCGCTCCCACCGAGAAGGGCAAGGCCGAAGCTGCCAGCCGTGCCGCCGCTATGGCCTACGCCGGCGCCGCACCAGTTGCACTCTCGGAGTACACCCGAACCGTTGAAGCACAGAAGGGTCGTTCGCCGATTACGGCCGCAACGCTCAACGAAGCGTTCAACGACCTCATCATCGCCCCAGGCTTCTTCGACGAGCTGGGCCCTGCGCTCGTATCGAAGGGTGCTGTCTTCCTCTATGGCCCTCCGGGAACGGGTAAGACGTCGCTCGCTGAGCGCATGATCAAGATGTACAAGGACCCTGTGCTGATCCCCCGAGCCGTCGAGTTCGACCGTGCGATCATCACCGTGTTCGATCCGTCGATTCACGAGCCAGTGTCGCCTCAGCCTGAGGGCATGGACGGCCGCTGGGTGTTGTGCCTCCGTCCGTGTGTCATCGTTGGTGGTGAGCTCACCGCTGGTCAGCTCGACCTCGATCGCGATGACTCGACCGGCGTCTATCGTGCTCCTCTCCAAATGAAGGCCAACAATGGCATCTTCGTGATCGATGACTTCGGCCGTCAGAAGATGACTCCCGAAGCACTGCTCAACCGCTGGATTGTTCCGCTATCTCGCTCGATCGACTTCTTGACGCTCGCTCATGGTGCTGCATTCACGATTCCGTTCGACGCAAAGGTCGTGTTCTCGACCAACATGCGCCCCGATCAGCTCGGCGATGATGCGTTCGCTCGTCGTATCCCGAACAAGGTGTTTGTTGGTTCGATCGACGCCGCCGCATTCGACCAGATCCTTGCCGCTGTATGTAAGGGCATGGGCATTGGTTGCAACCAGGAGTCCGCTGACTACCTGAAGCAGGTCATCAAAGAGCAGACCGGCACCGACCTTCGTCCGTACTATCCCGCAGACTTCGGCAAGACGCTTCTTGCGATCTGCGAGTACGAGGGGCGACCCAAGGTCCTTGATCGCAACGCGATCGACCGCGTGTCGAACATCTACTTCACCAAGAACGATTCGGCCGGATCCTGGGAAACCCAGGCAATGGTGGCGGCGTAGTTTCCCGGGCTTCGCCCTCCAGCTGTCGCAATCCGTCGCTGCGCTCCTCGATGCTCGGCTGCTGCGCCTGAGGCGCCTTTACGTCGCTCGTCCCTCCCTCCTAGGGAGCTGGCGAGTCCTCAGTGCGTATACAGGCTCACGCGTTCAGCTAGTCCGCGCCCGCTGTCGCCTGCCTGTTTGGATTTGGAAAAGCGCGGAACAAATGCGGTTCCCCGGTCCCGTCGCTTATACGCACCGAGGACTGCTTTGCCGCGTGCGGGAGTGAGGGACGAACGACCAGGCGCCGCCTCCGGCGCAGCAGGCGCGAAATCGAGGAGCGCAGCGACGGATTTGAGCCCTGGAGGGCGAAGCCCGGGAAATACTCGTCGTCCGCCTGTACGGCTGGGGAACCTAGACCACGCGGACGACGATGCTGTGGAAGCCCTCGGCGCCGTCGGGTGCTGGCGCGACCGGTATGGGTGATTGGGTGAAACCATTCTTGTCGGTGGCTCGTACTCGGATGAGCCAGTCTCCGGGAGGAGCGTCCCATTCATGACGCCACTGAACCCAAGTCTCGTTCGACTCGACGTTCGCGAGCTCGGCTTCGACCCATGACGACGGGTCTTCAAGCGATTCGTCGGGGTCTTGCCCGACGTAGACCTCGACCTTTTCGATTCCGATCGTAGGAGACCAGGCAACGCCGCCGATAGCGGTCGTGCCCGAGACCATCTGTGTCCGGTTCTGAGGGACATCGATGCGAGACATCGTCTTGACTGGGCCCTCCTTGCCCCATCCGAGCGGAATCCAGTGCCCGTCGACGCCTTCCCAATCGGTGATCGAGATCTCTTCGACCCACTTCGTCGCCGATACATATCCATACAGCCCAGCAATGACGAGACGGGCCGGGAAGCCATGGTCGATCGGAAGAGGCTCACCGTTCATTCGAAGGGCGAGCATTGCCGTCCGGCCATCAAAGGCCAGCGGCAGAGGGAATCCGCAAGTGAAGCCATCGACCGAACGGCTGAAGAACTGATGCGCATTGTTCGTTGGGTCTTGCACGCCAGCTTCCTCGAGGAGCTCGGAAAGAGGAATGCCTTCCCAGATGGCATTGTCCACCAGTTGCCCGCCGATGGGGTTCGACACGCACGAGAGGGTGACCTCTCTCGTGACCATGGGGCGAGCGAGTAGTTCGTCGTAGGTGTACGTCACTGGCGTCGTGACGTATTCGCCGTTGATCGTGAGCGACCAGCTCGCCGGGTCGACCTCTGGCCGCGACAGTGCGGTATCGATGAGGTAGAAGTCGTCCGTCGGGCTGATCGAGGTGATGCGGTTGGCGAGCCCAGGAATGTCGTCGAAGGTGCCAACCGGGAGTTCGATCGGGGCTGCAGGTGCGGCGGTCGTGGCGGTGGAGGCGCCGGTTGGGGTCGCCGCTGGAGCTGATGCGCCGGTTGTTCCCTGAGCAAGAAGTTCGTCTCGGGCCCGTTGAGCTGCAGACGTTCGACCCACACGGCTTGCTGCAGTTAGTGCAACAGCGCCGGCTGCGGCACCTCCGAACGCAAGAACGTGGCGTCGACCTGCAGTCTGGCTAAGTGGCGCACCGGGGGTTGCGATTGGGGTAGTTGGCTGCTCGGCGGCTGCGGCACCCTTGATGAGGTACAGCGCAACAGCAGCGCCAACGGCGGCACATACCAACGACACGGCGATCGAAGCCGGAGCGCTCGTAAGCGAATCACGAGCCGTCGCAAACGCCCCAAAAAGTCCGAAGATGCCGAAGCCATACGGAATGGCTTTTCGGTTGGAGAGCTGCTTGATTCCCAGCCAGCCGCCGACCGCGATCGACCCGACGATGATGCCAGCGATAAGGATCGGCTTCTGCCAGGCGCCGATGTTGTTGATGCTGGTAGCGATGGCGCTGCCGGGAGTGATGTCGATGAAGAAGTTGCCGACGCCAATGACCAATGACTCGAGGGCGTCGCTGAAACGGGCGATGAACTCGCCAAGGCTGAGCGCGATAGCGGCTCCGGCGGCGCCGGACATCCATCCGCGGCCGGTCGAGGCGCTGCTGGTGGGGAGGGGGGAGTTCAGGTCGGGGACCGTCATCGCAGAGTCATCGATGTCGCTCATGTTCTCAGTGTGCCAGTCGCTGCAGTGAGTACAGTGACCATTCGTGGATCGTTCCGAACTCGTTCACTTCGGCTGGGACGCCGAATGGGCCACCAAATTTGATGAACTCGGGGTCGATGGCGTGCCCGGACGAATCAGCCGAGTCGAGCGCGGTGAGAGCGATGTTCGTACCGAAGACGGCATTGTTCGAGCGATGTCTGACTCACAGCGGTCGCAGTCGTCCCAAGCACCCGTGACCGGCGATTGGGTAGTGGTGTCGGAGTCGGAGGGCGGTTGGGTCATCGACGAGATCTTGCCGCGACGCACCGCACTTGTTCGTCGTGACCCCGGCGAGCGTGAAGAGCAACAGCCGCTGTCGGCAAACATCGACGTCGTCTTCTTGGTGCATGGCTTCGACCGTCCGTTTCGCGCAGGCAAGCTCGAACGGTTCCTTGTCCTTGCTTGGAATGCAGGAGCGACCCCGGTGGTCGTGCTCACGAAGGCTGACTTGTCGAACGGGCTCGACGATCAAAACGACCTCGTTGGAATTGTCGAGGCGGTAGCGCCGGGCGTAGAAGTTGTGGTCACGAGCATCGAGACACGGGTCGGGCTCGACCGAGTGCACGAGCTGTTGCAGCCGAACCGTTCGGGCACGCTGCTCGGTGAATCGGGCGCCGGGAAAAGCTCGCTCGTTAATGCCCTGTTGGAGACAGAGGTGCAAGAGACCCAACCGGTTCGTTCGGGTGATTCGAAGGGTCGGCACACCACAATCACTCGCGACATGCTGCGGATCACCGGCGGTGGAGTGCTGATCGACACGCCCGGGATTCGAGCGGTCGGGCTGTGGGACGCTGAGGATGCGCTGCAGCGGGTATTCACCGACATTACGGAGACGGCCCACGAGTGCCGGTTCAACGATTGCGCCCATGGCGCTGAACCTGGCTGCGCGGTTACTGCAGCGGTCGATGCCTCCGAAATCGATCCACGGAGGCTCGACCGATACCGCGCAATGGCGGCCGAATTGGCTGAGACTGAAGAGCGCCTGATCGAACGCGAACGGGCCAACAAGGGCGGCAAGAAGAACCGCGGCGGACGCCGGAGCGGGCGTCGTGGACGCTAAATTTGGGGTCGGATTGCTGTTGAAATTCCGGGCTGTATAGGGCCAACGGGCTATATCCGGCAGGTCGTTTGCAGACCTACTCTCAGAGGTGTGAACAGTTCCACACGAATCCGCCTGCTTCTTGTCCTCCTCTCGCTCGCTTCGGCGACGTTGGTCTTCACGATGTTCCGTGAACCTGCCGTTGTGGTCGAGCAACCAAAGGTGGAATTCAGTGTCTTCACCAACTCGGTCGAGCAGGGCGCCGTCCAGGCGGTCGAGTTCACCTCAGGCTCGGCGGTTATCACCGTTACCGGCACTGACGGCGGGGAGTACCAGACGATTATCCCGCCGCTGTTCGCCGATGACCTCACCGAACGGCTTGTCGACGAGAACCCAGAGATCTTGCTCAAGACCGTGTCGCCAGCTGCAGGTACCAATTGGATGGCGCTGCTGAGCACCTTCGCGCCGCTTCTGCTGATGATCGTTCTCGTGTGGGTGATTCTCGCCCGGATGAGCACCGGCAAAAAGGCCAGCAAGAAGTTCACCGACCGCACCCGCCAGAGTGCCAAGACGACTCAAGACGTCACGTTCGCAGATGTTGCTGGCTGCCATGAAGCAGTTATCGAACTCGGCGAAGTCCGTGACTTTCTGCTCGACCCAAGCCGCTTCACCGACATCGGCGCCAAGATTCCAAAGGGTGTGCTCCTGTACGGCCCTCCCGGCACCGGCAAGACCTTGCTCGCTCGTGCTGTCGCTGGAGAAGCTGGCGTTCCGTTCTTCACCCTCTCGGGATCCGACTTCGTCGAAATGTATGCGGGTGTCGGCGCAAGCCGAGTGCGCAACCTGTTTGAAGAGGCTCGCAAAGAGGCGCCTGCGATCATCTTTGTTGATGAGATCGACGCTGTTGGTCGGCATCGCGGCGGAAGTGCAGTTGCGGGCAACGAGGAACGCGAGCAGACCCTCAACCAGCTCCTCGTCGAGATGGACGGATTCGACGTTGACACCGGTGTGCTCTTCATCGCCGCAACGAACCGCCCCGATGTGCTCGATGCCGCATTGCTACGTCCAGGTCGCTTCGACCGTCAAGTAGCCGTCGAAACCCCTGACCTTGAGGGTCGCCGCCAAATCGTTGCGGTGCACAGCAAGGGCAAGCCGCTTGGCCCAGACGCCGACGTCGAGACGATTGCTCGCCGCACCCCTGGATTCACCGGTGCCGACATTGCCAACCTCCTCAACGAAGCGGCATTGCTTGCGGCCCGTCGAGATAAGTCGACCATCGGCGATGCCGAGATCGACGATGCGCTCGATCGAGTGATCGCTGGGCCCGAGAAGGGCGCCAACACGCTGTCCGAGCGCGAAAAGTACGTCATTGCGTACCACGAAGCCGGTCACGCAATTGTTGGGCACGTGCTGCCAAATGCTGACCCGATCCACAAGGTCTCGATCATCGCCCGCGGGAAGGCGCTCGGGTTTACGCTTGCGCTTCCCGAGAAGGACAAGATCCTTCGCAGCCGCTCGGAGCTCAATGACGAGATGGCGATGTTGCTCGGCGGTCGAATTGCCGAGGAGATCATCTTCGGTGACCCGACGACAGGTGCGCACAACGATCTTCAGCGTGTGACGATTCTGGCTCGGTCGATGGTGACGGAGTACGGAATGAGTTCGCTCGGTCTGCAGAAGTTTGGTGCTTCGGTCGGTGAGCAGTACGCGATGTCGTCGCAGAAGAACTACTCCGACGACTTGGCGATGAAGATCGATGACGAGATCGCGAAGATGATTGCGGCAGCAGCTGAAGAGGCCCGTGAGATTCTCACCCTCCATCGTCCGGTGCTCGACCAAATGGCCGAGGCACTCATCGAGAAGGAAACGCTCAACAAGGCTGAGCTCACCGAGATCTTCCGGGCCATTGGTCCAGTTGCATCGGAAGCAACGAACACGATCGACCTTCGCGGAACTACCGCCAAGAAGTAGTACCAGCTGTTCCTCTGAGGATGATGCACGCCCAGCGAGCATCATCCTCAGAAAAAACACGAAGAGGCCGGGCCCTTGGGCCCGGCCTCTCAGGTTTTCGCGAGTCTCGACCGGAAGAGTCGAGACGTCGCGGCTAGTTCCGGGTGACAGTGATCTTCATCACTGGGCCACGCCAGTCGAACTTGGCGGGAAGGTCGCCGACACCGCGGAGGGTGCGGTGGTTGCGGATGACGCCATTCTCGGCGAGCTCTGGGTTGCTTTCGCCGGTGCCGCCGCCGTCACCACAGAATGGTGCGGGGACGATGTCTGCGCGGTTCTCGGTGTTGATCTCGGTTCCGGCGTCGTAGGCCCGGAGGTAGTAGGTGCGGGTCTGTCCGTCCCAGCGTGGAAGGCTGCGAGCGTCGAGGCCGGCGAATCCGTCGTTGGTGCAGATGACCATCGACACGATGCTCAAACGGCGCTCTTTACTCTCCACGGTGAAGGTCGTCGACTCTCCAGGAGCGAGCGGGCCATCTCCACCAACACCGCTGACACCGAGTCCGGCCGCGTCGATCGCATTCGCGAGCTCAGCCGCAAGTACCGGAACAGCACCGTTCTCGGCGACTGCCTGAACACCCGGGCTTGCTTTCTGGCCCCGCTGGAACACGTCGGCATGACGGCTATGCACAGCGAAGTTTGGTGGGGTGAGGTACTGGCCGGAGGTGATGTTCTCGGCGGTGATGGTGTACGTCGGAGCGGGGTTAACACGGGTGACGGTCATCTTTGCAACCGGGCCACGCCAGTCGAACTTGGCGGGAAGGTCGCCGACACCGCGGAGGGTGCGGTGGTTGCGGATGACGCCATTCTCGGCGAGCTCTGGGTTGCTTTCGCCGGTGCCGCCGCCGTCACCACAGAATGGTGCGGGGACAATGTCTGCGCGGTTCTCGGTGTTGATCTCGGTTCCGGCGTCGTAGGCCCGGAGGTAGTAGGTGCGGGTCTGTCCGTCGCGGCCGGGGAGGCTACGGGCGTCGAGGCCGGCGAATCCGTCGTTGGTGCAGATGACCATCGACACGATGCTCAAACGGCTGCTCGTGGTGGTGAAGTCGAACGAGGTAGATGCGCCGGGAGCGAGCGGGCCATCTCCACCGACACCGCTAACGCCTCCGCCACTTGACGCAAGGCCGGCGAGCTCTTCAGCGAGCACGGGAACTGCGCCGTTCTCGGCTACTGCCTGAACACCCGGGCTTGCTTTCTGGCCCTGCTGGAAGACATCGACGTTGCGTTCGTGGGCGAGGAAGTTGGGCGGTGTCAGGTACTGGCCGCTCGTGATGTTGGTGAACTCGACCTGATAGGTCGCTTCGGTCTGGCCGTAGTAGCCATAGTTCGTTGTTGCGCCGGCTGCAGTCGTGGTTGCGGTGGGCAACACGATGGCGAGCAGCGCCGTTAGGACAAGAAACGCTCGTTTCTTGAGGTGAGTGCTCTTCATGAGGGACTTCCTTCGTCAACTGCATGACGTTTGCCATGCAGCGAGCACTTCACCACTCATTGCGAAATTCTGGAAGAGAAGTGGCCTGATGTTAACTAGGTGTTTTGGCCTATGAACACGTTCACATCGCGTTCAGAGAAATGAACGCCGCCCGATCAGCCTGGTGGTCTAGCTCCAGGTGATTTTGGCCACCGTGAGCGTCGAGCAGTAGAAGATGCTCCGCCCTGGGCCGGGGCTGAGGAACATGCCGTTGGCGATCCGGCTGCCCGTCGACACTCGATCGAGAATGGCGCCCGATGAAATGTCGACAACGATGACATCATCAGATCCTTGGGCCGTGAAGTCGTTGATCACCAACTCACCCGACGTGGGGTAAACGACCGGTTGCATGCTCGGACGGACGTCGCCGATCGTCCACGCGACGTCCAACCCGTCGCGAGTCGAAATTCCGGCGAGGCCGCCGTTCACCGAGTCCCACGCAATCGCCATGTCGTGTTCAGGAATGTGCACTGGGGGAGCGATGATGCCGCCGCCAGGTGTGCCAAAGGGGGCAATGGCCTCGATGTGACCGGTCGTTGTGTCGGCTCGAAGCAGTCGTTGCGGGCCATCCCAGGGGGCGGGTTGCCTCCAGCTCAACGCGCTTCCGGGCGGCGTATCCCAGCGGCCGTTGGGTTCGGTTGTGTGGATCATGCGGACCGAGTTGATATCGCCGCAGTCCATAACCCACGACGCCCCACCGGCAATGCACGAATCCCACGCAAGACCGTGCTCGCCATTGGGCTGTCGGTAGGTGGGGGTCCATGCATCGAGTGTTAGCCGTTCGTCATCGACGAGTAAACGAAAGAGTCGTTCCGTACCTGGGACGTAGACGAATTCGCCGTCACTGGTGATGTCGGCAGCGATGCGCCCCATCGAGCCTTCGGGCATCACGAGGGGTTCGCCGATGAGCTCGAGTGAGTCAGGGTCGAGGCGGGTGATCGTCGTGCCGCCCTGGCCTTCGAGACGCAGGTCTTTGGTGATGAGCGATCCATCGGCGAAAGCGAGGAGTCCGTTGTGCGAACGACTAACCGGAAGTCGGCGCTCAGCGAGAATCTCGAGCGAGTCTGGGTCGAGCCGGTGGAGGTAGTCGCCGTTAACCGACATGATCGATCCGTTGGCATGGGCCAAGATTGCGCCGCACCACACGTGCTCGCTGCACGGAAGTTGTGGGCTCGAGGCGAGGACGTCGAGGGTGTCTGGATCAATGCGCTCCACCCAGCCATAGGGCGGTGGTCCGCTGAACGCAGGCATCGTTCCGCCCACGTACCACTGGCCCGGGTCACGCTCGATTGCCATGACATGCCACTTCTCGTCGTGGCGTGTGACGACCTCAGCTGAACCCGATTCCGCGTCGAGACGACCGTGCGCTGCCTTCTGTCGCCGGTTCCCGCCGCACTCGACCGGCCATGATGAGGGCCAGTAGCCAGGGTGGGGTTGGGTCCGGTCGAGGCGAGTCACGCTCCGGTTCTAGCGAATTGGAAGGGGTCCGCGCCAAAACTAGGAAGACCCCACACAGGTGGCGGGATACCTGGGTGGGGACTTCACATGTACGACGTCCGAGCGAGACGGAAAGTCGCGGAGTATCAGAAAATGTGTTTTGGCCGCCTAGCGAAGGGCTGCGGCGACGTGATCGATGCAGTGCGTGAGTGCTTCGACGTCGCTTGGATCGATGCCTGGCATCATCGAGATTCGCATCTGGTTGCGACCGAGCTTGCGGTAGCCGCCAGTGTCAAGGATGCCGTTTGCTCGAAGGACGGCAACGACGGTGTCGGCGTCGATGGCATCATCGAGGTCGATCGTGGCGTTGACGTGGCTGCGGTTCTCGACGTTCTGAACGAATGGAGTGGCGTAGTCGCTTGCATCGGCCCAGCCGTACATGATCTTTGACGACTCTTCTGAACGTCCGGCCGCGAAGTTGAGACCGCCGTTCTCGTTTACCCACTCGGTGTACTTGAGGGCAAGGTAGATCGTGGCGAGCGCGGGCGTGTTGTACGTCTGATCCTTGAGCGAGTTGTCCATGGCGGTCTTGAGGTTCAAGATCTCCGGAACCCACCGATCGGTGGCAGCAAGCTTGTCGATTCGCTCCATTGCGGCGGGCGAGCACAAGGCAATCCACAAACCTCCATCGGAACTGAAGCACTTCTGCGGCGCGAAGTAGTAGACGTCGCTGTTCGCAGCGTTGAACCGCAGGCCACCCGCAGCCGACGTCGCATCGACGAGTGTCAGGCCTTCGCCACCTTCGGGGCGGACGACGGGGAACATGGTCGCCGTTGATGTCTCGTTGTGGGTAAAGCAATACGCATCGACCTCAGGGTTCGCAACGAGCGCTGGTGCAGTGCCGGGGTCGCCCTCGATGATGTGCTGGTCTCCAAGATGAGGGGCGAGGGTTGCGGCCTTGGCGAACTTGCTTCCGAACTCTCCAGCGACGACGAATTGGGCGCTGTTCTCGATGAGGTGGAAGGTGGCCGCATCCCAGAACAAGGTGGCGCCACCGTTACCCATGAGGATTTGATAGCCGTCGGGTGCGTCGAACATCTCGAGGAGGCCGTTGCGAAGTGCGGCGACAACGAGCTTGACCGTGTCTTGCCGGTGGCTGGTTCCGAGGAAGTCATCGGCCTCGCTGGCAAGGGCGGCAACGGCTTCTGAACGCACCTTCGAAGGACCGGAGCCGAAGCGGCCGTCGACCGGGCGCATCGAGTCAGGAATCGTGATGTCTGGGATTGAAGTCATACCCGATAGTTTCGCAGTTGGACTTGGCGAATTCGCGCCTGGCCAAACAAAACTTTTATGGAGTTTCGATGGGTGCTCGCATCTCGGACCGAATCGGTGCAATCAAGGAGTCAGCAACGCTGGCAATCACCGCGAAGGCCAAGGCACTGAAGGCCGCCGGCGAACCGGTTATTGGCTTCGGCGCTGGTGAACCCGACTTCCCAACCCCGCAGCACATTGTCGATGCCGCCGTCGCAGCATGCACCGATCCAGCGAACCACAAGTACACGCCGTCGAGCGGCTTGCCCGACCTGCGTGAGGCCATTGCGGCCAAGACCATTCGTGACTCTGGCTTCTCGTGCGAAGCCAGCAACGTGCTCGTGACCAACGGTGGAAAGCAGGCTGTCGCGAGCTCGTTCGCAGTCATCCTCGACCCCGGCGACGAAGTCATCGTCCCAACCCCGTTCTGGACGACTTACCCCGAGGCCATTGCGCTCACCGGCGCCTCACACGTGCCAGTTCTCACTTCGGTTGAGAACGGGTTCCGCGCCACGGTCGAGCAGCTCGAAGCTGCCCGCACCGACAAGACCAAGGCTGTCCTGTTCGTGTCGCCGTCGAACCCAACCGGTTCGATGTACAACCGTGACGAGATCGAAGCGATCGGCCGCTGGGCTGTCGAACACGATCTGTGGGTCATCACCGATGAGATCTACGAGCACCTCGTCTACGGCGACAACGAGCATCACTCGATGCCGGTCGTTGTTCCCGAGCTCGCCGACAAGTGCATCATCTTGAACGGTGTTGCGAAGACCTACGCGATGACTGGTTGGCGTGTCGGATGGATGGTTGCTCCAGGCGACGTCATCAAGGCCGCAACGAACCTTCAGAGCCACTACACCAGCAACGTCAACAACGTGGCTCAGCGTGCGGCGCTCGCCGCGGTTGCCGGCCCACTCGATGCTGTTGCGGAAATGCGTGACGCGTTCGACCGCCGCCGCAAGACCATGTACACGCTGCTCTCGGGTGTCGACGGCGTGACGATCCAGGAGCCGCAGGGGGCGTTCTACGCCTACCCGAGCTTCGAGGGCATTCTTGGCCGCAACATCAAGGGTCATCAGATCGACTCCACGCTCGACCTCGCTGCAGCACTGCTCGACGACGCCAAGGTAGCCATCGTCCCCGGCGAGGCGTTCGGTGCCGGTGGCGCAGCTCGCCTGAGCTTTGCCCTTGGTGACGACGATCTCGGCGAAGGTGTCGGACGGATTGTCGACTTCCTGAGCTAGCAACCTGCGAACGGGTTCTCGTTGGGCGTGGTCTCGGCGTAGTCTCATGTCCTTGCTGCAACCAGAGAGGACGCAATGACTGCATTGCCGACCACGCCCGACATGTACGACCTTCGAATGTCCGAGGGCGCACGGCCGCTCTTCGACAAGGTGGTTGCGTTCATCGCCAACGAGGTCGACCCGCACACCAACGAGTTCTTCCGTCTTGGCGAAGGACGAGCGGAACGCTGGGGCTACGGCGAAGGTCAGCTCGAGCTGCTCGATGAGCTCAAGGCAAAGGCGAAGGAGCAAGGGCTCTGGAACTTCTTTCTGCCTGATGCTGAGACGGGCGAAGGGTTGAAGAACCTCGACTACGCCTACATCGCAACCGAGCTCGGTAAGAACCCGATCGCGTCCGAGACGATGAACTGCAGCGCGCCGGACACGGGCAACATGGAAGTACTCGAGCGTGTCGGTACTCCAGAGCAGAAGGAGCAGTGGCTCAAGCCGTTGCTCGCTGGTGAAATTCGCTCGGCATACGCCATGACCGAACCCGACGTGTCGTCGTCGGATGCCAAGCAGATCTCGTGTCGTGCCGAGAAGGATGGCGACGAGTGGGTCATCAACGGTGAGAAGTACTACATCTCCGGCGCGGGCGACCCGCGTTGCAAGATCATGATCTGCATGCTCCAAACGAGCCCCGATGGTCCTGCGCATCAGCGCCAGTCGCAGATCCTCGTTCCTACCGATGCACCCGGCTACGAGGTGCTTGGCCCGATGAACGTGTTCGGCAACGACGATGCCCCGCACGGCCACATGCACATCAAGTTCACCGACGTCCGGGTGCCAGCAACGAACATGTTGCTCGGCGAGGGCCGTGGGTTCGAGATCTCCCAGCTTCGGCTTGGCCCAGGTCGCATCCACCACTGCATGCGCTCGATCGGAGCGGCCGAGAAGGCGCTCGATCTCACCGTCAAGCGTGGTCTTACGCGTACGGCCTTCGGTAAGCCATTGGCGAACCTCGGTGGAAACACCGAGCAGATCGCCAAGGCGCGAATCGACATCGAGGCCATGCGCCGGATGGTGCTCACCGCTGCAAAGGCAATGGACGAACTCGGCAACGCTGAAGCTCGGGTCTGGATCAGCGCGATCAAGGCGATGGTGCCGGTTCGGGTCTGCCAGATCATCGATGAGTCGATCCAGATGCATGGCGGCACCGGTATCTCGCAGTGGACACCGTTGACCGACATGTATGCCGGGCAACGCACGCTGCGTCTGGCCGATGGACCAGACGAGGTCCACTGGATGGTTGTGGGGCGCGCTGAACTTCGCGCAAAGGAAGCCGGGGGCGCCCTCGACTACAACCCGAAGCGGGACTACTACGAGAACCTTGGCGCCGCCACTGGCGGCACCTTCTCCGGGCCGTAGACCCCGGAGGCTAGGGTGCTGGAATGGCACCGATTATCTCTCCCATAACGCCCGAACTGCTCGTCTCTGGAGCGGTCGGAATCAACGAAGTCATCGCCGATGGCAACGACGTGTACTGGGTCGAAAACCGGCCGTCAGAAGGCGGCCGAGCGGCCGTTGTACGTTGGCGTGATGGTGAGATTGCTGAGATATCCGGCCCTGACGTAAACGTGCGCACACGGGTCCACGAGTACGGCGGCGGCGCCTGGTGGGTTGAGAACGGCAAGTTGTTCACCAGCGACGATGCCCGTGGCGGGGAACTGTTCATGCTCGACGTCGAGTCCGGCAAAGAGACTCAGCTGACTTCGTCCGGTTACCGCTATGCCGACGGACGCCTCAGCCCTGACGGCCAGTGGTTCGTGTGTGTTCGTGAACGTCACGATGGGGTGCAAGGCAACGAGGTGCGCAACGAGGTCGTGGCGGTGAGCGTCGACGGACAAGGCACTGAGCTTGTGCTGATGACCGATCACGACTTCTATTCATCGCCCCGATTCGGGTTGGGCGGACAGCTCGTGTGCGTTGCGTGGAACAACCCGAACATGCCGTGGGACGACACCGAGCTCGTGCGCATTGGCCCGGAGTGGCTCGACGGCGATATCGACAAGACGACCCGCATGCCCGTGCCGGGCAGCCCCGACGGTCCCGAGTCGATCGTCTTCCCCGGATTCTCCTCTGATGGACGCTTGTTAGCGGTAACCGATCGGAAGAACTGGTGGAACCTCGTCGAGGTCGACCCGGCCACCGGCGCGCACACGCCGATCGTCGAGGGCGAGTTCGAGATCGCTACGCCCGGCTGGGTATTTGGGTTGAGTCGATGGTGTGAAGTTCCCGACGGCTTCGTCGTCGTGGCGGGCACGCCTCAAGGCGACACCATTGGGTTCCCGAACGGCTACGTGGAAGATCGGCATAGCTCGGTCAACTCGATTCGAACGCTCGCCGACGGTCGAGTGGTCTACGTCGCATCGTCCTTCTCCGAGGAGACCGCGGTGTGGGCCCATGATGGCCAGACCGCCACGCGCTTGTCCCAGCCCCGAGACCTGGGCCTGGACGCAGCGCTGTTCCCCGAACCCGAACTCATCTCGTTCGACATCTCCGGGATCGACCCGGCAGAACCACCGGGCACGACCGCCCACGCGCTCTTCTACGAGCCGGCGCTTGCTGATGGGCAGACGCTCGATGGCTTGCCGCCGTTGCTCGTGTTGGTGCACGGCGGTCCAACGTCGGCGGCTCGACGTCAGCTCCATCTGACGATCCGGTTTTGGACGTCGCGCGGGATCGCAGTGGCCGACGTCGACTATCGAGGATCGACCTTGTATGGACGCTTGTATCGAGACGAGCTCCAGGGGGAGTGGGGCGTAGCCGACGTTGTTGACTGTGTTGCTGCGGCGAAACACCTCGCCGACACGGGTCGAGTCGATGGCGACCGGATGTTCATCGAGGGAGGCAGTGCAGGAGGCCTAACCGTGCTCAACGCTGTTGCGCTCTACGACGTCTTCTCGGGAGGCATCAGCCGCTACGGCGTCACACAGCTCGCGTCGCTTGCGACCGATACGCACAAGTTTGAGGCTCGCTATCTCGACGGTCTCGTCGGCCGTTGGCCAGAAGACGAGGCGATCTACACCGAGCGGTCTCCGCTTACCCATGTCGACTCGATCGATGTCCCACTTTTGGTGCTTCAGGGCGAGGAAGACAAGGTTGTTCCGCCGAGCCAGGCCGAGGCGATTGTCGATGCGCTCACGACCAGTGGAGTGCCAGTGACCTACCACCTGTACCCCGGAGAAGGCCATGGTTTTCGGCGTTCTGAGACGATTGTTGCCGCCTTGGCTGCGACCGAAGAGTTTCTGAATAGCGCAGCTGGCTAGCACTCTGCGTGCCTAATGTGTGGCGATCGTGTGACACAACGCGACATAGGCCGACTTTGCCATCTGCGTCTGACTATGGTGTCCTCGTAGGCGTGGCCCAATGCGGGCTAGGTGGGCGGAAATGAAGTGAGCGTTGCGGTGGAAAGTTTGCAGGATTTGGAGCGGCGGATTCGTTCGTTGCGTCAGCTCTTGAACGGCGAGGCGCCGACGCCTCCGCCGATACCAGGGTCCGAGACGGTGGAGATGTTCCAGGGGCATAGCCCAGCACACGCGGCGCCAGGGCCCTTGCTCGACGAGCTACAGACTCCTGATGCCGTGGTGCATCTTGAGATCGTCCCGCGTCATGCCGCCGAACACTCGCCGGCGCATGCGCAGCTATCCGCCGATGCTGACGAAGTCACCAGCATCGAGCGTGACGAGATCGTTCGCTTGCAGGCGTGACCAGCTGAGCGACCACAGTGTGTCGCCGATGACGATGGTTCGCACGATTGGGTCCTGGCCTGGACCTTCGGGCCAGCAGAACTCGAGCGTGCCATCAATGCCTGCAGCATCTCGATCAGCATCGGTCATCGGAATCCAATCCCACGGCTCGCAGTAATAGCCGTTTGCACCTGACTCGCCACGTGCACAGTCCTGGAACTGGCCTTCACCGCCCATGAATTGCATCTCTTCGCTCATCACTCCAAGCTCGGAGTCCTGGCCTGCGAATTGTTCGAAGATGTCGTCGGGAAGGACTTCGCAGTTGGTGTTGCCGAGGGTGTCGCTCTCGTCCGGCTCGTGGGCGACTCGACCAGCTTCGGTGATCGTTCCTTCATCGAGGTCGATACGGAACGCAACGGCGCCGAAGAATTGCTCTTGCCAGTTCTGAACCGGCAGGACAGCGAGGTTTTCTTGCGGCCACCAGAGGAAGGCCTTGTGATCCCATTGGGCGTCGGACCACGAGTTGTCGACCGTCCAGTTGGCGACATCGGTCGGGTTGGCGAGGTCGCTCACGTCGAAGAGCGTGACCTTTGCTCCGGTGGTGCGACCCTCGTCAGTGGCCTCCTGTCCAATGCCGAGGACGTGGTCAGGGCCGAGGGGATGGAGCTGGCCGGAGAAACCGGTGATCTTCAGTTCGCCGAGAACCTCAGGATTCGCCGGGTCGCTCAGGTCGACGGTGTAGAACGGGTCGGTCTGGCGGAAGGTAACGACGTAGCCGATGTCCCCGACGAACCGCACAGCGAAGATCTGTTCTCCCTTGCCCATTTCACCGACCTGGCCGAGCTGTGTGAGCTCGTTCTCGTCGATAGCGAACGTCGTCACGAAACTCTCCGACTGGTTCTGCTCGCGGCCCCATGGTGAGCCGTCGGTGCTAGCGACCCGAAGCACGCCGTCGTACTCCGACAGCGAGAACTGGTTGAGGAGATGTCCTCGAACAGAACCCGATGCGAGGTACTCGGGAGTGCTTTCGCCGATCGAGAAGCCGTGGATCTGGGTGGTGTAGGAGTTTTCGGTTGCTGCGCGCTCATCGTCTTCGAGGATGCCCCAGTCGTACCACTGGTTGGTCGAGATCCACATCGAGTTGGTGGAGGCGTAGACGTTCTGGCCAGAGGCAAGCACGGAGGCGGCGCCTGGAGCTTCGAGGCCGTTGCTGCCGTCGATGCTCAGAACCGAAAGCGAACCGAAGCCCGAGAACTCTGCTGGCGCGTGCACGTTGGCGCAGTCGGTGAGTTGCCCCGACGTCGTGTCGCCATCGGCGGTGAGCGTGTAGCTCGGTAGCCAATCGGAGATCTCAGTTTCAGCGACGATCTCTTTGTTGAACTTCTCGGCGGTCTCTTCGCCCTTCGAGCCTTGAGGGAAGACGAAGCCAAGGTCGTGCTGGTCGCTCTGGAGGGCAACGCTGATGTTCGAGCCGATCTTGCGAGCGCTCAGGTAGTGGCCTTCGACATTGAGCGTCGACACGACGGTGGGAGAGTCGGCCGACGAAATGTCGAGCTCGATGATCGTGACGCTCGGACCATTGAACGAGCGGGGCATCGAGGTGTCGCTCGCGAAGTCGGCTTCGGCGTCGTCAGCTGCGATGTCTTCTTCGTAGTAGACCTCTTCGCCGTAGTTCGTGCCGAAGAGGTAGGCGCTATCCCCAACGAGCAGCATTTCTTGCGTGCTGTGGTTGAGGTTGATCGAGCCCCGGACCGTCGCTGCGTCTCCGTCGATGTCGACGTAGGTAAAGGTGCCGCGGGTCATGGTGAGGATGCGGGTGCCGTCGGTCTTGACGTAGTCGGGTTCATCAACGCCGTCTTCTTGGTTGTTCGTGCCTGAGTAGTCTTCGCCCTCGGTCAGCCGTCCATCGGAGCCCTGAGTTTCGGTGACGGTATTGCCGCCTGCATCGGCGGAGTCGAACGAAGCGTCGTCCTCCATGGCCTCCGCTTCTTCCATGGCTTCCTCTTCCATGATCCCGACGTCACCGCCCCAGTAGCTGCCGGAGTTGAAGCCCCACGGACCGACGCGTTCGGCTCCTTCGGTGCGCAAATGCGTGAGGAGCGAATCGCAGGAGCCGAATGTAGCGAGCCCGCTGGTGAGCTCGATCTCGTTGCCGTTGATGACAACGGTTTCGGTCTCGCCGGTAGACGAACTTCCATTCGACGGCGAGCCAGTATCGCTACCGCACGCCGATGCGAGCAAAGCGAGGGAGAGGCCAGTGAGTGCAAGCGTGCGTTTTGTGAACATGAGTAACCCCGCTGAATGCCGAACTGCGGCAGTGGTTGGTATCGGTGTACTTCTACTACGGCTGAAATTCCGACCCGGTTCCCATCATCTCCCCACTTTTACGGGGCCTGTCCCCATAAAGACGCCTTTACGGGGCCTGTCCCCATAAAGACGCCCAGAAAACCCAATGAAATCGGGGCAGTTTGTGGCTTATCGAGACATAAAGGGGCCTGTCCCCTTTATGCGGCGGGTCGGGCCGGTTGGACATAAAGGGGCCTGTCCCCGTTAGGGGGTAAGGCCGGCATCGAGGGTGAGGTTGGCGTCGCCTGGCCCGACGAACACGAGCGACGTGCGGCCGGTGAGCTGGGCTGCGTTGCTGTCGTTCGAACGGTCGTCGCCGGCGTTCCGCTTGACGAAGGAGCGTCCGGGCGGTGCGGTGAATTCGATCGCGTAGGTTCCGGGCGGAACGGTGAACTTGTAGTTGCCTTCGGAGTCTGTGGTCGCCTCGTCGATGGGGGAACCGGTCTCGTCGAGCAGCGTTGCCAGAACACCAGATGCGCCTGGTTCGTCATCGTCGTGCGACCCATCGGTGTCGAGGTCGACGAACACCGTGCTTCCAAGGGTGGCGTCGAGGGCGACGATCAGTGGCTCGACATCATTGCTGTCCTGAGCCCCGTCTATCACGCTCAGCCCGAAGTCGAGAGAGTCGTCGCTGCCAGGAATCGCGGAGAACGTCGGCACGGAGAATACGTAGTCCGGGGCATTGCTTGGAAGCTGATCGACCGCTGCGTCGTAGGTTCCGTCGTTGTCGATATCGATCATGAGTGAGGTATTGGCCGCAACCCCGCGCAACCCAAAGACGAGCTCGTCGGTTGCTGCGATGTACTTCACCCGTACGTCTACATCGTCGTCATCGGTGAACGGTGCGATGGCGAGTACACCCGGGTCGATCGTTGGGAGGTCGACGTCGATGTCGCCGACGAAACCGGTCGCGTCAACGTCGATCTGTCGAAGCTGCGCAGTTGCGAGCTCGACCTTCGAGAGCACCTCGGTGTCGATCGTCTCGACGATCTCGGTCGTTGTCTGCCTCTTGCCCAGAGGCTCGTTGGTGGTGACGGCAGGTGAGCTCGAGTCCGCAATCGAGTAGGCAGCAATCGCTGCAAGGGCGATAAGCGCAGGTGCAAAGGTGCTGCGTCGGTGGGACAGGGTTCCCATTGTGCTCTCCAAGTGTGTTCCGCCAATGGAGATCCAATCGGCAGAACGTTTCTCGATATGAGCCTTTTGGCCTATACGACCTGATCCCAGTCCTCGTCGCCAAAATCGTGCATTCCCCGGGCGCCAGCGAGGTACCGCCGGACATCAGCCCGGTCGGAGAATCCAAACCCGTGGCCGTCGACTTCAGTTTCGAGTCCACGGACGATCGTTTGAACATACGCCGGGTGCGGCACGTTCGTCTCTGGCCGCTCGGCAGCGGTGAAGGTGAGGATTGGCATCTCGTCGAGATCGCCGAGATGCACGATGCGTCCGTACCAACGGTCGCTGAGGTCGAGCACCGTGGCCGCTACAACCTCGTCGAGGTCGACTACGAGCGGCGAATCGAGGCCGTTCTCCTGTCGAAACACATCTTCGAATTGTTCGAGCGTGAGGTCGTAGAGGCGCAGGGCTGTTTCGGCCTTGCTCGGCTCGGTGTCGAGAAAAGCAACGCCACCGTTCGACCATCCGGCCGCAACACCGGCGAAGCCTAAACGCCGAGGGGTGAACATCGTGCGCGATCGTGGCGGCGGCGTGGAGTCTCGCGCTCCGGGAGAGATACGCGACGATCCGGGAGCTTGACCGCCGTTCAGGTAGACGAGGAATCGGTCGTACGAGAGGTTCGAGCCGAACGAGGCGTACCAAACCCGTGGGCTCATCGTTGGCGGCTAGGCCGCAGCGGGCATGTCGTCGTTCGCTGGAACCGCATCGGTGAACTGCCACCCGTCGGTTGTCTCGGCCACTACGTGGCAGTCCTTCGCAACCTCCCACAGCGCGCGTCGGATCGGCGTGGGGTTGTAGCGGTAGAGATGGGGGAACGTTGCCTTGATGGCCTCGGTCGCCTTGCGTGCGTTGTAGTGCGGAATCTTCGCATCAAGGTGGTGCGCCACGTGGGTGGTTCCAATGCGATGGTGCAAGAGGTCGGCGATAGGTCCATACGGGCGATCGATCGAGCAGAATGCGCCGCGCACAAACGACCAGTCATCGCCGCCATAGTGCGGCACATCGGCATCGGTGTGCTGGAGCCAGGTGTACGTGACGAGCCAGCCGTTCACGATCATGTACGGACCGAGGTAGACGGCAATCATCTCCATCGGGCTGCGAGCGATCGCCCACCCGGCGAGAACGATGAGCATCGCAAGAACGCCAAGTGAGCTCCAGATGACCTTGCGCTTCCACCGGTCGGGAAACAGCGCCTGGCTGAACGGCTTGGCTGGCCAGAAGTGGTTGGTGAGTCCGCGTTCGGCGCCGCCGGTCGCTCCGACCAATAGATAAAGCGGCCACCCGAATCCGAGCCGGCTGAGAACAGTGAACGCGCCGTGGACTCGAGACCCGAACCGCCGCCGAACCCGGAGGGCGCGAAGACCACGTGATGTCGTGATGCGCTTTGGTACGTGGGTTTCACCTTCGGTGAGATGGTTGGTCTTACCGTGGTGAATCGCGTGGCTGCGTTGCCACGAGAAGTACGGCACGAGCAGTGATGAGTGCAAGATGAAGCCGACGAAGTCCTGGACCTTTGGAGTCTTGGCAAATGCTCTGTGGCCACATTCGTGAGCCACAACCCACACCCCAACCGCAACGGTTCCGTTGACGTATGCGTAGAGCAACCAGGCCGGAGTCCAGGCCCACGTGAGGGGGATGAACGTGAGTGCAAGAACGCCAAGCAACAGGGTCAGCCCGACAGAGAACGCCGCATAGCCGAGCGACTTCGCGAGACTTCGCTCGAAGCATTCCGATGGGATGGCCGCTTTGACTTCGGCGGTGGTGGGAACGTTCAGTGGGGCGGTCTCGAACTTCTGCACCATCGAAGGATGGCAGCTCCGCAGGCGGTTCCCACGGTTACTGCAGGGTTAGTTTTCCGCGGTTAGCGGGTGATGGGTTTGAAGGCTGGGCGTGCCGACTCAAACGAGTCGATCGACGCCTGGTTCTGAAGCGTCAGGCCGATGTCGTCGAGGCCGTTGAGGAAGCGATGCTGCACGGCGTCGCTGAGCTCAAACGAGACCTCGATGTCGAGTGCAGGAACTTCAAGAGTGCGGCGTTCGACGTCGATCGTGAGCTCGAGCGTGGGGTCGGCCTGCACGGCTGCCATGAGCTGGTCGCTGATCTCTGGCGTGACCTCGACGGCTACGAGACCGTTCTTCGTGCAGTTGTTGCGGAAGATCGGTCCGAAGCGAGACGACACGACGGCGGCGAAACCGTACTGCTGGATTGCCCATACGGCGTGCTCGCGGCTGGAGCCGGTGCCGAAGTTCGGGCCGCCGAGAAGCACGTTGGCTCCGAGGTATTCGTCCTGGTTCATGACGAACGTTGGATCGTCACGCCATTCGGCGAACAGACCTTTGTCGAAGCCCGTGCGCTCGACGCGCTTGAGCCAATCGGACGGAATGATCTGGTCAGTGTCGACGTCGGAACGATCGAGGGGAACGGCGGTTCCTTGAACGATGTGTACTGGGTCCATTGTGGAGAGCTTTCAAACAGTGTTGGTTGGGGTCCGAGCGGAAGTCTTGGCGAAACAGGGAGAGGGGATCCGAGCGGAAGTCTCGGCGAGTTATCGCAGATCCTCCGGGGTGGCAAACGTGCCGGCGATTGCCGTTGCTGCGGCGACGGCGGGGGAGACGAGGTGGGTCCGGCCACCACGCCCTTGGCGACCTTCGAAGTTGCGGTTCGAGGTCGATGCTGAGCGCTCGCCTTCCTTCAACTTGTCGGGGTTCATAGCGAGGCACATTGAGCAGCCCGGCTCACGCCAGTCGAAACCGGCATCGATGAAGATCTTGTCGAGCCCTTCGGCTTCAGCCTGCTCCTTGACGAGACCAGAACCGGGGACGACGAGGGTGCGCATGCCGTCTTTGACGGTGCGGCCCTTGGCCACCGCCGCTGCGGCCCGGAGGTCTTCGATGCGGCTGTTAGTGCAGCTGCCGATGAACACAGTGTCGACAGGAACTTCGCGCATCGGCGTGCCAGCGGTGAGGCCCATGTACTCGAGGGCGCGGTTGGCCGCGTCACGGGCAACTGGGTCGTCGAACATGTCGGGCGATGGCACGTTGTCGGCAAGGCTGATGACCTGGCCGGGGTTGGTTCCCCAAGTGACGTGTGGGGTGATCTTCGAACCGTCGAGCACAACCTCGCGGTCGAACTTCGCGCCCTCGTCGGTGCGGAGAGTACGCCAGTGAGCTACGGCAGCGTCCCAGTCGGCGCCCTTTGGAGCGTTGGGAAGGCCTTCGAGGTAGGCGAAGGTGGTTTCGTCGGGGGCGATCATTCCGGCCTTGGCGCCGAACTCGATCGACATGTTGCAGACCGTCATGCGGCCTTCCATCGACAACGCTTCGATGACCGGGCCGCGGAACTCGGCAATTGCGCCGATGCCGCCGCCGGTGCCGCACTCGCCGAGGATCGCGAGGACTACGTCCTTAGCCGTCGATCCTTCAGGAAGCTCTCCGTTGACCGTGATCGACATCGTCTCCTGGGCCGGCTGTAGCAGCGTCTGGGTGGCGAGCACGTGCTCGACCTCGCTGGTGCCGATGCCGAAGGCAAGTGCGCCGAACGCCCCGTGGGTGCTGGTGTGGCTGTCGCCGCACACGATGGTCATGCCCGGCTGGGTGAGGCCCTGCTCGGGGCCGATGACGTGCACGATGCCCTGGTTCTTGTCTCCCATTGGGTAATGGGTGATGCCGAACTCTTCGGTGTTCGCACGAAGGGTGTCGACCTGCTTGGCCGAGATCTCGTCGGCGATTGGCTTGTCGATGTCCTCGGTCGGCACGTTGTGGTCTTCGGTGCTGATCGTCAGATCGGGACGGCGGACCGAGCGACCGCTCTGGCGAATGCCGTCGAAGGCCTGCGGGGACGTCACTTCGTGGACGAGGTGGAGATCGACATACAAAAGGTCGGGCTGGCCGTCTTCACGATGGACGACGTGTTCTTCCCAGACCTTCTGGCTGAGTGTCTTTGGTTCGCTGCCGCTCGGCGGTGTTTTAGGTTCGCTGCTCACGTCGTGCAGGCTACCTGGGGGTGCGTTGTGTTTCACTGGTGATATGAACATGCGCATGCTGATGCCTCTTCGACTTCTGGTCGGCTGCATTGTCGTGGCGAGCGTTGTATCGCTGACACCAGCACCCGCCATGGCCTGCAGCTGTGCCGGCGGCTCGCTTGCGGAGTACTCCGACATCTATGAGTTGGCCTTCACTGGACGACAGATCGATCGGGAAGTCCGAGACGGACGTGATGAGCATGGGGTTCGTCTCGTCTTTGAGGTCGAGCGCGTGTACCTCGGTGAGGGCATCACCTCGCCCGTAGAGATCTTTACCGAAGCCGATGGCGCAGGATGCGGCGCTTCGTTCCCGGCCAACGAGGTCGTGACCGTTCTTGGCGCTGAGTGGAACGGCAAGATGTCCACGAATCTCTGCGACCAAGTATTCGACGCTGGCCCGGTCAAGCTCGCGGCCATCTACGGCGAGGGCTATGTGCCCGACGAAGTGCCGTTGGCCGAGCGGGCCACGCTTCCGCTGCCAGTTATCTCCGCTGCAGGGGCGGTGTTGGTCTACTTGCTGCTCTGGCTCGCCTTCCGGTGGCGGCGAGAACAACGCTTCGGCGGCTGAAACATAGACTGCTCGGGTGTCCACGCCTGCGCTGATGATCCAAGGGACGAACTCGAACGCGGGCAAATCGGTGCTGGTTGCGGGCCTGTGCCGAGCGGCTGCGAACCGGGGCCTGTCGGTGCAGCCCTTCAAGCCGCAGAACATGTCGAACAACGCCGCGGCAGTCGAGGGCGGGGGAGAGATCGGTCGAGCGCAAGCACTGCAGGCGCTTGCAGCGCGAGTGCCGCTTTCGGTCGACCACAACCCGGTGCTGCTGAAGCCCGAGTCGAACACCCGAGCGCAGATCGTTGTGCACGGCCACCCGGTCGGCACCCTCGAAGCCGAACGGTTCACAACCGACCGAGCCTCACTACTCGAACCGGTGCTGCAGAGTTTCGATTCGCTTGGACAGCAGGCCGATCTCCTGATCGTCGAAGGAGCGGGCAGCCCGGCTGAAACAAACCTTCGCGCTGGCGACATTGCCAACATGGGTTTCGCTCGTGCAGCTGACGTGCCGGTAGTGCTGGCTGGCGATATCGACCGAGGCGGAGTGATCGCCTCGCTGGTCGGAACTCACGTCGTGCTCGACGACGCCGACCGGTCGATGATTCACGGTTTCCTCATTAACAAGTTCCGCGGCAACGTCGGGCTATTCGACGCTGGACTGGCCGACATCTCGACCCGGACCGGTTGGCCGTCGTTGGGCGTCGTCACCTGGTCGCACGACCTTGCGGTCTTGCCTGCCGAAGACGCCGTTGAGCTGGGGGAGCGGCGAGCTGATGCCAGCGACATCCACATTGCGGTGCCGATGCTCAGCCGAATAGCGAACTTCGACGACGTTGATCCGCTGAGCTTGGAAGACGACGTCACCGTCACGATGGTTCCACCCGGCCAGCCGTTGCCCGTGGCCGACGTGATTCTGATCCCCGGTACCAAGGCGACGATCGCCGACGCCGAGTTCCTCCGATCACAAGGTTGGGACCTCGACATTCAGGCGCACGTGCGTCGGGGCGGTCGGGTCGTTGGCATCTGTGGCGGCTACCAGCTGCTCGGCACATCGATCGCCGACCCTGAAGGCGTCGAAGGCCCCGCGGCGGAGGTTGCAGGCCTCGGCTTGCTCGACGTGGCCACCACGCTGCACGCAGACAAGGTCACCCGCC
Organism: uncultured Acidimicrobiales bacterium; assembly: GCA_937922235.1. GTDB lineage: Bacteria > Actinomycetota > Acidimicrobiia > Acidimicrobiales > SHLQ01 > SHLQ01. Next base: position 44,124 of record CAKZVC010000029.1, on the reverse strand, counting down.
CGGTCACAGGCACGCACTCGGCCTCCGGGCACGAAGTTGCCGGCTACGAAATTCACGTGGGTCAAACCGACGGGCCTGGCGCCGAGCACCCATGGCTTCACATAGACGGAGTGGCTAGCGGCGCAACCTCGTCCGATGGTCGAATCGTCGGGAGCTATGTGCACGGCGTCTTCTCAAGCGACGCGTTTCGTCAGGCCTACCTGGCTGAGCTCCGCCCCGGACGAGTGAGCAGCTCAGTCCGCTACGACGAACGGGTCGACGTAGCGCTCGATGCTTGGGCGGGGCAGCTCGAAGAGCAACTCGACATCGACGCCATGCTCGAGATCGCGGCCCGCCGAAGCTGACGACATCGCCTCAGCAGGTCGTGATGTACTTGTTGCATGACATCCACGAGCTCTCGGTTTCGGCAGGTGCTTCTCGTTGCCTTGGTGATCGCCTCGATGATTGTCCTCACTCCCGGTTCCGCTCACGCGTGCAGCTGCATTCAGACTTCGCTGGCGAACGAGGCAGACAGTCTCGACTACGCCTTCACCGGTCGACTGGTCGACCGCATGGTGAATGACAACATTGCCGACAACGGGGTCCGTCTTGTTTTCGAGGTTGAACGCGCATACAAGGGTGATGTCACGACGCCGTTTGTGGCATTCACCCATGCACAGGAGTCAGCTTGCGGGGCATCGTTTTCGCTCGGTAATAGCGTTGCTGTCGTCGCCCGGGAATGGAACGGCGTCGTCAATACGAACTTTTGTGATCAAGTCATGAATGTCGGTGAGGCAGGGCTGATCGCACAGTTCGGCGAGGGAGTCCCACCAGCAGTGGCGGAGGGCGACGGCTTACCGTTGTGGATCGTCCTACTCGGCGGCGCGCTCATTGTTGGTTCGGGGGCTCTGGTCTTCGGCGTTAGGCGCTCGGAGGGGAACTAGCCGGTCCACCAGTCGTTGGACTTGAGGCGGTCACTCCCGCCGGTGGCGTCGTGGATCTTCATAGCGAGTCCTCGGAAGCGGGTGCCTGCGAGCCAACGCCATGCTCGATTTCGAGCCTTGCCGTAGTCGCGGGTGTACGGGCAGACCCGGACGCATACGGCGCAGTCGCTGTTGATCTTCGACCAGTAGCTGAAGCACTTCTCACCATCGACCGACCACTTCTTGACGCCTTTGATGCTCGAGATGTTGACGGGCTGCCAGTCGGGCTCGCCGTGCGGGATGGCTTTCGCTGGGCACTTGTCGGCGCAACGGTCGCACTGGTTGCAGAACGCTTCGACGCCGAACTCGATTGGAGTATCAGAAGCGAGCGGCATGTCGGTGAAGATCTTCCCGATGCGAAAGCGCGGGCCAAGCTCGGGGCTGATGACCAGGCCGTGGCGTCCGTACTCGCCAAGGCCGGCTTGCATCGCCAGCGGGATTGCGAGGGCGGTGTCGTTCATCGACGCGATCGCCTGGTAGCCGAGGTTGCGGATGTACTGGGCCATGCCGAGCAACACTGCCGAGTCCATCGAGTAGCCAAGGCCGGTCGCCGTGCCCGACAGTGCCGACGGGGCGGTCTTGATCAGCGAGTCGTTCATCTCTTGGCCGATGACGACAACGTGGGTCAGCCCATCGGGAAGTTCGTTTGGCTTCGCTGCCTTATCAGCCGCACTGTAGCGCTCGGTGTAAATCCATCGCTCGTCGAACTCGGTGATGCCGATGAGGTCGGCGCCGAAGACCTCCGACACCTGCTTGAGCTCGCGGCTCGCCTGATCAGGCGGGCCTACGTCGACCTGCTCGCTCGCACCGTCGCGCAGCATCGACAGAGGGTCGAGGAAGCCATCTCGTCGGTCGTGTGCTTCAAACATCTCGGCGAAGATGTCGGCCACGTGCCATGACGCGTTCCGAATCGCATAGTCGCGCTGGGTGAACCCGTTGGCCTTGCGCCATTTCGTGAGTGGTCGCCGGTAGGTCGCAAAGAAGGTGTCGCTGCGGTCGTCTCGCACGCGGTCATCCCACATCGACCGACTGAACACGTCGTTGACCTGGCTGAAACGCTCGAACGTGTGATCGTCCACAATGAACGGATCGTCTAACCCCTTGTTGCGGATTCTTTTGATGCCGGCCACCGTCGAATCGTAGGTCGAACGAACCCGTGGCAGCGCACTCGCTTAGACAGCTCTCAGATCCCAACTGATTTGCTTGACCCCATGCACACAGAGACCGCCCTTGGCAATGCCACACTAGAGGCCATCAGTTCTCGAATTCTTATCGTCGAAGATGACGACGCAATCGCAGCCATGGTCGAGCGCACGCTCACCGGAGCTGGCCTCGAAGCCGACATTGCGCGCACGGGCCTCGATGGTCTGTGGATGGCTCGTGAAGCAAGCTATGGCTGCATCCTGCTCGACATCATGCTCCCGGAGATGAACGGCTACGAGGTGTGCCGAACACTTCGTTCTGAGGGCAACGAAGTTCCTATCCTCATGCTGACAGCCAAGAGCGGCGAGTACGACGAAACCGATGGGCTCGACCTGGGCGCCGACGACTACCTGCGCAAGCCATTCTCACCCGCCGTGTTGGTGTCGCGGATTCGAGCACTCATGCGACGCCGCCCCGCATTGCAGATATCCGAAGAGCTCACGTGCGGCGCCGTCCGGTTCGACACCACGACCCGCCGATGCCACCTCGGCGGCGACGAAGTGTCGCTCACCTCGAAAGAAGCATCGCTTCTCCAGGCACTTCTAAACAACGGCGATCAGCCAATGGGACGTCTCGAAATCCTGCGCCAAGTGTGGGGCATGGACTTCGACGGCGATCCGAACGTGGTCGATGTGTACATCGGTTACCTGCGCAAGAAGCTCGGTAAAGACCGCATCGAGAACGTTCGCCGCGTCGGATTCCGGGTTGTCGAGTGAAGTCACTTCGCGGTCGAATCACGATTCTGTCCACCCTCGTCCTTGCGCTTGTTCTCGCCCTGGCTGCGGTACTCATCGTGACTCTGGTCGACCGGTCGCTGCGGAGTGACCTGGCCGAGCAGCGTGACGAGACAATGCTGGAGATCGCTGGGCGAATTGAAGACGGCGAGGAGCCATCGGAGATACTCCTCCCGCTTGGCACCGACGGAACCGAGTACGCCATCTTCGAAGAGGGTGAGTTCATCAACTCATCCGTCGTGTTTGCCGACTTCGGGCTCATCGATGAGGACTTCCTGGTGGACGGGGAGATCCTCGTCGAAGATGTACAGCCTCCCACCACACCGTTCGACAGTGCCTTCGTCGACGCGTTCTTTGCAGACACGGAAGTGTGGGAAGAGACGTCGACCTTTGCGCAAGGGCCCAACGGTCAGGAATACGAAGTAGTCGCATTCAGCTCGATCGACATCGTCGAACGAAGCGTTGGACAGGTTCGCTCAGTGCTTCTGATCACGATCCCAGTGCTCGCCCTTGTCTTCGGAGGTCTCGTGTGGCTGATGGCAGGCCGCACGTTGCGTCCCGTCGACCAGATCACTCGTCGCGCTAGCGAGATCAGTACCGACACGTTGCATCAGCGGTTGGAAGACCCGGAAACCAATGACGAGATCGGCCGACTCACCCGAACGCTGAACACGATGCTCGACCGACTCGACAAGGGTGCAACCCAGCAGCGTCAGTTCGTGTCCGACGCATCACACGAACTTCAGAGCCCGCTTACCGTGTTGATCGGCGAGGCTGAACTTGCCGCGCAAAGCGGCGACACCGAGGCACTCGCCGCAGCCAACGCTCTGGTCATCGAGCACGGCAAGCGGATGAGCGAGATGATCCACGATCTTCTCGAACTCGCCCGCGCCGGCGAGAACGCCATTGCCAAGTCTGACGTCGATCTGGACGACGTCCTTCACGAACAAGCGACCATGCAGCCTCGCGATGTGACCACGAGCGGCATCTCCGCGGTGCGTATCCAGGGCGACGAACGAAGCCTTGGTCGGCTGTTCCGAAACCTGATCGACAATGCCAGTCGCTATGCCGTTGAGCGGATCGAAGTGTCGTGCCTCATCGACGGCAACGATGCGGTGGTCACGGTCGATGACGACGGGCCCGGCATCCCGCTCGCCGATCGAGAGATCGTCTTCGAACGTTTCGGACGAGTCGATGAGTCACGCAATCGCTCGACGGGTGGCACCGGGCTCGGCCTTGCGATCGCAAAAGCGATCGTCGACGCCCACGGCGGCACGATCAGCGTGCAGGACTCGCCACTAGGCGGCGCACAGATGCACGTACGGTTGCCGCTCGACTAACGGGTAGCGAGCCGCCGTAGCGGAGGAACCGTCTTTGGCGGAACCTTGCGTGGCGGCAACTCGGCAAGAACCTCGCGTGACGCGGCAGCGATGATGGCCACGGCTTTCTCGAACGCCTCTTCGGTCGCAGCAGAAGTTTTCTGGACACCGGTGATCTTGCGGACATACTGCCGGGCGCCGGCCTCAATCTCTTCGTCGGTTGCTGACGGTTCAAGTCCTCGAAGCGTGGTGATGTTGCGGCACATGATGACCTCCTAGGTCGTTGGGTGCTGGAGGCGGGGGCGAGGCGGAGCGACGTGCTCGGTCGTGACCTCAGTTCCCGTCACGACGAATCCTCGCGCCTGATAGTTGGCAAGAGCAACCGGTCCGTCGTGCGAACAGGTGTGAAGCCAGACCCGTTCGGTTCCTGGGATCAACCAGGCGAAGTCGATGCCATAGCTCAGAAGCCAGCTTCCAAGCCCGTTGCCGTGGAACTCTTCGACGAGGCCGAAGTACCAGATCTCTACGCTTGTGCCCTGCTGTTCAAACTCGACGTATCCGGCCGGAACACCATCGACCCAACACGTCAGCAAGTGCTGTTCGGGCTTGTTCGCCCAATCAAACCATTGTTGTTTGGTCCAGCTCAGGCGGCTGGTCCATTGCCAAGGTCCGCCGACGAGCTTGTAGAAAAACTCTGAGAGCTCAGGCGCTGGGTGCAACGCCTCCATCACGACCGGCTCAACATCGGGCTTGCGGCCGCGTTCATGCTGGCTCGGATCTGTCATCTCGAGCGTCCAGGTGGTGACTGTTAGTTCCTCGAACTCCCGTCGAGATCCGTCGTCGCTGCTTGAGTCAGTCATCGGTGACTGGTTTGTCGAGAGAACGAAACTCCGGTTCCTCGAACCACGGAAACACCGGTGGCATGTCGTTGGCCGGGCCGAGCGTGAACTCCGGTGGCCGCTTCTCCAAGAAGCTGGTCACGCCTTCTTGAGCGTCGGCCATCGCGCCGAGCTGGGGGACAGCTGCAGACTCAACCTGATGGGCCTCCATTGGGTGCGGCGCTCCAAGCATGTGCCACAGCTGTTGGCGGGCCATGGCAACCGATACCGAAGACGTGTTCTCCGTCATCGACTTGGCGAGCGCTCGAGCGTCGGCCATCAAGTCATCCGGTGCATGCAGGCTCTTGACGAGCCCACCAGCGAGTGCTTCCTCGGCGTCGAAGACTTTGCCGCTGAAGCTCCACTCGAGTGCCTGGCTGATGCCGACCACGCGTGGCAAAAACCAACTCGATGCCGCTTCAGGCACGATGCCGCGTTGGGTGAAGACAAACCCGAACTTCGCTTCGGTCGACGACAAGCGAACGTCCATCGGCAGCAACATCGTCGAGCCAACGCCAACTGCCGGACCATTCACCGCACCAATCACCGGCTTCAAGCAGTTGAACAATCGAAGCGAAACAATGCCGCCACCGTCGCGCTTCGCTCTGTTGTTGTCGACACTTCCGGTCGACGTCCCCACGTCGTCTGCGTGGTCACTGCGCTTCGCTTCGTTCCCGGGTGGCGCTTTCTCGTAGCGCTGGCTGGTCTTTGTGAACGTCTCAGCGCCCTCAGACATGTCGGCACCAGCGCAGAATCCACGCCCTGCACCGGTGACGATGACCGCGCGCACGTCGTCATCTGCATCGACAGCATCGAGCGCTGTCACCATCTCGTGCACCATGCGCGACGTAAACGCGTTCAGCTTGTCCGGTCGATTCAACGTGATCGTCGCGATCCCGTCCTCAACCTCGTACGTCAGTTGCTGGAGTTCCATGGGTGAATCCTAAGGATCTCCCTTCACAAGCGCGCAACGGTGCCTGGCACCAAACCGCCATTTTGTACCTGGCACCAAATGGGGTTCGCGTTCCGCTGAGCGGAATGAGGTGCGTGTTTTGTACCTGGCACCAAACGGCGTTTGCGTTCCGCTGAGCGGGATGGAGTGGTCGAGTGGTTAGTTGACGGCTTTGTCCATGTGGGCCCAGTAGGGCTCGCGAAGTTTGAACTTCTGGAGCTTGCCAGTGGCCGTGCGGGCGAGTTCGTTGCGGAACTCGACCGACGTCGGGCACTTGTAGTGGGCCATCTTCTCGCGGCAGTAGTCGATGATGTCCTGCTCGGTTGACGTTGCTCCCTCACCGAGCACGACAAGCGCCTTGACGGTCTCGCCCCACTTCTCGTGTGGCACGCCAATTACGGCAACCTCGGTCACGTCAGGATGGCTGAACACGCAGTCCTCGACCTCGATCGAGCTGACATTCTCGCCGCCCGAGATGATGACGTCCTTCTTGCGATCGAGAATCGAGTAGTAGCCCTCGTCGTCCATGACGCCACCATCGCCGGTGTGGAACCATCCGCCCTCCAACGCCTGAGCACTAGCGTCAGGATTGTCCCAATAACTCTTCAACACGTTGTTGCTACGAGCTAGGAATTCGCCCGATTGCGACACCTTCATCTCGACGCCGATCGTCGGGACACCCTGACGACTGAGCTTCTTGGCTCGCTCGGCTGGCGTGAGCTCGTCCCACTCCGGACGGCAGCGATTAAAGGTGAGCAGCGGTGCAGTTTCAGTCAGTCCGTAGAGCTGAATGAACTCCCATCCCAGCTCGGTTTCGACTCGCTCGATCGTCGCCGTGGGCGGTGGCGCACCAGCAACCACGATTCGCACCGTTCCTGACCCTGGGATCTCGCCGTCCCAGTCTTTGGCCGCGTCGAGTACCGCGGCTACCACAGCTGGAGCGCCACACATAAGGGTGACCCCATGCTCGTCGATTCGGCGGAGGATCTCGGCGCCATCGACCTTGCGGAGCACCACGTGCTTTACGCCCATGCCGGTCACGGTGTAGAGCATGCCCCAACCATCGCAATGGAACATCGGGAGCGTGTGGAGGTAGACGTCTCGGTCGGTAACCGCCGCATGCCAGCCGAAGGTGACCGCGTTTGTCCAGCGGGCACGGTGGGTTTGCTCGACGCCCTTGGGGCGGGCGGTCGTGCCCGAGGTGTAGTTAATCGACGCGGTTGCATCTTCGTCGGGTTCCCATGGCTCGGGCGTGCCCTCGTGACCGAGCCACGCGGCGTCGGACTCTTCACCGAGGATCCACTTGCGTTCGCACTCGACGTCGGCGAGCGCGTCTGCGAGCTCGGGGTCGACCAGCAACGCCGTTGCGCCGCAGTGTTCGACGATGTACTTCACTTCATCGGCACTCAAACGGAAGTTGATCGGCACGAATACTCGCCCGTTCCCGCTTACTCCGTAGAACGAGGTGAGCAGACGGGCCGAGTTGTGCGACACCATCGCCACACGCTCACCCATGCCGATCCCCATCTTGTCCATGGCGACACCCATCTGGCGGCGGATATCGCCGAGCTCGCCGTAGGTGATGGTCTTCATTGGAGTTGCGGGTTGGTCGGGTTCGTCGACGATCGCCACTCGCTCCGGATAGACCGCAACGGCCCGGTCCAGAAAATCGTTTATCGTCAACGCCACTTTCACGGTGGTATCCCCCTTGATTTAGCCACACGCTCGGCCCCCACCGAACGTAGAAGGAAGTTACCGCAGCGCAGCTTTCGATGCGAAGGCGGTCAGGTCGCTCCGCTGATGATGAGGGTGGCGAGGCCGCTGACCACGGTGATCGCCCCGAGAACGTCGCCGTTGATGCCGCCGATCTTTCGGTTCGCCAAAGCAACGATGGCGATCGTTGGGACGGCGGCTACGCCGATCGTTGCGAGCGCGAAGATCGGCGACCAGACGAACGTTGCGACGATTCCAGCGAGAATTCCGGAGGTGACGGCGAGCGGCGAGAGCTGCTGCATGTAGTCGGATCCCATGCCCTCGCCGGCGCTTCGAGCTAGCAGCATCGCCGCGAGTGCCATGGCCCGGCCCAGGGAGTGGGCCACGATGATCGCGCCGATGGCAGGCGCGCCTTTGAGCTCGGATATCGCAAGAACTTCACCAACGATCGCAACACATAGCGCCGCAGTTCCATAGGTGCCGAGCCGTGAGTCTTTGAGAATCTCCAGTCGTCGTTCGACGGTCCACCCGCCACCGAAAGCGTCGGCGATATCGGCGAGGCCGTCATGATGGAAGGCCCCGGTGATCAAGAGCCCGAGGCCGACCGCCAGCAGGCTTGCTACTCGAACGTTGAGCAACTCGTCAGCCAAGACGTATGTACCGCCGACGATCGCTCCAATGGCGATGCCGACAACCGGGAACCATGGAACGGCCTTGGTCATGTCGACCTCGGAGCGGCCACCCCGGGTGACGTCGCCGACGGGAATTCGCGTGAGGAAGCCAACGGCAACCCAAAGCGAATGCAGAAAGCTAGGCATCTGGTCCGAACCACTCGGTGAATGTCGGAACGTCCGTGACAAGGGCGCAGGCCATCTTCACCAACGGCACCGCCGCCATTGCACCCGACGCTTCGCCAAGTCGCATGTCGAGCGTGAGTAGCGGACGTCGGTCGAGGTGAGCAAGAACCAGACGGTGACCGGGCTCGGCTGACTCATGGCCGGCCCAGCAGTTCGCGATGAGCTCGGGGTCGATCGCATGGAGGACGAGCGCTGGGGACGTGGCGATGTAGCCGTCGAGCAGCACCGGGATCGATCGCATGCGGGCCTCGAACAGGGCACCGGCTATCGCGACAAGCTCGGCGCCGCCGACCTCTCGCACTATCTCGAGCGGGTCGGTCACGTCGGAGATGCGCGCAACGGCATCGGCGACGACTTCGGCCTTCAGCTTCAACGAATCGTCGGACACGCCGGTGCCTCGCCCCACGAAGGGGGTTGCATCGGTACCGAGGATCGCGGCGGAGACCGCGGCCGCTGCAGTGGTGTTACCGATGCCCATTTCGCCAACGATCAGCAAGTCGGTATCGAGCGAGGCGACCGTTGAGCGGCCGATCTGGAAGCACTCAGCGAACCGCTCGGGGCTGAGCGCTGGTTCGACTCGAAGGTTGTTCGTTGGCTGACCGACCCCAACATCGACGGCGAGCACGGAGGCTCCTGCGACCTCGGCAAGGGCAGACACGCTGGCCTTAGAGGCCTCGAACGCGGCCAGCATGGCCCCAGTGACCTCGGCGGGGTACGCGCTTACACCTTCGGCAACGACCCCATGGTCAGCAGCAAAGATCACAGCTGTTGGTTTGGTGACCTTAGGAGTCCGTGTCCGCTGCCAACTCGCGAGCCAGACAGCAACTTCGTCGAGGCGCGCCATAGCGCCACCAGGGCGAAGGATGTCATCGATTCGAGCTCGCACAGCGGCGCCTGAATCGGCATCAGCTCGGGGGGCTGCGGCGAATTCTTCGCGTAGTAACAAATCCACTCGGGGCACACTACTTGCCCTAGAGATTTAGGCGTCGTTCAGGAAGAAGTCGGCGTCCGACTCGCTCATATCGCACGTGTCGACGAGGAGGTCGAGGACCTCTTGTGGGGCGTCACCTTCAAAGACTGCGTCGGCCTCGGTGAGCGGCACGGTTTGAAACCATCCAAAGAGCGTCTCGAGACCACAATCGAGTTGCGCTGGTGTGGAGGCCATTTGGCTCGTGTCGATCTCGGCGAACGACTGTGAAAAGCCTTCACGCATCGCGTTGGGGTCGCATCGAACTGCGGCGATCATCATGGCGTTACCGGCACCGGCGGTCACCTTGTCGAGCGGAATCCCGTCCTTCTCAGCCTCGCGCTCGATGCATTCGATTGCTGCGTCCGTATCGGTGATGCCGAAGAGCGGCAAGATCTGGGCGAGTGCGTCACGGGGGTCGCCACCAATCGGATCTGGCTCGACCGGTTGGGGTGCATCAGTCGTGTCGCCACTCTCGCTCGACGTGTCATTCGCGTCGTCGCTGTCGGCATCGATCGTCTCGTCGGGCTCGGCGTCCGGGGCGTCAGGGTCGGATTCTGTGTCAGGAGCGAGCCCAGAGGTCGCTGCTTCGTTTGTCGGGGTAGCGCCTTCCCCCACGTCATCACTATCGGACGACTCGGAGCCTTCGGTGCTGACGTCGGAGGAGTCGGCGGCCGTCGTTGCCGCGGGTGTGTCGGACTCCGAAGCGGTCGTCGAATCAGAACCACTGCATGCAGTTGCCAGCAGCGTGAACGCAAGAGCGGCGCAGAGCAGCGCAGTACGAGTCGAGAAGCGTGGGCGAGGGGCGTGCCACATAGTTGGACCTTTCATGGTTCCAGATCGCGACCTATCGGCCGTTCGCTGCGTGATGTGATCCTATGGGGGCGCGAAGTAGCGTTGAGTTATCAGTTCTGAGGGGGACGCATGCAGCACATCATCGCGAACGTTTTGATTCCAGGTCGTGGAGAGCCGATCGAGAACGGCACGGTGGTGATGCACGACGGCGTGATCGACTACGCCGGGCCGACCGCCAACGCACCCGCTCGCCAAGCCAACGACAAGCTGATCGAAGTGCCAGCGGTGATGCCCGGGCTATGGGATTGTCACTCGCACTTTGTGGGCATGCCGATCCCAAACCTTGGAACGCTCGGCTCGTCTGACCCAGTCGCATGCGCTGTTCGTAGCGTGGCCGACATCGGGCTGATGCTCGACGCCGGCATCACCAGCGCTCGGGAAGTTGGCGGCATGGGCCTGTCGATCGCTCCGACGATCGAGGACGGTTCAGTTAGGGGGCCGTGGACGTATGCGGCTGGCCGCATCCTGTCGACCACTGGTGGCCATGCCGATATCCACGAGCTCCCACTCGAGGTGGTCCACGACATTGGTTGCCGATTCGGCTTCAGCATCTTGTGCGACGGTGTGCCCGAGGTCTTGAAAGCCGTTCGCATCAACCTCCGCAAGAACGCCCGCCTCATCAAGGTGTGTGCCTCGGGCGGGGTGATGTCTGAGGTCGACCATCCTCAGCATCAGCAGTTCTCCGATGAGGAGCTGTCGGCGATCGTCGAGGAAGCGGCCCGCGCCGAACGGATCGTGGCTGCTCATTGTCACGGAAAGGCCGGAATCATGGCGGCCTTGCGCGCCGGGTGCCACACGATCGAGCACGGCAGCTGGCTCGATGAGGAAGCCGCCGACATCATGGTCGATCAAGGGGCCATGTTCGTCCCGACCCGTTTCGTTGTCGAGTCGCTGTTGGGTCAGCTCGACATGCTTCAGCCGTACGCCCAGGAAAAGGGAAAGATGGTTAGCGCTGCGCATAAGGACGCCATGGCGATCGCCATCGAAAAGGGTGTGCGCATCGCCACCGGCTGCGACATCTTCGTGTCAGGCCAGATGTACGGCGAGAACTCCCGCGAGATCGAACACCTCATCGCTGCGGGCATGACCGACCTTCAAGCGATCGAAGCAGCAACGGCCAACGGGCCCGAGACACTTGGCCCGCAAGCGCCCAAGTCCGGTCAGCTTCGTGCTGGATACGACGCCGATGTGATTGCGCTCGATGCCAACCCGCTCGACGACAGGAGCGTGTGGGGTCACGCCGACCGGATCACGCACGTGTGGCAGCGCGGCCTTGCCCGCAAGCAGCCAGCGACCTAACCGCTACGACCAGTTGGTCTCGAGGTTCTGCAGCTCCATCACTTGACCAGCGGCGACAAAGAGCGACGTCTGCGCTCGATCGGCGATACGTCGGTTGTAGCGGCCGAGCACGTCGCGGTACTGACGGCCAAGCTCCGACGTTGGGTGTACACCGAGGCCAACCTCATTCGAGATCACGATCGTGGGGGAGGGTCGGCTGATCAGCGAATGCGTGAGGATCGACGCGTGTTCGTCGATCTGCGCTTCGGTCTTGTCGGCGTGCAGCAGGTTCGACACGAGCAAGGTGATGCAGTCGATGATCAGAAGCGCTCCTGGATCGACGGCGACAACCTCCTGGGCGCTGAGCAACGGTGCCTCGATCAGCCCCCAGTCGCTTGGACGCTCGGCCTGATGGCGGGCAATACGTGCCGCCATGTCGTCGTCGCCCGCTTCTGCGGTGGCCGCAAGGATGACGTCGCCCGACCACGCCTGGCCAAGCTTGACCGCAAGGTCGCTCTTTCCGCTCCGAGCGCCACCGAGTAACAACGTGCAACCACGACCAAGCTTCATGGCTAGTAGTCGATCCCCTTCTTCGCCAGAATGCCAACATCAAAGGCGTGCTTCACCTTCACCACCTCGCTGACGGTGTCGGCAACGTCGATGAGTTCGGCTGGAGCATCGCGACCAGTGACGACGATGTTGACGTGCTCAGGCCGGTTGGTGATGGTCTCGTACACCGGGTCGGCCTCGATCCAGCCCCAGTTGATCAGGTAGGTGAGCTCGTCAAGGATCACCAGTTCGTGGTCGCCAGCCATGATGAGATCGCGTGCGGTGTCCCATCCCTTTTGTGCGATCGCTTTGTCGTTCTCGAGGTCTTCTGAGTTCCACGTGAACCCGTCACCCTCGTTGAACCAGTTGACCCCGAGCTGGCGTCCGACCTTCTCTTCGCCGACGTTCCACTTGCCCGACTTCACGAACTGCACAACGGCAACGTTCCAGTCGCGGGCGACGCCACGGACCATGACGCCGAACGCCGCGCTCGACTTGCCCTTGCCATCGCCGGTGTTCACGAGGACCAGCGACTTGGCTCGCCCACTCTTGTCTTGCGCTGGGTTCTCGGTGAGTGGTTCGGTGCTGTTTTCGCTCATGACTAGTTCCTCTGTAGAGATCGTTGATGGTGTGTTGGACGGAGCCGATGCTTCGATGTCGAGATCGGACTGGTTGAAGTGTTCGGGAAGTTCAAAAGATGAAGGCGTTGCGATTCGTGGCGACACGACGACGGTGCCCTGCACGTTTCGGATGAGGACCTTGGCGCCATAGTGTTCGGCAACATGTGCCTCAGTGAGGACGTTCGCTGCCGGACCAACTGCGGCCACTTCGCCTTGTGACAGCAGGAGCAGTCGGTCAGCGAAGTGTCCGGCCAAGGTCAGGTCGTGCATCGTCGAGATGATCGTTCGGTCGCCGTCCTTGCGGAGCTCGTCGAGCAGCATCAGTACATCTTGTTGATGGCCGAGGTCGAGTGCCGACGTTGGTTCGTCGAGCAACACGATCGGCGCTTCTTGCACGAGGGCTCGCCCAATCGCCACCCGCTGGAGCTCGCCACCGGACAAGGTGTCGACCCGCCGTCCGGCGAAGTCGACGAGGTCGAGGGTTTCGAGCATCTGTTCGGCGATGCCGACGTCGCTCTGTTTCGGTGCCGCGAGAGGATGAAGGTGCGGGGTACGGCCGAGAAGGACGTAGTCGAGCACGCTGACGCCCTGGGGAATCGTTGGGCTCTGCGGAACCCAAGAGACAAGCTTGGAGCGTTCTCGCGGCGAGAGCCCGCCGATGTCGATGCCGTTGATTTCGACGCTGCCTGCGTGGTCGAGCACACCAGCGAGCACTCGTAGCAAGGTCGACTTTCCGGCCCCGTTGGGTCCGATGATCGACACCCACTCACCGGGCGACACCTGCAGCGACACATCGTTGAGGAGGGTGACGTCCTTTATGGCGACCCCGATGTTGCGAACGGTGACGGTCATTTGTTCGCCGTCCTCAAGATCACGATGAAGAACGGCGCTCCGAAGAACGCGGTCACCACACCGATCGGGAGTTCAGCTGGCGTCAGTGCGGTGCGGGCAAACAGATCGCACAAGGTGAGGAAGCCTGCACCAACCGCGACCGACAGCGGCACGATCACCCGATAGCTCGACCCAAAGACCAAGCGAACTGCGTGCGGGACGATAAGGCCGACAAACGCGATCAACCCGCTGACCGCCACCGCGGCGGCGGTGAGCAATGAGGCGAGCACCGCAAGGGCCACCCGGGTGCGCCCGACCGACATGCCAAGCATTGTGGCTTCTTCATCGCCCACAGCAAGGACGTCGAGCGTTCGGCTCGATGCCACAAGGAGCACAATGCAGATGATGGCGAAGGGGAGAAGCTGGGACACCTCGGCCCATCCGGAGGTCGAGAGGCCGCCAAGGAACCAGGTGTAGACCTCGCGGATATCTTCGGTGAAGGCTTGCTGAAGGAAGGTCTGGATGGCGGTGAAGAAGCTGGCGACGGCAACACCTGCGAGGATGAGCGATGTGGCGGCGCGAGTTCGGTCGCCGAGGACACCCATCGCCCACGTCATGCCAACGGCGGTCAGTGCGCCAACGAAAGCAAGTACCTGAACCATGTCGAGAAAGCCGCGCCCGTCGCCAAGGTCGTAGACGAAGGCGATCGTCGCACCGAGGCCTCCACCCGACGCCACACCCAGGAGGTACGGGTCGGCGAGCGGGTTACGAAACACGCCTTGGAACGTCGCTCCCGATGTGGCGAGAGCCGCTCCTACAAGAAGGCCAAGCACCACCCGGGGCAAGCGAAGCACCCGCACGATACTGACCTCGCGTTCGGTCAATCCAGAGTCGAAGTCGCCGGGCAGTATCGCGTCGACCGTCTCGAGCAGAACCCCTCGGGGCGAGATCGAGGTTGGGCCGATCGAGACGCTCATCACCGTGGCCAAAAGCACGAATGCCGCCGCGCCGACCAACCAGGACAACCTGGCGGCGGCGGGGCGGACATTCATGGTGGCCTAGTGGCTACAGCGTCGTGACTAGCTCGCTGGTACGGCTTCGATAGCGGCGACAGCTGCACCAGCGGTCTGGATGAACTCGACCAAACGAGGTCCCCAGCGGCTAGCGGTGTCATCGTCGAGCTCGATGACGTTGCCATTCTTCACGGCGCTCAGCTGATCCCAGCCCGGGCGTGCAGCAACGGTTTCGGCGGTCTGCTCGCAGCACTTGGTGTCGGCGAGGAAGATGATGTCCGGGTCGGCGGTCACGAGGTACTCCTCGCTGAGCTGTGGGTAGCCGAACGATTCGCCCTCTGGGTCCGCTGGGTCGGCAGCGTTCTCGAGCCCGAGAAGCTTGTAGACCTCACCAACAAACGTGGTCGAGGTAACCGAGAAGAGGGTCGGATCGAGCTCGTGGTAGTAGGTGAGGGCAGTCTCTCGCTCGGGCAGCGCTGCCAGAACGTCCTTGATATCGCCCTGCATGTTTGCAACGAGCTCGGCTGCTGCAGCAACGTTGCCGGTCTTGGCCCCGACCTGTTCGATCTGGGTGTAGACGTCATCGAAGCTGACCGCTGCTGGAAGCACCATGTTCTCGATTCCGAGGTCTTCAAGACCTTCAATTGGTGACTGCGAGAACACAATGGTTGGCTCGTAGCCAGCAATGGCCTCGACGTTTGGCTCGAAGCCAGAGAGGTCGGTGATCGGAGCTTCTGGTGGGTAGTTCGAGAAGGCGTCGACGGCAATGACCTTGTCGCCAGCGCCGACGGCGAAGAGCATCTCGGTTGAGGTTGGAGAGAGCGACACGATCTTCATGTTCGCAAGCTCTTCTTCCATGGCGTCTTCTTCAGCCATGGCCTCTTCCTCCATCGCATCTTCTTCCCTGGATTCTTCTTCCATAGCGTCTTCGCTGTGGTCGGCCTCTTCTTCCATGGCCCCTTCTTCCATGGCCTCCTCCTCGTCGGCCATAGCGTCTCCGGCCTCGTCAACCGCGTCGGTGACGGCCTCCGATGCTGAGTCGACAACATCGGCCGCGTCGGTACTACCGCACGCAGTGGCGAACATCGTGAGTGCTGCTAGTAGTGCGAGCAGCTTGCGAAAAGTCATGGTTTTCTCCTTGCCGATCGCACAGGAGTTCCGTGACGACCAGCCCCTTCCTCGAGGGTCTCGTTGTGTGTTTGTGGCGGTGAACTCGACCGGACTCGTTTCATAGTGAAACATCACCGTTGCGGGACAGTGCCGGGATCTCACCGGACTTCGGTTCACAACCAGCCAGCAGTGTACCGATGGCGAATGTTTTGCGGCGTTCTGCCGAAAAGGAGGAGATGGTGCAACACGAATCGGTGGCGTCAATACCGAACACCATTCGTTTTCTCAGCGAACTCCTTCCACCCGAGCCCGTCGTGCTCGGATCGGTCGTCACTGCGCGTGCCGATCTCTCGTGGTTGGGGGCTGAAGGGTTGCGCCTTCTGAGCTCGGACATCACCCGCGGCGCGACAACGGTTCGGGGCCTTCGGTTGAGCTCCGATGGCGACCTCGAAGCCTTGAAGCTCGCCGACAGCCTGACGCCAGGCGATAGTCAACTGCGTCTCGGCCATCTGTTCGTCGCCGGTTCGGTCGTGCTCGACGACGATGAAGAACCGCTAACGGTGTGCTTCCCGCTGCTGACCCGTCGGATCAACCTGCAGTACGCCGCTGGCTCCGGTACACAAGATCTCTTGGCGACTCCGGCCGGTGACCTTGAGGTCACATCGAAGATCAGCCGGATCGGCGATCGTCATGAGCTGCTCGGCTCGGCACCCCTAGTTGCGCCGACCACCTACATCGACCCGGGGACCGAGCTTCACGCACGAACAATGGAGTGGATCGACCGAGCGCTTCGTCTGCTGAACATCGAGATCGACGACGTCGATGTCGCTACGACCCACCCGTTCGACCGTGCGGGCCAGCCCGGCCTGTCGATCGTCCCGGGCTATGGCGTTTTCCTCGACAATGACGATGGTCCGAGCACCACGACCGACGCGATCCGCGAATGGGCCGATGCGGCAGCGACGTCGAACACGGCACTTGCCACCTTGATCCGCCCCGACCTTCGCCCGATCCATACCACCGTCGATCACGACGATGGTCCGCTGCCGATGACGGTCCTTGGCCTCGACGCCGAACAAGAGCTCATCGTGAAGGCGGCGCGAACAACTCGCATGATCACCGTGACCGGCGCGCCGGGCACGGGCAAGAGCCGAACCCTCGCTGCCTTGGCGCTCGATGCTGTTCGGCTGAACCGAACAGTCCTGCTAGCAACGAAGACACACCGTGCCCTCGACGTGTTACGTGAGTTCTTTGACGACATGCCTGGGCCCGACCCGGTCGTCTTCGGCATCGGGCAATCGGCGAGCGATATGGCTGAGCGGCTTGAACGGTGCCTTGTCGATCAGTTTCCGGCGCCGACCGCAGGCGACGAAGTGCCGGGCGATCTGGCCGTACGCTTTGCGATGGAGGAGCTGAACAACGCCTACAGCCAAGCGTTCAGGCAGTTCGATAGCTGGTTCCCCGACCCAGCCGCCGACACGCTCAACGAGATCACCCGACGTGCTCCAGGGTTGGCAACCGAAGAGAACCGCTCAAAAGCACTCGAGCTTCGCAACGAACTCGATGCGTGGAATCCACTTCGACGCCGTCACGCAGTGAGCGCCTTCTTGGAACTATGCCAACCGGCCGACGGCCAACTCGAGACAGCGCTCGTTGCTCTTGAGATGGCGGTGCTGCGTGAAAGCAGCGTCATCATCGATGACCGCCAACCTCCTGGCGAACTTCTCGGCCCGGTGGTCGATCTGCTGTGCAACGCCCGGGAGGTCATTGGTCAGTCAGCCGCCACGATGGTCGAGAACCGAGTCCGAGGTTCGAACCGGGAACAGATGCACTTGTTGACCCAGGCATTGCGCAGCACGGCGGCGACGCGTCGGGAGATTCTCGGTCGACTCGACGCGACTCAAGTGCTGAGCGCCGAACCGATCTGGCTTGGCACGCTTGATCAAATCGATGAGTTCCTGCCATCGACGCCCGGCCTGTTCGATCTGGTGATTCTCGACGAGGCCTCGCAGATCGAGATCCCTAACGCGACGTCGGCGCTCGGTAGAGCGAAGTTCGCAGTGGTTGTCGGCGACCCAAAACAGACTCGCTACAACTCTCATGACTCAACCGGTGCCGACATCGATGTCGTCGCCGACCGCTATCACCTCGACGGCCCAACCCGCTCACGGTTCGACATTCGGGTCAACTCCGTTTTTGATGCAGCCGCCGCGATCTCGCCTCCGATCACGCTGCGCACGCACTATCGAAGCCGACTGCACATCATCGACTTCCCCGCCAGACGGTTCTATGGCGGCCAAGTCGACGTTGCGACTCGCCATCCGAAGAACGAAGGTATCGATGCGATCACCGAGATCACGATCCCCGGCGAGCAGGACCGCAAGGGTGTGAATCATGCCGAGCTCGCCGCTGTTGTGATGGAAGTGGGCCGGCGAATCGAACGTGTTCGTGATGGGGAAGCACTCGGCACGCTCGGCATCATCACCCCGTTCCCTGCTCAGGCCGAAGCGATTACCCAGAAGCTGACCGAGGCATACGCTCCGGAAGCGCTGCTCTCGCTCGGTCTGCAGGTCGGCACAGTCGATGCGTTCCAGGGCGGCGAACGCGACACGATGATCGTCTCGTTGGCTGTCGCTGAATCGTCAAGTCGTGCTGCGCTGATGTTCGTCAACGACCCCAACGTCTTCAACGTCATGATCACCCGAGCTCGGGCAGAGAACATCGTGTTGACGTCGTTCGCTACGCCGCCGGCTGGGCTCATGGGCGACTACCTTCGGGCTGCGACCGTTCCTCCGGTCCCGCCGCCCGATGTGGCCATCGACGACCCATGGGTGAACCTGCTCGCTGACGACCTTCGGGTGGGTGGTGCAACCGTGCGCATTGGCTACCAGGTTGGGCGTCATCAGCTCGATCTTGTCGTCGGTGATGGTGCGTCTGCCATCGGCGTTGATGCTCGCATCGACCCGGCGGGAACAGCACAGCAGATCACGAGGCGGATCGAACTCCACGAGCTCGGCTGGACGATTCTCGATGTGCCCGAGAGCCAATGGGGCATGCGCCGGGCCTACGCCGTGGCCGAAATCCTCGCCCGGGTATCCCAGTAACGCCTCACCGTTTTTCTGAGACTGATCCACGCATACCGTGCACCATGCTCAGAAAAACCAGGGCGCCGGCGACTGGGGCGAGTGAGAAGCGTCACCAGACCCGACATTTCCGTGCGAGTCGTGGAACACTCCGGGGATGCAGCGAGTGATCCTCTTGGTGTTAGCCGCAATCATGTTGACGGCCTGCGACAGTTACATCGAAGAAGCTCGGGTTCAGCCTGACGGGTCGATCGAGTTTGGAGCACTCGCCACGGTTGTATGCAACGACGAGCTGCAGGTCGCCATCTGGGGGGACGACCCGTGCCCGCAGATCGACACGGCGATTCGCACCGGAGACTTTGGCGAGCTTCCGCTTGATCTCGATTTCGATCCGAACCGGGTGGCGGTCGTAGGCGAAGGCGAACAAGATCGACGCGAACTCCAAGCCCGATGGTCTGGTCAGCCCGAAGAGCTTTCGACGCTGCTCGTGAGCGGTGGTGAAGTGCGGGTGCTCGACGAGCAGCGGACCGAAGTGATCTTCCGAACCAACAACACGGCGTTTTCTCGACTCCAAGACTCGACCGATCCGGTCGTGATGGAAGCTCTGGGCCGCACCAGATGGGATCCAGCACAGTTTCGGATTCGTGTGCCTGATCTTGTCGAAGAGCACAACGCCGATCGGATTCAAGGCCGGGTTGTTGTATGGCAAATCGACAATGACCTTCCCGAAGAGCTTCGAGTTGTATGGACGACAGAACCGCCAGCTCGCCATCGGTGGTGGTGGATCGTTGCCTCGATCACCTTGCTCGTCGTCTTGCTCCTGATGCTCAAGCTCGAAGGCCCGGCAGCGAAGCGATCTACGGACGGAGCAACCTCTGCGCCGGAGAGCGCCGAATCAGAGAGCACCGAATCAGCAAGCAACGATTCAGCAAGTCCAGAATCAGAGACCTCGTAGCGGATCAGCCAGCTGGTGGTGATGACGCCGAAGTGTCAGGCAAGACGACCTCGCTCGCAGGCGCTGCCGGCGCCGCATCGGCGTCGATCATCCCGTCGATTCCCGGCGGTACGGGACCGTTTACGTAGTCGATAGTTGGCTGAGTTTCACCGGTCCAGGCAAACAACGGCGGTCGAGTGTTTGCGTCGCCACATGCGGCAGCCTCGGCAGCTCCAGGCGGGCCGATCGTAGCTTCGCCGTTGTTCGTGATGCAGGTGCTTGGGTCGATGATCTCGTCCTCGAACGCAAGCACGATGTCCGATTCGATGTGACCGTCAACAGCGTTTCGCTCAACGCGGGGAGCGATCGGGTCGCCGGTCGTCCCGGCAGTGGTTGGGCCCAACACAATGCCCGCGCGCGTGTTGCCCGACACTCGATTGGCGATGACGCCGGTACTCACGCTTCCGCCGACTTGAATGCCAACGCCGAAGCCGCGATCGACGGCGGGATCGTTGTTGGGGGTTGATGTGAACCCGTTGTTAAGTACGACGTTGGCTGCAATCGTTGCGCCACTTGTCGGCTGGAGCGGCCCGTCCTCAACCAGGATGCCGACGCGGTTGTTGCGGCTCGTCGACGAGAAGATCGACACGCCCTCCATTGCTCCGACCACGTTGAAACCCTTGGCCGAATACTCGGCGAGCGTGGCGGTGATCAGCGTGGCGCATTGGGTGCAGCCGGTGACGAGCACACCAGAACCTCCGTGGCCGGAATGCCATCCCTGTCGAACTTCGGCATTGGTGACGTTGCGCAGTGCAATGCCGTTCCTGCCCGTATTTGATGTCGTGATGTGGAGCGCCCGGAAACGATTCACCGCAGCAAGCCCTTCGGTCCCGACAGAAATGCCATCGCCAAGGTAATTGCGCACCGTTAGGTTCTCGATCGCAACGCCGTCGGCCTCAACGATCACACCGGTTTCAAGCCCATGGATTCCATCGATGAACACGGTGTTCCGGTCCCGGCCCCGAATGACGACGTCAGGCGTCGTCACGACGACCTGTTCGGTGTACACGCCAGGGTCGATAAGGATGAGATCGCCAGGACTTGCCTGATCGACAGCGCCCTGGATCGAGAACGAGTCGAGTGGAACCCGGATGGCGTCGATCTCGGGGGCGGGGAGCGTGGTGCGGGGAGGCTCTACGGTGATCCCGTCAGGTGTGGTGCCGTTGAAGATCGGAGATCCAATTTGATCGCCTTCTCGCGTTGCGCAGGCGGACAACAGCAAGCACCCGACTGCAAGAACAGCAAGGACGGTCGATGAGAGCGATAGCCGTTCGGCTAGGGAAGGCTGGCGCATCACAAACGTAGGTTAGTGAGCAGCGTCGACGAGATGGTTGTTTCGGTTCGCTACTCCGTCGAGTGCAGCGATCGAACGCTGCACTGCCCCGGCGAACCGCGGGTCGTTGCGAATGGGCAGGTCATGATCAGCGCCAACGGTTTCGACATGGATCGCTTCTACATCGGCCGCCAGGCAGATCTGACGTCGTGGTGCCACGACGGTGTCGTGCGCGGTGATCATCACGGCTGTGGGTGTCCGAAGGTTGCCAATCCACGACGACGAGTTGAATCGGCCGAGGTCAGCACCCGCCTCGAGCAAGCTCACCGGGTTAGCGATACGAACTGTGTCGAGGATCCAATCGGGATAGCTGCGGCAGCCGGCGACGGCCAACCGATCGAACGCGCGCTCCCGTGCTCGGTCGGGGAGCACGCGCATCGCCCGTGCTCCAGCAGCACACGCGGCAAACACCACCCGCTCGCGCCGGTGCTCAGCAAAGACGCCGGCGGTTGCCATCAACAGCAGTCCCTCGCATCGATCGGGATGCCGGTGGGCCACCAGCTGAGCGATTGCGCCGCCCATCGAATATCCGGCCATCACGGCCGACGAGAGGCCGAGAACATCGAGCATCTCGATGACATCATCAGCAGCTGCAGCGAGGGTGAATCGATCGGTCGAGCGGGGGCCGTGGCCATGACCATGGTGGTCGAACATGATGACTCGACGGTCTTCGGCGAGCGCCGGAACCGCGTAACCAAAGTTCGTGGGAGCGTCGATGTTCCACCCGTGCAGCAGCACGAGCGGTGGAAGGCTGCTCGCGTGGGGGCCGGTGTCCCAGACAGGTGTTGAACCGCGCGTCAGTGTTACCTCGTGTGCTTCGGGGAGCACATCGCGCGGCAACACCTGCGGGTTCACCCGACGCTAACCACCTCTACCGACAGGGTGCCGCCTGCCGGTGTTTCGAACGAGACAGTGTCGCCGGCCGTCGCGCCAAGTAGCGCAACTCCGAGCGGCGAGCCAGGCGAGAGGTTCTCCATCCCTTCCTGGCGCTCCTCAATCGAGCCGTACAAGTATTTCTCAGTGTCGTCGTCGCCTTCGTAGCGAAGCTCGACGACCGTTCCGGTTTGGACGGTGCCGTCGTTGGTTGCCTCGACGATCGTGGCTTCTTCGAGCGTCTTGGCAAGGAACATGATCCGTCCCTCCATTTTGCCCTGCTCCTCTTTGGCGGCGTGATAGTCGCCATTCTCGGAGAGGTCGCCCAATTCACGTGCAGTTTCGATCTTTCGAGCAATATCGATTCGACCACGGGTGGTCAGATCGGTGTGCTCGGCCTGCAGGCGATCGAAGGTCTCTTGTGAGAGTTCTTTACTGGAAGCCATGCCGCCAGGATAGCTACTAGACCTCGTCGAGTGCCGCCAGGACGTCGGCAAGCAGTTCTTCGCCGTCTTCGAGGCCGATCGACAAGCGAACCATCGACTCGCCGATGCCGACCGCTTCACGGCCATCGACGCCCAGTCGACGGTGGGTCGTGGTGGCTGGGTGCGTCGCCAAACTCTTCGAGTCGCCCAAGTTGTTGGAGATGTCAAAGAGCCGCAGGCCGTCGAGGAACCGGAAGGTGGCGTCCTTGTCGCCGTCGATGTCGACAGCCAGGACAGTGCCTCCCTTGCTCATCTGCGACATCGCCAAGTCGTGTTGTGGGTGTGAGGCATGCCCGGGATAGTGCATTGCCGAGAGCTTGGTGTGGCCGTCCAGTTTCGAAGCGAGCAGAGATGCAGACGCACACGAGGCGTCGACGCGAAGACGCAAGGTCTCCATGCCTTTGACGAGCGTCCACGCATTGAACGGGCTCATCGACGGGCCCGTGTGGCGAAGGAACGGCATCAGGTGGTCGTCGACGTACTTCTGCGTGCCGAGCACGGCCCCGCCGAGCACACGGCCCTGACCATCGATGTGCTTCGTCGCCGAATAGACAACAACATCGGCGCCGAGCTCGAGTGGTCTTTGCAGCACCGGTGTTGCAAAGACATTGTCGATGATGACGAGAGCGTCGACCTCGTGTGCCATTGCGGCGACCGCCGCGACATCGACGATCTGCAATCCGGGGTTCGAGGGTGATTCGAGGAAGACCGCGTTGGCTGGTGTCTTCAGCGCCTCCGCCCATTGGTCGAGGTTGGTGCCGTCGACGAGCTCGGTTTCGACGCCCAGGCGGGGAAGGATCTCGGTCAGGATGACGCTGCACGATCCAAAGAGCGCCCGAGAAGCGACCACCCGGTCGCCGCACGCAAGGTACGACGCCATCGAGGCAAAGACCGCGGCCATGCCGCTCGCCGTTGCCATGCAAGCTTCGGCACCCTCGAGGAGGCGGAGGCGTTCTTCGAACATGGCCACCGTGGGGTTGCCGTAGCGCGAATAGATGAAGCGCTTCGTGTCCCCGGCGAACGCCGCTTCAGCCTCAGCAGCCGATGCATAGACATAGCCCGAGGTCGGAAAGATGGCTTCGGCCGTCTCTTCGAAACCGGTGCGCGTCAGCCCGCCGCGGACGAGTCGAGTCGCCTCAGCAGCATCGTCAAATCGGCCCGGGTCGTTGGTTAGCCCTGGTGCCATGGCAGTCCGGCGCCCTTCCAACCGCCCGAGCGGTGACCATCGGCGTCGGGGTGGCCTTCGAAGCCGTCAGTCACGTTGTAGACCTCGGCGAACCCAGCATCGGTCAGCGCGTGGGCGGCTGCTTCTGAACGCCCACCGGTGCGACAGATGACGACGATTGGCTGGTCTGGGGTCAGGCCGCCTGCAACATCGCTAATGAAGTTCTCGTTTGACGAGCCGTCGGGGTAACGAGTCCACTCGACAAACCGGGCATCGGGCATGGTTGGTACGCCAACGAAGGTCCATTCGGCTTGCGTGCGACAGTCGACAAGGACGGCGTTCTCGCTGGCGTTGAGAAGTTCATGCGCTTCGGTCGGGGTGAGGTCTCCGGCATATGACATGACGACGAGTCTACGGTCGAGGCCCGATACCGTGTAACTCGTGGATGCTGATTCAGTGAAAGACGACACCTCCTCGGGCAAGCTTCGCTATCGCCTCATAACCGGCCCCGATACCGCAGCCTTTTGCGAGCGGGTCTCGGCGCTTCTCGACGATGGTTACGTCTTGTACGGATCCCCGCAGCTCACCTTCGATGGCACTACCACCTATGTGGCCCAAGCCGTCATCCTCGGGTCATAACCAATGAGCTCAGCAGGCCAGGGGTACTTCATCTCACCCGACGACGGCCCCGGACCCGGGGTCTTATTGCTCCACTCGTTTTGGGGATTGAACCGGCAGACGAAAGACACGGCGAACCGTCTCGCCGACCTCGGTTTCACCGTGCTGGCGCCCGACCTCGCTGCAGGTGAAGTCTTCGAAGACGAAGACACCGCAATGACCGCGCTCGCTGAAGCTGACGTCAACGTCAACGCATCGCTCACTCAGTCGAGCCTCGGGATCTTGCGTCGGGCACAGCGAAACCCAAGTGCTCCCATCGGTGTCCTCGGGTACGGATCGGGGGCGTCATGGGCGCTGTGGTTGTCGGCTCGACTTACCGACGAAATCGGCGCGGTCGTGACCTACTACGGGTCACAGTCGATTCCGATGGACGGAGCTAAAGCGTCGTTCCTGAGTCATTGGTCGAGCACCGACTCGATGGTGAGCGACCTCGAAGTCGCCGACCTCGGGCTCAGCTTGCAGATGGCCGGGGTTGATTTCCGCTTCGAGCACCACGATGGAACATCTGACGGCTTCGCCGAATCGGGACTGCCGGGCTACGACGCTGAGGCGGAGGTTGTTGCCTGGCGTCAGACGTCTGAGTTTCTTGCCGGGACACTCCGTTCGCTCCAGCCAGTCGACTAGGTAACCGTGGATCTGCTCGAACTTGGGGTATTCGAACTCCTCGTCGGAGCAGTGGTCATGTTCGTTGCGTCGGTCGTGCGCGGCTACTCGGGCTTTGGATTTTCGGCCGTTCTTGTCGCCGGCCTTGCGTTCGTGGTCGACCCGGTCGAAGCCGTCTCGTTGGCGATCGGCATGGAAGTCCTCGCCAGCGTCGTGCAAGGACGAAGCGTGTGGGACGACATCGACTGGCGAATGCTGTGGATCCTGGTTGCTGCGGCGGTTGTCGGAAACCCGTTCGGCGTCTTGTTGTTGACGACGGTCGATGCCGACCCATTGCGCATCGTCACCTTCGTGACATTGAGTGTGCTGTCGATCGCTCTGCTGGTCGGGGGCACAACGACGAAGGTCGCTGCCACTCCGCTTGTCCTCTTCGGTATCGGCGTCGTGGCCGGGGTGGTCAACGGAGCTACCGCCATGTCAGGCCTCGTGCTCGTCTTGGCGATGACCGCCCTGTCGATCGCCCCCGCCGACCTACGTGGCACCTTGGTCGCGTACTTCTTCGTCAGCGACATCGTCGTACTCGGACTGCTGCTGGCCCGTGGCGAACTCGACCAGATCTACGCGTGGCGAGTGGTCTTGTCGGTCCCGGTCATGGCTGTTGGTGTGCTGGTCGGGTCTCGCGTGTTCTTAGGAGCATCGGTGGAGTCATTCCGCAAGAACACTCTGGTCTTGTTGCTTGCGATCTCGGTCGTTGGGCTAGGACGATTGCTCGTTGGTTAGCTCCTCTGGCTACAGTCGCCGCATGGCAGGTGGGCTCGCTGTAACAGATCTGAAGCGGAGCTTCGGCGATCTGCGCGCCGTTGATGGTGTCGATCTACACGTGCCTCCGGGCGAGCTCATCGGGTTTCTCGGCGCGAATGGCGCAGGGAAGACGACGACGATGCGGATGATCCTCGGCATCTTGCAACCCGATACGGGCGAGATCACGTGGAACGGCACGCCAGTCGACGCAGAGGTGCGCAACCGCATTGGTTACATGCCTCAAGAACGAGGGCTGTACGCCCGGATGAAAGTGCACGAGCAGGTCACTTACTTCGGACGCCTAGCCGGGCTCGAGTCGGCCGTCGCCAGCGAGCGAGCGAGCTACTGGATCGAACGGCTCGGGCTGGAGGAGCGTCGTGATGATCTGGTGCAGGAGCTGTCCGGCGGCAACCAGCAGCGGGTCCAGCTGGCGGTGTCGCTCGTGCACGACCCTGAATTGCTCGTGCTGGATGAACCGTTCGCTGGGCTCGACCCAATCGCCGCCGACACCATGCGCGAGATCGTTCGCGAACGGGCGGCGGACGGCGCCGGCGTGCTCTTGTCGTCGCACCAGCTCAACGTCGTCGAAGGCATGTGCGACCGTGTGGTTATCGTCTCGGAGGGCCGCGAGGTTGCCGCGGGACGACCGATCGATCTTCGTGCTGCTGCCCCGACGCGTCGCATGGAAGTCACGTGGTCTGAAGACGTCGGCCACTGGCGGCCAATCGATGGCACGGTGATCGAGTTCACCGGAACCTCTGCGGTTGTTGAACTCCCGGCGCAGTCCGACATGAGCGAGCAGATCGGACATGCCGTCGCTGCTGGTGAAGTATCGATGCTGTCGGTCGAGCCGCCGTCACTGGCCGACATCTTTGCCGACACGATTACAAGCGCCGAGGTCGAGACTGCCGAGGTGTCGGAATGATCTGGACCATCGCAAAGCGCGAAATCGTCACCCGCGCCCGAACCACGTCGTTCAAGGTTTTGACGGCGATTCTGTTCCTCGGTGTCATCGCCGCCGCCGTCGCAATCTCGACGATCACGGGCGGCGACGATGAGGCGGCCGAAGAAGTCACGATCGGACTGATCGGCGAGGGAGTCGAGTACGCCGACGCGTTCGCCGTGCCGAACGAACAGTTCGATGCCGAGATCATCACCATCGACAATGCTCAGGCTGCGTTTGACGACGGCTCAATCGATGTTGCCTTCGACGGCTCCACCGTCATTTGGGAGGGCTTTTCGTGGCCCTCGCTCGATGCGTATGTGCGCACTACTGTCACCCAGTCCGAGTTTGTCGAACGGGCCAACGATCAAGGGCTTGCCCCAACCGACCTCGCCGAACTGTTCGCACCGGTCGAGTTGGAAGAGGAGCGGCTCGACGGAAGCGAAGACGAACAAGGCGTACGGATTGCAGCTGCCATGGTGTCCACGGTCGCGACGCTGGTTCTCCTGCAGACGTGGGGATCCTTCCTGACGATGGGTGTCGTCGAGGAGAAGTCGTCCCGAGTCGTGGAGGTGCTGTTGTCACACATCCCGGCCCGGTCGTTGCTGACCGGAAAGATCCTTGGCCTTGGGCTACTGGCGCTGTTCCAGATGGCCATCCTCGTGTCTGGGGTCGCGTTGGCACTGTTGCTTCTGCAAGGAATCGAGGTGCCAGACGGGGTGTGGAACGCGGTGCCGATTCTGCTGATCACGTTCGTCCTGGGATTCGGCTTCTATGCAGCCATCTTCGCTGCGGTTGGTTCGACCGTCTCTCGACAAGAAGATGCTCAGTCGGCGCAGCTTCCGGTGATGCTTCCGCTGTTTGTTGGCTACGGCATTGCTATTGCCTCGATCAGCAATCCAGATTCGATCCTTTTGCGAATCGCTTCCTTCGTCCCGTTCACCTCGCCAATGGTCCTTCCGTTCCGAGTGGCCCTGGCCGATCCACCGCTGTGGGAGATCGCGGTGGCGCTACTTGTTTTGGCCGTGTCGGTGCCGCTCGTCCTTCGCTTTGCGGGCGCGATCTATCGAACTTCGCTTCTCAAGGTCGGTACCCGAGTGCCGATCCTCGAAGCGATCCGCAGCCGCAGCGACGGCTAACAATGACGATGGGGTCAGACCCCGGAGTCAGACCGCCAGTTGATCAATGAGCCATGTCCGAAGGGCGAGCGCGTCGGGCGAAAGTGGTCGGTTCGCCGGATTCAGGACGACAAACGGGCTTTGCGTCACGATCGGCTCCCCGAGCGAGACCAAACGGCCATCGTCGACAAGGTCGCGAACAATGTGTTCCCAGCCGAGCGCCACGCCTTGTCCGTCGAGCGCGGCCTGAACGACAAGCGAGTAGTCCGTCGACCGGTCGCCGGGCAATGACCCTGGTGTGTCGATTCCGTTGGCGGTGAACCACTGCTTCCAATCGAACCGAGGCGTGTACCGCTCTTCGAGATGAAGGAGTGGCGCTGTGAGCAACGCACTGGGGTCAGACCCGATCGATGCGGCAAGCTCGGGCGATGCGACCGGAAGCAATGCCTCTCGGCAGAGGTCGGTGCTCTGCAGGCGTGCATCGTCGATCCGTCCGAGCGGAACCCAAAGATCAAAGGCGTTTGCGTCGACCCCGGCATCGGAGTCTGCGGTCACGAGTCGAAGCGAAACCTCAGGGTGCGTCCGCTTGAAATCGGGTAATCGCGGGAGGAGCCACCAACTCGCAAGAGAGGTCGAGACGGAGAGGCTGACCGTTCCAGCGTCGGAACGCTGGAGCGATTTCACCGCCAGGTCGATGTGATCGAAAGCCGGTGCTATGGCGTCGAAGAGCAACTGGCCCTTTGCGGTCGTCGTAATGCCAGTCCGTGACCGGCGCACCAGCTCAAGGCCGTGCTGGCGTTCCAGCGCTCGAATCGAAACCGATACTGCCGGCTGCCCCACACCGAGGTGTTTCGCCGCATGCGTAAACGACCCGGCTCGCACGGCGGCGACGAAGTACCGCAAGTTCCGATCAGTGGGGTCAGACCCCGCCCTACGAATGGGGTCAGACCCCGTTGTGCTCCGCACGGGGTCAGACCCCACTGGCGGGTTCTTTGCGGTGGAGGCCTTCGATGAGGCAGAGGTTGTGCGGTGCACAGGCTTCCGCTTTGCCCTTCGTTTGCCCTTTGTTTTCCTTGGTTTCTTGCCCCCTCGAACACCATCGACAATGAACGCGTTGGGGTCGACGCCGGGCTCGAACATGTAGCTCGGCGGCCACTCGGCGCCTTCAGGCACGTCAGAGGGGTCTGACCCCATTAGGCAGATCCATTAAAAAAATGCATGGATAGATCAATAAATCATTGGATTGACCATTCGTCAAACCACTCGTATCGTTCGGAATCGGGTCTGACCCCACTTGGGTAGCGGGGTCTGACCCCACGAAATAGGGGAACTGTGGACAAGATTGGTTTTGTAGGGCTGGGGAACATGGGTGGCCCGATGGCTACCCGTCTGGTGGCTGCTGGGTACGACGTCATGGCTTTTGACATCAACGCTGACGCCCTTGAAAAAGCAGTCTCTGGCGGGTGTACGGCGGCGGCTGATGCGAACGAATGTGCACGGCATGCCGATCTGCTGATGACCTCGCTGCCGAGGCCTGACCACGTTCAAGCTGTGATGGTTGACGGTGGAGTGTTGAGCGAATTGTCGGCTGGCAACATCTGGGTCGACCTCACGACCAACCGCAAAGAGTTCGTGCTCGAGCTTGCCGGTCTGACCCCAGAGGGCGTGACCGTGGTCGATAGCCCGGTGACGGGAGCGGTCGACGGAGCCCGCAATGGCAAGCTGACGTTGTTCGCTGGTGGGTCTGACCCCGACCTTGACCGGGTCGTTCCTGTGCTCGAACACCTTGGTCGTGCGATTCGCTGTGGTGGGCTTGGAACGGGCAACGTCACCAAGCTCGTGACAAACCAGCTGTGGTTCATCGCTGCCGCCAGCATCGGCGAGGGGTTTGCTCTTGGCATGGCCAATGGCGTCGAGCTCGACGTGCTGTGGGATGCCATCAAGGACTCGGTTGGTGACAGCTTCGTTGCCCGCCATGACGCGCCGTCGATCTTCGCTGGCCACTACGACCCAAGCTTCACGCTCGACCTCTGCATGAAAGACCTCGGTCTCACCATGGAGCTCGCACAGAACGTCGACACCGACCTGCCGATGACCGAGCGGGCACAGGAGACCTTCGCCCGCGCGACAGAACGATACGGAGCCGACGTTGGAGAACTCCATGTCGCCAAGCGAATCGAAGATGATGCCCAGCTGTCGTTCCGACTCGACGGCGACTGGGTTCCGCACTGGGAAGCGTGAGGAGCGCACGTGACCGTTTCACTGGGAGAACTCGTCGACCTCGATCGTTATCCGATCGACCAGCCCGACAGTCCGGGATACCAGGCTGCTGTTGGTCACGCCCGAGACGGGCTTCGGTCCGTCGGATGCGCGGTGATCAAAGACCTGGTGCTGCCCGACGGCCTCACTCGGCTCGGCGAAGAAATCTGGGACCGCAAGGACACGACCCACTTCTCAACACAGGTCATCAACCCGTACTTCCACTTCCATCACAACGATGAGTACGCCGACGACCACCCCATGAACACGTTCCTCGAACGGTCGAGCGGGTTCATCCCAGGCGACTCGTGGGAAGACACCACGGCAATGCGGTTTCTGTTTGAACACCCGGCCGTCACCTCGTTCTTGGCCGACTGTCTCGAGATTCCCGAGCTCTACCCATACGCTGACCCGCTCGCTGGCCTCACCGCCAACATCCTCGACCCGGGCCAGCAGTTCACCTGGCACTTCGACACCAACGAGTTCGCCGTGACGGTGCTCGTCGAAGAAGCCGATGAGGGTGGCCTGTTCGAATACGTACCGGCGATTCGATCCGATGGTGATGAGGGGTTTACCCATATCCAGCAAGTGCTCGAAGGTGGCCGAACGGGAGTGCACACGCTCGACCTGCGGCCGGGCGACTTGCAGATCTTCCGTGGGCGCTACTCGCTCCACTCGGTCAGCCGCGTCGCCAGC
Source organism: uncultured Acidimicrobiales bacterium (assembly GCA_937922235.1). Lineage (GTDB taxonomy): Bacteria > Actinomycetota > Acidimicrobiia > Acidimicrobiales > SHLQ01 > SHLQ01. The sequence continues at coordinate 13,252 of CAKZVC010000029.1, read as the reverse complement.
GACTCGAAACCTCGGCACGCTGCCATCTTCGCCTACACCGAGCAACCCGACGTGATCGGTCGACTCGAGCGCACCCAACAGCTCTTCGGTCGAGTGCTTCAAGCGCATATCGACGCCGAAGAGCAGCGGGTTCGCAGCGACGCTCTCATCGATTAGTCACCCGGCCCGCTCGGTCATCCGTGATGTGAGCTCATGTGTTGCGATTGGTCGGTGACCCGTCTTCGTGGAACCCTCACAGTCTTCGCGCTGGTAGCAGCTGGGTGTTCTTCGACGACGGTCCAACTGGCACAAGAGCCAGAAGTTCCGACCACGATCAGCAGCACGACGACGACTTCTGAGGTCGCTGCTACGGAGAAAACCCCGACGACGCTCCCGGAGACGACAACCGTGACCGAACCTACTGAGGAGTCCGTTGTGGACTGCACGACCGTTACCGACTTCACCGATACTGCCGCGAACGCACAATGGATCGTCGTGAATGACAACGTCATGGGTGGACGTTCGCTCGGCGATCGAACGTTCACGGACGACACGATGGTCTTCTCTGGTTCGATCAACACCGATGGAGGTGGCTTTGCGTCGCTTCGCCTGCCGCTCGAACCTGACCTGATGGCCACGGCTGATCGGATGGTATTTCGGGCGCGTTCCGACGGTCGCAGCTACGTGGTCACGTTCGACGACAGCGTCGACCGGTTCGATCGACGTGTGTCGTATCGGGCTCCGATCGAGTTCGAGGCGACGGGCGAGTGGGAGACGGCGACGGTCATGCTCGACGACCTGTTCGCCGCCTCATTTGGGGTGCCCGTCGAGGCTGAGCCATTTCGCAAAGACCTGGCGACTCGCATGGGCATCATGTTGAGCGATGGCGTCGACGGCGCCTTCACGCTCGAGCTCGACTCGATCGAGCTTTGCGGCTAGCCCCACTGGTATCCGGCGACCCGCTTGCCCAGCACGCGCCCATCGAACGATCGGGTCGCGAGGCCACCGCCTACGCCGTAACAGACATGCAGTGGCAGGAGGTGCTCTTCCCGTGGGTGGTTGTACCGGGCACCGGGGGCATCGATCCACGCCGCGAGCGATGCTGAACGGTCGGCTTCGCTGAGCTCATGACTCGTGCACGTCCGTTCAAGCCAGGCGTCGAATGCCTCGTTCTCTTCGTCGACTAGCTCGCTACCGCCTAGGCCGAACTCGCCCATGTTGTGAAAGCTCAACCCCGAACCCAAAACAAGCACGCCATCGTCGGTTAGTGGTCTGAGCACTCGCCCAAGTTCGATGTGGAGAACGGGATCCAACCCACTGATGAGCGATAGCTGCACGACGGGGATAGTGGCATCGGGGTACATGAGCATGAGCGGCACGAACATGCCATGGTCGAAGCCGCGCTCGTGGTCAAGTCGTAGGTCGAAGCCGGCCTCATCGGCGACTGAAGCGAGTCGCTCGACGAGCTCAATCGAGCCTGGCGCCGGATAGCTGAACTCATACGTCTCGGGTGGAAACCCGTAGTAGTCGAACAGGAGACCAGGGTCGGAACTCGCAGTAACCGTCGGGCTAGGCGCCTCCCAGTGCGCGCTGACGACGACGATCGACTTCGGTCGCCCAATCGTCGGTTCAACTTCTTTCAGATAGGCGATGAGCTCGGCATGGCCCGGATCTCCGAGCAATGGCATCGGCCCGCCGCCATGCGGGATGTACAGCGAACGTGGCGTCATTACTTCAGCGTAGGAGAGGTTTCGTGTTCAAATTCTCGTATTGCCGCATAGGCCAAACGGAAGACGCAGCGGATCTCGTTGGGTGACACTCTGGTTCCTATGGGTCGAGTGGTCAGCATTGTTGCGTTTTGCCTCGTGCTCGCCGCGTGCGGATCACAGTCCTCCTCTACGGCGGCATTGGCCATCGACACCGTCGTGCTCGACACTCCCTGCCTGAGTGTCGAAGGACTCGTTCTGCCGGACAACTACATCGCTGCCGATGTCTCGCCGGCGGAGAACCAGTGCTGGTTTGTCACCCAACTCGATGGCGCAGCCGACGTGACCGTCATTGCCGGTGAGCTCTGGAAGAGCAGCGGTGGCAACAGCTTCGACGACTTTGTTGGGTTTATGGAGATGGGTCTATCGCAAGGACAGGAGCCCGACCTTCTGCCGCTCCGTTTGCTGAACACGGGTGCCTCGGGTCGCGAGTTGCCGATTCTCAACCGCCAGGAGATCGATGGACCTAACCGGGCCACCATCTTCACTCACGAGTCGGACCGTCGTGATGGTTTCCAAGCGATGAGCGCGGTGGTCGACTTCGACACCGATCGCGATGCCGACACGACCGTCATCTTCATGTGGGGTCTTGTTACCGACACAAACCTTGAGCTATTCCCCGAGCTCATCAACTCGATGGAGCTCAAGACGGACTTCGATCCGAACTAACCGATCAACCTTCCTAGCCCTGGCGAGCTACCGTCGGTTATGGCTGAGATTCGAGTTACCGGGCAGGGACGCACGACGAGTGCTCCCGATGAAGCAACGTTCACCTTTGGATGCCAGGGACGCGGTAGCGAGGCAAACGCTGCGCTTTCGCAGGCAACCGACGCCGCCAAATCGCTTGTTGCGTTGCTCGACGACATTGGCATTCCTGAAGATAAACGAGGAGTCGAGCGTGCACGCGTGCACCCCAGAGTCCTGTGGCGAAAGGATCGCGAGGTGCGCGATGGCTGGGACGCCAACGCAACCGTGTCGTGCACGATCAGCGACCCGACTGCAGCCTTCGATCTACTCGAGAAGGCCACGTTGCTCGACCATGTCTCTGTCCAAGGACCGAACTGGCGCATCCGTCCTGACAATCCCGCCCACGAGGAGGCTCGGAAACTTGCCGTCGACGATGCCCGCATGAAGGCCGAGAGCTACGCCCGTGCGGCAGGGCTAACGCTTGGCGAGCTGATGGAGATTATCGAGAGTGGGTCGGTGCAGTCTGCGCCGATGATGCGCGGCCTGGCTGCGGCAGGTGGCGCTGCTGCCGAGTCGCTCGAACCGTCGGAACAGTCGGTGTACGCCAACATCACCATGGTGTATCACGCGCTCTGAGAAGTCGCCGGCGGGAACCGCCGAAGGCGTTCGTTCGTAGTAGTAACGAGAGCCGGGCGGCGGACCTTGGGAGAGACGGTGCAGGTGCAAGACGAGATCCAAGATCAGGAACACGAGCCCGAACATGGGGTTGTCGTATCCAAGCCGGTCATCGCCATCCTTGGCGCAGGGCTAGCTGTTGCAGCGATTGGCCTCGGCGTGTTCGCCTTTGCCGGGTCGTCCATGGACGATGAGGAGAACTACGTCGATCCAGCAAGCATCGAACTCGACGACCTCGATTCAGACGGCGACCTGCGCAATGGCATACAACCTCCGGTCGAGACTGATGCCGTGGTGTATCTGCTCGAAGACCTGGGAACTCACGACGACCCGTCGAGCCCGACGAGCGCCCTCCTCGAACGGCTCGACGACCTGCCCTACGTCAACGGTGTGACATTCAGCCCCACAGGCGAGGTCTTTGGCTTCGTCCCCGACGCTCGAGCGATCGCCATCGACGCGTCGATTCTCGTCGACCTTGCCGACCCGTCAGATGCCGGCCGTCTCACGGCCGACATTGCCGACCTCGAAGGTGTTGCGGGCGTTGGAGTATTCGCCGGCTAGTCCATTCGTGGACGAGGTGGAGCAGAGAGGGCATCTGTACTCAGCAGAATTCAGCCCGATTAGTGGTTCCTGGCGCTCCGCGTAGACTCGACGGGGCGCAATGTCCGCGCCGCATAGGAATCAGAGGAATACACGCAATGGCACACAAAGTCGGAATCGTTGGTGGCGACGGGATTGGACCTGAGGTTATTGCTCAGGGAATGCGCGTCATCGAGGCTGCTGGCGTCGAGCTCGACACGGTCGACTACGACCTGGGTGGTCAGCGCTACCTCAAAGATGGCGTCGTGCTCACCGACGAGATCCTCGACGAGTGGCGTGCGCTCGATGCAATTTACCTCGGCGCTGTTGGCACGCCTGACGTTCCACCCGGACTGATCGAGCGAGGTCTCTTATTGCGCATGCGTTTCGAGCTCGACCTCTACATCAACCATCGCCCGTTTCTCGCTCCCGATGGCTCGCACGAATTCATCGTTGTTCGCGAGAACACCGAAGGCACCTATGCCGGTGAGGGCGGTCTCCTTCGTAAGGGCACCCCGCACGAGATCGCCACTCAGGGTTCGGTCAACACCCGGATGGGCGTCGAGCGGGCATGTCGCTACGCATTCGAACAGGCGACCAAGCGCCGCAACCACGTGACCCTCGTGCACAAGACCAACGTGCTCACGTTCTCGGGCGATCTCTGGGAGCGCACCTTCAACGAGGTGGCCGCCGACTACCCGAACGTCGAGACGGCGTACAACCACGTCGATGCCGCATGCATCTACTTCGTCGAAGACCCAAAGCGCTACGACGTCATTGTTACCGACAACCTGTTCGGCGACATCCTTACCGACCTCGGCGGCGCAGTTTCTGGTGGCGTTGGCCTGGCTTCATCGGCGAACCTCAACCCCGAGGGCGTCTCGATGTTCGAGCCTGTCCACGGTTCTGCTCCCGACATCACGGGCCAAGGCATCGCGAACCCGCTCGCAGCAATTCTCTCGGGAGCGATGATGCTTGAGCACCTGGGTGAGACCGTCGCGGCAACCCGCATCCGCAACGCTTGCGAGGCGGTCTCTGCCGAAACCGGCACGACCGTCGAGATGGGTGACAAGGTCATCGCCGCACTATGAGCACGGAGAAGTCGACCATGAGTGATGTGCAAAGCGATCTGTCGGGCATCGACCGGACCGAACGTCAGCCTGACCGCGTCGAGATTTATGACACGACGTTGCGTGACGGCAGCCAGCTCGAAGGCATCTCGCTGACGGTCGAAGACAAACTGAAGATCGCCCGCCAGCTCGACCGCCTTGGCGTCACCTACATCGAAGGCGGCTGGCCCGGAGCGAACCCGAAGGACATCGAGTTCTTCGAGCGCGCCCGGAACGAGCTCGACCTGCAGAACTCCAAGATGGTCGCCTTCGGATCAACCCGACGGGCAAAGGGAAAGACCGATACCGACCCGACGCTTGCCAACCTGTTGAGCGCCGAGACTGGAACGGTCTGTATCGTCGGCAAGACGTGGGACTACCACGTCGAAGGGGCACTCCAGACAACGCTCGATGAGGGCATTGCGATGGTCTCGGATTCGATCGCCTTCCTAAAGGGTGAGGGACGTGAGGTCTTCTTCGACGCCGAGCACTTCTTCGATGGCTACCGTCGTAATCCCGAGTTCAGCCTCGCGGTGCTCGAAGCCGCCGCGGTTGCCGGCGCTGACTGCTTGGTGCTGTGCGACACGAATGGTGGCTCGTTGCCCGTCGACGTCGAACGCATGGTGTCGGAGGTCTACGACCATCTCGGCGGCCCGAACGGCACGGCTGGCATCGGTGTGCACCTGCACAACGACACTGGCTGCGGCGTCGCAAACGCGTTGGCTGGCGTGCGCGGCGGCGCCTCGCAGGTGCAGGGGACGATCAACGGCTATGGCGAACGGGTCGGCAACTGCGACCTGGTTCCGGTCATTGCGAACCTCAGCCTGAAGATGGGCGTCGAGACCATCGGCGACGACAAGCTCAAAAACCTGACGAGCGTGGCGCACAACGTCGCCGACCTTGTCAACTTCGCAGCCGACCCGCAGCAGCCCTATGTCGGTGCCACGGCCTTTGCGCACAAGGCTGGATTGCACACGTCAGCGATCGCCCGTCGCCCGGACGCCTACGAGCACGTCGACCCTGAATCGGTCGGCAACGGCACCCGATTCTTGGTGTCCGATATGGCTGGCCGTTCGACGCTGGCCCTGAAGGCCGAGTCGCTCGGCATCGATGTCGATGGCAAGGTCCTCGGCGACATCACCGAGACGCTCAAGAAGCTCGAATACGAGGGCTACCATTTCGAAGCTGCTGATGCGTCGCTCGAACTGCTCATGCGCGCCGCCAGTGGATTTGAGCAGGAGTGGTTCCGTCTCGAATCGTTCCGGGTCAACCTCGATCACCGGTCTGGCTCGGGTAACCGTGCCTGGACCGACAAAGCAGTCGAGGTAGAAACCGAAGCCACGGTCAAGATTTGGGTTGGTGACGAACGCATCGTCGCAACCGGTGAGGGTAACGGCCCGGTCAACGCGCTCGACGCGGCACTTCGCTACGCCATGCGCCGGCACTACGCCGACATGCTCGAAAAGATCACCCTCACCGACTACAAGGTGCGTGTGCTCGACACCGGCCGCGGCACCGGCGCAGTCACCCGAGTCCTGCTCGAGAGCACCAACGGTCAAGAGACATGGTCGACCATGGGCGTTTCCGAGAACATCATCGAGGCGAGCTGGCAAGCGCTGGCCGACTCGGTCGTCTACGGATTCCTCCACCCACCGACCTAAGACCCGATCGGATACGATTGCGCTATGGCAGCACCTGAGTTCGTCCCAACTGGGCCCACCACGTCGAAGCACTACACCTCGCCACCTCAGCGAGCTGGTGCGTGGTCGGCATCTCGCCCTGGCGAGACGTTTGGCGCTCCGGTGCAGTCCGGCGGCCGGCTTGGAGCTCAAGGACCCGACCAAGGCTTTGCTCTCACGCTGGTCAAGGTGTTCGAGAACAAGCTCGAGCTCACCGACGGCGAGTACAAGGGCGATGTCAACTCTGGATGTGTTGGCGTGGCAACCAAGCGAGCATCATTGTTTCACCGCGCACCTGTCGTGCACGACCTCCGCATTGCCTACATGTTGTTTGGCTTCCTCGACGAAAACCCCGCAGCCGAACTGGTCGAGTTCCGCAAGGAAGCCTTCGCCGAGGTGCACTATTCGTTCCACTACTTTGAGCGTCGTGCGATCGCCGACATGGTGAGTAACGACGTGCTGTTGCAGACCCCAGATCAGGTCGCCAGCCGCTACCGCGCCAACTGGCGCGATCAGCTAGGCCAATAGCCGTATCGACTCACCTCTGACGAGGATCGTCGAACTCGAGTTTCTCGCCTGGGGGCTGTATCGACTCACCTCTGACGAGGATCGTCGAACCCGAGTTTCTCGCCTAGGGGCTCGAAACTCGCCAGTTGGGGTCTGACCCCTTCTTGGCGGCGTATCCCACTCAGCGGGATAGCGAGCTTGCTAGGGGTCAAACCCCTTTATCTTGCGAGTAGTGTCGCTTCGCGTTGGCATGGGTGCAGAAGCCGGAATAAAACTGTTGACGTTCGCCCACTCAGGGCGTTCCGTCGGCGGCGGTCGACGCACAACTAGTTGGTGGTTTCAATGGCTCATCCCCGAGGCCTGCGTTCCGTTCTCGTCCTCTTGCTTGCCGTGCTGTTGGCTTTATCAGCGTTCGTCCTGGCCAAACCGGCCGATGCTCAGGCGGGTCTGTTCGACTGTCCAGCCGGGTTCTCGGACAACTATTGGCCTTGCCTGCCGATCGCGGGCGATCTGAACTGTAGCGACAGCGAAGTCAAGCGTCACCGCTCGGCGATCTTGGTTCGAGGCTCTGATCCGTACAAGCTTGACCGTGACAAGGACGGAGTCGGTTGTGAGTCAAACGGTCGTGTCCCAAGCGCACCAGCTGTCACGACAACTACGACCACGACAACTACGACCACAACATCTGCCCCAATCACGACGACAACAACCACCACAACTGCTGCGCCCACCACGACAACAAGCGCTCCTCCCGTGGTGGCGGTTGTTCCGGTCGCATCGCGGCCATCTGGCTCCAGTTGCAACGGCGTCGAAGCAACGATCGTTGGAACTGCGCGAGGTGAGGTGCTCCGAGGAACCGCCGGCGATGATGTCATCGTCGGGCTTGGTGGAAACGATGTGATTCTTGGGCTTGGAGGCGACGACCTCATCTGCGGTGGCGATGGCAACGATCGAATCAAGGCGGGAACCGGTGACGACGTCGTATTCGGTGAAGCCGGAAACGATCGGATTCGTGGACAGAAGGGTGAAGACACGATCGACGGCGGAATTGGCGATGACATCCTGCTCGGCAACGGCCTGCCCGACACGATCTTTGGCGGGCCGGGCAATGACGAGATCGACGGTGGCTACGGAATCGATCAGCTGAGCGGCGACGAAGGCAATGACAAAGTTGCTGGTGGCCAAGGAGGCGACACCATCGAAGGGGGTAGCGGCAATGACCGACTGCAAGGCGGCAACGGGCCCGACGACATTGATGGTGGGCTCGGTGACGATTTCCTTCGCGGCGGCAATGGCCACGACATCATGACCGGTGGCGCAGGTGCGTCCGACACGCTTTGGGCCGGAAAAGGTATCGACACGTGCACCGACCCTGATGGAGCGCTTAGTTTCGTCTCCTGCGAGAGCTAACCCAAACACCGTCGATTACAACCGACTAGTCGCGACAGGTCGCTAGCCTGCCTGTCGTGACTACTCGTGTTCGTTTTGCCCCAGCTCCGACCGGATTCCTCCACGTCGGCTCCGCTCGTTCTGCTCTCTTCAACTGGCTCTACGCCGAATCGGTGGGCGGCGAGATGATCTTGCGCATCGAAGACACCGACGCTGCACTCCGCAAGCCAGAGTTCATCGACGCCATCGTCAAGCCGCTCGAGACGCTCGGCATCACATGGTCGGAGGGGCCGTACTACCAGTCACAGCGCAAGCAGTTCCATGTCGACGCGGTTGAGAAGCTCGTCGCATCTGGTCACGCATACTTCTGCAACCTCACCCGCGACCAGGCAGATGAGCTCGCGAAGGAAGCTGGCCTTCCCGCCGGATACCACGGCTGGTCCCGCGACAAGGGCATCGAAGATGGCCCCGACTGTGTTGTCCGATTCCGAACTCCTGATGATGGCGAGGTCGTCTTTGACGATGTCATTCGCGGCGAGGTGCGGTTCAACTGCGCTGAGCTCGAAGACTTCGTGATTCGCCGCAGCGACGGAAGCCCCACGTTCCTTGTGGCGAACGCCGTCGATGATGCTGACATGAGCATCACGCATGTCATTCGTGGTGAGGATCTTCTCAACACCGTTCCGAAGATCATGCTGTTGTGGGATGCGCTCGACCTCGGTGAGAAGCCGACGTATGCGCATCTGCCATTGCTCGTGAACGAGCAGCGCAAGAAGCTATCGAAGCGTCGTGACGATGTGTCGCTTATGGACTTCCTCTCGCAGGGCTACTTGCCCGAGGCCATGGTCAACCATTTGGCGCTGCTTGGTTGGGGTCCGCCAGACGAGAAAGAGATTCGCCCGATCAGCGAGATCGTCGAGCTCTTCAAGCTCGAGAACGTGAACAAGGGCTCGGCCTTCTTCGATATTGCAAAGCTGAATCACATCAACGGCGAGTACATCCGTGCGCTGCCTGTTGAGGAGTTCATTGAGAAGTCCGAACCGTTTGTCTACGGCGTCGACACCGAGATCAGCTGGGACAAGGCCGACTACAAGCCCGAGGTCTTCGAGATGGTCGCGGCCGATGTGCAGCAACGCGTCGCTACCTTTGCCGAGGTGCCGCACTACATCGGTTGGCTCTTCAGCGATTCGGTCGAGTACGACGTTGAGAGCAAGGGCTGGAAGAAGGCAATGATCAAGGGGAAGATGATCCCCGAGATCCTCGATGGCATGGCTGAGGCGTTCGCCGACGTTGAATGGACTGCCGAGGCGCTCAATGCTGCGGTCTCCGAGGTCGGCGACCGACTTGAGGCCCGGTCCCAGGTTCCCGCCCGCGTGGCGATCACCGGAACAAACGCCGGTATTCCGTTGTGGGATGCAGCCGCAACGCTTGACCGGGACGTCGTTCTCCGTCGAATCGCCGCAGCCAAGGCACTTCTGTAGGCATTTCCTGCCCACCTAGCTCTATCGACTTCACCATAAGTGGTGTCAGCCCCAATTTTGAGTTCATAGTGTGAGCTGCGCGACACTGTCCTTACTGCCCGGTAATCGGGCAGGAGAACCTTGGCGGGTCTGGCAACCATGGACATTGACAGCGACGGGACACCACGGCTCAGCAACGACGGAGCAAAACTGTTGGCGGACGTGTTGTCCAAGCGCGCTGATGATCGACATGACACGCTCGCGTCGCAGCGAAACGCTCGACGCCGTGAAGCCGATGCGTTGCGTCAGGCCCCATCTGTGGCCCCCGAGGCGGACGCGGACACTGCTCAACCAGAGCGGCCGCCACAACCACGGTTCGAGGTGGACGATTCTGATGGCGGCACCCTCTTGCGATGGCTTCTGTTCCTTGCGATCGGCGTGTCAGCGGGCGTCTGTTACTTGCTGGCTACATCGCTCGAGTCCCGACCGGTTCGCACGATCGACGTCGAGACCGTACAGATCGACAGCTCGGAGCAAACCGATCGAAGCGAGCTGAACGAGCTCGATGATCCGGAACCTCTCGACGTGGTTGCCGCTGAGGAGGTAGCTCGGGAGGTGGCCCAGATCGAACCCGTTCTCGTCACCGTCGCCGCCGAGGACATCGAAGTGTCTGTCTATGACGCCGCACCATCGAACGGCGAGGTGTATTCGTTTGCGCTCCGCATCAAGAGTGTCTCGACCGACGAGGAGCTCTACACCGAGGACTTTGCTGTACGCGTCGAGAACGAATCCGGAACTCCAGCCACGACGTTCAGCCGCTTCATCCACGACACCTTGCCGGTCAACTCTTCGGCGTTGGCGACTGTTCGGGCCGAAGACGCAGGTCCGGGTCAGCAGTTTGTGGTGGTCTGGTACGACAATGTGCCGCTCGCTCGGATCGCCATTGAGACAAGCGTCGACTCGGAAGTGATCGACACCTGAGCCTCGCCCCGTTGCTAGTCGGGGCGGTCGAGGTTAAACAGTGTTTCGGCGGTGCGGCTGTACATTCCACCGGCATGTCTGCCGATGAGGTGGAGCTCTTCCTGCGCAATGTGGAAGTTGTCGCCAACGACGCGTTCGGCCACGTGGATGTGGCTCGCTTCACCAATGATCAACTTGCCGGTCCCGACGGGAATGATCTGCGATGCCGTGCATTCGAAGTTTGCGATCGCCTCACCAACGAGGGGAGCGTTGATCGTCTCGGCCTGGACCTCGGTAAGACCGCAGATCTCGAACTCACTTTCGCCGGCTGGATATGAGCCTGAAGAGAGGTTCATTGCTTCGACTGTCGACTCGCTCACGATGTTCACGGTGAACTCGCCCGTGGCCTCGATGTTGTTGAGCGTGTCTCGCCTGCCGGTGACAGCAGGTGCTACCACGAAGGTCGGTGGGTAGGCCGCGACAACATTGAAGAACGAGTACGGCGCCAGGTTGCTGCTGCCGTCTTCAGCTCGCGTGCCAATCCAGCCGATCGGACGGGGAGCGACGATGCTGGTTGCCAGCTTGTAGGCGTGTGCCACCTCGAGTTCGTCAACCGGGTACGTGTGCTTGGGCTCGATCTGCATGTGGACATCTTCGCGGCAATCAGCGTGATGCCCAACCTGTGAAACGTGTGCCCTGATGTGGATCGGGCACCAGATTCCGTCAGACTTGAGTGATGGCAGCGGAACCGAGCAGACGAATTGCCGGCAAGCTTTGCGCTGCGCTTGTTCTTCTGGCTCTCGGATGGTTTGCGTACGCCTTCGTCTCGGTCAGTGTCGAGGCGAGAAATGCCCAAGGCCGTACCGCCGAGGGCGATGCGATCGTTGTTTTGGGGGCGGCCCAATACAACGGCGAGCCCTCGCCGGTCCTCGAACGTCGCCTTGATGCGGCGTTGAGCCTGTGGGAGGACTCGGCGGCCCCTCAGGTCGTGACGACGGGAGCGAGTCAGCCAGGGGAGCAGTTCACCGAAGGGTTTGCTGCTTTTCGCTACCTGCGCAACGCCGGGATCTCCGAGGACGAGATCGTGGTCATCGTCGACGGTGGCGACACGTACGAGTCGTTGCTCGCCACTGCGAACCAACTCGGTCCAGACGAGCGGGATGTTGTTGTGGTGACTGATGCGTACCATGCCCGTCGAAGCGCTGACATCGCCGCCGAGGTTGGGCTTACGGCAACGGTTGTGGCCGCAGGCGACGACAACGGCATTCGCCGACTGGTCTTAGAGAGTGCCGCGGTGAGCGTCGGCCGCATTGTCAGCTACCGCCGCATCAGTAACTGGCAAGGCTGACTCAGTCCAGTGAGCGCTTAGTCCAGTGCGCGTTGGGAGAGTGCTTCGAGCGCGGTGTAGACGCTTTCGATGGTGCTCTCGGCACCGAGACTTCGGCCGACGAGGAACGTCTCGGGCTCCTCGGCGACGCCTGCGATGAACTCGAGGTCCCAATGCTGGTGCCATGGCAGGCCCGCATCAACGCATCGGGCGAGAAATCGATCGGCGAGGGCAATTCCATCGTGAATTGGACCGGCGAGCGCGATATTGACTCGACCAGTCGCTATGTCGCTTTCGATTGGTCCGAGGCACCCGTTGACCCAGTCCACGAGGCCGGTCGGTGTGCCGTCGAGCCAGAGGACGTTCAACTGGTGAAAGTCACGATGGATGAATCGGGGCGGTGAGGTTGGCACGCCACCGTCGAGTGTCGTTGCGATGTCGGCCCAGAGTTCGTGGTTGGTCGACCACGCCGGGGTCGTGACTCGTTCAGGAACCCAGCTCGCAAAGTGGGGGAGTGGAGTGCGTGGGGTCCCAGCCGAAGCCACGTCGATCAGCACATCGGCAAGACCATCGACCCAACGCTCGGGGTTGTCGCCGCCGTGGGCCAGCGGCGCTCCGCCGAGGCGCGTCATCAGGATGGCTGGCGAACCCAGGTGGTCGCCAGCTGCATCGGTAGCAACCACTTGGGGCGAAGCGACGCCTAACTCGGCCGCGGCGACCATGGCGGCCTCATCGCGGGCAATGTCCTTGACGCCAACCCCGTCGATTTCGCGGTCGTAGATCTTGGCGATGAGGTGTTGCCCATCAGTAGTTGTTAGCGGAACGATCGTTGCTGTGGTTGCCCCTGACAGACGCTCATCACACCGCTCGACATATCGACCCGTCGCCAACTCAACCCACATCGAAATGGCCGGAGCGTATGGCTCGTCGATGGGAGACATAGCCACAGGCTACAAACGGCAGAAACCCGAGCCGAAGCTCGGGTTTCTTCAGAGCACCCCGTACGGGATTTGAACCCGTGTTACCTGCGTGAGAGGCAGGCGTCCTAGGCCGCTAGACGAACGGGGCTAGGTGCTCCGATACCACCATCTCGAAAGATGTTGCTATCGGTTATGTGCGTCCGGAATTTCTTCCG
>CAKZVC010000028.1 GCA_937922235.1 uncultured Acidimicrobiales bacterium | reverse complement strand
CTCGGCCGTCGCGAACAATGGCGGCGATGAGCACGTCGCGAGGCAACTTGAGATCGGAGATGAGCATGCCATCGGCGTGCGCTCCACTGTGGAGCTCGAATTCGAGGAGCTCGACCTCGCCTTGAAGGAATGTGGCAACCTGGGCAACATCGCCGCGAACGAAGCGGAGCACGCCGTTCGCCGTTGCGGTGCGTGGCGACAAGGCTGCGTCGACGCCGACCTGGTCGAGCAGTGAGAGAAAGTTCAGGCGGTGAACCACGGCGATTGTCTCGGGCACACCTGCGGCCTTTGCGTAGACCGACGCGAGGACGTTTGCGTCGTCCTCGCCGGTGAGGGCCGCAACGAGCTCGATTCGAGGCAGGTCGGCTTCGTCGAGCACGTCGGAGTCAGTGATGTCGCCGTTCAGGACGCGGACGCCGTCGAGCCGTTCGGCTACATATCGGGCGCGCTCGGGGTCACGCTCGATCATCTGGACACGTGCGCCCGTCTGGCTGAGCTTTTCGGCAACGAGCACCGAAGTGCGCCCGCCGCCGAGCAAGAGAATCTCGCGAGGCACATCCCTGTGGAGCCCAAGAAGTTTCGACACCTTCCGGCGAGCCGAACGCTTACACACGATGCGGACGAGGTCGCCAGGTTCGATCGTGTAGTCGCCACGAGGAATTACCGTGTCGTCACCGCGGCGAATGGTCGAGACAATGAAGTCCCATTCGGGTTCGTTCTCTACGCCGATCTCGACCAACGATTTGTGAACGATGGGTGCATTCTCAGGAACACGGGCGCCGATTGCGATCACTTCACCGTTGCCAAGCTTGGCAACTTCGGACGCACCAGGCATTTCGATAAGCGAAAGCACTTCCTGGGCGGTCTCTTCGTCCGGGTCGATAAAGAGGTCGGCCTTGGACGCACGGCGAAGTCCGGCTCCGTCTTGGCCGCGCAGCTCGGGCGCTTCTAGGCGCACGATGGTGCGAGGTACGTCGGCCTCTTTTGCAAGCATCGACGCGATCAGGTTGACTTCGTCGTTCTTTGTTACCGCAACTAAAAGGTCGGCGCTTTCAATGCCGGCCTGGGCCAAAACTGACGGGTGTGTTCCTGAGCCGGTGATGACTTCAACATCGACCGTCTCCGCAAGGTGCGCAGCGCGCTTTGCGTCGCGCTCGATGACGTAGACATCGACGCCCTGGCGACTCAGGCGATCGGCTACATACGAACCAACTTCTCCGGCTCCAACGACAATTACGCGCACGTCGTTGTGTCTATCACTTTCGTTGGCGTAAGTACCCGATGCATCGGCACGTCCCAAGGCTCAGGAGTGGGAAGGTCGACCACCTGGAGATCGTGAGCGAGTGCGAGGCGCAGCGGATCGTGCGATCGGTCAGCGCAGCGGGCAAAGAACCGATCGTAGAAACCAACACCGTGGCCTATGCGTGAACCGCTTGTGTTGAAGCCGACGCCAGGGACGAGCACGACATCGATCGACTCGATTGCGACGGGCGCAGTGATCGGTTCGCCAATGCCGTAGCGGTTGAATGTGAGCTCGTCATCTGGCGTCCACGGGCAAAACTCCATCGACGCGTTAGCCCCGCACACCGGGAGCACGATCGTCCAGCCACGGGAATGCAGGGCGAGAGTCGTCGGCATGGCATCGATTTCACCGCCGTGCGACAGGTAACTCGCCACGGTTCTCGACGCCGAGGCGTTGGCGAGTTCGGGCCGGCACTGTTCGATAGAGGTCACCACGTGTGGAGTGATTGCAGTTGCCGCAGCATGTTGGGTTGTCACATCCAACGCAGAACGTGCCTTTTGCAATTCTTTTCGGAGCAGGTTTCGGCTATCGTGCATGGGTCTCGCGAGCGTAAGTGTGTGCCGTACGGCACAGGTTCGGATGCGGGGACACCTCCCAACCTTTGGGAAACTTAGCGGTCGTGCCACCACTTGGCGCGACGAGAGCACGGAGATACGTACCTTGGAAGCAATCCCATATCTAGCGATGGTGTCGGCTGTAGCTGCACTCCTACTCGCTGGCTTCTTCTTTAACAGTGTCAAGGCGGCAAGCCCTGGCAACGAGCGCATGGTCTTCTTGATGACCGAAATTCAGAAAGGCGCAAAGGCATTCCTGAAACAGGAATACACCTGGGTGTCGGGATTCGCGGCCGTGATGGCCGTCGTGATCGCCATCATGATCGCCCTACCTGCTGCGCTGGCCTACCTGCTCGGAGCGTTCTTGTCCGCGGCAGCTGGCTATGTCGGCATGACGGTTGCGACCATGGCAAACGCTCGCACGACCGAAGCGGCCAAGGACGGTCCGGGCAAAGCACTCCCAATCGCCTTTCGTGGCGGAGCGGTAATGGGCTTCTCGGTTGCCGGTCTGGCGCTCCTTGGGCTCATGTTCGTCTACGTCGTCTTCGTTCTTGTCATCAAGTCTGACGATGCATTCGAAATCGTCACGGCCTACGGCCTCGGCGCATCGACGATCGCCCTGTTCTCACGTGTTGGTGGCGGTATTTACACCAAGGCCGCCGACGTCGGCGCTGACCTTGTTGGCAAGGTCGAAGCCGGCATCCCCGAGGATGACCCTCGCAACCCAGCAACTATTGCTGACAACGTAGGCGACAACGTCGGCGACGTTGCAGGCATGGGCGCTGACCTTTTTGAGTCCTACGCCGGCTCGATCATCGCTCCAATTTCCCTCGTTGCGTTCGCATTGGCCGTCAACGCAGAAGACGCCACCGCAACGACCAACATCTCGCTATTGATGTTCCCAGTCGCGATTGCCTTCGTTGGCATGATCGCTTCGATCATTGGCTCGTTCCTCATTAAGGGCGGCGAGTCGACCGACTCAAAGGCCCTCAGTAAGGCACTTCACCTTGGCACCAACGTCGCGATGCTCATCACCATCGTCGCAACCGTTGCGGTTGCGTACTGGATGTTTGGCGGCAACGACGACTTCGACAACCCGCTCGGCCTCGCCCTTGCAGTTATCGGCGGCCTGGTTGTTGGTTGGGCACTTGGCAAAACCGCCGAGTACTACACCTCTGACCACTTTGGCCCTGTGAAGAAGATCGCTCAGCAGTCCGAGACCGGCCCGGCGACGACCATCCTCGGTGGAATCTCCGCTGGCATGGTGTCGGTAGCGGCTTCGGTAGCCCTCATCCTCGTCGGCATCGGCGTTGCGTTCTGGGGCGGCCAGATGGCATTCGATAGCATCGGCGCTCTCGAAGGTGGCATTTACGGTATTGCTGTGGCAGCGATCGGCATGCTCGCAACCACCGGTGTTGTTGTTTCCGTTGACGCCTACGGCCCGATTGCCGACAACGCTGGCGGTATTGCCGAGATGGCCGAGCTCGATCCTTCAGTTCGTGAAGTCACCGACGCACTCGACTCGCTCGGTAACACCACCGCTGCAGTCGCAAAGGGCTTCGCTGTTGGTTCGGCTGCCCTCACCGCACTTGCGCTCTTCAAGAGCTTCGAGTTCGCAGTGATCCAGGCCGGTGGCACGCTCAGCCTCGATGTCGGCGAAGTCGACGTATTTGCTGGCCTCTTCATTGGTGCGGCACTTCCGTTCCTCTTCGCTGCGCTTACGATCGACGCCGTCGGCCGTGCAGCCCAGGAAATGATCG
This sequence comes from uncultured Acidimicrobiales bacterium, assembly GCA_937922235.1. Taxonomy (GTDB): domain Bacteria; phylum Actinomycetota; class Acidimicrobiia; order Acidimicrobiales; family SHLQ01; genus SHLQ01. The sequence goes on along the minus strand of CAKZVC010000028.1, from coordinate 40,127 downwards.
AAGAAGTTCGCCGCCAGTTCCGTGAGATCCCAGGCCTTCGTGAGGGCAAGGAAGGGGTCATTCCGGACTCCGCCCGCTGTGTTGCCATCTCGACCACGGCATCGCTGAAGGAGATGGTTATCCCCGGCGCCCTCGCAGTTATCGTGCCGCTCGTTGTCGGGTTCATCTCGGTCAACATGCTCGGCGGACTTCTCGCTGGCGCACTCGTCACCGGCTTCGCACTCGCTATCTTCATGGCGAACGCTGGCGGTGCATGGGACAACGCCAAGAAGTACATCGAAGCTGGCGCACACGGTGGCAAGGGCTCCGACCCACACAAGGCTGCTGTTGTTGGCGACACCGTTGGCGATCCGTTCAAGGACACCTCGGGCCCCGCAATGAACATCCTGCTCAAGGTCATGACGATCGTCAGCCTCGTCTTCGCAGGTGTCTTCTAAAGCACACAAACATTGAGTGCCCGAATGGCGCTCGCAACCGAAATGAACGAACTCCGCTGCTGGAACCGGCAGCGGAGTTCGTCGTTTTGGCCCGCTAGCTGGTGACGAGCTCGCGGAAGGCGCTGAACAACGCGGCCTCGTCATCGCTCTCGGGATCGAGCAGGTCGAGTGCTGTGCCGAAGGCGAGGATGGCGTAGAGCGCCTCACGGCACCCGTCTGGCATCTCGATGCCGTAGTCCTCGCAGAATTCGGCGATTCCGTACCAGAGCAGTTCGTTGACGTGGCCGGCGGTAAAGCACAGTGGTCGGTCGGCAGCGTCGTCGTGCGCCGAGAGCACCACAGTGACTGCGGCGGGGCTAACAGGCACGCCTTCGGCGAGCGTTCGGCGCAGAACCTCGACGTGAAGTGCACGCATTGCCGGTGGTAGCTCGCCAAGGAGCGCCTTTCGGGCGTGGCGGTCGAGAACGATTGTGGGGGGATCGACGGTGTCTGAGGGGAAGTTCGTCATGCCACCACCGTACGCACCAGGTGTGACACTCACGGAGAGTGGTGGCGCGACTTCAGGGCGCCACTCCCCCGGGTGGTCATCGAGATTCGCCCGAATTTCACGCCGAACAGCTCAGGGCCCAGGCGCATGAGCCGATTGACCTAGCACAACCCGCAAGACCGTACCCCTGAGGCGAAGACCATGTCAGTCCACGAACACAGCAGCTCCGATACAGACATCATGCAGAGCACGACGACATCGTGGTTGAGCGCACTCGATGCGGAGACGGCAACGATCGACAAGGCTGGAGTTCACGCCGCGCTGCTCAGCATTCGGTTGCATGAGAAGCACAGCGACCGGACGCTTCGCCAGATGCACAACCTGCTCGGTCATCTCCTCTCCCCGACCGACCGGTTTGAACAGACCTCCGACGACTCATTCACTGTGTTGCTCGCCCCCCAGGAAGATCTCTTTGAGACGGTGACTGAAGTTCGCGAGATCGCGGAAGCTCTCGAACGCACTGGCCTGCATGCCTCGACCGGCTTCGCGCAGCGTCGCGCCGGCGAGCCGCTCGTCGACACATGGGCACGTGCGGAAGCGCAGCTAGATCGAGCGGCCTACCGCCTCGAACACCAAAACGGCCTGTCGTTGTAAGCGAAACGCTCGGTCGAATTTCAGTTGCGGAAATCCTAATTAGACCGTTGGACCTATAAGTTCAGTACCAAATTTGCCGTTGGGTAACCGTGGAAGTCAGGCGCGTCGCCATGGAGCGAATTGAATGGATGGCCATCCTCGGCGTTGGTGCCGTGGTGGTCGCTCTCGCCGCTTTTGGTGTTGTGCCATCAGCGGCGGGCATTCTGATCCTCATAGTGAGCTTGGCCGCTGCGCTTGGCGTGAACTTGCTGCGTGCGCATCGGCATAACGATGACGACCTCCGCCCGATCGGACTCACCGCTCTAGCCGGATCGCAATTTCTTGCTCTGCTCGGCTTTCTCATGCCCGCAGGTATCGAGCTTGGCATGATCGCTGGAGCCTCGGTGCTCGCAGCGGTCGGCATCAGTCACATAACGATGCATCGAATGGGCACCCGCCCCGAGATTACCGAGCGAGAAATCGCGATTGTGAGCGCTGGTCTCGGCCTGATGTTCTTCCTCCTCATTGCTGAGCCGAACGTCGATGGGTCAACGGGTGCGATTATTCGGGCAGTTGTCGCAAGCATTGCGATCGGTATTGCCATGTTCGCCATGTTCCTCGCGTACTGGTTCGTAGGTTTCGATAAAGACTCGCTCTCGGTGCCGTTGATTCTGACTCTCGTTGGACCAACGATGCTCGTGCTCGTCATCGGCAACCTCGCCGGAGCGTTCGAACAGTCGATTGCGTACGGCTTCGGCATGGTCGGCGCGATCACCGCTGTTGCAGCGATTACCCACCCTGACTGCTCTGACGTGTACTCGCCAGTGCTGACGACGAGCTCAGAGATGGATGCCAGGCGCAGTCTGATCTCCTTCTCGGTTGTTCTCGTAGGTCCGGTGCTCATCGGCATTGACGAGCTCACCGGCCTCGAGCTCTCACTCCCGATCGTCACGATTGGCTCGAGCGCCTTGTCTCTGGCCATTGCAATGCACCTCCTTGGCATGGTGAAGCGTTGGGCCGCAGTCGAACATCAGGGTCAACACGATCCGCTGACCAACTTGCCGAACCGGCCGCTGTTCTTTAACCGGTTGGAGATGGCGATCGAATCGGCTCGACTCCGCGACGCTCGCTTCGTGGTCATGTTTCTCGACCTCGATCGCTTCAAGGCAGTCAACGACACCCTGGGGCACGACGCAGGCGACGAGCTCTTACGACAGGTTGCCGGGCGTCTTCACGATGCATCGCTGCGCGTCGGCGCCAACCTGACCGTTGCCCGACTCGGTGGCGATGAGTTTGCCATCCTGGTGCCCGCGGTGAAGGACGCCCGCCATTCGCATGCGATTGGACGCCTCTTCCTCGATCAGTTCCTCGAGCCATACGACGTTGGTCTTCGCGACATCTACGTGACCCCGTCGATCGGTATTGCCGAATTCCCCAAGGATGGCGGCTCGGTCGAAGAGCTCATCGAGAACGCAGATACTGCGATGTTCGAAGCCAAAGAACGTGGCCGAAACATGGTTGTTAGCTACTCCCCCGAGCAACGAGTTCCCGGCGCTCACCGGTTGGAGATCGAAGCCGCACTTCACCGTGCCCTCGAAAACAACGAGCTCGAGTTGTACTACCAGCCCCAAATCGACATCGGTACGGGCCAGATTTTCGCCGTTGAAGCGTTGCTTCGTTGGGACCACCCAACCCTGGGCATGATCAGCCCCGAGAAGTTTGTGCCGGTGGCTGAGGAGTCCAGCCTAATCGACTCGATTGGCGAGTGGATTCTCGAAGAGGCCTGCATGTCAGCAGCGCGCTGGTCAGACATTGGTCTTCCGCCGATCAATGTTGCTGTCAACCTCTCCCCTCGTCAGTTCCAAAAGTCCGTTCATCTGACAGACAATGTCTCGCACGCCCTCCGAGTATCCGGCTTGCCACCAGGCCGTCTTGAGCTGGAACTGACCGAGACGATCGCTCTCGAGAAGCCAGAGCAAGTGAACGCCACCCTGTCCCGTTTCCGCGAGATGGGAATTCGTACGGCAATCGACGACTTCGGCGTTGGCCACACGGGCCTGGACTACCTCGATCGAATTGAAGTCGACACGCTCAAGATTGACCGTTCGTTCATCAACCGCATCGGCGAGTCCGGTGCGCCGCTCGTGACCGCGGTTATCTCACTGGCTCGCGGTCTCAACCTTGACGTGATTGCCGAAGGTGTTGAGACCAGGGCGCAGGTCAACTTCTTGAAGTCACACGGCTGCCGCTACATGCAGGGCTTCCTGTTCTCCAAGCCACTTACGGCCGAGCAGCTCGAGCGTGTGCTGCGCAATCAGAAAGATCGTATTGCCGCCGGCCAGGCCGCTCAAGCACAAGTCGCTATGCCAGCAGAGCCACCGGTCGATCAGCCAATCCCCGAGCTACCCACCGAACAGGCGCCAGGGGCAGGCGAAGCCGCCTAACCGGTTCTGAAGCTACCGGCAGAGCTCTGCCGCGAGCTTGCCAGCCAGGCCAGCGTTGTTCGCGACTAGCGAGATGTTCGCGGGAACGGATGCACCACCGGAAGCATCGGCGATCCGTCCAAGCACAAACGGTGTGACCTTCGCACCGGTGATACCTGCTGCATCGGCTTCACCGAGCGCCGCGGCCAGCGCATCGTCGTGCACGTGTTGGTCGAGTGCGTCATCGACCGGCACCGGATTCGTAATCAAGAGGCCGCGGCCGAAGGCCAACTGCGCCGAGGTAATTGCGGCGAGCTCGCTGAGGTCGTCGATGCGGTACGGCACGTCGTAGGGCGTTGCTCGGGCGGTGAATGCCGGCAACACATCGGTCTGCCACCCGAGCACGGTCGCTCCAAGGGTTTCGAGAGCTTCGAGAGTCTTTGGTAGATCCAAGAACGACTTCGCTCCGGCGGAGATCGTCGCCACGCCATGGCGGGCAATGGCCCCGAGGTCAGCACTGATGTCGCCCGTCGTCTCTGACCCACGGTGCACCCCGCCGATACCTCCAGTAGCGAACACTCGGATTCCTGCCGCTGCGGCGATCGCAAGCGATGCTGACACGGTGGTGGCACCGACCGGCCACTTCTGCCCGATCGCGACCGGCAGGTCTCGCTCGGCAGCCTTCTGGGCTTCGCCGAGGATTCGTTCGTATTCGGACTCTTCGAGTCCGGCGCGCAGCTCGCCGTCAAACACGGCAGTGACAGCTGGGACTGCTCCTGCAGCACGGATTGCCTCGATACATCGACGAAGCGCCGTCTCGTTGTCGGGGCTTGGCAAACCGAGGTTGGAATACACCGTCGACTCAAGCGCAACGACCGGAGCATTGCTTGCAAGTGCCTCGGCTACCTCAGCACTGGTGTTGATCGGCAAGGGCGAGTGAGCGGTCATGACGGTGGAGTCTCCGGATCGTGGGCGCCGAGTGCTGCGCCGGGAGTGAGAAGGGTACGGCGTGCGAGCGAATGTCCGGCGGTAAGTGCACGCTCGGGCGACTCGCCGCGCAGGTGAGCGGCGAGGTAGCCCGCAGTGAAGGAGTCTCCAGCTCCGGTCGTGTCGACAACGTCGGTTGGTTCTGGACGGACCCGAACGTCGGTTCCGTCAGGTTGGACGTATCTTGCCTCGTTGGCCGATGCGGTGATGATGGTGGCTTCGCTGTGGCTAAACCACGGATGACCTTGCAGCAAGAATTTCGCCTCGTCGTGGTTAGCGAACACAAAGCGTGGACGGACAAGGCGAATCAGGTCGAGGAATCTGTCGCGGCCGTAGTCGGCGAGCATAGAAACCGAGCTCGTCGACAAGCTGATCGGGATCTCCCGATCGACCGCCTCGCCAATGAGCTGCTGGGTTGTTTCTGCGAGGGCCCCTCCGCTGAACGAATAGGCTGGAATGTGCAGGATGTCGACATCGTCAAGCACGGTGGCTGGTACGGCCGAAAGGTGCATAGCTGCGCCGCGATCTGTCAGAAACGAACGTTCGCCGGTTTCGTCGACGAGAACGACGATGGTGCCCGTGCTGCCCCGGCGCACGACGTGGAGGTCAACGCCCCCATAGGACATCTCTTCGACTAATTGTGAACCTGGTAGATCGTCGCCAACTTGGCCAACGAAGAGGGCCTGAGCTCCAGCTTCGACCGCGCTGAGAGCGACGTTCGCAGCTGATCCACCGCGGCGGTGCACGATGGAGGCAGGAGTGTCGGTGCCGCGCTGTGGGTCTCGGTCGAGGTGCACGATGACGTCGACGACCAGGTCTCCCAGGCAGCAAATAGTGCTCATAGTGTTAGGCGTAGCACAGGGGCCCGCCCAAGGGTCGAGTTAGGAAACGACAGGGCTTTCAGGTGCCGGGGCGGCGATGGCTTCTGGTGCACTGTCGCGCAGGTCGACGACCTCGACACCTTCGTAGCGGCGAGCTTCCTCGTCGGCGATGTTGAGAATGCGTTGGGCCAGACCACGAAGCTCGTTGCGCTGGTCTGCAGTCCGAGTCTCCAGGTGCTGGAGAGTCGACTGCTGGGTCTCGATCTCGTTGTTGAGCGAGGCGAGTTCGGCTTGGACCTTGTTCGCTGCTTCGTACGCCTTCCGGTCGCTTTCCTTAGCGATCTGGGATGCGGTGAGGTTGGCTTCGGCGACGATCTCGTCGGCGCGGCTATGGGCCTCAGCGATGGTTTCTTCGGCAGAGCGACGAGCCATACGAAGGACGAGCTCGAAGCTTTCTTCGCTTGCTCGGTCGTCGGTTGCTGCGAGGTCGACAACCGGCTCAGCAACCTCGGCCTGTACCGCAACCGGAGGTGGAGGTGCGATCGAGGTGAGCTGGCTGCGGAGCTGTTCGTTCTCGGCGCGTAGTGCGTTTTCGTTTGCAGCGAACTGTGTCACCTGTGCGGCGTACTCGTCGCGTTCAGCACGCAGCGTCGCAACCTCGATGAGCAGTTCTTGATTCTGCTGTTCCATAGCGGCGGTTGCCGGAAGCGCCATCGTCTCGGTTTGGTTTTGGGTCGCAGCTTGAAGATCGCCGTGAAGAACGTCGATCTGTGCAGCAACCAGCTCGAGATAGGCATCGACCTCGATGGGGTCGAAGCCGCGCTTCGTCTTCGCTACGAAGGTCTTCGCGAGAACGTCTCGCCCGGTCAATCGTCGATCATTCAATGGCATGGTCTGGTCTTCCTCGCACTTCGCTAAGCCTGCTCCACCCGCAGAAGAATCCCAGCCTTGCACACGTTCCACGCAGCGTCGAAACGAGGGGCGGGCTTTCTCACGGACCGTTTCTTGCGTCGCCAGACGCTCGGTTGTCCCCAATGTTTCCGAATGCCGAGTAATTGGCGCTACTTCGTGATGGACTGGTCGGGTGAGTAGTGATTCGGGCGATTTTCGCGAACGGCTGCGAGGTATTCCTCGTATCGATGAGCAACCAGTTGATTGGGACGGAAATGCCCAGCCACCCGTGGTGAAGCGTGCCGCTCCAGTTGCTCGACCGCAGCCACGCCGCCAGCCAGCGCCTGACCCATCACTTGGTGAGGATCCCCGGATCGACGCGTATCTCGACGAGTACGGCGACGGCGAGGCTGACGAACAGTGGCCTGTTGGTGGACGTCGACGGCGCCGGTGGCCGTTGGTCCTTATGGCGTTGCTTCTGATCGCGGGGCTGCTGGTCATCGTCCCGCTCTTCCGGGCTCGCCAGGTGTTCAACAACGTCGAACGTGTTCCGGTCGCTGACGCGCTCGTCGAGGCCCCGCCCGATGGTGTGAACATCTTGTTGGTCGGCACCGACTCGCGAGAGGGCATCGACGGTTCAACGGAGAACGCCGGGCTGATCATCGGCGTCGAGGAAGGTGAATCGCCAATCACGGGCGAGCGCACCGACACGATCATGATCCTCCGATTGCAGGAGGACGGGTCAGCAAAGTTCTTGTCGCTCCCTCGCGACCTGTGGTTGCCGATCAACGGTGGCGATCCCCAGCGCATCAATACGGCGTTCCGGGGCGGCCCCGAGGCGTTGATCAACACGATTCAGGGTGAGCTTGGGGTGCCCCTCAGCCACTATGTCCAGGTCGACCTCATCGGATTTATGGGCTTGGTCGATGCCGTTGACGGCGTACAGATCGACATCGAACACCCAGCTTTCGACACTCGGTCGGGGCTCGACCTGCCCACTGCCGGCCCTGTCGTGCTCGACTCTGCCCAAGCGCTGGCGTTCGTACGAAGCCGATTCTACACCGAGCGCATCGATGGGGCTGAGGTCGTCGATGGCACGAGCGATCTCGGTCGGGTGCAACGCCAGCAGGCGTTTATGCGGGCGTTGTTCGCAACGGTGTCCGAACAACGGAACCCCCAGGTTGTGAACTCGATGGCTACCGCGATGGCCGAGGCGGTCGTGATCGATGACAGTACGTCGTTGAGCGATGCGTTCAACATTGCCAACACATTGCGCACGACCACGCCGGAGTCCGTCGTGTTGCCGACGCGAAACGCCTCGATCGGTGGTCGGTCGGTACTCGAATTGACCGAAGAGGCGCCGTTAGTTCTGGCACAGTTCGGGGCGGGGTCTTAAGCGAGAGCTTGCAGCGAACCTCAGGTCATCACTGACCGCGCGAATGCCACTACTCTCCAAGTTGGGGTTTCGACAGGTTGGCCCCTACAGTCTGGTCCGTGATTGGAGACTCTCGAGGGCGAAGGCGCCGCGCGCGCTGTTCCGGATACGGTTCTCGTCGTCGTGTTTTGAGCGCCGCAGCGCTCATGCTGGCCTTGCTTCTGGCGGCGGCTCCGGTCGGCGCGTCCGGTAACCCGTTCTCGCCAATTCTGACTCCACGTCAGGCGGCACCAACGCTTCCAGGCGCGCCGTTCCTGCCATCAGCAGAGCGTGAGGACATCGTTCTCGAACGGCTCGATATCTTGACCCAACTCGACGAGCTCGAGCTGGCCCGAGAAGCGCTGACGGCGCGAGTCCGGGCGGAAACGCTCGGCTTCCGAGGTGAGGGTCGCGTCTACAACGCGCCGATTCCCGAGAGCACCGAACGTATTCTGGCATCGCGGGCTGCTGGTCTAAAGCGAGACTTGGCCAAGCTCGAGGAGCAGGCCTCGGGTCTGCTTGCCGAGACCGAGCCGTTCTCGATGGGCTTTGCAGAGTTCCCTGTGGTTGAGCTTCGCAAGCCGTTCTTCAACGACTGGGGTCGGCCCCGCTCAGGAGGTCGACGCCACAAGGGCACCGACCTTCTCGCACAGATCGGCGTGCCGTTACGGGCGATCGAAGATGGGTACGTCGAACGGGCAAGCAACGGCTCGCTCGGTGGCCTGAGCCTGTATCTCATCGGCGACAGCGGCTCGCGTTACTACTACGCCCACATGGACGAGATCAGCGATGTCGTTGACGGTCAGCGCGTGTACGCCGGCCAGATCGTCGGTACGAACGGCGACTCCGGAAACGCTCGTGGTGCGCCCCATCTGCACATGCAATGGGCACCAACTGGCGAGTCGAACTGGGAGAACCCGTTCCCCCTGCTCGACGTGCTCTTCGGCGAAGGCGCGGCAGCCGAAGCGCTTGAAGCAGTCGACGAAGTTCCGTCGATCGATGGAAGTGACCGTACGTACCTGCTCGACAGCGGTACCTGACGTACACTTCGCAGACCGATGACGGATCTGCCCAACGACTCTGCACGCGACGTTCCAGTCGATGCCACCGCGGCTGCTGAGCACTTCTTTGCCGGTGCCCGAGATGCCGGACTGGCCCACGTGGTGCTCTCCCCCGGCTCGCGTTCGACCGCCCTGTCGCTCGCCGTTACGCGCACACCAAATCTGCCCTACTCGATTGAACTCGATGAGCGCGTCGCCGCGTTCGTCGCCCTTGGATATGCAGCGACCAGTGGCAGTCCGGTAGCGCTCATCTGTACCTCCGGTACTGCTGCAGCCAACTACTTGCCGGCCGTCGCCGAGGCCTCGTTGAGCAACGTTCCGCTGATCGTCATTACTGCCGATCGGCCCCCTGAACATCAGCACTGGGGTGTCGGACAATCCTTCGATCAACGTGGTCTTTATCACCGTCAGGTGCGCGACGAGATCACGATGCCGGTCGGTGGTGAAGGTGGCGCCCGGTTCTGCGTGCTTGCTGGTGCCCGTGCTGCCGAAACCGCGCGAAGCGCCCACGGCCCGGTGCACGTTAACTGGGCATTCAGGCTTCCGATCGAACCCACCGCACCACCGATCGACCCGCCCAAGACCCCACACCTTGGGGGCGCTGCACGCCGGGCGGGCGACGACGACATCGACTATCTGTTGTCGCTGCTCAAGAAGTCTCGCCGACCGCTGATCATCGCGGGGCCGCGAACGATCTCGGTCGTCAACGGTGTTGACGCGGCTCTGGCCGACGCGAAGCGCCTTCTTGACGCGGCAAAAGCGCTGAGCATTCCAATTCTCGCCGACGTGCTGAGTGGGCTGCGTGGCGCTGGTCTTCGCTCAGAGGCCCTGATCGATGCCCCATCGCTGGCGGTTACCGCGCCGTCGGCTCCTGAGCCCGACCTGATCATTCGGCTTGGAAACACGCCAACCGCCAAGGTGCAACGCTTGTGGTGGGAGAAACAGGCCGCACAACACGTCCTGGTCGACCCATTGAACGACTGGCACGATCCGTCCCACCTCCTCACCGCCCGGTTGACCTCACCGCCAGCAAGCCTCCTTGCAGGCGTCGCTGCAGCTCAAAGTGACCTTGGCGACTCTGCGTGGCTCACACGCTGGCAAGGAGTTGGATCCGCTGTTGCGCGGGCAATAGAAGAGACACTTCTCAGTTGGTCGACGACGACCGAGGCCCACGTCGCCAGTGCACTTAGCGCGTCGGCCACCACGATCGACCGCATCGTTGCGTCGAGCTCGATGCCCGTCCGCGACCTCGACACGTTCACTCCGGTTGGAGCGGCGCCACGCGTGCTTGCGAATCGAGGGATCAACGGGATCGATGGCGTGGTGTCCACCGCGATTGGTGCGCAGATGGCGAGTACCCACGGGCGCACCTACGCGCTCGTCGGCGATGTAGCGGCCATCCACGACATTGGTGGAGTCCTGTCGGCTGGCCGCAACGACGTGCCGCTCACAATCATCATCCCCAACAACGACGGCGGCGGCATTTTCTCGCTCCTACCGATTCGAGATGCCCTCGACGACGAGGAGTTCAACGAGCTGTTTCACACCCCTCACGGAACGACATTTAGCTTCCTGCAGGACCATCCAGGCATTACCGTCATTCAGTCGTCCGACGTGCGAGATGCCCTACTGCAGACTCGAAATCACGACGGCGTGGTCGTGATCGAGGTAACGGTAGACACCCCCGAACGGATGGCGTTTGCCGATGCCCTTCGAGACGCGATCAGATCGCTCCCACAACCATGACGAACTCCCAACTTCCGATCGAACACGTCGTTACGGCAGATGGCACCACCCTGGCTGTGCGTCAACTCGATGGTGTTGGTCCGCTGCTTGTCGCCCTTCATGGCTTCACCGGTGACGGCACGACAATGCTTCAGCTTGTTGAGGCGTGCCGCGATGGCCGGCCAGCCATCATGATCGACCTTATTGGACACGGACACAGCGACGCCCCCGAGTACCTCGAGCCGTACTCGATGCCCTCGGTGGTCGACCAGGTGCTCTCGGTTATTGGACCGCGCGATATCGGCACGGTACACCTGCTCGGGTACTCCTTCGGCGGGCGAGTGGCGCTGTCGATGGCCGCACGAGCGCCGTGGTACTTCGCATCGATCATCAGCCTGAGCTCGACGCCGGGCATTCACGACCCGGTGGACCGGGCTGCTCGCCATGACGCCGACCTCACACGTGCCAAGCACCTCGAAACGGTCGGTGTGGACGCGTTTGTTGCTGAATGGCTCGAACTCGATCTGTTCGCTCCCTACGTCGCTGGTCTCGATGCTGACGATCTAACGGCAACCATCGAACAACGGACCTCGAACACGGCAACCGGGCTGGCGAACAGCCTGCGAGGTACGGGCACCGGCGCCATGACACCCGTGTGGCTGTCGCTTCCCGCGCTTCGGTCTCCCCTGCTCGCGATTGCTGGCGGACTCGACGATAACTATGTGCAAATAGCTGAACGAATGGCTACGGCAGCGCCCTTCGGGGAGATGCATGTAGTGGCGAATGCTGGCCATGTAGTGCACGTCGAGAATTGTGCCGAAGTTGCCGCACGCGTCAGCGAATTTCTGCGAGTCTGTGAAGACCATGCAGATCTCCGAGGCTGACTCAACCACCATCGATATTCGCCTTACCGAGTCGCTTGCGACCGGAGCGGGCGGTGTTGGCGATCGAGGCGGCTTGCAGGTACGGATTTCGACCGATGACGGCCTCCTTGGTCGAGGCGAGACCGCCCCAATCCCGGGCGTCGTAGGCCCAGGCCTCGAAGCGATCGCCGTCGAGATCGACTCCTGGTGCGCATCGGCACCATCGCTGTCAGTAGCCGACGCAATCGCAGGCCTTGATGCCGCTGGACTCGGCCCGCTCTCGCGCTTTGGCGTGCATACTGCGCTCGCCGACCTCGAGAGTCAGGCCGCCGGCGTTCCGGCAGCACAATGGCTGCGAGCTGGCGCTCCTGGCACCGTTCCGTCGAACGGACTCGTCGCTGAGGCAAACCCTGGAGCGGTGCATGCCCGAACTGCCGAGCTCGTCGGCACGGGAATGCAAGCGATCAAGCTCAAGGTCGGCGCAGCCGACCCAGCTCAAGACGTCACGCGCATCATCGCGGCGAGTGAAGCCGCCGGACCTGATGTGTCACTGCGCCTCGACGCAAACCGGGCCTGGGATGCCGCCACCGTCGAACGCGTTATCGGCCGGGTCGGCCGCCACCGAATCGATTTCATCGAAGACCCAACAGCGTCAGTGGCCGAGTACGTGCCGCTCCAAGACTCGACCGGAGTTGCCGTGGCGCTCGACCTGCCAATAACCAACGATCCGGCTGCAGCTATTGCCGAAGCGGGCGTTGGCATTGTGGTGGTGAAGCCCGCTGCGATCGGAGGTATCGATCGCGTGATCGACCTGGCTCGGTCGCACAGCGACCTGCGAATTGTTGTGTCGTCGTCGATCGACCGAGAGGTTGCCTTGGCAGCAGCCATTCATGCTGCAGCAGGGCTCCCCGATGATGACGAAGCTCACGGCCTCGCCACCGGCTCACTCGTGCGGAACATGCCCATCGAGCTTCTTCCACGCGGCGGACACGTGCACGTGCCCGCTATGAACGGTGTATGGATGGTCTAAGAGCGTTCAGGCGCTCTAGCCGCCCGGCCAGCGCTCGTCGCCGGGCTCGATGCTCCAGTGCCACGGCTCGCTCTCAAGGTTGACAAAGCCGTACTGGGGGGCGTTCCGGGCGAGCCACCGGAAGCCAGCGCTGTCGCGTGACACGATCGACGACCCGTTGTAGGTGAAATCGATGGCACGGCCCTGCTCATGACGAGAAAAACCGGGTCGTGCGGTTGGCGGGCTGCACTCAGAGACTGGGCGGTGCCAGATGTCGTATTCTGATCCGCCACAGTGCGCTCGACGAAGATCGATTTGCAGCTGGATCGGTCGGTATCCCCAGCCGGCGAGATCGATGCCTTCAGCAAAGGCCTGGTCATACAGTGCCCGGGCCTGTCGTTCGATGTCCTTGTGGACCTCAAGTTGGAAGAAGGGCTCGACGTCGAGCGGGATGAGCACGACCTCCTCGCCGGTCTCTTCGTCGATCGTTGGCTCGGGGAGCTCGCCTGGACGGTAGAAGTCGAGGAGAGCTATTTCGTCGAGGTCGACTGGTGGCGGAATCTCGATGCCGTTTCGGCGTGCGGTCTGCATAACGCGTTGGTTGATCGATGATTGTTTGTCGCGAATCTCGGTCGCGAGTTGGGCATCGCGCTCTTCGAGGATCGCTGCTTCAGCGATCTGCGCTTCCAGACGGATCTCCGCGGCAGTGACGACCCGTGATTGCTTCTCTAACGCATCGTCCAACTCGAACTTGCGAGCCTCGACCGTATTCAGCAGGTTCTCGGCGGAGTCGACGGCCGTCTGTTCATCGAGGATGAGCTGCGCTGCTTGGGTCTCGAGCGCCCGGAGGCGATCGATGCCATCGTTAAGTGAGCCGGTCTGCAGTTCAAGCAGATGAATGAAGCGGGCCGATTCGCCAGGATCGTCGGACAAAAGCAGCTCGGTGATGTCTTCACTGCTCGCGGAGCTTTCGCCAGTGAAACTGGCGACTGCAAGGTTGGTGAGATGAAGGCGGACAACCTCCGCCTCAAGGAGAACGTCCTGACGGGCCTGACGAGCCTCATCGATCGAGTCGAGGGCAGCTTGATAGGCCTTCTCCGCAGTTTCCAAGCGAATCTCTTGGAGCTCGACCAGGGCATTGAGATCGTCGAGCGCCTTCGCGAGCTGGTCAACCGTTGCCGTAAACACGTCGATTTCGCTGACCGCAAGCGCTGCCTCCTTGACAGCTCGCTCGCGCTCCTCTTTAAGGTCGTCAATTTCGGCATCTTCGTCGCCGTACTGAGCATCGACGACCGACCCGTTGATCGCAACGGAGCTCAGAATCAAAAAGATGACGAGCGCGCCAGCAAGAACTATGCGAGTTCGCCCGAGATAAGAAACCACGATCAGCAATCGGCGCCTGTCGTCCAATAGTGAGCCAAATGGCCTACTTCCGCCCGAAACCCCAACCTTGATCGATTCGCCTGCAAAATCCCTCACTGGGCGGCGATTTTCACCAATGTTTGTCAGGATTCTGACGGAGCGTCACACCCGGCAACTGGTTAGTTACCGTCCGTGCTCCAGTGCCAGGGCTCTGAGGGCAAATTGACGAAACCCCACCGGCTGGCATTGTTGGCCAGCCAGACGAACCCAGGGTTCGAACGGGAGGTCATCGAGCCCCCGTTGTAGGTGAAATCGATAGCAAGCCCGCGCTCGTGCATCGACTGGCCCGGACGAGCGGTCGGTGGCCGGCACAGTGACGCTGGTTTGTCCCAGATGTCGTACTCCGTTGTGCCACAGTGCGCGCGGCGAAGTTCGATCTGGCGAATGTTGTCTCGGAAACCCCAACCGCCAAGGTCGACGCCGTCATTGCGGGCAGCGGTGAGCATCTGATCGACCTTGCTGGCAATGCTCTGATGCACCTGGATGCCCTGAACGGTCGTGATATCAGCTGGCGTGGCTACCGGAGGCCGAGCATCCCGTTTGGCGGCCTCGGCGATCGCTGCCTTGCGGGCAGCCTCACGGCGGATCCTGCGGGCGATCGCTTCTTCTTGCTGGCGAACCTTGGCGGCGGCGGCTTCATCACGTTCTGCGAGAACCGCAGCCTCTGCCAGTCGCGCTTCAAGGCGGCTCTCGGCCGCAGCTACGAGGTCGAGCTGCGCTTGTTGGGCCATATCGAGTTCAGCACGACGACCTTCTGCTTCGATCCGACCAAGAATCGCAGCTTCAGCAGACTTTCGACGCTGCTCTGACAGGACTTCGGCTTCGGCTACGAGCGAGCGCAATCGGTCGATGCCATCACCGAGCGATCCGGTTTGGAACTCGACCAAGCTGCGGCGGCGTGCAGCTTCGGTTGGGTCGTCGGAGAGCAACAGCGCAGTGAGATCCTGGCCATTCGCCCCGGTTTCGCCGGTGAATGACGCCACCGCAAGGTCCCGAACGTCCGATTGCAACACAGCGACTTCGGCTTCGATCTCAGCTTCTCGAAGTTCAGCTTGACGCACCTGTGCCTCAGCCGAACGCACCGACTGCTCGGCCTCGGCCAAGCGAGTCTCCTGAAGGTCGACCAAGGCGTTGATGTCGTCGAGTGCTTGGGCAACTTCATCGAAGCTTGCAGTGGCCGTGTCGACCTTGACAGCTTGGGCGGCCTTTTCGGCGCGAGCCTGATCCCGTTCCTCTTTCAGCTCCTCGAGACGCTCCTTTTCTTCCTCGGTCTGGGCCTCAGCGGGAATGGTGAGCATGAAGAGCGCAGTGACGCCGACGAGCGCGGTCGCGAAGACGCGAGGAAGTGCGCGAGAGATGCCGGAAACCACGGCGTGAACTTAGCCCAAGTCGGTTACGAAAGCTGGAATGGGCGACGAAGTTTCGGCGGAGTTAGCGACCGTTCCGTGACCAATGCCAGCTCTCGCTCGGCAGGTTGAAGTAGCCGTACTTCGATGCGTTTCGAGACAGCCAGGTGAAGCAGTCCGAACCACGCCAGCAGCTACGGAAATCGATAGCGAGACCGCGCTCGTGCATTGACGTTCCGGGGCGGGCGGTCGGAATGCGACAGCGGCTCGGCGAGGCGTTGTAGACGTCAGGACACCCGTTGATGACGCGAAGTTCTGCCGTGCGCTGTGGTGACCGGTAGCTATAGCCGGTCAGGTTGACTCCGTCGGCACGAGCGGCCTGAATCATGTTGATCACATCGGTCCGCACCGACGAGTGCACGAAGAATCCCTCTGCGTCGACGATGTCGCCTGCGCTTGGTGGCGCTGGGCGAGCAGCAGCGCGCCGTCGGGCTTCGGCTGCGGCCTTGGCGGCAGCTTCTGCGCGAATACGCTTCGAAATGACTTCTTCTTGCTGGCGAATCTCGGCGGCCTTCTCTGAGTCGATCTCCTCGAGGTAGCTCGCTTCAGCCAGGCGCTGTTCCAGGCGGGCCTCGACGTCGAGCACCAGCGTGACCTGAATGTCGACCGCTGCGTCGAGCTCGAGCTGGCGGTTTACCGCTTCAGTCCGATTGATGAGCGCTGCTTCAACCGCTCGAAGCCGATCGGCCTCGACCTGCTCAGCCTCAGCGTCGAGTAGACGCATTCGGTCGAGCCCGTCGGCCAGGTTTCCGGTCTGAAACTCCACAAGGCTCCGCCGCCGCATCGCTTCGGTGGGATCTTCGCTCAGAAGGAACGCCGTGAGATCTTCGCCGTTCTCCCCTGCCTCGCCGGTGAATGCCGCTACGGCAAGATCGCCGACCAGTTCGCGCAGGCCGTCCATCTCGACTTCGATCTCTGCCCGGCGCTGCTCTGCTTGGCTTACGAGGGTCTCAGCGGAACGAACAGCTTGTTCGGCATCTTTGAGCCGGGCCGAGTGGAGGTCGACAAGCCCGTTGATGTCGTCGAGCGCCTGTGCAACCTCTTCGTACGTGGCGTCGGCTGCTTCGACCTTTGCTGCGGCTGCAGCGACCTGAGACTGGATTTCTTCGCGCTCTTCCTTGAGGTCTTCGAGCTTCTGTTCGTCCTCGTGCTCCTGGGCAGTTACACCGCTGGGGAGGAAAAGGAGCAGCCCAAGAACGGCGGCAACGAGGGCGCGCAAACGGCGCGAATGAAGTGGCACGACCAAAACACTGCCATTAGACCACGCACAGTGCAAAGCAGGATCCGTGACGCGCGCTACGGTCCCCCTATGGTTTCGGAGATTTTTGACGCGTCACAGTGGAATGATGTCCCTGGTTTCACCGATCTGGAAGACATCACCTATCACCGAGCGAAGGCGCACGGGACGGTTCGGGTGGCGTTCAACCGCCCCGAAATTCGCAACGCGTTTCGTCCGCAGACGGTTGATGAGCTCTATCGATGTCTCGATCATGCACGTATGTCGCCCGATGTGGGATGCGTGCTGCTCACCGGGAACGGACCGTCGCCCAAAGACGGCGGCTGGGCATTTTGCTCGGGTGGCGATCAGCGCATTCGCGGGCGCACTGGCTACCAGTACGCCGAGGGCGAAACCGCCGACACGGTTGATCCGGCACGGGCTGGCCGTCTTCATATTCTCGAAGTCCAGCGGCTGATTCGGTTCATGCCCAAGGTGGTCATTGCCGTCGTGCCTGGATGGGCAGTTGGCGGCGGACACAGCCTCCACGTTGTGTGCGACCTGACCATCGCCAGTCGCGAACATGCGATCTTCAAGCAAACCGACACCGACGTTGCGAGCTTTGACGGCGGGTACGGGTCGGCGTACTTGGCCAAGATGATCGGGCAGAAGAAGGCCCGCGAGATCTTCTTTCTCGGTCAGAACCACTCCGCCGACGAAGCTGCAGCGATGGGCATGGTGAATACCGTTGTCCCCCACGCCGAGCTTGAAAACACTGCGCTCGAGTGGGCAGATCTGGTCAACCAGAAGAGCCCAACCGGACAACGCATGGCCAAGTTCGCGATGAACCTTGCCGATGACGGAATGGTCGGCCAGCAGGTATTCGCTGGCGAAGCCACCCGCCTTGCGTACATGACCGACGAAGCGGTCGAAGGACGCGATGCGTTCCTCGAAAAGCGAGCCCCGGATTGGTCGAACTACCCCTACTACTTCTAACGCCGGAGCGTTGCTCGATAGCTAGTGGGCGTCGGGGTCGACGAGGAACTCGTTGACGACCTGGCAGATCGCGTCTGGTTGCTCGAGCAACACCCGGTGCTTTGCTCCGCCAACGTTTACCGCCTCGGAACCGTCGATCAGATCGAGCAGGTCTGTGGCTGGTGAATGACGTAAGACTGGATCGTCGCCGCCCACGATGACGAGCGTGCTAGCACGAATGTTGCGCGCCACATTCGACAGGTCAGCGGCTCGGGACGCTTCCGCACCAGCCAGATACGCTGCGCCGTCGATGTCGAGCAGCATCGCCCGCGCTGCCTCGCGACGATCGGGAACCGCCTGCTGCCAGGCATCGGAGAAGAACACCGTGTCGAGATGATCGACAACGCCCGCTGTTCCATGTTCGGCGACGCGAGCGATTGTCTCGTTCCACCAGTAGTCAGGGCCAAGGCGAACCGCAGTCGCTGCAAGAATCAATCGCTCGACACGTTCCGGCGCCCGCGCCGCCACCGTGGCCGCAACCATGCCTCCAAGTGACGACCCGAACACCCGCGCCCGAGGAACATCGAGCGCATCGAGAACAGCAAGAGCATCATCAGCAAGATCATCGACCGTGTACGGAGTGAGCTCCTCGCCCACCGACCCGCCATGGCCACGCAGGTCGAATCGAATAACCCAGTGCCTGCTCTCCAACGACTCGAGCATGTGCTCCCAGAAGTCGATCGTCACGCCCAACGGGTTGATCAGCAGCAATGGAGGGCGACGGTCGTCCCCGCTCGTTTCAACGTGGAGCGGGTACGCGGCCGAGATGACGGTAGGCATAGCGCGATCCTAGTGTCGCATTGCTGCTGAGCAGTGCTATCGTGATGCGTCTTCGGGCCGTTAACTCAGTTGGCTAGAGTGCCACCTCGACATGGTGGAAGTCACAGGTTCAAGTCCTGTACGGCCCACACGATCACATCAAATCACTTCGTGATTTGCATCCCCGTTCCTCAGCGCAACGGGACTTCGAACACGAGTTTCTCGCCTGGGGGCTCGAAACGTCGGAGGCGGAGGGAAAGAGTACCGAACCCCACTCAAACGAGTGGGGTTTTGTTGTTTTGCGTTCGTAGCGCGCGGGGTCAGGCCTCAACAACTAACAACCATTGCTCGGGGTCAGGCCTCAACAACTAACAACTGAGCCAAAGAGTCTTGATTATTCAAGCAATCGCCATATCGAGTGCCCAGATTAGATCCACGCCCAGAAGACCTAGCGGAACTGCAGAGAGCTGAAATTGAGCGACTTTGAAGGGAACTTGTTAGTTGTTGAGGCCTGACCCCAGCGGGAACTTGTTAGTTGTTGAGGCCTGACCCCAAAGGGCAGCTGGGATGGGGTTTGTGTGTCTCGGCTACTGTTCGGTTATGACAGAGCCAACGACTTCTTTCCGGACGTGTCCACTGTGTGAAGCAACCTGTGGCTTGGCGATTGAGCATCAGGACGGCACCGTCACGCGAATCCGCGGCGACCACGACGATGTGTTCTCTCAGGGCTTCCTGTGCCCCAAGGGCACGGTGCTCGGCAAGTTTCACGATGACCCTGACAGGCTCCGAACCCCGCTGATCAAGCAAGACGGGCGCCACGTGGCCGTCAGCTGGGATGAGGCATTCGCAGCAATCAGCGATGGAATCGTGCCAGTGCTCGACCGAAGCGAACGCGACGGTGGAGCGATGTACCTCGGCAACCCGGTTGTTCACTCCCTGGACCTGTCGTTGTATTCGCGAGCCATCACCGTTGCCCTCGGGTCGAAAAAGGTGTTCTCGGCATCGACCGTGGATCAGCGACCGCGAGAAGTTGCGAGTGGCTTGATCTACGGCAGCTCGTTCACCATTCCCGTGCCCGACATCGACCGCACCACTGCCCTGTTGCTGATCGGCGCCAACCCGCTCGTGAGCAACGGCTCGCTCGCGACCGCACCCGACTGGCCAGGGCGCATCCAGGCATTGCTCGATCGAGATGGGGCATTGATCGTCGTTGACCCGGCGCGAACCAAGACAGCGGCGAAGGCCACGACGCACCTGGCGCCGTTTCCAGGAACTGACGCACTGTTTCTCGCCGCAATCGCCTCGGAGCTTGTGTCAACCGGACAGCACCGACCTGATGATGCCGATCGAGCAGCGCTCGAGCAGGTCGTCGAGGCCCTGGCTGAGTTCACCCCCGAATCGGTCGCCGAAGCAACAGGCATTGCCGCTGAGCAAACTCGGGACGTCATCGCGCAGCTTGTGGCGGCAGAACGTCCGTGCGTGTACGCCCGCCTCGGCACCACCATCACGCCGTTTGGCACAACTGCGAGCTGGCTTGTGGATGTAGTGAACGCTCTACTCGGGGCCCTTGACGCTCCCGGCGGCGCTATGTTCGCGACGAACCCTGCCGGATCGAAGAACACCCGTGGAGAGGGTCCGCATGGTCCAGTGCAGACGCTTGGACGTCGCCAGACCAAGGCGTCGGGCATGCCGATCGAGCTTGGCGAGCACCCAGTGGCTGCACTGGCCGATGAAATCGAGAGTGGCAACATCACCGCACTCATCACGGTTGCGGGCAACCCGGTGTTGTCATGCCCCGATAGCGAACGCCTCGACGGCGCGCTTAGCGGGCTCGAGTTCATGGTCAGCATCGACTGCTACCTGAACGAGACGACCCGCCACGCCGACGTGATTCTTCCGCCGCCGTCGCACCTCCAGAAGCCGCACTTCGACGTGGCCTTTGGCAACCTGGCGGTTCGCAATGTGGCGAACTACTCGGCACCAATCTTTCCGCTCGACGACGGAGCCCTGGCTGAATGGGAGATTTGCGCACGATTGGCAACGGTGCTTGGAGGCGGAGAAGGCACTCGGGAGGCCGCAGAACTCGTTGACTCGACGATCGCCGATCAGCTCATTCGAGGCGCCCTTGGAAGCTCCCAGTGCCCACCCGAGCTGTCGGAGGAGAGGATTCGTGTGGCCATCGGCGATCGAACCGGCCCCGACCGTGTGCTCGATCTACTGGTGCGGTCTGGGCCGTATGGCGACTGGTTTGGCTCGAACGACGGACTATCGCTCGATGTGCTTGTCGAGCATCCTCATGGGATCGATCTCGGAGCCCTTGAACCCCGGATTCCTGAGGTGCTTCTCACGCCGTCGGGCCGGCCGGAGTTTGCCCATCCGAGCCTTCTTGGCGATGTGGCGCGCTTGGCCACCCTGTTGACCGAACCATCCAGCGGCCTGCGCCTGATCAATCGTCGAACGTTGCGCTCGAACAACTCATGGATGCACAACCTCGAGATTCTGGTGAAGGGCAAGCCGCGTTGCACGATGCTGATGCACCCCGACGATGCCCAGGCTCGAGGACTCGACGTCGGCGACCGGGCCACGGTGTCGTCGTCAGCGGGGTCGGTTGAGATCGCCGTGGAGCTCGACGATACGATCCGCCCGGGCGTGGTCAGTATTCCGCACGGCTGGGGCCACGGTGTGGAAGGAACCTCATTGGCCGTCGCGGAACGGCATGCCGGAGTAAACGTCAACGTGCTTACGCCAGCAACGGTTGTGGACCCGCTGTCGGGAACATCACAGCTCACAGGGTTTCGCGTGGAGGTCGCGGCGGCAACCGCCTGACCCCCGACGCTAGTAGTCGAGGAACTCGCCTTCGTCGGCTGCGCCAGCGATGATCATCACCGCAGCAGCGACGGCCACGATGATGAATCCGAGTGCGAAATCGATTCCGGGCGCGTTCAGCACGCTGTTGACGGCGACAAGTCCGAGCGCAATACCAGCCACGACGCCGGCAATGATCGCTGCGGCCTTCGGTATTGCGTGGCGGAATCCAACAAAGATCGGCCCTGCCATCGAGGCCCCAATTATCCCAGCGACAACCGTCAGAATGCCGTCGCCTCGTTCCCAGCCAGTTTGGACAAGGTCGCCGCTCGTCCAGTCGAGAAACGACCCGATCATCATCGAAACACCGCTGAGGAACAGGAGGGCCGAGACAATTCGGTCGCGGGTGGTCGCTACGCCGAGCGCTGGCGTCGGCACATGCACTAGTGCGGTAGACGTTGATTGCGCAGCGGTCGGCGTGACGACGGGTGTTGCCTGCCGAAGCCGTCCCGACGTCACGGGGGTTGTGTCGTCGACCGGTGGCTGGTCGAGCTCGATCTGGGTAAGCCCGATGCCGGTGCGTTGCGGTGCGGCCACGACCGAAGGCGGCAGGTTGTCGTCGAACGACGGACGCTGCTCGGTTGGGTTCGTGAACTCAGGTGAGGCTACGGAGAATCGACGTGCGTCAGGTGTCTCCTCTGGAGCTGGCCGTTCAGCGTCGAAGATTCGATGATCGGGAGCCTCACCTAGCCCCTCCGGTTCGGAGGTGGCGGGCGCAGCGATCGGGGTCTCGGTGGCCGACGTGTTCTCGACGGCCAGGTCATCATCAGCGGGTTCCGCAGCGGCCGGTTCTGCATCGGCCGGTTCTGCATCGTCGGGTCGATGTGCGACGGCCTGATAGACCGCAGCCTTGGCGCGCTCTTGCTCCGCAGCGCGTTGCTCGGCTACTCGTGCCATTTCATTCGCGAGATCGCTGCCGGAGAGTTCGGCGGTTTCGGCTACGGCTGCCTGATCGAGCACCTGATTGGTCGGGCGGGCAAGCTCGGTAAATGAGGTTGGTGTAGCTGCTGTATCTGGCTCAGATCGAAGTTCGACCGACGGAAAGTCCGGCTCAGTGCTTTGCTCTGGCGGACCTGAGTAGCTCGCAGGAGATTGCTGTTGCAGGTCAAGCAGTGTCGTTGTCTCGGTGTGCTCCGATACGGACTGCTCGGGAATTTCTTCCTCGGGCTGCCGGTGGACCTGCTCAGGAACGGGCGGAGGTTCGAGTGGCGTCTGCGCATCGTCGACGACGGGGGCAGGCATGGCGAACCGGGCGCGGTAACGCTCGTCGGGGTGGTTTTCCGGTGGATACCACTTGCCATTCGAGGCCATCCACCAGCCAGGACCCTCAAAGACGTCGCTCATGAGACGACAACGGTGGTAAGGCGAGCACGGTTCATGTCTATCTAGAGCGCCGGGCGGGATTTGAACCCGCGACTGTACGGCTTTGCAGGCCGTTCCCTTGGGCCGCTCGGGCACCGACGCATGGCTGATTACCGTAGCGCCTTCCGGCGAAGACGGCACATCGAACTCGAACCTTCGGCCAATAGAGCAACCGCTTCGAAAGAATGCCGCTGCGTGTGCGCCCGGCGGCCCCTCCGCCACCGGACGCACACGCAAGTGCGACGTGGGAGGACGCTGGCCCTCTCCAGAACCAGACCGTAGAAGCTCAGTGCGCCAATGTCTCCGCGCCCCCCATGGTTCGACACTGTTTTGACACGTTTCCGACATATTTGCGCGCGTTCCGCGCGTGAATTTCGTAGAAAAGTACTGACAAGTGGGATTCGGGGACCTCGTCAACCGAAAAATCTGCGAGTGTCATCCCGGTACGACGTTGAATTGGTGCAAAAAGCAGAACTGCGAGCCCGAAGGCTCGCAGTTCCCGTTGAGCGGACGACCAGATTCGAACTGGCGACCCTCACCTTGGCAAGGTGATGCTCTACCAACTGAGCTACGTCCGCGAACGACACACGACTGTATCAGGACGAATCGTCAGTCCCCACTCGGTGGACGAAGATCAATGCGAAGCGTCAAGATTCCATCGTCAAGTGAGTGTTCAGCATCGCCGAGCATGGCGAAGTCTCGGAAGTCGGTTTGGGCCTGTTGGATAAACATCGTGCGCTCATCTCCACCAACTGGAGGCAGGTTCCGCTTCTTCACTGCAGCGGCGCGTTCTTTGAATCGGGCGACGAGTTCGGCGGGGTCGAAGTCATCCATGGGTCTCTCCTGAAGTTGACGTTTGCGGGGCTTGTCGTTGTGGACGGGTGAGCCACCAGAAGATGGCCGTTGCCGCCAATGTGGCGATTCCGAGACCGATCAGGCCGTACAACAACGGCCCTAACTCGCTGGTCTCTCGAATGTTGATGATCTCCTGGTTGCCTTCGTCGACTTGAAAGTGCACGGCGGCCAGGTGGGGCATCACGCTGCAGATCGTACCGCCTCACTGTAGGCAGGTCGGTGTTCGACCTCAGACTTGGTGCACGGGGCACCACCAGGTCGAGCGTCCGCCGACCGTATCGTGGCGCATCTCCCCGCAGTCCCGGGGGCACTGAGCGTGTTCGTTCCGTGCATCGAAGCTGTCGCCCGTGTGCGATCCACCCCGAGCCGAGAGGTCGGCGACGGTATCCACGATCATGACAGCGAGCCTCTCGATCTCATGAGCAGAGAGATCGTTGACGGGACGACTTGGGGCGAGTCCAGCCCTCCAGAGGCACTCGTCGACCAAGAGGTTCCCAAGACCAGCGATCAGCTGTTGATCAAGCAGTACCGCCTTCAGCGCCTTTGTGCGCCCCGTAAGGGCCACCGCGAGCTGCTCGGCGGTAACGGTCGACGCCTCTGGCCCCAGCCGTTCCAGATCTGGTTCGAGCTCGATTGAGCCCAATCGTCGCTGATCGCGAATACTCACCCGGTTGCCATCGACCGTGAGGGTGAATCGGTCCCACGCTGGTTCGTCGCGGCCTGACGCATACTCGAGTTTGTCGATCGGTCCTGATCCGTTGATGAGCAGGCGGCCAGTCATTCCAAAGCGGAGCCCAAGCAGCACTTCAGCTTCGGGGTCACCAACTGGACCGATGTGGAGGCAGAGCAACTTGCCGAGACGGCTCGTCTTGAGGAGGCGCTCCCCCGCGAGCTGAGCGAAGGGCTCGATGGGCGTGCCCTTGGGTCGCGTGAATCGCTCGTCGGGAATGTCGACCGAGTCGATCATGCCACCAACGAGCGCGTCGAGCGCCTCCCGGTAATACTCGATCTCGATAAGTTCGGGCACGGTTAGTTGGTCTCGACGCGGACCTTTGCGAAGAAGTCCTCGAGCATCGATGCGAGCTTGTCGTGTTCGACCAAGAACCCGTCATGTCCGTAGATCGATTCGATCGTGTGGTACGCACACGATCGGCCATCGAGACTCAGGACTTCGGCAAGCTCCGCCTGCTGATGCGGTGGATACAGCATGTCGGTCGACACCGACACAGTCATCGACGGCCCGTGGAAGCGTTTCAGCGCTTCGCGAGCTCCACCGCGTCCCCGACCGATGTCATGAAGATCCATGGTGCGATTCAAAATGAGGTAGCTGTTCGCGTCGAACCGGTTGGCGAACTTCTTGCCGTGGTAGTCGAGGTATCCCTCGACTTGGAATCGGCCCCACTGGTCGAACGAGTCCATGCGGTCGATCGGGTCACGACCAAAGCGGTCGTCCCACTCGATGTCACTTCGATAGTGAATAAGTGCGATCTCGCGAGCGATTGCGAGGCCCGCCCCTGGGCCGTGCTCTTGCTCGTAGTAGTCGCCGTTGTTGAAGTGCTGATCATTTGCCACGGCAAGTCGGCCAACTGCCGACCACGCAATCTGCTGCGGTGAAGCGGCGAGGGCGGTGCAGATCGGTGCCATCGATCGAAGCCGCTGCGGGTACATCGCAGCCCATTCGAGCACCGCCATACCGCCCATCGAGCCACCAACAACGCTGAACCATTGGTCGACGCCGAGCTCGTCAGACAAACAAACCTGCGATCGCACGATGTCGCGATTGGTGATCTGCGGGAAGGTCGAGCCGTATGGCTTGCCGGTGGCTGGGTCGATGGAGGACGGCCCCGTCGTGCCCTGGCAGCCTCCGAGGACGTTCGCACAGACCACGAAGTACTTGTCGGTATCGATCGCGAGCCCAGGACCAACAATTCGTGACCACCACCCTTCGGCGGTGTACGTGCCACCGCCGCCACCGGTGACGTGGGCGTCCCCGGTGAGGGCATGGTGGATCAGGATTGCATTGTCGCCGGCTTCGTTGAGTTCGCCCCATGTTTCGTATGCGAGCACAACCTCAGCGAGAATGCCGCCGCCTTCGAGCGCCAAGGGTCGAGGCAAGCGAAAGAACTTGCGCGAGCCAACAGCATCTCCGGGTTTCCACGCTCCAGTTACCGGAAACACGTCTGGCCAGTCGCGGCGGACGTGTAGCGAGGTGGGGTCGGTTGGAGTATCCGGGTTGTTCGACGACATGTGACCTCAACGAATACGTGGCGCTTGCGTGGTGTCTGAACCCAGCGGAAGCCGAATCCGTTCCCACCACCAGGAAGCAACGTGTTCCCCTACACCGTAGGCGGCATTCATCGCAGCTGCGAGGTCCTTCATCGCCAAGGTGTACATCTCGGGGTCGTCAGCGCCTGCGGCCTCATGGGCGCGCTTGGCAGCAGCTGCTCCTTCGTCCCACGCCCGATGCGCATCGGGTGTGGTCGGAGGTACTGGCACGAGGGCGAGTGTGGCTGCACGAAGACGAATCGCATCGTGGCTCAATCCGGTTCCTGCTGCCTCCTGAAGCATCCACGCGCTGATTGCCGGCGCCGTGAGAACCGCAGCGAGGTGCCACAGCTCGGATGCGTCGTGAGGTTCGACACTGACGACCGGTACAGATGGCACGAGCTCGCCGCGTGGATCCGCAAGGACTTCGACGATCTTCGTCTGCGACGCGAGCAACAGCTTGGGAACACATCGTGCACGAAACCACGAACGCACCTGATCATCAGAAATGTTGTCGAGCACTAGGACCGGAGCGTTCCACTTGGTGCCTGCGAATCGGACGGGCCGCTGGCCCCAGAGTGAGCGCAACGGCTCGATAGCTCCCGACGTCACGAGTTTCGGTCGTGTGTCGGCGTCTGGCGCGTCGGTCGGCGCGTCGGCGGCTTCGCTCACGGCGTCGGCAATGCCGTAGAAGTGCTGACGGAAACCGGCCGTAACCGCGGCGCGCTCGCCGACCCGGATCGTGTTCGAAATGGCCACGGTTGGCACACCTAAGGCACGTGCTAGCAACGGCGCCCACGAGCTTGCCGGCGGTGTTGGTACTGCGGTCAGGACAACGGGATCGGCAAGCCCGACCGCAATGTCGGTGGACGGCTGATCGCCAGATCCAACGGACAAGAAGACCGCAACGACGTCCACCGCAGCCGCAAAGGACTGTCCCTCATCAATCCACAGCCGGGACAGGTGGGCAGCGCTAGAGACCATCGTTCGCATCGACTTGGCATCGCGAGCGCCGAGGATAGACTCGGGCAAGATAAGCCCCACTACCCCGCCGCGAGCGGTTCGGGCCGTTGCGAGTTCGACGAAGAGTCCTGCCTCGTCGACGTAGGCTCCCGCCGCAGACGCGTACTGAGCGGAGAGGCGCTCGCGCCGCTCTGACGTTCTGCTGGTATCAGTCGTGAGTTGGCCGAGAAACGGTGGGTTGCCGATAACCACGGCGAACTCATCGGGCCAGTCTTCTGGCAGGTCAAGGAGCGCGTCAGCAGCCACCGTGACCGGACGGGCATTGCCGTCACACCAGATCTCGAGTGCGGCATCGCAGACATCAAGCGCGTCGGAGTCGACGTCAGATGCGTGGAGCGACGCAACGATCGCTGCCCGGGTATGTGAGGTGTGGAGATCGAGCCAGCGTGCCGCCGCGAGCAGGAATGCCCCGCCCCCGCACGCCGGATCCCAGATGCGCGGCGTGTCGGGGGCGAGTGTGTGCGGGGCGGTGCTCGACACAAGCTCGAACGCAATTCGTGCAACCCGGTCGGCAACCGCCATCGGGGTGAAGTGCGCTCCCTGGGAGCGCTTGTCATGAGTGCTGAGGAGCTCTTCCCAGGTGGTGCCTAAGGCATCGACGTTGAGCTCGTCGGTTGGAACTTCAGCGAGGGCGGCCACCAGCTCGGCGGGGCTTTCGGGGTCGTCAGAAAATGCCCGAGGCGCCGGGCTCTCGAGAGCCGAGGCGCACGCACGCGCAAGGGCGACGATTCGTTCTCGTGCTGTGAAGTTGCCGTCCAACGCGTGGAGACCGCTGACCAACGATGAGGAAGCAGCGACGCTTGCCATGGCTAGTCGGCGGTTGGGTCCCATCCGGCAAGATCAGCAAGCCGGTCGTCGTTAGAGAACATCTCCACGATTGGAAGATCGATGCCGATGCGCTTCTGCAATCGGCGAACCTCGAGCTCTTCGTTCCATTGAACGAGGCTCACGACCAGCCCCTTCGCTCCGGCACGGGCGGTGCGGCCCGAACGATGTAGGTACGTCTTGTGCTCGTTTGGCGGGTCGTAGTGGATCACGATCTCGACAGCGTCGACGTGAATGCCGCGCGCGGCAACATCGGTTGCCACCATCACCGAGAGTTTGCCATCGCCAAAATCGTTGAGGGCCTTCTCACGGTGGTTCTGGCGCAGATCGCCGTGGATCGCAGCGGCCTTAACACCCATGTCGTTCAGTTCGCGGGCGAGGCGATCAGCCATGTGCTTGGTTGCGGTGAACATGATGGTTCGCTCAACCGACTGGGCGATCGAGGCTGCAACCTTGGCCTTGTCCATGTTGTGGACCTGGATGAAACGGTGAATCATCGCATCGACGGTGATCTCGGGCGATTCGACCTCGTGGAACACCGGGTCGGTTTGGTATCGCCGCACAAGGCTGTCGATCACGCCGTCGAGCGTGGCGGAGAACAACAGCGTCTGATGCTCGTTCTCGGCTTGACGGAGAAGCCATTCGACCTGTGGCAAGAAGCCCATGTCCGCCATGCGGTCAGCCTCATCGACGATGACGTGCGTCAGGTCGGCGAGAGACACGGCTTTGCGCTCAACCAGGTCGATCATGCGGCCAGGCGTTGCGACAACGAAGTCGATGCCCTTCTCAAGCTTGGTGATCTGGCGTTCGATGTTCGCGCCGCCGTACACCGCAGTGATGGTGACGTCGCGAGACTTGGCCAGAGGTGCGAGCTCATCGGCGACCTGCACGGCGAGCTCTCGCGTCGGCACAAGTGCGATAGCGAGCGGACGCTTTGGCTCTGCCTTTCCAATCCGTTCGAGAACGGGGATGCCGAAGGCGAGCGTCTTGCCCGATCCGGTCTTTGCCTTGCCGCACACATCGCGGCCTTCTAGCGCGTCAGGTATCGCGATGGCTTGAATAGAGAATGGTTCGGTGATCCCCCGCGAAGAAAGTGCGGCGCACAGATCGTCCGAAACGCCGAGGTCGGCGAACGTTGTTGTCATGTAGCGAGTCTTTTCGATTTTGTTGAAGTTGTCAGCGTACTGGTCGAAC
The DNA here is from genome assembly GCA_937922235.1 of uncultured Acidimicrobiales bacterium. Classification (GTDB taxonomy): domain Bacteria; phylum Actinomycetota; class Acidimicrobiia; order Acidimicrobiales; family SHLQ01; genus SHLQ01. The sequence continues at coordinate 11,149 of CAKZVC010000028.1, read as the reverse complement.
GACCAAGCCCCAGCGATAGCGGCACCGTTCGTGGTTAGGTCGCCACTCGCCCATTGCGTAGCGTGACGCCCTCAGCGGTCAGTCGCTCGGCATGTTCGACCTCGTGACCGGGCACCAGGCGCCCTGCGGCGTTCACGATTCGCCACCACGGAAGGTCGCCGTCAGAGTCACGTAACGCTCGACCAACGGCACGAGCAGCGCCCGGAAATCCTGCCTCACTCGCGACCTCGCCATAGGTCATAACGTCGCCGGGCTCGAGCGAGAGAATGACGCCACGAACGGCGGTCTCGAAGTCCACACCATCTTCGTTTGTCGCCGGAGCCGCCACTAGTCCTCGGGTTCGAGGCGAACGAGCTTCACGGGGGTCTTGATGCCCGGAAGGGTCTGTTCGCCACACGGGACAGCCCGGGTGTTCACGAACAGCGATGTCATCATCGAGTCGGGTGCAAGAATTTCGTCCGGACCCGCAAGATCGCTCAGGCGAGCAGCAAGGTTCACCGCCTGGCCAATGTGATCGTCGCCCTCGAACAAGATGACCCCACCGGATGCCACACCGGCGCGAAGTGACATCGACGTCATCTTCCGATTGGCTTCGATCATCGACACAACAGCCTCGATGACCGGCTCGGGTTCAACGCCGACGATCATGGCGCCGTCACCTAGCCACTTGGCGATTCGAACGCCGTGTACAGAACACAAGTGGCGGATGTTCCCTCGAATGGTCTCGAGAAGGTCGACCGCTGCCGCATCGCCTTCACGGTCGGTGTAGGCCGTGAAGCCGGAAACATCGACGAAGGCAAAGGTTCGCTGAACTCGGGTTACGCCGCCGATACGGACTACATCGCTCACAGCGCCACGTTAGTCAGGTCGCGAGCTCGTTGTGTACGGCATCGCTAAAGACTGGCCAACGAGGCTTCGCCCATTCGCCAAATGGATAGTCGGTCAGGACGATGCAGGAGATGTGTGACTCGGGGTCGACCCACATGAACGTCCCGGCTTGTCCGAAATGGCCCCAGGTGCCCGAGGATTGCATTGCGCCCGTCCAGTGTGGCTGTTTGTGCCCGCGGATTTCAGGTCCGAGCCCCCATGGGTTGGGCGCTTGGCGGCCGTATCCCGGCAGTACGCCGATCAACTCGGGAAGGTGCTGGGTCGTCATTGCGGTAATGGTTGACGGGTCGAGGAGCTGTGGGAGTCCTTGGATGAACCGGACGAGATCGTCGACGGTTGACTCGGCGCCGAATGCGGGGCTTGCGGTGAGCGCGGTCGAGGTCATCGCAAGCGGATCGAGCAGCCCTTCGCTCAGGTAGGTCCGAAATGGGATCTCCGTGGCGGTCTCAACTGCGGCGGCGAGCTGTTCGTAGCCAGCATTGGAATAGATGCGACGGCGCCCGGGATCGTCGAGGACGAGCCCGTCGGGGGCAAGCCCGGAGGCATGCGCCAGCAAGTCGGAAACAGTTGCGCCCCGGTCGCCGATCGGCTGATCAAATTCGAGGCTGCCCTCTTCGACTGCGAGCAATACCGTTGCTGCGGTCAACACCTTCGTGATGGACGCAAGTGCGAACACATGGCTCGTGTCGCCGTGGCGATGGATGTCGCCGGTTGGCGAGAGAACGGCGGCCGCGACCGTGGGGCATGGCCATTCAGCGAGTTGGGTAAACGCGTGCATAGTGCAGCTTAGGAGTCGCCAGCGTCGGACGTTACCGACTTGTCGTCATCGATGTCGGCGTCGTCACCTGCATCCTGATCGTCGTGATCCTCATCAGGTGCGTCGGTGGCGTCGGCGGTCGAAGCGTTCGTGTTGTCCGAGTCGCCATATGGCTCCGAATCTTCTTCGTGCGACCGTCCCCCAGGCCAAAAGATGATGGCAAGGCCAGCGATAATCAGCGCTGCTGACATCCAGATGTTGATGCGAAGCCCCAGAATCTTGTTCACCGTGTCGATTCGCATCGCCTCAATCCAGAGGCGGCCGAGGCCGTATCCGAGCAGGTACACCGCAATCAGGCGTCCCCGAGGGAGCACCTTCTTTGCGTCAACGCGAAGCAGCACGACGGTGAGTGCAAGGTTCCACAGGAGCTCGTACAAGAACGTGGGATGGAATGTGGGAAACGCCTCGACGTTGCGCCATTCCTCTGGGATCGATCCGCGGTGGTTGCCGTCGATTTCGAGGCCCCATGGGAGGGTGGTGGGGCGGCCGTAGAGCTCTTGGTTGAAGTAGTTGCCGAGGCGGCCGACGGCTTGGGCAAGTGGAAGTCCCGGCACCGCGGCATCCAGGGCCATACGAAGGTTCATGCCGCGACGCTTTGCCGCCCATAGGCCGATGATGATTCCCAGCGCCATCCCGCCTGGGATTCCCAGACCACCCTCGTTGATTTGGAACACCTTGTACCAGGGCCCGTCAGAGAACCGCTGGAAGTCCGTGATGACGTGATACGCCCTAGCTCCTACAACGCCTGCCGGAATGCCCCACATGGCCACCGACGGCATGTCGTCCTGGTGGCCGCCCATCGCTTCCCACCGACGACCAGAGATCGTGACCGCAAGCGCGGCTCCGATCGCTATCGACAGGCCGTACAGCGTGAACGGGCCGATCGAATTGAAGCCTGGAGATGGGATCGATGCGAACAACGCAGAGAGATCGGATGCAAACATCACACGGACACCGTAGTCCTAAACCTCGTGATGTCTCGCAGCGATTCCTGCGTGTGGTTGGGTTCTTTGCGAGTTCTTAGAACTGGTCGGGGGCAAGTGCCATGAGGACATCGGCGCTCGCGAGGACGGCCGACTCTTGGGCCGCGGCCAGTGGAAGCAGCTGATCGCAGTAGAAACTGGCGGTGGTGATCTTGTTCGACAGGCGAACATCATCGTCTCCGCCCTCGATGCGTCGTTGCGCGGCCTGGGCTTGGCGAACAAGCGACCAGCCGCCAACGAGTTGGCCGAGCATCTTCGCGTACGGGGTGGCTCCTGCAAAAGCGTCGGCCGGCGACGACGAGAGGCGTTCGATGACCTTCATGGTCGTTGCTCGAACCGAGGCTGCCGAGGTTGCGAGCGCAGCCCCCATCGTCGCCATTGCCTCTCCCCCGTCTTGAGCGGCGGTGGCCGTGGCGTCGATCTCGTCGAGGAGGCTAGCAACGACCGCTCCGCCATCGAGTGGCAGCTTGCGGGCAACGAGGTCGAGGGCCTGAATGCCATTCGTGCCTTCATAGATCGGGTTGATTCGAGCATCGCGGTAGTGCTGGGCCACGCCGGTTTCTTCGACAAAGCCCATACCACCGTGAATCTGCACAGCCATCGAGGTGAGCTCGACACCGAGGTCGGTGCACCACCCCTTCGTGATCGGCGTGAGGAGCGCCGCTCGGGCGGCTGCAGCTTCGCGCCCAGCCTCGTCCGGGTGATGGCCTTCGGCGTCAACGGCAGCGGCGTCGAGGAACGCCACACCTCGCATGGCTTCGATGTAGGCCTTCATCGTCATCAGCGTGCGACGGACGTCGGCGTGCTCGATGATCGGCGACGAGGTTCCGGCTGGAGCGCCCAACGCTCTGCCCTGTTTGCGTTCCTTTGAGTAGTCGACGGCGTCTTGGTACGCGCGTTCGGCGATTGCGAGGCCTTGGACGCCGACAGAGAGACGGGCGTTGTTCATCATCGTGAACATGTACGCCATGCCGCGGTTCTCTTCGCCAATGAGGTAGCCGACCGCTCCGTCGTTGTCGCCGAACTGTAGGACGCACGTTGGGCTGCCGTGGATGCCGAGCTTGTGCTCGATCGAGGTGCAGTTGACGTCGTTGCGGACGCTGGGCTTGCCGTCTTCGTCGAGGAGGTACTTCGGAACGATGAACGTCGAAATGCCCTTTGTTCCAGGAGGTGCTCCCGGTGTGCGGGCCAAGACGAGGTGCACAATGTTGTCGACCATGTCGTGTTCGCCGTACGTGATGAAGATCTTCTGGCCGGAGATTCGGTAGGTGCCATCGCCTGCCGGTTCTGCCTTGGTGCGTAGGGCGCCGACGTCTGATCCTGCATCTGGCTCGGTGAGGTTCATAGTGGCGCTCCACTCGCCGCTAATGAGCGGGCGAAGCCACGTCTCCTTCTGCTCTTCGTCAGAGTGTTCGTGGATGAGGTCGATAGCGCCTTGGGTGAGCAATGGGCAGAGCGCAAAGGACATACAGGCCGAGTTGAGCATCTCCTGGAGGGCGATCGACATAACCCATGGGAAGCCACCGCCTCCGTAGGCCGGATCAAAGGGAACCGATTGCCAGCCCGCTTCGGCGTATGCCTTGTACGCGTCGATAAACCCGTCAGGAGTTGTGACCGAGTAGTCGTCGTTCCAGACGCTTCCCTGCTGGTCGGACTGGCGGTTAAGTGGGGCGATCGTCTCTTCGATGAATCGTCCCGCCTCATCGAGGAGGGGCTCGACCATTTCTGGATCGAAGTCGGCAAAGTCAGGGTAGGTGCCGATCGTTGCGACGTCTGCGATCTCGTCGAGGATGAAGCGAATGTCCCAAAGCGGTGCGGAATAGTCAGCCATGTGTCCCTATCGGTAGAGCGAACAACCAGAAAAGGTTGGATGTCCAACTATATAGGTCCGTACGACTTCAAAGCTGCCCAAACGCCAACTTTGTTACCGATAGGTAACACCGCCTCCGGCGCAAAGCCTCCGTGGCGCCTGAACGGCCCCCCGGAGGGGACGAGGTCGGTGATCTGCGAAGGCCGGAAAATCGCGGCGGAGCCGCCCGGGCGTTTGCAGATCACTTGCTTCTGCGGGCGAAGCGGCGAGCCCATTTGAAGGCTCGGGTGAACAGCAGTGGTTCGGTCCAGTTGTCGGGTTCGGGGCGCCGGGACGCAAAGCCTGCGTTGACTTCGGCGCCCAGAACTAGGCCGATCGCCAGCAGGTACAGCCAGAGCTGCAGGGTGATTGCGGTACCGATGACACCAAAGACGGCGTTTGATGTGCTGCTCAGCGTTCGCAGGTAGACGCCGAAGAGCAGGGTCGCGATCAGCGAGAACAACGCAGAGAATGCTGCGCCCGGGATCTCGTTTCGCCACGAGGCTCGACGGTTGGGAGCTACGTGGTAGATCGTTGCCGACCACGCGACCAGGATCGCCGACGCAACGGGATATCGGACCCATCGCCACAGGAACGACAAAAAGTTGCCCAAGACACCGTCGCCAATGAAGTCTTCGCGTCCGAGGAGGGGGCCGATGACGAGGCCTGCCAAGGTAAGCGACCCGACCAGGATCGTGCCGATCGCAAGGAGTAAGCCAACGATCTGCGTTCCAACCCACCCACGAGTGTTCGCATGTCCGTAGGCAACGTCGAGCGCTCGAACCACTGCGGCAAAGCCACGAGACGCGGTGTAGATCGCCGCGAGAATACCGACGGTCAGCGCCGAGGTGGACGAATCGTCGAACAAGGAACTGACGGCTTCGGTGACTCCGCCTTCGGCACCAAAGATCTGCCCAGCCCAGTCGGTGACCTGAGACTGCACGTCGTTTGCGAGGTCGGTGCCGATGACGTCGCCCAACCAGCCGAGCGCTGATGAGCTCACGAGCAGAAGCGGAAACAGGCTCAACAACGCAAAGAACCCGATTTCGGCGGCGAGACCACTGACCCGATCGTCATGCCATGACCGATACAGGTGACGAATCCACCAGCCCGGCGTCAGGCGTTGCGGCCCCGGGGGCGCGGCAGGGTTCTCGGCACTCATGAATAACTAGTCTTGCTCGAATCCGGTTCTGAGCGGTGTCAATGCCCGGTTCGTTAGCGACCGAGGGGGAATCGGCGGCGGGCGCTCGTCACCATCGCCACTGCGTCTGAGCCGGTGAGATCGATCAGCTGATCAATCGTTGCATCGCCGGCGTCGCCATGACCCTGATCGTGGTGGAAATGTGAGCGCAGCGACTTGGCGCGCTTGTCATCCTCAGGCACAACGAAGCTGAGGTGAACAGCCGACGTCAGTGCCTCGAGGCGCTTTGCATAGTCGCGGACCGACAGCGCTGTCCGGAGGTGGATTGTCATGCCGGCGCTAATTGGACGCTGTTGCAGAACGTACTCATGCGTCGCAATCAGCGTGCTGGCCGGATCGGCCTGGAACGACGCCGCGGGAGCATTCGAGCTGGGATCGATTGCCAAATGCACGGGGACGCCAGACAGCGTCAAGCGTTCGGCGTACTCCTCAGCGTCGCGCACGGAGTTGGCAATCAGTGCAAGGCGCTCCGTCTGCGCGACAAAGGAAACGACATGGCCGAGCCGGTCACCACGCTGGACGGTCCAGAAGAACCCACCAGGATGAACCTGCTGCACAGTTGTAGGGGGTGTTTGTTCCGCCACAGTCAATTGCTGCTCACTTGTTTCAAGCTCCTCCGCAAGCGCAACTTCATCGTAACACAAGGCGTAACAGTGTTGCGGTTCAGTGACGCAATTGATCAGAATCGATAGCGCAAATCCGGCACAACGTGCCTGAAATGTGCCAATTTCACACGCTGTGTAGGCGGTCAGCCACCAGCAACGTTCCTCGCGCGAAAGTCGACGGCTTTCGTGCGATTCACGACTGCGGGCATATCCAGTAGATTTGAACGGTGACGCACTCCCTCGTTCCCCTTGCTGCTGGTGTCTTTGCCTGGCTCGCCGAATCCCCCAGTCTCAGCGCTACCAACTCGGGCGTCGTGATTGCCGAGGACGGGGTGACCGTCATCGACGCGGGTGCAGCGCCAAGCTGCGCTACGTCGCTTGCTGCTGCAGTTGCTGAGCTCACTCCCACCCCGGTGCGCCGCCTGGTCCTCACGGGCTCCCATATCGATCTCGTCGGTGGGGCCTCGGCGTTTCCGATGGCGGGTATTTTCGGAAGCGGCCAAACATCTGATCATCTCGACCAGCCGGCCAACCCCGAGGTTTGGAAGAGGATGCATCCGAGCCTCGCCAGCGAGTACGACGAGCTTCCTGCTCGCCCAGTGTCTCACGTCGTCGCGGAGGCTGCGCACCTCTGTCCCGCGAGCATTGCTGTTCCTGCACGTGGGCCGCAGTTCGAGAACCTTGTCGTGCAGGTACCTGCTGCGAACGTCGTCTTCACCGGCAGTGTCGCGAGCTTTGGCTCGGTCCCACTTGGCTTTGAGGCCGACTTCGCAACCTGGAGCACCCAACTCGAGACGATTGCCGGCTATGGCGAGCTCTTTGTTCCCGCACACGGCCCGATCGGCGGGGTCGAAGAACTCGACGAACTCCGCCAGTACCTCGATGCGTGCGTTCGTGCAGCGGGTGATCTCAGCAACTTGGCCTCAGGTCCGTGGATGAGCTGGCAGAACCAGCAGTTTCACGAGATCAACGTCGAACGAGCGCACATGCTGGCACAGGGCGATCCGAGTCCCCCTCCATCGATGCTTCGACTACTTGGCTTGGGCTAATGATCGAGGTGGCCGGCGCCACCGTGATCGTTCGCCTTCGTCAAGCTCAGTACGACTCCGAGCACCAGCAGTGCGGTAATCACCCCGAGCGAGATCGCGATCGGGATGTGATACCACGGCGTCACGACGAGCTTGATGCCCACAAACAGCAGGATTCCGCCGAGCGCAATGCCCAAATAGTGGAACCGCTCGCGCGCGTCGGCGAGCAAGAAGTACATGGCTCGTAAGCCCATGATGGCGAACGCGTTGGCTGCAATGAGAATGTATGGGTCGTTCGATACGCCGAATGAGGCAGGGACTGAGTCAACTGCGAAGATCACGTCGGTGAACTCCACCACGACGAGCGCAGCGAGCAGAGGCGTGGCAGCTCGGCGGCCATCGATCTGGGTAAAGAAGTTCTGGCCATCGAGCTCGTTCGATACTGGCATGAACCGCTTCAGAAGGTTCAGGCCCATCGTTGATGCCTCGTCGTCTTCACTTTCCTTGTGGCGCATGATCTTGATGCCGGTGTAGATCAAGAAGATCCCGAAGAACACGAGGATGCCGCTGAAGCGCTTCACCAGTTCGGAGCCGACGAGGATGAACGCCGCTCGCATTACCAGGGCGCCAAAGATGCCCCAGAACAGCACGCGATGCTGGTACTTGAGCGGCACCTTCATCGAGGAGAACAGCAGCGCCCACACAAAGACGTTGTCGATACTGAGCGACTTCTCGGTCAAGTAGACGCCGAAGTACTCACCGCCCGCAGTGCCGCCGTACTGCCACAGCATGAAGATGCCAAAGACAATGCTGCAGAACACCCAGAAGATGGACTCGAGGCCGGCTTCGCGAAACGTCGGTGCGTGCGCCTTTCGGTGACGCCAGAGATCGAGTGCAAGCAGCGCCACAACCGAAACTAACAACACCGCCCACGCCCACGGAGCGACGTCGATATCGACGAAATTGTCTTTGGCGGACTCTGCAGCGATCACGAGCATCTATCGATCCTACTTGTCGCAATGTGAGCCTTTGAGCACCCAACTCGCCAATGTTGACCACTTCGAGTCTGAGCCAAAACGTCAACTGGGGTGCGCCCCGAAGGACACACCCCAGTTTCGTTCGTTATCGCTCAGAGAGCGACAGAAACGCTAGTGATTAACCTGCAGCTACTGCAGCCTCAACCCAGCTGGTAGCCAGGTCACGGTTGTCAGCAATCCATCCAGCAGCGATCTCGTTCACAGCGTCGGTCGAGCCGTCCGATGCGTCGAGAGCGATACCTGCGATTGCAAGGTCGATAAGCGGGGGCTTGAACTGGTTGAACATCTCGCGAGCAACTGGGTTCTCAGCGATCCATGCCTTGTTGGCAGTGATTTCGATGTCAGCAGCTTCCCAGCCAACCTGGCAGCCGTCGGAGCCGAGGCAGGTGTCTTCACCGAGACCGGTGTAGCCAATGCTTTCGCCGCAACGCTGGCAGTATGCCTCGCCGCCTTCCTTGCCGAGTGGGTTGGAATCGTCGAGAACTGAGCTCTCTTCAACTGAAAGCCACATCGTGGTCTCGCCAGGGATTGCCTGAGCGAGGTACGAGGTTGGGGTCCAGGTGTAGATGATTGCTGGTTCGCCAGCCTGAGCCTTGGTCAGGAACTCGGCGAACATTGCGTCGTAGCCAGCCTGGGTCTGCTCAAGGTTGTCCCAACCAGCGAACTCGATCTGCGAAGCCATGATGTCGTCGCAGGTCCAGTCTTCTGGGCAACCAAAGAACTCGCCCTTGCCGTTACCGTCAGAGTCGAGCTGGCTCCAAAGAGCCTCGTCGTCGTTGATCTGGTCGAGGGTGAGAACACCGTTCTCCTCAGCCCATGACTTGGTTACAAGCATGCCCTGGAGACCGCCACCCTGCATGAGGGAGCCTTCGATGCGCTCGAGGTTGTCGCCAACCTGCGATCCGTCTGGAAGTTCACCTTCCCACCAGCTGAGGTGACCTGGGTACCAAGAGTTGGCCCAGAAGTCGATCTCGCCGGTAGCCATTGCCTGGTAACCGAGGTCAGGTGCGAACTCAGCGTCTGCTGGCTCGCTGATCTCGTAACCGGCCTCTACGAGGAGATCACGGAGAATTGCGGCCTGTACGTAACCGGAGCTCCAGTTTGCACGACCCATGGTGGCGCTTCCGAGGCTTCCAGCGTCAGCTGCAGGAGCCTCTTCTTCCATAGCCTCGTCAACTTCTTCCATAGCCTCTTCGGCTACTTCTTCAGCTGCGTCTGCTACTTCACCGGCAGCGTCGCCGGCGGCGTCTGCTGCGTCTGATGCCACGTCGGTCACGCTGCTGCCACATGCTGCTGCGAACATCGCAACAACGGCAAGCAAAGCGACCCAGAGGCCCTTCTTCGTTGTCTTCATCTGTGAATCCCCTCCTTGGGATGTTTTGTCAGAGGTACCGTAACGCACAATCCGGGGCGGTTTTGGTCGCGCGTCACAGTGGGTACTACTTGCCCCAGATTTCTTTAGCCGCCAAGCAATGCTGACGTGTCGAGGTTGGTGTCGGCGTTCGCCAAGGCCTCTTCGTCAACAAGATCGATGTCATCTCCAGCGATTCGTGCGGCTTCGATGTGCGCCACATCACTGTAGATCTTGCGGCGACGGAACTCGTTCACCACGCTACGTCCGCTTGAGAAGACGATGAACCCGGCGAGGAACGTCATGAACGCTCCGATGCCGCCGAGCGTCGTCGAACCAATGCCAACGCGCACGATGCCAAGAATGAACGCCATCGGAATCGTCATCATGGCAAGGCCAATGCCAGCGAGTGCGACCGAGCCTTTCCAGCGGGTCTGATCACCCGAGCCGACTACACCGGCGGAGAACAGCGACGCCACCACGGCAAGGCCAGCGATGATCATGGAAATCCAGCCGAGGCCTGGGCCAGCGGGGTCAACACCGCTGTAAATCACCTTGTCGCCGGTTTGGACGCTGTTCATCAGGTTCTGAATGGCCTGGGCGTTGGCGATCTGCTTGTTGATGTCGTCTCCGGCTTCATCTTTCAGACGCTGGATCTCGGCCTCGATGTCTGGTGGGACATCAGCAGAGGTGCGCTGAATTGCTTGGACACGCTCATCGAAGTACCAGCCCCAGCCACCGTTTGCGTCTTCACGCTCACCGGTGCCCAATGCGGATCCGACGACCAGCAACAGCGCAAATACCGAACCGGCTACCCGGCCCCATGCAATGTCGGTTGGCAGTGGTCGGCGAGGACCATACGGAGCTCCGAACGTGGCAATGGCAGCACCAGCAACGGCAACCGCCGCGCCGATCAGGCCGATGATGACGCCGATGCCGTGGCTGTAGTCCACGACGAAATCCGACGGTTGGGTCAGGAAGTAGCCGAGAGCAGATCCGAGCATGCCGATCGTTGCGATGAGCGCGCCGTCGGATCCGAGCCGAGGAGTTCCCGTCGTGAACGTCTCGATACCGATCATGACGACGCAGGCGGCGAATAGCCACAGACCGATCGTGGAGAGTGGACCGATGCCAACGTCGAAGATGTTCAGGACCCACACGACGAGAATGATGCCGGTGATTGCCATGAGCATGAGGCCCTGGCCCTTGAGCATCGCACGAGCAATTCCGCCCTTGAACGACATCAATGGTCGAATCGAGGCCAGCAGTGCCAGTACCGCGAAGATGCCAAGTGCGATGCCGAAGAACGTGCCGCCGGATGCTGCAAGGCCGTTGAACGATTGTCCGGCGAGTTCGCCGTTGGCGTTCTCGTCAGCGAAGCGTCCGTAGG
>CAKZVC010000027.1 GCA_937922235.1 uncultured Acidimicrobiales bacterium | reverse complement strand
TAACGAATGCGAGGCCGTCGTTCATTGCCTTCTCGCTCCACGCTTGGTAGTCGGCCGGCCCCCAGCCAGTGCGGGTAAATGCCACGACCGACAGGTTCGGTTCGTGGGCGAGCTCGAGGTAGTCACACTCGCGGATCATGTCAGCTGCAGCATCGGCCAGATCGAGCGTGATGTCGACCGCCGTCGCATACGCATCGGTGCCGTGCGTGGCGAGGCTGAACCAGAACGGCAGGCCACGGACACGACGCGTCAGGTGGATCGCCAAGTCTGACGGATTGCGGTCGCCGTGGGCATCGAGAAACTCGAGGTAGCCCGCGTGTTGAGCGTGCGCAGCAACGGCCTTGTCGGGCTCTCGATACAACAATGCACAGCAATCGAACGGAGCGAACAGCCACTTGTGCGGATCGACGATAAACGAATCGGCATACTCCAAGCCATCGAACTGCGAGCGGGTTCGTTCCGTCGCCAAGCCGGCACCGCCGTACGCCCCATCGACGTGGAACCACACACCCCGTTCGCGACAGGCTTCGCCGATCGAGCGGAGCTCGTCGATCACGCCAAGGTTCGTCGTGCCAGACGTGGCAGCCACCGCACAGATTCGATCGCCGTGCTCGTCGATCGCTGCGGCAACAGCGGCACCGGTCATTCGGCGATGTTCGTCAGTCTCGACAAGGACAACATCGCAGTCCATCACTGCAGCCGCTGACTCGATCGACGAGTGCGATTCCTTCGACGCAATAATCGCGAAACGGTTTGGTCGATCGTCGCCCAGACGCTCAGCGGCCCCGTGACGCGCCGCGACCAGCGCCGACAGGTTGCCGATTGTGCCACCGGAGACGAAGACCCCCTCGGTGCCGACGGGCATCCCGGCAATCTTGCGGATCCATTCCAGCGACTCGTTCTCCGCGTGAACGGCCCCTGCCCCTTCGAGCCATGACCCGCCGTAGATCGACGCAGCGCCGACGACCAAGTCGAACAAGACCGCCGACTCGGTTGGGGCCGCAGGCACGAACGACAGGTACTTCGTGTAGTCAACAGACAACGACGCGGGCTCGAGCACATCGATAAACAAGTCGAGCGCACGAGGTCCACCGATGCCTTCCGCTGTGACCGTTGGGCCGCACAGCTCTTGCAGCTCCTCCTCGGTCTTGGGAAAGTTCAGCGGGATCGGGTCGAGGCGAGTACGCGCTTTCGCGTACTCCAAGATCCGGTCAGCGAGCAGATCAATTTCCTCATCGAAGTGGTGCATTGTTGTCCTCGACACTTCCGGTCGAGATCTTCCAACCTCGAGACGGATGCGTCTGTCTATTCAAAGAAGGCGAAGAGCGAGTCAAATTCGGCTTCGAGAGAGCGTTCTGTCTCACGGTCGAGTGTGCCCCAATTGAAGAGGCGATTGCGAGTATCTGCATCAGGAAACACCAAGGGGTTCTCCGCAAGCGCTGCACTCTCGCCGCCCCGCGAGCGCAAGACATCCTGCGTGCCAAGCACCGGACACACATACAAATTCCACGCGGAGATCTCAGCGGCATTCTCCGGGTTGTACATCCAGTTCATCCACAATGCGGCGGACAAGTAGTTCTGCGCCCCGCGAGGCATGATCATCGTGTCGAACCACGAGATCGCTCCTTCGACCGGAATCGCGAACTCCAGATCAGGGCGATCGGCCTGAAGCGCAGCAGCTTGGCCTGACCAGGCCATCGTGGCTGCCAAGGTGCCATCGGCGAGGAATCCGACAAAGTCGTCGAACACGATCTTGGCGAAGTGGCCTTGCTCGACCAGGCGCTTGATGCGGTCGAGGCCAGCCTGAGCAGTGCGTGGAGTTGGGCGAGATGGGTCGTCGCCATTGGCCAACATCGCCAAGCCGACGGCTTCACGCATTTCACCGACAAGACCAACCTTGCCAGCGAGGCGCGAGTTGAACAGGTCGTTGATCGACTCGATCTCGCCATCGACCAACGCCGGGTCGTATGCAATACCTGTCATGCCGCCCTGCCATGGCATCTGAAAGCGTGAGCCGCGATCCCAATCGTTGATCAAATACGCCGGGTCGATGTTGACGTGATTTGGGATGACCTCAAGTGGAAGCGGTTCGGCACCGCCGTCGGCGATTATGCGATCGGCCACCCAAAAGGTTGGCGTGATGATGTCGTAGTCAGGCGTTGCAGCACCGGTGAGTACGGGAGCGATCAGATCGTCGAATCCGGTGACGTTGTCCTCGTATACCTCGCGGTAGTCAACGGTGAGGTTGAGCTCGCTCTGGATTCGGGTGATCGTGCCGAGATCGATGTACTCGGGCCAGTTGACGACGTTGAGTTGCTGGGTCGAAACCAATGGTCGATTGCCGATACCGGTTCGCCCGCATCCACCAAGTGCGGCGACGGCGCTAACCGCGCCGGCGGCAGCGAGGAAGTCGCGTCGGGTGAAACGTGATCGTGAGGAATGCATGACGACCTACCAGTACTCGTTGATTCGGAGCTGATAGCCAGCAAGGGTGAGCAGCGCTGCCAGCAACGGCAGCAAGATTGCCCCGAGGCGAAGCCAGCGCATGCGATGGCCCGCGCTCGCGACTGCGTCGTTGAACTGATCGCGGTTTGCCAACAGGACGCTTTCGACCGTGGTGTTGAACCCGTTGAAGTCGGCGTTGCCTTCGCTGATGGCGAGCCGCCGAGCCGCAGTCGATCCGTTGGCTGTGAGCGCGCTCTCCACCTTCTGGCTGGTTGTCTCGTAGCGATCCCATCGAGCTTGGAGCAGGCCGACAGCACCTTCCTCGCGATCGGAGTCGGCCGAGTCGAGGAGCAGCTTCAACTGTGTTTTGATTGCTGCTCCATTGGTGGGGAAGTCGCTCGCGTCCTCCTCGATGATCGACAGCGCCTCGGCTGTCTTGTACTCGAACGCGAGCGTCTGAAGCTTTGCGGTCAACGCGATCGAGTCGTACGCCTCGGTCTGAGCAGATTGCAGATCTTGCTGGCGACCGAGCAACGCAAGCGACAGCCAGATGCCCAGGCCAATCACGCAGAACGTTGCGAGCACGAGCGGAAGGTTAAACGTGCGGCGCGTACGGGCACGAAGGTTGCGTTGGGCAAGCAGCAACACCAAGAGTGTCACCGCCAACGCGACGATCGCTCCGACCCATTCGAGGTTGCCGGACTTCAGGTCGTCGTCGAAGCCCGATTGTGTGCGAGAGGTGACGATGCGGGTGTTGTCGATCATGCCGTTCGGGCCGCTAACCAACTCGAACGCACGCTGGAGATCGGCAGTCGCCGACGGGTCGCCGGCAAGGTTCGCCAACCGGGCACGTTCGGCCAAGCGGGCGTATTCGGGAAGCTGGCTCGCCACCCGCTTCAGCGCTTCGTGCGATTCGGGGTCGTCGCCGATGCCCGTCGATACGTCCTCGAGCTGTTGCGGCGCTCGGCTGATCGCGTTCTCGAACAGACTCTGCTGTTGGCGATCGAGCTCGGTGCCCGACAAGAAGACCGCCGTGTTCGCTGCGTCGGCTTCGGCAATGCTGCCGACCAGACGTTGCGTCGAGATCAGAACTGGGCCCGTGTTGCGCTCGACTTTGTCGACGCTCGAGATGAACGCCTGTGTGGCGAACGAGGCAAAGACCGCAGCGACGCTGAGCAGTGCAGTAATGACGACTGACCACGTCCGAAGCCGGGCTGGGGTGGTGCGAAATCGGTCGGGCGAAAGCCATGACGGTCTGGCGACAGTTGCGGTCACGACGACATCGTAGAAGACGCAGACGGTCGGCGTGGTTTCGCCTACGCTTAGCCTGCAGTGGATACCGCAGAGATCGAACAACGGCGGACCTATTACCGCGATGTCGTCCGGCAATGGTCTGACAATCTCTACGAGCTCGACGAGCACCCGACCTATCGGCTGCTCGCTGCCGGCGAGATGAGCGGGAAGACTGGCGAGCAAGCAAACCAGTGGATCGAGAACGCGCCGCAGCTATGGGCCTGGCTTGGCGACTTGCGAGACCAGCTGGCCTCAGTCGAGAAGCTCATCGAGAACCGGTCGGTGTTCAACAACACCAACGGCGACATTGCGCTTCTGCTCGGTGAGCGATCGATCTCGTTGCCGTCGTCGTCGCTCCCAAGTTTTCTACCGAGCTCGATCAAGGAGCAGATCGAACCGTCTCCGGGCGACCACCGAACGGTACTCGTGTCGTGCGATGGCCTGATCGAGCTCTTCCGTGTTGTCTACGAACCGATTCGAGATGTCGTGTCGAGGGTCGACTCGGTGTGGCGCGACCTACGTCCGCGTATCGACGCCGCAACCGTGACCCTGGCTCGAGCCCAAGGAGTGTCCGACCGACTGTCGGTGCGCCTGCCCGAAGTGACTCGGGCATCGCAACGACTGGCCGCCGTGCGAGCGTCCGTGGCTGACGACCCGCTGAGCCTGTCGTCGCGGGTTGGCCCCGACCTCGATGACTTGGTGGCGGCTGCCGCGGCCGCCGCTGGCAAGCTCGAATCGGCACACAGCAGCCTCGACTCTGACCTGGAAGGAACCGATCGGGTCCTTGCCGACTTGCGAGTCCTTCGAGCTCGGGCCGCGGCAGCGTATTCCGAAGCTGAGGCCAAGGTCATTCCGCCCAAGGGCCTCATTCGCGTGCCCGGAACCTCGGTGATCGATGGCCAGAACGGACTCGCTCATCGTGCGGCCCAGATTGTTGGTGACGCCACCTCGGGAACCCGCGAGTGGCAAGAGGCCCGACGCGACCTCGACACGTGGCATCACTCGGCCACCCGTCTGCGCGAGCAACTCACCAAAGCACTCGACGTGAACACGTCACCGATTCATCAACGCAACGAGCTGCGTGGCCGCCTGCAGGCGTATCGGGTGAAGGCGGATATGTCCGGTGGCTTGCCAGCCGAAATCGCCGCAATTGGCCAGCTTGCCCACGACGAACTCCACACGAGTCCGACCGATCTTGGGCGAGCGTTGGAGCTGATCGATAAGTTCGCAGCCCAGCTCGCGACCTATGGTGGGCAGTCATGAATGCGTGCACGCAATTGGGATGCGACGGAAGCATTGCGCCCGACGGCTACTGCAACACGTGCGGGTACGCGGGCAAACACATCCCGGCAACGCACACGCCAACGCCTCAAGCAACCCCGCCCCCGCCACCTCGCGGGGCGCAGACGCAAAGCAAGATGCCTCCTCCTCCGGGGCGTCAGGGTGGACGGATTGGTTCGCCATCGCCACCGCCGCCGGCAGCATCGTTTGCGAAGGTAGCGCCTGCCTCATCAGCGGCATCGGGAGCGAGCTGCACCGAACTCGGCTGCGACGGCACGGTCGCGGGCGATGGTTACTGCGACACGTGCGGTATGCAGCCAACCGCTCGTACTGCGCCAACGACCTCGGGCCCGCCTTCGGCCAAGGCCTCTGGGCCGGTGTCGAAGGGGAGCGAGTCGTCGTCAACCGCAACGGCAACGATCGCCGTCCCAGTTTCGCCCACAACGGCGACCCGTGTCGTTGGCGGGGGCGACAGTCGACGAACCCGAACGATGCGGAGCACCTCGAGCCGCGCCGAGCTGGGTGCGGGGTTGGTGCACATTGCGCCCACGACCGCGGGCGACCCGACCTTGGCAGTCATGTCAGAAGAGAAGATCGAAAGCGTCCTTGGTGAAACGCCGGAGGAAGAACGGTTCTGCTCGTCGTGCCAGCAAGAAGTCGGACGCTCACACAACGACGTCGAGGGGCGGGTGAAAGGCTTCTGCAACAACTGCCGAACCCGATTCGACTTCACCACCAACGCTCCCAAGCTCAAGGCCGGTGAGCTCGTTGGCGGTCAGTACAAGATCCTTGGCCCGATTGCCCACGGCGGTATGGGCTGGATCTACCTCGGACAAGACACCGCGGTATCGAACCGCTGGGTTGTGCTCAAAGGGCTCCTCAACGAAGACGACGAAGACGCCGTTGCCTCTGCGGTTGCCGAGCGCCAGTTCCTCGCCCAGATCGAGCACGGAAGCATCGTCAACATCTACAACTTCGTGACCTGGGACGGCGCCGGCTACATCGTCATGGAGTACGTGGGCGGCGAATCGCTCGTCTCCAAGCTCAAAGACCGACGCAAGGCCAACGGCGGAAGGCCAGACCCGCTGCCCGTCACCGAAGCGATCTCGTACATCCTCGGTGTCCTTCCCGCGTTGGGATACCTGCATGGTCAGGGCTTGGTGTACAACGATTTGAAGCCGGCCAACATGATGGCGGTTGGCGACGGCGTAAAGCTGATCGACGTTGGCGGCGTGATGCAGGCGAACGACAACTCGGCCGCAATCTTCGGCACCCAGGGCTTCCAGGCCCCCGAGGTAGCCGAGATGGGACCCTCGATCTCGTCCGACTTGTTCACCGTAGGACGAACGCTCGCGGTCCTCTGTCTCAACTTCGTGTTCCATCAAGGCGAATTCCAGTACGGCCTGCCATCTCCGGCCGACGAACCGCTTTTCGACGAATGGGAATCGTTCTACCGGTTCCTTCTCAAGTCGACCGCCACCCACCCCGACGACCGATTCCAGTCCGCCGACGAGATGGGCGACCAGCTCCTCGGGGTGCTTCGCGAGATCGTGGCGATCAGCCAACGCTCGCCCCGACCAACCACGAGCGCGCTCTTCGGCGGCGACCGCTTGGCCGGCATCATGCTCGAAGACGACACGATCCACGACGCTGACTGGCGGGCGTTGCCAACGCCAAAGGTCTCGCCAGAAGATCCTGGCGCAGCCTTCCTCTACGACCTTCCCGAGCTCGACCCCGCTGCGACCATTCGTCTGATCGACGAAGGTCTCACCGCAGGAACCGCACCCGACTCGGTCGAGGTTCGACTTCGGCGAGCTCGCGAGCTCATCGACTCGGGCGGCGCACCAAACGATGTGCTTCGAGCCGTCGAACACTTCGACCCCTGGGACTGGCGGGTCACCTGGTACCGATCGCTCGAGAAGCTGCGCCACGAGACGCCCGAGGCGGCCTCATCAGCCGCCGAAGGGTTCAGTCAGGTATGGACCGAAGTGCCGGGTGAGCTGGCACCGAAGCTCGGCGTTGCGCTGTCAGCCGAACTGGCTGGCGAATACGGACGCGCCGCCGACCTGTATGCCGAAGTCATCGGTGTCGATTCGGGCTATGTATCGGCTGCATTCGGCCTGGCCCGGTGCCGTGCCGCCTCAGGCGACCGTAAGGGCGCCGTCGACGCCTACCGGGCAGTTCCGCCAAGCTCGGCTACCTACACCGAAGCGCAGGTTGCGTCGGCCCGAGTGCTCGTTGGTACTGCCGATGACGCCGCACCGAACGCCGCCGACGTAGAGGCTGCATCGGCCACGATCGAGGCTGCCCGCATCGACGGTGCAGCCCGCGCGAAGCTCGCCGCAGAAGTGCTCGAAGGAGCGCTTCGGGGCATCGAATCGGGAGCCATGCCTGAAGATGAGAATTCACAGGTCTTTGGCAATCCACTCACGGCAAAGGGACTTCGCCGAAGCCTCGAAGAGACCTACCGAGATTTGGCTCGGATCGCTGAAACCGCCGAAGAGCGATTCGAACTTGTTGATAAAGCCAACCAGGTCCGCGTGCCGTCACTCTTCTGAGCCCTATGTCTGACACCCCCACCCCCGAAGCCGCCGAACCGAGCGAAGCGTCCGAGTCGATTCCTGTCTCCGAAGCATTTGAAGCAGAAAGCGGTGTGGCCGAGGCAGTCGTCATGCCGACAGTTGAGGTGACCGAGTCGCAAACCTGTCCTGCCTGCGGTGAGCTCGGAGCTCCTGGCGCCTCGTGGTGCGAGGCCTGTGGGGCCGACTTCGCTGGCGAGCATGCGGCGCTATCGGGCCCTCCCTGCATCGATTGCGGCGCAGCGCATGAGGACATTGTCGAGGGCTACTGCGGGAACTGCGGCCGGAAGCAACCGGGCGAACGCGACCATCAGAACGAGATGCTCGGCGCCATCGCCGCCGCGAGCGATCGCGGTCTTCGTCACCATCAGAACGAAGATGCCTATGCCATTGGTCAATCCGGTGACCGCGTGATCTCGATCGTGTGCGACGGCGTATCGACCACCAACGACCCTCAAGACGCTTCGTTGGCTGCCGCTACGGCAGCCCGCGACAGCTTGCAAGAAACACTCGACGGTGGAAACACCGACATCGAAGCCGCACTGGTTACGGCGGTCGCCGCCGCTCAAGAAGCTGCGGCGTCTGTCCCAACCGGAGCCGGCTCAGACGGCCCAGCCTCCACCACGATCGTGGCGTCGGTCCTAGCCCCAGACCCAAGCGACCCATCGATCGTGCGCACCTGGCACGCATGGCTCGGAGATAGCCGGGCCTACTGGATTCACGAAGTCGATGGCGCACTCACCGTCACCCAGCTCACGACCGATGACGTCTTCGAGAACAGCATCACCCGCTGGCTCGGCGCTGATGCCACCGACGCCACACCCAGCATCTCGATGGTCGAACACGACGCAGGCGGTCAGCTTCTCGGGTGTTCCGACGGGCTGTGGAAGTACGTGCCGGAAGAGGACCAACTGGCTGAGCTCCTCAACCGTCTCCGGAGCGCGCAGCCCGGACTCGCCGGAGTCGAGCTCGCCCAAGCACTTGTCGCATTCGCAAACGAACAGGGAGGGCACGACAACACCACGGTCGTGATCGTCCCAACAGAAAAGCCTGAGTAGAAGGAGCCTGACGTGACGCAGTTCAGCGCAAACGTATTCCAGAACGAGTACCTCCCCGAGGGCGGCAACGTCGTCGACGCGGTCGTTACCGTGACGTCATCGGAAGATCAGGCCGGCGTGCAGACAGCCGCGAACGTGCCGATCGTCGAGGTCATTGCGGTGGATGTGTCGGGCTCGATGAACGAGGACGGCGGTGCGAAGATCCGGGCCGCCCGTGACGCAACGATCGCCGCGCTCGATGTGCTCGAACCCGGCACGCTGTTCGCAGTCATCGCCGGCAACCACCAGGCACGGGCGCTCTACCCGACCAGCGGCGGCCTTGCCGTTGCCGATGCCCGCACGATCAACGAAGCCAAAGAAGCGGCAGGTCGAATCTACGCAGATGGCGGCACGGCCATTGGCTCATGGCTTCGAGGCGCAACGCAACTAATCCAAGGGCATCAGAACTCGATCGCCCACGTGATTCTGCTCACCGATGGTCGCAACGAACACGAACAGCCGTGGGAGCTCGATGCTGCGATCGCCGACGCGGTTGGCCTGTTCGAGTGTGACTGTCGTGGCCTCGGCACTAGCTGGGAGCCAGACGAGCTTCGCAAGATCTCGAACGCTCTCCTCGGCACAACCGACATCATCCCGAGCCCCGGGCAGATGGAAGAAGCATTTCGCGAGCTCACCCAGAAGACCATGGCGAAGCAGGTCGCCAACGTGGCACTTCGTCTGTGGACACCGAAGGGATCCGAGATCCAGTTCGTGAAGCAGGTGTCGCCGAACCTCGAAGATATGACCGGCAAGAGCGAAGCGGTCGATGCGCTTTCACGCGACTACCCGTTGGGTTCGTGGTCGGGTGAAGAGAGCCGCGACTATCACGTTCGCATCGCCATCCCGACGGGAGGCGTCGGCGATGAGCGTCTGGCGGCTCGCGTCATGCTCGCCGTAAATGGTGAGGCCGAGCCGGTCGCGCTCGTGCGTGCGATCTGGACCAACGACGATGCGCTCAGTACCCGCATCAACCGTGAGGTCGCCCACTACACCGGCCAGGCCGAGCTCGCCGATGCGATTCACGACGGGCTTGCTGCCCGTCAGGCGGGAGACGAGAAGGGCGCCACGCTCAAGCTCGGACGTGCCGTGCAGATCGCTCACGAAGCTGGCAACGACAGCACCGTTCGGCTGTTGCAAAAGGTCGTCGATGTCGATGATCCCAAGACCGGAACAGTTCGCCTCAAGCGTGCGGTTGCGGCCGAAGACGAAATGGCCCTCGACGTTCGCTCGACCCGAACGGTTCGCGTCGAGCGGAAGAGCTAGTTATGACGACCTGTACGAACGGCCACGATTCCGAGTGGGAGGATTACTGCTCGGTCTGTGGCGAGTCGCTTGGAGGAGGGTCGACACCTCCGGCGCCGAAACCTGAAGAGGAAGCAGCCGAGTTAGGTGAGGCGGGGCTGAGTTGCCCGAACTGCAGCGAGACGTATGCAGCTGGCGATGTCTTTTGTGAGAACTGTGGTTACGACTTCTTGTCGGGCACGTTGCCCGAAGAGGTTGTGCCTCAGGTTCCTGCTGGCGGATCGTCGGGTCGGGCGATCGTGACGGTCGATCTCGAGTTCTTCGAACGCATGAAGTTCTCCGGCGTCGAGCCGCCCGAGAAGCTGCCTGAACCAGTCACGATCGTGCTGCCGCCAACCGACATCCTGATCGGGCGTCAGAGCGACACTCGGGGCACGTTCCCCGAGATCGATCTCGACCTCGACCCTGCGGTTTCGTCGAGCCATTGCCGCTTGCATCGTGGTGCCAGCGGTTGGACGATCACCGATCTCGATTCGACCAACGGCACGTTCTTGGGGGACAGCCCCGACCCGTTGACTCCGGGCAGGCCAATGAGCCTGACACCTGGAACACCGATCTATGTCGGGGCGTGGACCAAGATCGAGCTCGTCGACTAACTCATCGACCTCGTCACTGACTAGCTAGGCGATTTCGAAGCCGCGCTCGTTGGCTTCGGCAATGACCTGACCCGGGCGATTCGGGCTGACGATGAAGCCGTCGATCTCGGTGAGGTTGACCTCTTCGGTGTCACGCTCTTGGGCGTTCAAGATGATCTTGGTTGGCTCTTTGAGCTCAGCGCGCAACGCGAGGCCGAGCCCGTTGAGGCTGAGGTCTTCGAGGTCGGTGTCTTTGGGAGCTGGTCCGAACGCGGCCACGGTGTCGGTCTGGAAGAGCTGCGGCTCGCGCAAGGCGGTCTTGTCGTGGACGACGATGCCACGCGGCACGAACACGAGCCAGCGATCAGACAGGCGATGCAAGACCGGCACGGCGAAGTAGGCGAGGGCCCACCCCAACACCAGGGCAATACCACCGATGATCCATTGCTGAGCGAGCAGAAACAGCGGCCCGATTGTGGCACCGGCGGCGATAGCCAACCACACGAGCTGGATCGGCCCAACCATCAGCGGGCCGGGGGTGCGGAGGAGAAAGCGGCGTTCGTCGCCGTAGGACGACCCGTCGGCGAACGCATCGCCAACAGCACCGCTCAGCCCAATGACTGCAGCTGCGCCAGCTCCGATGAGGCCGATGACGATGGCGGTCGTGCTGTCTGCAGCGAACGATGCTCGAATCGCCGCGACGAAGGCCAACGGGACCATGACCCGAAGGAGTGTCAGTGTTTGGGTGCGGGGCACCATCGAACCGATCAGCATCGCAGCCCACGCACCCCAGAGCGCAAGCGATACGCCGAGCTGAAACGGCCGCTCGGTGTTGTCGAGGGCGTCGGCAAAAAGTGGTCCGGCGGTGAACGGCAGGATCAGCCACAACGCGCGGAACAGCCAGAGTTCGATCTGCTTCACAGCTGTAAACGTAGCGACACTGCTCAGCGATAACATCGCCGTGTGGCACAAGATTCAGGCGCATCCGATCCGGCAACTCGTATCTCCAAGCTGCGAGAGCAAGTTGCGAAGCACATGCACCTCTATCACGAGCTTGACGCACCCGAGCTCCCCGACGCCGACTTCGACCGTCTGGTGCACGAATTGCGCGACCTTGAGGCTGCCCACCCAGAGCTCGCTGATGCCGCGTCGCCGGCCGAACAAGTAGGCGGAGCACCGTCGACAGCGTTTGCGCCGGTTGTGCACGAGGTGCCCATGATGTCGCTCGACAACGCGTTCGACATCGACGAGCTGCGTGGTTGGGCCGAACGTCTCGAACGGCGATTGGGCGATTCGATTCCGTCGTACGTATGCGAGCTGAAGTTCGACGGCTTGGCCCTGTCGATTCGCTACGAAGACGGCAAGCTCGTTCGCGCGGCGACCCGCGGCGACGGTACGACCGGCGAGGACGTTACGCACACGGTCAAGACGATCTCCGACATTCCGCATCAGCTTCCTGCGGGAGCGCCTCCGGTTATCGAAGTTCGCGGTGAGGCCTACATGCGCCTCTCGACATTCAATGCGCTGAACGAGGCGCAGGAAGCTGCCGGCCAGCAGGCCTACGTCAACCCGCGCAACACGGCTGCGGGCACCATCCGTCAGAAAGACCCGGAGGCTGCCAGCCAGCGGGCGCTGTCATTCTGGCCGTACCAGCTGGGCCAGGTGGTCGACGGGCCCACACTCGAGAAGCACTCGGCCACGTTCGATTTCCTCACGTCGATCAACTTCGGCGTGAACGACCACAGCCGTGTGGTTGACACGATCGACGAGGTTGTTGCGTTCATCGAGGAGTACGCAAAGCGCCGTCACGACCTCGACTACGAGTTCGACGGTGTGGTCATCAAGGTCGACGACCTTGAGACCCAACGGGTCCTCGGCAGCACGTCGCGTGCACCTCGCTGGGCCAGTGCGTACAAGATGCCGCCCGAAGAGCGTGCGACACGTCTGATCGACATCCCGATCTCGATCGGCACGAACGGCTCGGCCACGCCATACGCCCATCTCGAACCGGTCTTCGTCGGCGGAGTCACCGTCACGAACGCAACGCTGCACAACCAAGACGTAGTGGCGCTGAAGGACGTCCGCCCCGGCGACATGGTGATCGTGCGTCGTGCTGGCGACGTCATTCCTGAAGTCGTTGGGCCGGTGCTGTCCGAGCGTGACCCGGATTCAGTTCCTTGGGTCTTCCCAACCGATTGCCCCGAGTGCTCTCGCCCGTTGATCCGTCCTGAGGGTGCGGCTCGGCACCGTTGCCCATTCGCCGACTGCCCGGCCCAGGTTCGAGGTCGCATCGATCACTTTGCTCAGCGCAGCGCAATGGACATCGATCACTTCGGCGAGCGCACCATCGATCTGCTCGTGAGCGCCGATGTCATTACCGATGTGGGCGACGTGTTCAACTTTGACCCCGAGGAGCTTCGCAACTTTGAAGGGTTCGGCGACACATCGATCGAGAACCTGCGCGACGGGCTCGAAGCGAGCCGGACCCGCCCACTAGGCAATGTCGTGTTTGCCTTGGCGATCCCGCATGTTGGTTCGTCGAACGGCAAGGTGCTTGCGAAGGCGTTTGGTTCGCTGGAGAACATCGCAGCGGCAACGGTCGAGGAGATCGCGGCGATCGACGGCGTTGGCCCGACGATTGCCGAGAGCGTCGTCGAGTGGTTCTCGTCCGACACCGGCAAGGCCATCGTGCAGAAGCTCCACGACGGGGGAGTGCGGCCGGTCGCACCCGAGGTCTCGACCCTCGAACCAACCTTGGCCGGAAAGTCGGTCGTCGTATCTGGCGGGCTCGCGAACTACGGCCGCTCCGACGCCAAGACCGCAATCACCGACCGCGGCGGCAAAGCCCCCGGTTCGGTGTCGAAGAGCACTTTCGCCCTCGTCGTAGGCAACGATCCAGGCGCATCAAAGGTCACCAAAGCCGAAGACCTCGGCATCCCAATCCTCGACGAAACCGGCTTCGAACACCTGCTTGAGACAGGCGAGCTGCCCTAACCACGACCTCTTTGAACTTTGCTTTGTCGGGTTCCCCGGTCCCGTCGCTTATACGCACGGAGGACTGCGAAGCCGCGTGCGGGAGTGAGGGACGAACGACCAGGCGCCGCCTCAGGCGTAGCAGGCGCGAAATCGAGGAGCGCAGCGACGGATTTGAGCCCTGGAGGGCGAAGCCCGGGAAATACGAGTTACGTGACTTGGAAGCACCAGCGGATGGTTTTTGAGTCGCCTGGGTCGGTGAGGGGCCAGTAGGTGGCCGTTACACAGTTCGACTGCGGCGGCAGGACTTCGAGCACCTGGCCATCGCCCGGGCGGAACGAGAAGACACCGAGGTTGTTCTGGAAGTTCGGATCGAGCTGGTTCGCTGGAATCTGAATGGTCTGGCGATCACTGGTTTCGATCTGCAAGGCGGCTTTGTAGCCATCAGCCAAGTCAATACCGATGCGGTCGCCACGCAGAATCTCGGACTCGCGAGCCGGGATTAGGGCGTCGATTGCTGGGTTTTGGGTAACCGTGACGTCCTGGTCGGAACCACCACCGTTGATCGCTGCGAGAACCAGCATTCCAATCCCGCACGCCAGGATCATTGAGACGAGCATCCTCTGCTTCTTTGCCATGTATAAAGCGTACGTCGCAGCTACCGTGATGCCGTGGCCTCAACTCCAACAACCTCAGCGAGCCCATCGCCAACCGGTGCTGCACCGGGCGATGAGCTTGGCGGTCGTTATCGCCTCCTGCGCAAGATTGGGCAGGGCGGATCAGCCACGGTTTTTGAGGCAACCGACCTTTCTCTTGAGCGAAATGTGGCCGTCAAGGTCTTGCATTCTCAGCTGTCGAGCGACCCGGCGTTTCTCGATCGCTTTCGCAACGAGGCCCGTGCGGCAGCGGCACTGAGCCACCCCAATGTGATGGCGGTGTACGACTGGGGCGAGGACGAATCCGGCGAAATCGTCATGCCGTACCTCGTTATGGAACTACTCGATGGTGGTTCGATGCGGTCGTTGCTCGACGACGGCAACGTTTTGAGCCCGAGCCAGGTCATCCAGGTAGGCCTCGATGCCTGCCGCGGCCTCAACTATGCCCACAGTGAAGGGCTCGTGCATCGCGATATCACCCCGGCAAACCTGCTGTTCGACAGCGAAGGTCGTCTAAACATTGCCGACTTCGGGTTGGCGAAGGCGCTGGCCGATTCCGGTTGGACCGAGCCTGGCAAGGACCTTGTCGGCACCGCCCGCTATGCCTCGCCCGAGCAAGCACAGGGCATGCGGCTCGCCGCATCGTCCGATGTGTACTCGCTCGGCCTCATTCTGGTCGAGGCACTGAGCGGTTCGGTTCCGTTCTCGGCCGACACCATGCTTGGCACGCTCACTGCTCGAGTCGAGAGCGACGTGCCAATTCCCGATGTGTCGGAGAAGTTGGCCGAAGTACTGCGGGCCATGACGCAACGCGACCCCGACGTGCGCCCAACGTCGAACCAAGCCGGTGTTGGCTTGGTGAAGTCAGCCGATGGCATGCCGCGTCCGGAGCCACTGCCTCTGGTCGGCCTCGAGGCCGAAGACATCGAGATCGTCGACGCTCCTGACGAGCTCGACGTGACCGTCATGGACCAGCCCGAAGTCACCGAACTCGCAGGCACCCCGATCGTCGAGCCATCGCCGCACGACGATGACGAGCCGGTTCGACGGTGGCCTTGGCTACTCGTCTCCCTTGTCGCCCTCGGAGCCATTGGCTACTTCGCCTACGGCGAGTTCTCGAACGCAGCGTTGTTGAGCCAGCCAGTCCCCGACGTTGTCGGAATGACTGCAGAAGACGCAATCGCCGAGCTTGGCGACGATTGGATTCTCGGCGAGAAGTTCCTGCGCGACGCCGAAATCCCTGCCGGCAATATTGTCAAGACTGCCCCTGAAGCAGGTCAGCTGCTCGAAGAAGACCAAACCCTCGACTACTGGATTTCGCTCGGACGCCCACTCGTGCGCGTGCCCGACAATGATCTGATTGGGCGCAGCCGGCAGCAGGCCGAGCAAACGCTCGAAGCCATAGGGCTCACGGTGGGTACTGTCGAGCAGGTCAACAACGAAGACGTCGGCGCCGGAAACGTGATCTCCGTGAGTGCTGCAGCGCTTGAACTGCAGACCGGCGAGCCCGTCGACTTGGTGGTCAGCCTTGGCCCATCGCAGCGCGAGATCCCAGCCTTCGCACTCGACACAAACGTCGAGGAGTACCTCGCCAACTTCGACATTGCTGGCTTGGCGGTGAACCGCGTTGAGGAGTTCGACAACGAGGTGCCACTCGGCGTGATCGTGTCGGTGACACCGCCACCGGGAACTGCTGTCGATAAGGGCGAGTCTGTCACGGTCGTCATCTCGCAAGGTCCGGTTCCGATTGCGATTCCTGCCACCTCTGGGCAGCCGCTCGGCGACGTTCTTGATGCGCTCACTGCGGACGGTTTCCTTGCCGGCGAGCTTCTCACCACCGATGGCGCGCCTGGAAACGCTCGCTGCCCAGTCGTTGGCACCGATCCACCGCAAGGAACTGAGCTCCAGCCAGGCAATGTGATCACGATCTTCCTCTCCGATTGCGGCGACGGCGAGTAGCCTCACAGGGTGACCAAGCACCAATTTCTTTCGCCCGAGTGGATCGTCGCCGCCCGCGAGCTTCGTGACGAATACGCGTCCCAAGCACCAGAACCTGCTGACAAGGTTCGAGCGAACCTGATCGTCACGGATGCTCCGTTCACCGACGACGAGATTCACGGTCACGTCGACACGACGGCCGGTTCAGTCATGGTCGATGAAGGCCACGTTGACGACCCCGAGCTCACCGTCACGACCGATTACGACACGATCAAGGCCATGTTTGTTGATCGCGACCCGGCCAAGGCGATGGAGTCGTTCATGCTGGGCAAGATTCTGGTGACTGGCGATGTTGCGAAGCTGATGACGTTTGCGTCTTCGCCTCCGCCAACCGATCCCGAGCAATTAGCTCTTGCGAATGAGATCGCCGCACGTCTGACCGACATCACTGCTAGCTAGCCTTTCGCAGATGGCTGACACCGATCCACAACCGCTGTCGCGCGACGAGGTTGCGCATGTTGCGAAGCTGGCATTGCTCGACCTGACCGATGAGGAGATCGACCTCTTCACCGTGCAGCTCGGCAGCGTCATCGAGACCGCGCATGACATGAACAACCTCGATCTCGAAGGCGTCGAAGCAACGCATCATCCGCTCGGCCTGACGAACGTGACCCGCGACGATGTTGTGCGTCCTTCTGTCGACCGCGACGAAGTGCTGTCGCAGGCTCCCGAGGTCGAGGAAGACCGCTTCAAGGTGCCACCAGCGCTGGGAGAAGACTCATGAGTGAGAACGTCGCACACCCGGCCGCTTTCGGCGACGCCGCAGCGATCGCATCGTCGGTAGCTGCGGGGGAGCGCACCGCAAGCGCCGTCGTAGACGAGCACCTCGCTCGAATCGATGAGCACGAGGATGCTGTTCATGCGTTCAACACCCTCATGGCCGACGAGGCTCGCGCCGCGGCCGCAGCTGTCGATGAGAGGATTGCGGCAGGGGAGACCCCGGGTCGTCTTGCCGGAGTGCCAGTCGCTCTCAAAGACAACATGTGCACCCGTGGCGTTGCTACCACGTGTTCGTCGAAGATCCTTGAGGGCTGGAAGCCGCCCTACACCGCAACAGTCATCGATCGACTGGTCGCCGAAGGCGCAATCCCGGTCGGAAAGACGAACCTCGACGAGTTTGCGATGGGTTCGTCCACCGAGAACTCTGCGTTTGGCGCAACGAAGAACCCGTACGATCTCGACAAAGTGCCTGGCGGTTCGTCGGGCGGTTCGGCAGCGGCGGTTGCGGCTGGCTTTGCTCCGGTGTCACTCGGTTCGGACACCGGTGGCTCGATCCGCCAGCCCGCATCGCTGTGCGGCGTGGTTGGCGTAAAGCCCACCTACGGAGCCGTGTCTCGCTATGGCCTGATCGCCTTTGCGAGCAGCCTCGACCAGATCGGCCCCTTCACCACGTCGGTTGCCGACGCAGCGCTGATGTACGAGGTCATTGCGGGCGACGACCCAATGGACTCGACCGCAGCCCCGCAGCCTGCGCTCCCGGTGTCATCCAAACTTGGCGCCGGTGTTGACGGGTTGCGTGTCGGGATAATCACCGAGATGGCCGGCGATGTCATCGAAGGAATCTCGGCTGACGTGCTCGCCCGTCTTCGAGCTGCCGCTGACGCGCTCGCTGCCGCGGGTGCGACGGTCGACGAAGTATCGGTGCCTTCGACGGTGTACGGCCTTCCGGCCTACTACATGGTCGCGCCGGCCGAAGCGTCGTCGAACCTGGCTCGCTTCGATGGTGTTCGCTACGGCTTGCGTGCCGACGGCACCAACACGGCAGCCATGAACACCGCATCTCGTACGGCCGGTTTTGGTGCCGAAGTGAAGCGTCGCATCATGCTTGGCACGTACGCACTTTCTGCGGGGTACCGCGATGCGTTCTACGGCAAAGCCCAGCAGATTCGTACCCGCATTACCGAAGACTTCGACCGGGCCTACGAGAGCTTCGATGTGCTCCTGTCGCCGGCATCGCCGTCAACGGCCTTTGCACTCGGCGACAAAACAGCCGATCCGCTCACGATGTATCTGAACGACGTGTGCACCATCCCGTCGAACCTGAGCGGCCACCCAGCAATGTCGGTGCCGTTCGGCGTTGGCGACGACGGTCTTCCGATCGGCGTCCAGGTGCTCGCCCCGATGATGGGTGAGGTTGTGATGTTCCAGGTTGCTGCGGCCCTTGAGCAGGCAATGGCCAGCGATGCAGCGTCAGTCGGAGGTGCGTGATGTATTACACCGTTGACCGTGGTCCCGACGTCCACGAACC
This sequence comes from uncultured Acidimicrobiales bacterium, assembly GCA_937922235.1. Classification (GTDB taxonomy): domain Bacteria; phylum Actinomycetota; class Acidimicrobiia; order Acidimicrobiales; family SHLQ01; genus SHLQ01. The sequence goes on along the minus strand of CAKZVC010000027.1, from coordinate 61,948 downwards.
ATCGATCCCCGACGACTGGGAACTTGTCGTCGGCCTTGAAGTACACGTCGAGCTCTCGACCAAGACCAAGTTGTTCTGTGGCTGCGCGAACGCATTTGGTTCCGAGCCAAACACGAACATCTGCCCAACCTGTCTCGGCCTCCCGGGCTCGCTTCCGGTGATGAACGCGGCAGCGATCGAATCGGCGATGCGTCTCGGCCGTGCCCTCAACTGCACGGTGTCGCCAGGTGTGATGGCAAGGAAGAACTACACCTACCCCGATATGCCGAAGGACTTCCAGACGTCGCAGTACGACAAGCCCACCAACCATGACGGTTGGCTCGATACTGCTGACGGTGTGCGCATCAACATCGAACGAGCCCACATCGAAGAAGACACCGGCAAGAGCACCCACGTCGGTGGCGACGGGCGAATCTCGTCTGCCCAGTACTCGCTTATCGACTACAACCGTGCGGGCGTGCCGCTCCTCGAGATCGTCAGCTGCCCCGACATTCGAACTGCTGAAGAAGCGAAGGCATATGTGTCTGAGCTCCGCGGCATCGTGCTTGCCCTTGGCGTGAGCGACGCGAAGATGGAAGAGGGCTCGATGCGAGTCGACGCCAACGTGTCGGTCCGTCCTCGCGGCTCTGACGAGCTTCGCACTCGGTGTGAGATTAAGAACATCAACTCGATCAGCTCGGTTGGTCGTGCGATCCAGCACGAAGCAAAGCGCCACATCGACCTCTACGACAGCGGCGAACGCCCAATTCAGGAAACTCGCCACTGGGACGAAGAAGCTGGTCGGACCCGTCCGGGTCGTTCCAAGGAGAACGAAGAGGACTACCGCTACTTCCCTGAACCCGACCTCACGCCGCTCGTACCGACCGAGGCCGAGCTCGCGGCAATCGACGCGTCGATTCCGGTCCTTCCCGGCGCACAGCGAACCGCGCTGGCCGAAGCCGCAGGAATTGAAACGGTCGATGCGTCGCTGATCGTCGAACGTGGCGATGCGGGATTCGCGCTCGACGCCATCGCTGCAGGTGCTGACGGTGGCCGAGTGGTCGTGCACCTCAACAACAACCTCGCTGACGGCGTGGGCAAGCTCACGCCAGAATCGTTTGCCGCCCTGATCAACATGGAGACCGGCGGCGACTTGTCGTCGACTCAGACCAAGGAGGTCCTGGCCGAGATGGTCGAGACCGGTGGCGCTGCAGCCGACATCGCCTCCGCCAAGGGGTTCGAGGCCATGGACACTGGTGAGCTCGATGACATGATCGACGAGCTCATTGCGAACAACGCCGATCAGTGGGCTCGCTTCTGCGGTGATGACGAAGGCGACGCCAAGAAGATGGCGGGCTTCTTCACCGGTCAGATCATGAAGGCGACCAAAGGTCAGGCCGATGGCAAAGTCGTCGCCCAGATTCTCAACTCGCGCAAGAACGGCTAGCGGTCAAAAAGTCGCCTGTCGATTAACACCCTCCGTGACAAGGCCCCTACGGTTCGCCGTATGGAACTCGAGATCGAAGTCACGGTCGCGAATGCGGGGAAGCGACGTCGTATTTGGGTGAGCGCCCTCCCGGGCATGCGCCCTGGACGCCGCCTCCGTTTTGATTCGGCCGCAGGTGAAAGCTGGTGGCGCATTATCGAAGTTGGTCAGCTCAGGCTTCGTGAAGCGAGCACTCCGTCAGAACTGGCGATATAAGTTCGGTTGGTAACCGCCCCTCTTTGTAGAGGGCGATGCTGTAGCCCGGTCCCATTGCGTCACGAAACGCGCTGGCCGAGAAGCTGCAGGATGGTTTGGGGTCGTGGTGATGTGTCATGGATTCATCATGCGCCTGCCAAGGCGAATGCGCCAGCGACATAATCGGCTGAATTCTATTCCATTACGTCATGACTGTCTCCTGTACAGTTTTGGTATGCAGCTCGACATCGAATCACTCCGAGTCCTCCTTACCGTCCTCGATGCGGGCGGGATGACCCGTGCTGCCGAGCGCCTGCACATGGGGCAGTCTGCGGTCAGTCGCAAGGTGCAACGACTCGAAGAAAAGGCTGGCCAACCGCTGCTGATCCGTGACGGACACACCCTTCGTCCAACCCGTGCTGGGCGGGCGCTGCTCCCCGATGCCAAGGCCATGGTCGAGCTGCACGACCAAGCTGCGGCTCGCTTGCTGTGTTCCGACCTTTCGGGAGACATCTCGCTTGTCTCAAACGGCGAGATCGACATGGCCCAGATCGCTTCGCTGCTCGGAGCGTTCCGGCTCCGCCATCCCGGCACGAGCGTCCAGTTTTCCGTCGACCACACGGGCGACGTCGAGAACAAGGTCGCTGAAGGCAAGATCGATGTGGCGATCTTTCAGGTCATCAAAGACGCAATGCACGTCTCCGACATCGAGTTGTGGACCGAGCAGCTCGTCTTTGTGACTTCCGCTGCAGAGCACTTTCACGGTCAACAGGTTCCGTTCCTCGACTTTGGAACGCACTGCTACTACAACGACTTCACCCACCGCACCCTCGAGCGAGGCGGGATCGACTTCCGAACGGTCTTCTCCGCGGCAACCTCGATCGACGTTCGTGCGGCGGTCGAGGCAGGAATTGGAGTTGCGGCAATGAGCTCGCGCTACCTCGGCGGCGACGTTGTCGAGTGGCAACCTCCGGTCGAGCTCGAGCCGCTCCCCGAAATTCATCAGATCATTCGAACCGTCCCGGGAGAACGCCCCGAGGCCGTAGCGGCGCTCGTCGACACGATCCGTTCTGAGCTCGTTCTGCAGCGCTCCGTGTACACCTCGCTCGTCGCCTAAAAATCCGGTTGGTGCCTGGCACCAACCGCCGGTTTTGTACCTGGCACCATTTGTGCCTTCTATCCCGCTGAGTGGGACGCGAGCGCCGTTTTGTGCCTGGCACCATTCGGGCTGATCATCCCGCTGAGTGGGATGATCGGTGCTTACTGGGCGCCGAGCACGAGCCATTTGTCCGATAGGAAACGCCAGACGAGCCCGGCGCCTCGGACGACCATCAGCACCCAGATACTTGCCCATAGCCAGCCAAGGCCGAGGCCCATTGCCGGCACAAGGAGCGCCAGCGGGATGAACACCACGGCCGCGCCGGCCATCGCCCATGCCAGGAACGTCATATCGCCCGCGCCGATGAGAACGCCGTCGAGCGCGAACACCACACCGTTGATCGGCTGCATGAGTGCCAGGTGAATCATGGCCACAACCGCCAGCGAGGCCACCTCAGGGTCGTTGGTGAACAGCTCGGGCAAGAACGGCGCCCCCAGCCCAAAGATCACGAGCGCGACGACGCCTACGGCAACACCCCACCACAGGACCCGTCGTCCAGCTTCCTTTGCCCCAGCAGCATCATCGGCTCCGAGGAAACGCCCCATCATCGACTGACCAGCGATCGCCACGGCGTCGAGAATGAGCGCAGTGAAGATGAAGAACTGAAACGCAATCTCGTGGGCAGCGAGGGCTTCGGTGCTGATGCGACTGGCAGCGGCAACCGTGACGGTGAACGATCCACGTAGGGCAACGGTGCGGACAAATAGGGTGCCGCCCACTCGAAGGAGGCGAACGATCTCGCCCGGGTCGGGGATGAGGCGCACGCCGTGGGAGATGACGTCCCGGCCAATCCACCAAAGGTACGCTGCCGCGCCAAGCCACTGAGCCACCACGGTTGCAAAGGCCGAAGCGCCAATTTTGTAATCGAGCCCAACGATGAGCACGAGCTCGATCACCAGGTTGATTACGGCAGTCACGATCGCGACTACGAGCGGTCGCGTGGTGTCTTGCAGCCCTCGGAGATACCCAACGCCGCTCAGCATGATGAGCATGGCCGGCAAGCCCCACAGGCTGACGGAAAGGTAGCGGTGCGCTTGTGAGATGACGGCCTCGGCATTGCCATCGTCGGTCTCGCCGATCAACCGCAGCAGCGGGTCGGCGAAGCGCCACACGACCAACCCGAGGATCACGCCCATGCCGGCAGCGAGCCACAGGCCCTGGGCGGCTTGGTGCGCAGCCTTCTTCTTCTCGCCCGCTCCGAGCAGGCGTGAAACCGCCGCTGTCGTGCCGTACGCCAGGAAAATCATGATCGCGTGCACGGTGAGCAGTGTCTGGCCGGCGACGCTCAGTCCAGCGAGTTCGTTCGTGCCGAGAAGGTTGCCCACAACCGCCGTGTCGGCCAGAACGTAGAGCGGCTCGGCAACCAACGCGCCAAGCGCCGGGATGGCAAGCCGGCCGATCTCTCGATCGAGTGAAGAGATCGCGAACCTGGGCACGACGGAAACATACTTGGATGTCCTAGTATTTGCTCCGAACGAAAGGTTGCTCACATATGTTGGATCTGAATGGTGCGTCAGCACTGGTTACGGGTGGCGCTTCGGGCCTCGGCTACGGATGCGCTGCACGACTTGCTGCGAACGGCTGCAAGGTGCTGATTGCCGACCTCGACGAGGAAAAAGGCAACGCTGCTGCCACCGAGTTTGGCGGCATGTTCGTCAAGGCTGATGTTGCTGACGAAGCGCAGATTCTCGAAGCGCTCACCGCCGCCAGCGAGATGGGTCCGCTTCGGGCAGCCGTCAACGCTGCAGGCATCGGCCACGCCATGCGCACGGTGAACCGCAACGGTGACCCCTTCGACCTTGCACAGTTCGAGTTCGTTGTTCGGGTCAACCTGATCGGCACGTTCAACTGCACTCGTCTCGCTGCCGCCGAGATGAGCAAGACCGAACCGCTTGCCGACAACGAGCGTGGCTCGATCGTCAACTTCGCGTCCGTCGCCGCATTCGATGGTCAGATTGGCCAGGCTGCCTACTCGGCAACCAAGGCTGGCATTGCTGGCATGACGCTGCCGATCGCCCGCGACCTCAGCTCGATCGGTGTGCGGGTCAACACGGTTGCACCGGGACTCTTCGACACGCCGATCTACGACAAGATGGTCGCCGGTGGCCGTGACCCACAGGAACTGAAAGACACGCTCGGTGCAAGTGCACTCTTCCCGAAGCGTCTCGGCTTTGCCGACGAGCTCGGCACCATGGTGTACGAGTTGCTCACCAACAGTTACATGAACGGCGAGACCATCCGAGTCGACGCAGGCATCCGCCTGCCACCGAAATAGGGGAGAAGAGCAGATGGCAGATAGCTCAGCAGGAAACGAAGTACTGACGGAGATCCGTGGACGGGTGATGGTGATCACCCTCAACCGTCCCGACGCAATGAACGCGGTCAACCAAGAGCTCGCGCAGCAACTTGCCGCGGCCGTCGACGAGATGGACGGCAACCCCGACATCTCTTGTGGCGTACTAACCGGCAACGGTCGAGGGTTCTGCGCTGGCATGGACCTGAAGGCGTTTGTTCAGGGGAGCTTCCCGACGGTCAAAGGCCGCGGCTTTGGTGGAATCACCGAGCAGCTTCCCAAGAAACCACTCGTCGCCGCCGTTGAGGGTTTTGCACTCGCTGGTGGTCTTGAGCTCGCCTTGTCGTGCGATCTAATCGTGTCGGCTGAGGGTGCCAAGTTCGGAATCCCCGAGGCAGGCGTTGGCCTGTTCGCTGGAGCTGGCGGTCTTCTCCGCCTGCCACGTGTGCTTCCGTACGCCGTTGCAATGCGCATGGCGCTCACGGCCAAGCCGATCACCGCTGAAGATGCATTGGGTTACGGCATGGTCAGCGAGATAGCGCCAAAGGGTGAGGCTCTCGACAAGGCGATCGAGCTCGCCGAACAGATCGCACAAAACGCTCCGCTTGCCCTCCAGGCGAGCAAGGACATGATCCGCGAGATGCAAGGCCGTACCGAAGCAGAGTTCTGGGCGTACCAGGCCGAGCATCATTACGACTCGGTCTTCAAGAGCTCCGACGCCATCGAAGGCGCCACGGCATTCGCCGAGAAGCGTGCTCCCGACTGGCAGGGCAAGTAGCCACAACAGATGTGCGAAGAACGCCCGGGCCGTGCGCCCGGGCGTTTCCCGTTTTGGCGACCTACATCTGCGGTGGTTCCCGCCGATACTTCTCCTATGACACGTGCCTGGCGGAAAGTGCTTATCTCCCTCGTTCTCGCGACCCTTTTGGCTTCTGCCTGCAGCAGCGATCCAACTGAAGTGGTGTCGGCAGAAGACCCCGACAGTCAGTCGGTTGGTGAGTCGGCCCAGGCGATCTCATCGTCGGACTCTGATGAGGACGATGCAATGGATGAGGGCGACAGCGACGCCATGTTCGACAGTGTCGGCGGCGACAGCGCTCCGATTCTTCTTGGAGAGGCAATGGACACCGCCACATTGCGTGCTGAACACGCACAAGCGGCGGCCATATGGTTCCAGAACGGTCTGAAGAACTACGACTACTCGATCCGGGCAACGTCGGCCGAGAACGGAATTCAGGTTGCTCATGTCGAGGTCCGAGCTGGCGCTGTTACCCGGTCGATTTCGGCATCGGAAGAGCTCGATGAGGCGCCGAGCATAGACGAGCTGTTTGAGATGATCCCCGAAGAACTCGATCGTGAGGGCGAGTCGATTCAATCGGTGACCTACGACCAAGGACTGTCGTACCCCCGGCGAATCGCGGGACTAGAGAACGGCGATCCGTTGATCCTCGAGATCTACCGAATTCACGTCATCGACAACGTGGATGAGCCCTGCTCGGCCGACGGACTGACCTATCCGTCCCCGACTGCCACCAACCCGATCTCCACGACGCAAGGACGCTTGCTCGAAGCCGTCCAGGCGTGCGACTATCTCGAACTCATCGCGCTCGCAGACGAAGGTGAAAACGAACTCACGACGTCGTTCGGCGGCGGCGACCCCATCGAGTTTCTCCGTGAGGCCGAGTCGAACGGCGAGGACTTCCTCGGCATCATGGCCGAACTCCTATCGACCGACCCAGCGATTACCGATGATGGCATGGCGGTCTGGCCCGAGGCCTTTGCCGACCCTGACCTCGAATACCTCGATTGGCGAGTGGGAATCAACGCCGAGGGCGAGTGGCTGTTCTTCGTTCGCGGAGACTGAGCCGTGGTGCTTGGGCACGGTTAACGTCTGAGCATGATCACTATCGATGACTTCTTGATCTTTGCCAACCGCACCTTTGACGGCTTCCGTCGTGCACTCGAACGACTCGATGACGAGACCATCAATACGCTTCCCGAACTGCCGGATCCGAACTCTCCATTTCAGCTCGTCATTCACACCGTGTCGGCTGTCGACTGGTGGACGAGCCACATCGTGCTCGGACACCTGAGCGATCGCGACCGGCCGAGTGAGTTCGTTGCCGTTGGAACCATGGCCGAGGCCCAGCAGGCCCTCGACACATCACAGCGCAAGCTCCACGAGCTTGGATCGGCGCTTGGTGCGGCGACAACCATCGCCAACCCTCCAGAAACGCAAACGCCACTTGAAACCCAGTGGACGGTGGGCACCTGCATGATCCACGCGTACGAAGAGATGGCTCAGCACCTTGGCCATCTCGAGATCACCGTCGACCTCGTTGCTAACGGCAGCTGACCCTTCGCTAAGGTCTCGCCATGACTCGCACTTCGGTAGACCTGGTCGCATCGGTGGAAGATGCCTGGCCGCAGCTCCAACGCTTGGAGACATGGGAAGGTGTTGCCGGCATCGAAGACCTGCGCGATGGCAAGCACGATGCCGACGGCAACTTGCAGAGCTTCAAATTCGCGATGGACACCGCGGTGGGCCGCGTCGACGGCAAGGCCACAGTCAAGAGCTCCAAACCGGGCATGACGATCACTGGTGAGCAGAAGGGGCTAGCTATCACCTTGATGGTGGTGCTTCGTCAGGCAGAGGTCGGCTCGGTGGCGATGATCGATGCCTCGTCGAAGGCGACGTCCTTCCTTTCTAAGCCACTAGAACTTGCGCTCAACGCTCTCCTCGATAATGCGATCGATGACGAGGCAGCGAAGATCGCCGAACGGGTCCGCTAGGTCTTGTCCGCTATCCAGTTTCCGTGGAACCCGTTTGGAACCCGCTGCGGAAGTTCGATTCGAGCGACCTCGTCACCGGTGATGTCGGTTGCATCGAGAATGACAAGGTCACTGCTGTCTCGAGTTCTGTCGTAGACGAACATCATCAGCCATCCGTCATCCTCGGCGGTTGCGTTCTCGCGAGCGACAAAAACCGGTTCGCCGGGTTCTCTGCCGTCGCCGTGGAAACGGCGTTCAGATGTCGCAGTTTGCATGTCGTGTTTGATGGTGCTGCCGAACCAGTCGGTTGATCCCGATGCTGCGCCCGAGCAATACCCGAAGCGGTAGGGCATGCCCACGACGCCATTGTTGACCCGAGGGAACTCTTGCGACGTGTCGTCGAGCGTCTCGCGAATCGTGGTTCGTGTGGCTGGGTCGACGATCCATCGGGCAAGCCGCGGCGCAGAGTCGCCGGTTGGGCCGTGGCGGTCGTGGTCGAACATCCGGTCGTACTCGCAAATGTCGATGACGACACGTCATCTCGATGTTTACAGCCACCGGAAGGTCGAACACTGCGGCGTAGGTCTGGGTGAGCGCCATGTCGTGAATCATCGGCATGGTCGGCGTGTCAACGGCGACGCGCTTGGTGACTTCACCTTCGGGGCTGATGACCACGTAATGCACCCTGTCGACCTGATCGGGCCAGTGGTAGCAAACCGCATGAAGCTCGCCTGTGGCCGGGTCGAGCTTTGGGTGCGCAGTGAAGTCGGACGGCAGGCCACCGAGGTTCGTCGGGCCAATGTGGTTGAGGTCGTCATCGAGCTCGATCGGGAGGGGTCCGGCTTCGACGATCGCCAGCGTCTTGCCAGCATGACCAATGACGCTCGTGTTCGGACCGAAGTCGCCGGGGCTGACGTAACGGTTGCGATACCACTGCGCTTTGCCTCCTCCGAGCCGAAGACCGTGAACCATGCCGTCGCCAAGGAACCAGTGGTAGTCAGCAGCGTCGGGGGCAACGCGCGGGTTCGGCCCGTTGCGGAGAAAGCGCCCCTCCAACTGGTCGGGGATTGTTCCGTAGACCGTGAGGTCGGTTGCGCTGATCTCTTCGGCAACCGGCGCAAAGTTGCCTTCTAGGTAGGGCGTTGCGTCTTGGGTGGTCATCATGCAACCGTAGGACATCAGCGACTGCCGTTTCAGCAGAAGTGGGGCTAAGCGACGCTGCTATCTTCGGCGGATGCCATCGATCGACTTCCAGGACGACGCGTTCCTCATCGACCCGTATCCAACGTTGAATGCGCTTCGAGAAGAGAGCCCGATCTTCTGGAACGAGCCAACGAACCAGTGGATGCTCACCCGGTTCGAGGACGTCAGCACCACACTGCGAGATCGGCGTTTGGGTCGCGCCTATACCCACCGCTACAGCCATCGCGAGTTTGGTCAGCCCGAACCCGACCCCAGGTGGGCGAGCTTTGCCGAACATGAGCAGTGGTCGCTCCTCAGCTTGGAGCCGCCGGATCACACACGCATCCGCCGTTTGATCAGTCGTGCGTTCACACCCCGTGCGGTCAAGCAGCTCGGTTCCACTATTCAGGGGTTCTCTAACGACCTACTCGACACGTGTGCCGAAAAGGGCGACTTCGACATGCTGGCCGACTACGCCCAGCCGTACTCGGTCGCCGTCATTTGCTCGATGCTCGGCGTTCCACACACCGATGCTCAGCTGCTGCTCGACTGGAGCCACGCCATCGTCAAGATGTACGAGCTCACGGCCAGCGAAGAAACCAAGCAGCGCGCCGACACCGCAGCCGCCGAGTACATCGCCTACACGAAGGAGCTCATCGCCCACAAGCGCAAGCGACCTGACGGGTTGTTGGTCTCCGAGCTCGTGCAGGTCGAGGACGATGGCGACACGCTCACCGAAGCCGAGATCGTCTCGACAACGATGGTGCTCCTCGAAGCTGGTCATGAGGCCACGGTCAACACGCTCGGCAACGGCTTCCGAGCCCTCATGCATCACCGAGACCAGTGGGAACGGCTTGTCTCGAAAGAAGTCGACGCTGCAGTTGCTGTTGAAGAGCTACTGCGTTGGGACCCGCCACTGCAGCTCTTCGAGCGTTGGATTCTTGAATCCGACGTCGAGATCGCCGGCCAGGCGTTGGCCGTGGGTGAAGAGGTGGCCATGTTGTTCGGAAGCGCCCAGCGCGACCCGCGCCGTTTCGAGAACCCCGACATCTTCGATGTAGCGAGGAACGAGTCGTCGCACGTCGGCTTCGGTGGAGGCATTCACTTCTGTATCGGCGCCCCGCTCGCTCGTCTCGAACTCGCTCGATCGGTGGCCGGCTTTGCCGAGCGGCTCCCCGAGCTCAGCCTGCGCAGTGAGCCCGAGTATCACCCGACCTTCGTGATCCGCGGGTTGAAGGTGCTCGAACTGTCGGCCTAAACAAAGTCGCAGCTAGGTCCGCGTGCGAATTCGGCCCACCATTGCTAGACCTGCGATCGCCCCGAACATCAGTAGGCCCCAGAGCCACCACGTCGGTCCATCTGGTTCGCTCAAAATCACCTTGTCGGCTTCCGGTTCTTCTGGCTGTGAAGCTGCTGGCGCAGGCACAGGCCGTCCGGAGTCAGCCACGGCTACCGGCGTGAAATCGAATGAGCGGCCACTTGACTCGAGGGCCGCTTCTAGCTCGAGAAGCGAACCCGGTGGTGTCTCGCCGGGAATCGGCAGCGCAGTGCGTTCTGGGGGAGTGAACCCCTCGCCGGTTACGTCAATTGCGGCCGGTAAGGGAACGATCGACCTCGCATAGCCGGACTCGTCGAGTGGGATGAGAAGTGCTTCGCGGGTGTCGAGATCATGGAGCTCGAATGAGTAATCCTGTCTCTCGAGTACCCGGGGTCCGATCGCCTTCACAGATGAGTACGGATCCTGCAACGGGGAGTCCACAACCGTTGCCGCCGCCATGTCATAGATGCCAGGCCCAGCAGCGACTCGAGAATTATCGAGCCACCGCACCGGTTCGCTGAACGAATTGCTGACGATCTCGACCGTTTCTCCGGAGTTGTCAGCAATGAGCAACGTCATCGTCGCCTCGATCGGACTCCAGATGAGAACGGCGTGATGAGACCCATCAGGGCTCGTGGCGATGTTCCAACCGGTGTGATTGCGGATGTCGATCGTGGTGGTCGGGCCCTCGATGATCGGGACTGTCTTGATCTGTTGGAACATCGAGAACCAGCTGAAGTGGGTCGCCGTGCTATTGATCCATCCGCTCGTTGACTCGCCGTATGGGAAGCGACGAATTTCGTTGCCATTGGAATCGAGGAGCACGAGGTCATCAGGGGTAGCGAGAAGCAGTTCACCGTCGGCCGTACACGTGCGCACTGTTGACGTCGGGTCCGCATCAACAGGCAGGTCTCGGTACTCGAGGGTCGACAGGTCTCGTACTCGGATCGCGACATCGCCGAAGACAGGGTCGCCGTCAACCACCATGGATGCCAGATCGCCGTTCTCGCAGAGCGTGTTTCGTCCGGGAGGGCCGTCGGGCGCGGTGTGAAGTTGGGCGTCCTGCACGTAGGCAACGACCGCCCCATCCTCGTTGAGGAGTCGTACCTGGGTGTCCCGCTTGTCGCCGATGGCCATGATCACCGCCGGCTTGTCTGTCACCGGTGCGTCTAGACCTGGGCGGAGGATGTCGACCTGCGATGGGTCAAGTGACGTGCAGGCCTCCCAAACGAATCCGTCCGACATCTGAATCAGTGCCTCGCGTCCGAAGTATCGAGCGCCGGGGATGAGCTCGGGCTCACCGCAGCTGCTGTCGAAGGTCTCGACGACGCCATACACCTCGCCTGCAGCATCTCCCTTGATCGGCTCGATGACCGAGAACCTCACAACCGCCATTCCTGCTTTAGAGGATTCAGCGACGACTGCCTCAGCCACACCTATGAAGGAGGTGTCGGGGCGCTCGAGCTGTTCCTCAGGGGAGTACGGGACGCAAGAGCAGGCATTCGCTGGCGGGGGAGCGATCGCTGTGCTGGCCATGCACACCACCAGCGCAGCCAGAAACGCCACAACTCGATCCATCCGCATATCTCTTCTACGTCGGCACGACCACGAAGGTTCCCAAGTGTCAGTATTTGCTGGAAGTTCCCTTCGGGAAGCTCGGTTAGCGGCCGGGGGTCAAGCTGCTGCCGCTTGGCGCCGATGCTTAGTGCATGAGGCGGTCACTTCTTTCCCTGTTCATCGCGGTTGCAGTTGTTGCTACGGCTACAACTCCGGTTGGAGCTCAACAGCGAACGGCGTGCGGCTACGTCGTGCCCGAGGGGTACAACCTCATCCAGTCGAACGCTGCGATCATCCGAGGAACGACAGGGCCTGACTTCATCTGCGCTGGCAACGGCAGGAATCTCATCCGAGGAAAGGGAGGCCAGGATGCCATCTTCGGCCAGGGAGGCAACGACGTTATCTACGGCGGCTTCGGCCACGACTTTCTCGTCGGTGGTGCAGGCGACGACCGAATCATCGCTGGCGGAGGTCAGGATTACGTAGAGGCAGGTTCAGGAAACGATGTCGTTCTCGGAGGACAAGGATGGGACCAGCTCTTTGGCGGTCCCGGTGTTGATCGGCTCACCGGTGGCACAGGCAACGACATCGTCAACGGCGGAGACGGAAGCGATCGCCTCGTGGGCAATCAAGGCTTCGACACACTTGTTGGTGACGTGGGGAACGACGTTCTCTGGGGCGGCCTAGGAAACGACACGCTGCGCGGCGACAGCGGAAACGACACGCTCATCGGTGGCAGCCAAAACGATGAGCTCGATGGCGGTTCGGACAACGACATTCTTCGCGGTGCGGACGGCAACGACTCGCTCATCAGTGGCCATGGCGATGACCTTCTCGAAGGCGGGCCGGGTGACGACGAGATCACGGCTGACTTTCAGGGCACAAAGAGCATCGCCGGTGGACCGGGTGTCGATGCGTGCCGTGGGCCCGATGGTTTCGCATATGCCGAGATCGGCTGTGAAGGGTGGTTTGCGAGCTGGTTCGACTCGACTTCGTTCAACTACGGCCGCTCGAGGCCGTGGCTTACGGTTGAGCACCATGTGGCAGGTGGCCCTGTGCCGAACGGCTTCGTGCACGTAGGCGTCGACAATTGGGATGAGCGCAATCTGAACCTGGATGATGATTCACGTGTTCTGCTGCGTCTCCATCGATCGCCTGGTGGTCCGGTGATTCGTTCGTTTACGGAGGATCTTGAACCGGTCTACAACGAGTATGACAACGTGGTTGGGCAGACCTTCCGTAAGCAGATGTCAGCTGAGGCTGTGCGTCAAGGACGGGAGGTGCAAGTTGTTGGGTCAACGTCGAAGTTCACTACCCCGCTCGAGGTACACCTAACGAGCGCCACGTTTGACGCCGCAACAGATTCGCTGCTCATCACCGGTACGCCGGGCAAGGAAGTCACCGTCGTCGCTCGCGGCGCCGACGGCGCGGTTGTCGGAGTTCTTCACCTGCCTCTTGATGCTGATGGCAGGTTGGTGGTTCCTGCGCAGGACCTCCCGTCGACGATCGAAGAAATCGACGTGATGCGATTCAATGGGTACGGGAACTTCGAGATCTTCGATGCAGTCGTTCGCAACCCCGTCTTGGTCCACGAGCTCGGTTCATCCGTCGTTGGACTCTCTGCTCCAGCGCTCGACGACTCCGTTGAGGTCACGCTGCACGATGCTGCAGGAAACGAAGTCGCCTCAGCTGTCGCCACCCGAGCGAACGGCTGGCAAGCGGACTTCGGAACGGTTCTCGTCGTTGGACAGGAAATTCGGGCGAACCTGGCCGGTCGCAGCGGAGCAAAGTCGCTGGTCATAGCCGAGCTTTCGCTGACGGACGCAGTTGAGAACATGGAACGGTTCACCGTGGATGTCTCCGGAACCGGACCAGCTGGATGGGCAATCGAGGGAGAGCTGTTCGAGTCGTTCTTTCTCGAGATCGACGACGGATTGCCGATCCCAACTGCGCCCTTCGAGACCACGGTTGATGCAAACGGGCAGTGGACTGTCGAAATCCATCAGTCGATCGTTCCGATCGGGACGAATCCAGCAGGCGAGATCGTTGGCATCGACCCCGACGGAGACCGTCTCGTCCTCGACCACACATGGGAGTTCGTGCCGCCCGAGTAGGCGTCAGGGGGTCCGAACAAGTTACCAAATAGTAGGATGTCCGACTATTGGATACATGAGCTATTCTGGTGCTATGGCTGCTGAGCGCTCGACCTCGATGGATCTTGTTGCTGAGGCGCGGCGCAACTGGGTCGAGTCTGGGCTTGGTGAGGTGGACGCGATGGTCGCGGCGACGTCGCTCGCCCGCGCACATCAGGTGGTGCTTGGTCGAATCAACCAAGCGCTCACACCGTTCTCGCTGACGTTTAGCCGATACGAAGCACTGGCGCTGCTCAGCTTTGCCCGCAACGGATCGATGGCGATGGCACGGATGGGCGAACGCCTGCAGGTGCACCCCACCAGCGTGACCAGCACGATCGACCGGCTCGAGCGCGACGGCTTGGTCGAACGCAGCCCCCATCCCGACGATCGCAGGGCCACTCTGGCAACGCTCACCAAAGCGGGCCGGGCGTTGCACAAAGAGGCAACCACGGCGCTTGAAGACATCCGGTGGGGGATGGGCGAAATCGACGACCCGACGCTCGCCGACATGAATGAACAGCTAGCCAACGTCCGAGCCTCCGCTGGTGACAACGTGTCTGGCTCGACCCGAACCGAGGAGACCCGATGAGCTCGTCCGAAGAGATGGCCTGGAAAGACTCACCCGAGTACGCCGCTTGGAAGGAGCGCTACGACTCGGCCAGCCTGCGTGACGTTCCGTTTGAGACGATGTCAGGTGTGCCAGTTGAACCGGTCTACGGTCCCGGCCCGTACCCAGGTGAGTACCCGTACACCCGCGGTGTCTATCCGTCGATGTATCGCAGCCGCCTGTGGACGATGCGCATGTTCGCTGGCTTTGGAACTGCCGAAGACACCAACGCTCGCTTCAAAGACATTCTCCGCAACGGCGGCACCGGCCTGTCGACGGCGTTCGACATGCCCACGCTCATGGGACGCGACTCGAACAGCCCGTGGGCACTCGGTGAGGTTGGACGAGCTGGCGTTGCCATCGACACGCTCGCCGACATGGAAGACCTCTTCGCCGACATCGACCTTTCGGGTGTGTCGACGTCGATGACGATCAATGGCCCGGCAGCCATCATCTTGGCCATGTACGTCGCCGTTGCCGAGAAGAACGGCGTGTCGACCGACCAGCTCGCCGGCACGATCCAGAACGACATCTTCAAGGAGTACCAAGCCCAGAAGGAGTACATCTACCCGCCGCGCCCAAGTGTTCGGATCGTGACCGACATGATCAAGTACACGAGCGCCGAGATGCCTCGCTTCCATCCGGTGTCGATCAGCGGATACCACATTCGTGAAGCGGGAAGTAACGCCGCCCAAGAGCTTGCTTTCACCCTGGCGAACGGCTTCGCCTACGTCGAGGCTGCGACTGCGGCCGGTGTCGATGTCGATGAGTTCGCTGGCCGCCTGAGCTTCTTCTTCAACGCCCACAACGACTTCTTCGAAGAGATCGGTAAGTACCGTGCTGCCCGCCGCATCTGGGCTCGGTGGATGAAGGAACGCTACGGCGCTACGAAGGAGCGCTCGATGCTGTGTCGCTTCCACACCCAGACGGCCGGCGTGTCGCTCACCGCGCAGCAGCCCGAGATCAACATTGCTCGTGTCGCCATCCAGGCGTTGGCCGGGGCGCTCGGCGGAACGCAGAGCCTTCACACCGACAGCTTCGACGAAGCCCTTGCTCTTCCGACCGAGAAGGCTGCTCGCATCGCACTGCGTACCCAGCAGATCGTTGCCCACGAGACCGGCGTGGCCAACGTGGCCGACCCGCTCGGTGGCAGTGACTACGTGGAGTGGATGACTGACGAAATGGAACGTCAGGCTGAAGCGATCTTCGCCCACCTCGACGATCTCGGAAAGGGCTCGATTCTTGAGGGCGTCTACGAAGGCATCGAGAACGGCTACTTCGTCGGCGAGATCGCCGACTCGGCCTATCGCTTCGAACGTGAGGTCAACAACGGCAACCGCATCATCGTTGGAGTCAATGCCTTCACCGATGGCGACGACGGCGAGAAGGACCTGCTTCGCATCGACGCCGAGGTTGAGGAGTACCAGCTCAAACGCCTGGCCGATGTGAAGCTTGCTCGCAACGATGTTGACGTGGCCAGCACGCTGGCCGCCGTCACCGCTGCGGCGCAAGACCCAACGGTCAACCTGATGCCGTCGATCCTCGATGCGGTCAAGGCGTACGCCACCCTCGAAGAAGTCGTGATGGCCATGGAAACCGAATTCGGCACCTACGTAGAGAAGGCAATCATTTGAGCGACGAACCGCAGATCCGCATCTTGTTGGCCAAGCTTGGCCTCGACGGCCACGACCGCGGCCTGAAGGTCGTTGCCCGCATCCTGCGCGATGCTGGCATGGAGGTCATCTACCTCGGGCTTCGCCAGACGACCGACAGCATCGTCGCCGCTGCCGAGCAGGAAGATGCCGATGCAATCGGCCTCTCGATGCATAACGCTGGCCATATGACTCTGGCTCCCGCAATGGTGAAGGCCGTTGCCGAAGCCGAGCTTGATTGCCCAGTCATCGTGGGCGGCATCATTCCCGATCAAGACGTGCAGCCGTTGCTCGATGCGGGTGTTGGTGTCGTGCTTGGCCCGGGTGCCTCGGCTGAAGAAGTCGCTCAGTCAGTTCGCGACGCCGTCGCTGCCGTGAACACCTAGCAGTGGCCCCAAAGCGCTCGATTGCCGAGCTCTACGAAGCCGCCCGAACGGGGGAGCGGCGCGCCCTCGGTCGTTTGCTCACCGCAGTCGAGCGGGGTGGCGCAACCGCCGACGAGATCAGCGAACTCGCGCATCCCGATTCGGGCACGGCACACATCGTGGGCATCACTGGTTCGCCCGGGGCCGGCAAGTCGACGCTTGTCGGTCAATTGGTCAGCGACCTCGTTGCCGCCGGCAAGAAGCCCGCGGTACTGGCCGTCGACCCATCATCGCCGCTCACCGGCGGAGCGATCCTTGGCGATCGCATTCGAATCGAGGATGGCGAATCGGAAGCGTTTATCCGTTCGATGGCAACCCGAGGCCACTCCGGCGGATTGGCGCTTGCGGTGCCGCTCGCTGTTCGCGTGTTCGATGCTGTGGGGTACGACCCGGTCATCATCGAGACGGTCGGCGTTGGCCAGGTCGAAGTCGATGTGGTCGGTGCTGCCGACACTGCCGTCGTGGTAATGACGCCTGGCATGGGCGACGCAGTCCAGGCAAACAAGGCGGGTCTCCTCGAAGTCGCCGACGTGTTTGTCGTCAACAAGGCCGACCGGCCCGGCGCAAACGACGTGCGCCGCGACCTCGACCTCATGCTCGACCTCAGCCACATGACCGGACAAGAATCCGAAACCGGATACCGCCCACCGATCGTCATGGCCTCTGCGCTGCACGGCGATGGAAGCGCCGACGTATGGGATGCGGTTGAGGCGCACCTCACCCATCTCGACGACACCGGCCTTCGCGACGCCCGGCGCAAGCACCGTATGCGCACCGAAGTGAAGGCCCGCCTCGAACAGGCCATGTCGGCAGCGGCTGAGCAAGCGCTCGACTCCGACACTGGCGCCGGCTGGCTCAGCAAAGCTGAACGGGCCGAGGTTGCACCGACTCGTGCAACCAACGAATTGCTCGCTTTACTCTTGAACGCAGATCTCTCCACTATCCAACCCTCCGATGAGGAGCACTCATGACTCACACACAAAGCCCAGACGACGTTGTCATTCTCGACGGAGCTCGCACGCCGATCGGCCGGTTCAACGGTTCGCTCAGCGGGTTCAGCGGAACCGACCTTGGCGGTCTCGCCATCGCTGCCGTCCTCGAACGCACTGGGGTCGCCGCGGATGCGATCGATTCGGTCGTGATGGGCCATGTGCTCACGGCAGGCGAAGGCCAGTCGGGCGCTCGCAACGCGGCGGTGAAGGGCGGCATCCCGCTCACGGTCGATGCCACCACAGTCAACAAGGTGTGCTTGTCGGGCATGCAGGCGATCAACTACGCCGCCATGCAGATCATGACCGGCCAGGCAACGACGGTTATCGCTGGTGGCATGGAGTCGATGAGCAACAGTCCGCACCTGCTCATGAAAAGCCGTACCGGCTATGGCTATGGCGACGGCAAGCTGGTCGATTCGCTGCAGTACGACGGTCTCACCTGCGCGGTCGAATCTCGCATCATGGGTGAGGCCACCGACTTGTACGCGGGCGCCGAAGCGATCTCCCGTGACGACCAAGACGCGTTCGCCGCGGCATCGCACGACCGCGCCGCCCGCGCGATCAAAGACGGGATCCTCCGATCGGAAACGTTCACAGTGTCGGTGCCACAACGAAAGGCCGACCCGATCGCGTTCGAAGACGACGAGGGCGTTCGTGCTGGCACCGATGCAGCTTCGCTTAGCAAGCTCCGACCCGCCTTCGTTGGCGAAGGAACGATTACTGCCGGGAACGCATCGCAGCTGTCAGATGGCGCATCGGCGATGATCGTCACGAGTCGCGCCCGAGCAGACGAGCTCGGCGTCGAGCCGCTCGCCACGGTGCTGGGCTACGGCATGGTCGCCGGGCCGGACAACTGCTCGCTCCTGCACCAGCCATCACGTGCCATTCGCAAGGCCGCCGAGACCGCTGGTGTCGACGTGTCTGATATATCGCTCTATGAGATCAACGAGGCATTCGCTGCCGTCGGAATCGCATCGGCAGCCGAGCTCGGCGTCTCAACCGACATCGTCAACGTCAATGGCGGCGCGATCGCTGTTGGGCATCCTCTCGGCATGTCGGGCAACCGCATCACGCTCGCCTTGATGCACGAACTTCGTCGTCGCGGCGGGGGCATCGGTGCTGCTGGGCTGTGCGGCGGTGGCGGTCAGGGAGACGCCATCATCGTCAGCGTTGGCGCATGACCCTGTCTCGTAGGTTCTCAGTACTCGCTCTTGTAGCGGCATCGCTGTTTGCGGTCGTTGGGGCTTCGCAGGCGGCAGCCCAGGGTGAGGTCGACGTCGACTACCTCGACTCACCCAATGAAGTTGGAAGAGGAACATGCTCGCCCGAACGCCTTGTTGTTGGTCAACCTGCGACTTGCCGGTTCCCGGTTATCGGGGCAAATCGACTGCCGAGCTCTCCCTACCACGCCTATGTGATTCAACAGTTCGCGGATGGCACGGTGCTGTCGAGCAAACGGTGCCTTCTCGAGGGTGATGAGTTGGTGTGCGGGATTTCTGGAGCCTGGACACCAGGCGAGTTCGACGTTGGAATTGGCGGACTTACGGTGGGGACCAATGTCGAGGGGCGGGCGTCAATAACCGTCGATCCTGACGATGGAGTACACCGGCCGTTCGATGCCGCCCGGCTTCAGTCCTACCCTGGCGAGATTGTCCTTCAGCGGTATACCGAACCTCAGCGGTTTACCGATCACGTCCTTCTTGTGCGGCGAGAAGGAAGCGATGAGGTTGTTCAGCAGGTCGCGAGTGAAGCTGGCTCGTATAACTTCACCTTTCGAATTTCGGAGCCTGGTCGATGGACCGTAGCGGTGTGCGCCGTTGCCCTTCGAGACCCTCAAACATGTCGAAGAGAAGGGCATCGCCAATTGCTCGAGATTCTGGACCCGACGCCTATTGCGTTGGTTCCGGGTCACAACGGGCCGAGCCGTGAACGAATCAACTTGGTATTCGTCGGTAACGGATTCGGGCCAATCGACGAGCTGAGCCTTCAAGATGAGGCGCTCCGTCTACTGGGTCTCAGTGGCGAACCCGAGTATCTGCAGGCCGAGTTCGAGAACGGTGGCAGCGTTCGCGCGCTGCATTGGGGAACATTCTCAATCGACCCATTTCGCGACAATGTAGGACGGTTCAACTTCTGGTTTATGGAAGACGAGATGGCTGCTCATGGCCCGCCGTACAGCGGCATTGGACAACCACAGTCAAATATCGATCCTGAGGCGCTAGGACTTGGGCCAGACACCGTGTTGGTGCTGATCGACCGTGCGAACGCTGGTGCTCGGGCATCTACGACCTCAGCGATGAGCGCCTTTGAGTTCGGACCTGGCAGAGGTGGCTTTGGGAGCGTGTACCTACCGTTTCCCCACCGTGGCGACGATTGGTGGGTGCTGGATGACCGGTACGTCCTTGCACACGAGCTAGGCCACGCACTGTTCGGGCTGTTGGACGAGTACGACGTTCCGGGCCGATCTGTTCCGACCACAAGGCGTCCAAACTGTGCACCGAGCCAGGTGGCTGCGGAACGTCTGTGGAGCGACCTTGTTGGTGACCTGGATCCGATGTTCGATCGGTGGAGAGACGAACTCATTCGCTACGACCTTCTGCCACCAGGCGAATTTGTCAGCCCGGAGAGGTTCACCGTTGGCTACTTCCAAGGCGGCTGCTCGGGAGAAGCGGAGAACACGGAGGCAATCCGTCCAACAGCCGACTCCGCCATGCGAAGTTTCGTGCCGGTGTTCGGTTCGGTCAATCGGCGATGGATGGAACGAATTCTGTCAGCTTGGCCCGAGCCACAGCCTCGATTGGGCGGCGTCGGGCCCGACGCAGCCACATGCGGCGGACTGCGTGCAACGATCGTCGGGAGCAACGGCGACGATCACCTAATAGGCACGCCCGGTCCGGATGTGATTGCGGCGCTTGAAGGTAACGACCGAGTCGTTGGACTCGGAGGCGATGACGTACTTTGCGGCGGCAAGGGTGACGACGTGATCTACGGAGGCTCCGGCTTTGACATCATCTACGGAGCTCAAGGAACGGACGAGATCTACGGTGCCGATGGTGCGGCGCCCAACGAGCGCAGTGACACTGCGGGTGGTCGTTACTTCGGTGGGGCCGGAGACGACAGTATCTACGGAACGACTCGCTGGGATCGTATGCAAGGCGGCATCGGGAACGACTTACTGATCGGGTACGAAGCTCGTGATTGGATCCGCGGGGGTGCCGGCTCTGACCGTCTCGAAGGTCTGGGAGCCATCGACGATATGAACGGTGGTTACGGCAACGACGTGCTCCTCGTTGGCGAAGGAGATGTTGTGAAGGGCGGGCCCGGTAAGCGGGATCGATGTATCCGATCCGGCGGAGAGCCGGCACGAGTTGTCTCGTGCGAGCGGAGCGGTCCGTAGCCGCCAGGGGCCTATCTCGCCCGGCCCTCTTTCGGGCCGGCTGGGTCAAACAACATGCACCGCACAACGCGAAACGACTCGTCCCACGAGTCTTGCGTTGGTCGGGTGTACGTGAGCTCGTAGCGCTCGTTGTCGGGATACTGGGCCGCGAACGACGTCAGGCAGACGTCTCGGGCGTATGACTCGATGATCGCGTCATTGAACTCGGTAAAGGATCGCTCGATGAGTACCTCGCGGTACACCTCGAGGTCGTGGGGCTTGTCGCAGGTGACCGAGCGAAGTCGAGTCTTGCCGAGCTCACCGACAAGACAGTCGGTGGGATACGACAGCACTGACTCGGGCTCGTACGGCCGAGTCGTGGTTGTGGGTACCGGTTCGGTCGTGGTGGTCGTCGAGACGATCCGGGCGCTGACCGATCGTCCTGCTGGGGTTCGCGTCAGCGGCCAGATTGCGGACAGCGCAAAGACAATGACCACAAAGGTGATGATGCGGCGGCGCCGGTCAGCGAACAATTATCTGCTCCGTGGATCAGAATTTTCCAAAGCGTCAGGGCACGAGGAGGAGGGGCGGAAGCGAACTGACCGTCGTTCACTTATGGAAACCTCAACGTAGTCTCCAGCGAGCGAAAATCGCTATGCGGGCGCACGTAATTGTCCGCCTTTTCCAAGTTTTTCCGGTGGTGGTGAGCCCGCTCGAGCGAATGCGAGCCTGGAGCGCAGAGGTTGGTCCCGGGGGACCAGGCCCGTCGGTCACTGTCAGACCCCCGAAGTAGGCTACCTAGCGAAGCTTGCGAGCACCGGAAGCCTAGGCGCGTCTAGCCCCGAGGCGTGTCGCCGACGACGACCGTGAACGCTCCGGTGTCGGGGTCGGTCACCGTGATCGTTGCGTCATACACACCTTCGCTTCCTGCGTCGAGGGCACACACGAACTCGAGCGATGGCGGCATGATGATCGCCTCGCTCCCACAGTCCATGGCCTCGTCGGGCAGGGAAGCGCCAACCGACTGATTTAGCTGTTGCATCGCAGCGATGGCGAACGCAGACACTTGATCGGCCAGAATCACGTTGGTCGTGTTGACGTTTACGTTGGCATCGCCGTCGGTGACCGCCACGAACTCGGCAGTCTGGCCACCGACCTCACCCGTGCAGGTCCACGAAGCATCAGCGTCGGTGGACGGCGGTTGGTCGCACGACGCGTCGATGGGTCCAAGACCAATCACGTCGGCCAGCTCGCCTTCGATGGTCTGCTCTGCCGTGGCTTTCAAACTCGGGATGGCGAGCGCTGGAGCCAGCGGGTCGGTGTCGATCTCGAACGAAGTGTTCTCGAGGTCGGTTATCTCGATCGTTGTATCGATCGCCTCACCGTCGATGGTCACGGTGCACGGCATTGTGTTGTCCACTCCGAGGACGATCGAGTCTGTCCCGCAGTCAACGGCATCGGCAGGAAGCTCAAACCCTCCAAGGTCGGAGATGACCTTGCCAGCCTCGACCGAAACTCGCTCAACCTGACTGCCGACGATCAGGTTGGTTGTCTCCACATTGACGAAGGTCTCGGTCTCCAGCTCGGCAACGAAGTCGATGGTTGTGCCACCAGCGTCGCCCGTGCATGTCCAGGTGGCGCCGACCTCTTCGGTCGCGGGGGAGTTGCAGGTGGCTTCGATCGGGCCGAGCCCGATCGCATCGACCAGCTCCTCCTCGATAACTCGGACAGCCGTGTCGGCAGCAGACTCACCTCCGCCAACGGAGAAGTCGAATGAACAGCCCGCCAAGGCACATGCAAGGGAGGCCGCGAGAGCAAGTCTTCGGAGCGTCATGTGAGGAACCTAACACCGACGTTGCCAGCCGTTACCGGGGAGGTCACCCCCCATGCGACGAACTAGCCGCGGTCAACTCGGATGCCGTATGGACAGCTAATGGTCGTCAGTCTGCTCGACGAAGTCGGCAAGGATCGGCGACAGCCGCTCAATCTCATCGATATAGACCTGGCCTTCCTTCTTGGCTTTCCGCCAGCTTGCGAGAATCGTGAGCGCGAACAGACCAGCGAAAATCTGCGCAGATAGTCCAGCATCCTCGGCTCCGAGTGCATAGATCACCAGTCCCATCGCAACGGTTGCTGGCAAGAAGTACCAAATCGGAGTTGTCCGGTACAGGTTGGCTCGGTGGTGGAGTTGGTCAAGCCGCCGTTCCATCTGCTCGCGCACCGATGCTCCCCAACGAGCATCGGCCCGGTGGTGCCGAATCGAATTGGCGGCCATGTAGATGCCGATGAACAAGAAAAGGCCTGCTGCGATGTACATCGCGAACGTGCGCTGAATCGTTGGCGCAATTGTGGAGAAGATCGCAGCCGTAAAGAATGAAGGGATGATTTCGCGAAGGTTGAGCCACACGAGATGGCGTTGCTCCTTGCGATGAGCATCAGCCGTTGATGTGCTGGCAGCGGCGACATCTGCCGGACGCAGACTGTCGTCCTGGGTTGCCCACGCTTGCTGCAAGGGGTCGTTGGGGTTGAACTGCTCGTTCATGGAGCGTCCTCCAGGTGGCTGGTAAGTCGGGTGCGAGTCCGGGTTAGACGGGCGCCGACGTTCGACTCGGTCAGCCCTGTGATGTCGGCAATCTCGGCGTAGGTGAAGCCGTCAAGGGACAGCATGATGATCGACCTGTCGATAGGTACAAGAGTGCGGATGGCTTCGTAGATCCGGTCGACCATCACACCGTCGGCCGCACCATCACGAACCGCCGCTCCCACGGCATCGATATCAGCGTGGCTCTCGGGGGCGGTTCGTTTCCACGAGATTGCCTGGTTCAGTGCGATCCGCCAGATCCATGTTGACGGTTTCGCTTCGCCACGAAACGACGGGATCGATCGCCATAAGGCGAAGCTGATGTCTTGCGTGAGGTCTTCAGCATCCGAGTCGTGTGCAGTAAAGCTTCGGACGATCTTTGTGATGATGCCCCGGTGCTCAGTCATCCAGCTGTCGAACACTGTCTGTTGGTCGACGGATCGGCTCATTCGACGAGCTCGACGGCTGATGAGAGGACGCTAGTGGCAGCAAACTCATCGAGCGCCGCGTCGGCGTCGGTAATCCCGCCGACGACTACGTAGCGGCGAGCGTCGTTCCCTTCAATCCACCAAGCCATGGCAAGGACGCCAGGCTCGGATCCGCCCTTATAGCGAATGGTTGGCCAACGGTCTGTATCGAAGTCGACACCCGGATTCACTTCAAGAATGTCGGCCACGACTTCGAGCCCGTCCGTTTGGGCCTGAGCGTTGAGGCGAAGGTAGGTGCGACAGATCTGCTCAGCGGTTGCGAACCATTCGATATCGAAGTCCCGTGGTTGGTCGAGCGGAACGCCTTCGGAGTTGGTGAGCTCTGCGAGTTCATCGAGTGAAAGGTCCTCGGCCACCCACCGCACGGCCCGCGCGTCGAGCTGCTCTAACAGCTCTCGCTTGCCGGACTCATCTAGTGCTCGATAGTCATCGGAGTTTGGAGCGTCGGGATCGAACTTGATGCTGAACAGGTTGCCTGTCGAGAGTATTGGTCGATTGGTCGGGTTGTCGATGCCAAGGTCATCGAGGACTGCCTCGACTGCGGAGCGGCCAAGGCGGTTGACAAGCATGTCGGTCGCCGTGTTATCCGAAAGGGAGATCATCGCTTCGGCCAAGTCTTGTAGGGAGACCTCGGTGCCCGTCTCCAGAAAGAAGATCTCACCGTCGGGGCTGCTGCGAAGTTCGTCGGTGACCGGAACGGTTTCGTTCCAGCTTGCTCTGCCTGCATCGATCTCGTTGGCGAGTGCGGAGAGAACCCAAAGCTTGAAGATCGACCCGAGCACGATCGGTTGGTCGGCTCGCAATTGGTGGACGACAGTGCACGTGCCGTTGGTGACCTCGTACACCCCAAGCGACGATTGTTGACCGAGCTCGTTTAGCCGGACGTCGATCGATTCGATCGTTGCTTTCTCGGCGAATTCGATTTGCCCGAACAAGATGCCCAGGATCTTCGGAGGCGTGCCTGGCGAGACTGCGAGTTCGACAGGGAGGCGGGCGCCATCAGATGCGATCAGTGCCGTCTTTTCCCAGATGCCGTCTACGGTCTCGATGCTGTCAGGAGCGACCGGTAGTTCGAGCCCCGACACGAGCTGCGGGAAGAGTGCCACGATCTGCTCGGCGGGGATCTCCGCAAGGAAGCTCGGGCTGAACCGCTGTTCGATTTCAGCCGTGGTCACTTCGCCGCCGTTGTTGAGCACCTGCACGATCCACTCAACGGTCACCTCGGTCGGTGTGGTCGTTGTCGGCGTGGCTGTCGTGTTGCTCGCAGCAGTTGATGGGGTAGTCGTCGCGGTGGTCGTCGTTGTCTGTTCAATGGTCGTTGTCTGGACCACGGTGGTTGTCGATGTGGTGGCCGAACCGTTCTCGCTTGTCACCGAGCTGCATGCTGTTACCGCGATTGCTAGCGCCACCAGGGCAGACACGTGCCGGGATGTCATGAGCGGGCCTCCTGTACCTCGTCGTATCCAATCAGACGCAGCACGCAGAACTTTCTTACACCGGCAAGGAAATTCCTTCGTCCGAGGCTTCGACATGGCCAGACACATTCGCCTGTGCTTCCGCCGCTGGATTTGCGGGCTTCAGGGTTCGCAGCTGCCTTGGACCACTGGGAAGAAATCCTCATCCAACTAGCTGGCGTGTCCATGGTCACCCTATGGTGTCGAGTGTCACAATTTGTGGTTGTGGCGCAACATACGGGGGGAACGCGTAGTGCCGATTGAGTCGACGGGGAAGAGCCAAGGAAATCCGAGGCTGTACGAGCTCATCGAAGAAACACCGAAAGAAGGCCCTGGGCCGACGGTGTGGGCGTGGCCCGCGTTTGTTGATCACCTGAAAGTCGCAAGCCAGCCCGTGCAGGGGCCATGGCCTCCCCACCAGGAGAAGCGCCCCGACCCCGATCCGGATTCGCTGCCTCGCGCCGTCCCGGACCCAGGCGAGTAACGCCAGTCATCCCAGTCGATCATTCCTAGAAGAGAAACCGAGTACTCATGTTCCCTTCCCGCTTCCGTTATGAAGCTCCAACCAGCGTCGAGGAAGCCATTGCGCTCCTTGGAGCGAACGACGACGCCAAGGTGCTCGCCGGCGGTCAGAGCCTTATTCCGATGATGAAGCTCCGCTTTGCGAGCCCGGCCCTTTTGGTCGACATCAACAACATTCCTGACCTCGGATATCACCGGGCAGACGCCGACGGCTCGTTCCGGATCGGTGCGCTCTGCCGTCACGCCGACTTGGAGAAGTCGTCGGTCCTGGCCGAGCACCAGCCGCTACTCGCAGCTGCTGCACCCCTTGTCGCCGACCCAATCGTGCGTACCCGAGGCACCTTCGTTGGATCGGTGTGTCACGCCGATCCGCAAGGCGATTGGGCTGCCTGCATGGTGGCTCTCGGCGGGTCGATCATCGCCCAAGGTCCGAACGGCAAGCGTGCGGTTGAAGTGAAGGATTTCGTCTCCGGGCCGTTCACCACGGTGCTCGACCGTGACGAGCTCGCAATCGAAGCTGTCGTGCCGAACGCCCAAGGCACTCGCACCGGTGGCTACCTCAAGCTCGAACGTCGAGTCGGCGACTTTGCCACTGCCGCAGTTGCGGTTGCACTCGACATGTCAGGCGGCGTGGTCAAGAACGCAGGCATCGGGCTCGTGGGTGTCGGAGCGCAAACGATTAACGCCGAAGAGGCAGCGCAGGCCCTTATCGGCACGAGCCTCGACGAGGCCTCGGTCGACAAGGCCGCCGAGCTCGCTGCCGCAGCGTCGTCACCACGAGGTGACCACCGGGGAAGCGCCGACTACAAGCGCCATATCATCTCGACCTTCGTCACCCGAATTATCGCCAATGTCCAACGATCAGAAATGCAGGTTGCGTAATGACGAGCCTCTTTGAAGAACTCCAGCCCGCGGCTACCGATGAGATCCAGACGACTCGGGTCGATATCAAGATCAACGGTGAGTCGAAGGCTGCCCAGATCGAGCCACGACTGTTGCTGGCCCACCTCATCCGTAATGGGTTTCGCCTCACTGGTACCCACACGGGTTGCGACACCACGAACTGTGGTGCGTGCACGGTGCTGATGGACGGTGCTCCGGTGAAGAGCTGCACTGTGTTTGCCGTGCAGGCCAACGGACGTGAGGTGATGACGGTCGAGGGCATGGCAACTGCCAGCGAACTCCACCCAATCCAGGAGGGCTTCAAGGACGAGCACGGGTTGCAGTGTGGGTTCTGCACTCCCGGCATGATGATGTCGGCAAAGGCGCTGCTCGATGAGAACCCGAACCCGACCGAGGACGAGGTGCGCTGGGCGCTGTCTGGCAACCTGTGCCGCTGCACGGGTTATCAGAACATCGTCAAGGCGGTGTTGTGGGCCGCGGCAAAGATGCGTGGTGATGCCGACCCAGCCGCAGCGGTGGCATCCATGGGGGCAGCCCCAGAGGCTGCAGCTCCCGCACCGGGTGCACAAGAAGAAGCTAAGGAAGAGTCAGCAGAGCAGTCCGAGGAGCGCAGCGACGAATCTGCGATTGCGGAAGACACAGGAGGAGACGCCTGATGGCACTCGACGAAGTCAAAATTGGCGGTCTCGGTGCAAGCCGTCGCCGTGTCGAAGACAACCGGTTTATCCGAGGCAAGGGCAACTACGTAGACGACGTGGTGCTGCCGGGCATGCTCCATATGGAGATCCTGCGTAGCCCGCTCGCTCACGCTCGTATCAAGTCGATCGACACCAGTGCGGCCTACGCCATCCCCGGTGTGCGCATGGTCATGACCGGCGAAATGATGGCCGCCCGCAACCTCGCGTGGATGCCAACGCTGTCGTACGACACCCAAGCCGTGCTCGCCACTGACAAGGTTCGCTTCCAGGGGCAAGAGGTCTGCGCCGTTATTGCCGACGACCCCTACATTGCTCGTGATGGCGTCGAGGCAATCGTCGTCGATTACGAACCGCTCCCGCCGATCGTCAACCCGACCCAGGCAATGGCCGACGACGCCGTGCTCATTCGTGATGACAAGGTCAACCAGTCCAACAACGTCATCTTCGATTGGGAGGTGGGCGATCGAGAAGGAACCGACCGTGCCTTCGCCGAGGCTGACGTCGTCTCCGAGATCGACCTGCACTACCCACGCTCGCACCCGAGCCCGATCGAAGCGTGCGGCTCGATTGCCGACTATGACCGGTCGACCTCGAAGCTCACCGTCTACATGACGAGCCAGGCGCCGCACATCGTGCGTGCCGCGGTGTCGATGGTGGCCGAGATTCCTGAGCACATGATCCGAATCATCGCCCCCGACCTTGGTGGCGGTTTCGGTAACAAGGTTCCGGTTTACCCGGGGTATGTCATCTCGATCCTTGCGTCGATTCTCCTCGAGAAGCCGGTCAAGTGGATCGAAGACAAGACGGGCAACCTGATCTCGACGGGCTTTGGCCGCGATGTGTACCTCAAGGGCAAGGTCGCCATGCGAAAGGATGGCAAGATCCTCGGCGTCCGTATGGATACCGTTTCCGATCACGGCGCATTCTTCTCCGATGCCCAGCCATCGAAGTTCAAGATCGGCCTTATCCACTCAGCCTTTGCCTGCTACGACATTCCAACCGCCTACCTGACCAACCGGGGCGTCTATACAAACAAGGCGCCCGGTGGCGTTGCGTATCGATGTTCGTTCCGAGTCACCGAAGCGATGTTCTTCCAGGAGCGAATGGTCCAGGCTGCCGCCGACGATCTCGGCATGGACCAGGCCGAGTTCCGGCGCATCAACTTGGTGAAGGATGACGACTTCCCGAAGCGAACGCCGTTCGGTTTCCTAACCGA
Source organism: uncultured Acidimicrobiales bacterium (assembly GCA_937922235.1). Lineage (GTDB taxonomy): Bacteria > Actinomycetota > Acidimicrobiia > Acidimicrobiales > SHLQ01 > SHLQ01. The sequence continues at coordinate 32,958 of CAKZVC010000027.1, read as the reverse complement.
TTCGGGTCAGTACGAGAAGTGTCTACAGATTGGCCTTGATGCTATCGACTACGACACCTTCCAAGAGCAGAAGGCCGAAGCGGCAAAGCGCGGCCGCCTGTTGGGCTTGGGCATCTCGACGATGACCGAGCCGCTCGGTGCTGGCAACAGTCGTGAGTACGACATCTTGGGTATCAAGATGTTCGACTCGGCTGAGCTCCGGGTTCACATGACCGGCAAAGCGATCCTCCGAACCGGCGCCAAGACCCAGGGCCAGGGCCACGAAACCACTTGGGCCCAGATCGTGGCCCACGAGCTCGGCATACCTGCCGAAGACATCGTGGTCGAAGAGGGCGACACCGACACGGCACCGTTCGGCATGGGCACCTACGCCTCGCGTTCGACACCGGTTGCTGGTGCTGCCGTGTCGATGGTGAGTCGCAAGATCCGGGCCAAGGCCCGCAAGATCGCCGCCCATCTCCTTGAGGTATCTGACGAGGACATCGAGTGGGAGCTCGGTCGCTTTTACGTGCGTGGAGCTCAGGACCGTGGCGTCACGATTCAAGAGTGCGCAATGGCCGCCTACAGCAACGTGCCTGACGGCATGGAGCCTGGCCTTGAGAACAACGCATACTACGACCCGCCGAACCTCACGTGGCCATTCGCCTGTTACATCTCGACCGTCGAGATCGATCCGCTGACCGGCGTGTGGGATGTCATCCGCATGGTTGCGGTCGACGACTGCGGTGTTCGCATCAACCCAATGATTGTCGAAGGACAGATCATGGGGGGCCTCACCGAGGCGTACGCCATGGCGAACATGCAGTTCATTACCTTCGACGAAGATGGCAACTGCATTGGTTCGAACTACATGGACTACCTGCTACCAACCGCGTGGGAGACCCCTGGCTTTGAGCTCCACGAAGTGGTGACCCCGTGCCCGCACCATCCCATTGGTGCAAAGGGCATTGGCGAGTGCGCCACCGTGGGCGGCCCAGCTGCGTTCGTGAACGCCGTCATGGATGCCCTGAAGGACATCGGCGTGCGCAACATCGACATGCCGCTGCTCCCAGACCGTGTGTACGAAGCCATCCAGACCGGCCAAGACGTCTCCGGCCATCCGCCGGTGAAGAACCACTAGGAGCTGGGAGTGGACGTAGGTCGCGCCGTTGAAGGTTGGGGTGTGCTTGAGCGCGCCGTCGACCTGGCGCGCCGCGGCGAGCCGTTCGTGCTCGCCACGGTCGTGTGGCGTGAAGGTCCGTCATCGGGTCAGCACGGTTCACGGGCGATCTACACCGCTGAGGGCGAGATGCACGGGTGGATCGGTGGCGCATGCGCCGAGCCGGTGTTCAAACGTGAGGCGGTCAAGACCCTCGAAGCCGGAAAGCCCCGCTTGCTCGCACTCGGAGCAAGCGATCGGTTTGGCGACCTGCCTGAGGGAACCATGGCCGTTGAAATGTCGTGTCAGTCAGAGGGAGCTCTGCAGATCTACTTGGAGCCGGTCATGTCGATGCCTCACCTGGTGATCGTCGGCGATTCGCCGATGTCGCAGACCTTGGCCCAGCAAGCGGGTCAGCTCGACTGGCAGGTCGACCTGGTCGACGGCGCCGACTTCAGCGAAGGTCGCGTGTCCACCAACTCGATCGTGGTCATCGCAACCCAAGGTCACGGTGACGAGGACGTCCTCATGGCAGCGCTCAAAGCCTCACCGGCGTATGTGGGTGTGGTGGCGTCGGCCAAACGAGGCGCCAGCATTCGAGACTTTCTAGGAACGCAGTCGATCGAACCATCTCAGCTCGATGCGCTCCGCATTCCGGCCGGGCTCGACCTCGGCAGCACCACCCACAAGGAGATGGCTGTGGCCATCTTGGCCGAGCTCGTCCAACGGCGAGCTGCAGGCGAATTCACCGGCGGCGTCGTCATCGACGCCCCGAAACCAGAAACCGCAATCGACCCGATCTGCGGCATGACGGTCGATGCCGTGCCCACGAGCAACCCGCTCGAGCTCGGCGATGAAACGTATTACTTCTGCTGTCCGGGTTGCCGGGCGGCGTTCGAAAGCAAGCAGGGGGCCTAATGCTCATAACCGACAGTTTCGAAGTCGATCATCCGATCGAGAAAGTCTGGGAGTTCTTCGAGGACATTCCCGGTGTGGCCAAGTGCCTGCCCGGGACGCAGCTCGATCAAGAGATCGGCCCCGATCAATACGCCGGTGGCGTGGTGATCGGACTCGGTCCGGTCAAGCTCGAGTTCAGCGGCGAGGCCGAGATTCTCGAACGCAACCACGACAACCACACCCTCAAGATCGATGCCGCAGGTGCGGAGAAGAAGGGGCGTGGCCAGGCGCAGATGATGGTCGACGCAGGGCTTGCTTCAACATCGAGCGGCACGAAGGTCGATGTGTCCATGGACCTGAACCTCTCTGGTGCTGCTGCCCAATACGGACGTGGTCTCGTTGGCGATGTCACTGCGGTCTTGCTCCGTGATTTCGCCGTCAACGCCGAAGCCCGAATGGACGCCATCGCCGAGGGGCGCAACCCCGACGACGTGACCGCAACGGCTTCGAGCCCGAGCGGATTCGCCATTGGCCTCGCCGCCGCCAAGATGGCGCTGCTTCGAGTGTTCCGTCGATTCTTTATGCCGTACGACCCCGCTCTTGTAGGAGGCTGATCATGTTGTGGTGGATTGGAAACATCTTGCTGCTCGTCGCAGCGCTGGTGGCTGTGGCGTTGCTCAGCCGTCTGCTCGGTGCGGTTGAACGCATCCGCAAAGCAAGCGACGACATTCTCGCCGGCGGCGTTGCTGCCATTGGCGATCTCGACACGACGCCAGACTTGCTGGCCCAGACCGATACGACTGTTGCCGAAGTGGCCGATGGCGCTGTGCGCTACGCCGGTTCGGTCGCCAAGTTGCTACCAGGGGAGTAGGAGAACATGCCATTTGTTGCCTGGGTGACGGTATTCCTCGCCCTCTTAATCGTGGTCTTTGCCGCCGTTGGACTCAGCCGAGTCATTGGCCACTTGTATCAAGTCGACAAGACGCTCGAAGCGCTGACCGGTGGGGTTGATGTCATTGCTGACAAGACCTCGACTGTGCCTGCCGTCGTCGAGTCCGTAAATGCCAGCTTGAAGCCGGTTCGAGACTTCGCAGAGGGGATTTAGCTATGACCGTATTTGCTGCGTCTGGATGGGACTGGGGGTTCTGGCTCGGCGGCATCATCGTGCTTGCGGTGGTTGCACTCGTCGTGTCGATCCTGACTCTCGCCAATTCGATTGGAAACCGAGCGAGCGATATCAACGCTTCGCTTGAACAGTCGGTGAAGAACACTGCAGGCCTAGCCGGCCTGCAAACAACGATCGAGTCTGCGAACGCGATCACCGAAGGCCTCGCCCGAGGCCGAGCAAAGTTGGGGGGCTGATCATGCTGCTTGCATTGACCGAACGAAACGAAGAGCTCTGGTGGACTGCCATCATCCTGGGCTTCATCGTGATTGTCGCTGTCGTGGTGTTGCTCAGCTTGCTGGTCAAGTTCGTCAGCACAATCGAGACCCGAGTCACGGCGATCAAAGCCACGCTTGAGGCAGCGGCTGCGAACACCGGCGACACGTCGTTGATCGGCCCGACCGCCACGAGCGTCGAGGGTGTCTTGAACGAAGGCCTGAACCATCACCTGTTCTTGGGCCGTGTCTACGAAAAGGTCCGCTCATGAGCACACTCGTCACTCTCTCCGTTGTTGCCATCACGCTGCTCATCGCCGGGCTTGCGTTCTTCCTCTACGTGCTGGGCAGCCAGCTCGGTCGGGTAGCGACGCTGCTCGAAGAGTGCGCTGAGCTCGTGTGGAAGATCAAGGGCGACACCGCCGCTATCGAGCCTGGGCTGCAAAGCGTCAACGCCACCGGCGGCATCGTCGCCGGAGCTCTCCCGCTGCTCTACGGATTCGCCGAGGACATCGTCGTCGGCGCCACCCACGAGCCTCGCCCAGCCGACTACGAGAACCCGCCAGCCCTCCCAGCAATGGGCAGCCGCCGCAGCCGCCTCATGGAAGGCGTCGGCTACAACCCCGAGTAGATGGTGGTACATCCCGGTCCATTAGCCTGAAGATGTGGAACAGTCGGAGCGACCAAAAAAGGCATGGCGAGAGCTTCCTACTGCGTTCAGAATGGACGATGTTGCTCTACTTGAGCAACGTTTGGCCAACCCATCTCCTGGGCATGTGGAGGCTATTCGCTCTCAAATCACCGAGCTAGGTGAGCTCATTTCGTCGAACGAAGATCGGCAAATGACGATCTATGTCTCGATGGCGGAAAGCTCGGGCTATTTGAGCCCCGACCTATTCCTGTTTCAAGTGCAGGAGCTTGAACAGGATCTGCTTCCAACAGATGCCTGGACAGTCGGGGTAGTTCACGTATCCCTGGTCGTCAACGGACCAGCCAGTCTGATTGTTGAAGCGTTTCTAGATTGGCTGATGCAGCTGCTATCCCGTCGTGAGATGGTAGGCGCAGCAATGGCGAATGGTGCGTCCTATCTCGACCTAGAAACTGCGGCTGGGAGTGCCGACACACATGCGCACGCTGAGGCTGTGGATGCGCTTCAAAACGGGTGGAGATCTGCGGCACGACTAGTTCAATCACGATCAAGTCAGGCGGGAATCTCACTGAAACTCATGTTTGAGGACGAGCCCGTATGCTCCCCGGCCCAGGCCGAACGCATAGGAACCTTGTGTGATTGGGCATACAACTCCTGCGCTGTAGTGAGAGGTGCAGTCGATGGAGCGGTCAACATGATCGCGTCTAACCCGTGGAAGATACATGGTTCGGCCCTCCCCGCTTCGATGGCAAGAGAGCTTGAAGCCAGTATGAGTATCCTTGAAATCGAACGGTTTTTTGCCCATGCATCGCGAGACGCCCTCGTTCGAGGAAATGGATTTCTCGCGTTTAACCAGCTAGAGCCCATTGGTGCGTACTGTTTGGATCCGACAAAGGTGGAGATAGCCGGGAATGACACCTTTCGAGTGATGAATTCATCGGGACGAGCGGAGGAAGTTCTTGATCCGGTGCTTCATCAACGTGGGCTGGAGTATTTCGGAACCAGGGTCGGTCATAGCGTTCTCTTACCCCTGATACCTCAGATCGCGCGGGCGCGGGCTGCAAAGTTTGTACTGGCTGCTACCAATACGATCGATATGGATCAGGTGGAAGCAGGGCCAGTAAGAACAAAGCTCCTCGCTCAGGAAGGAGTGTTCGAACACCTCGTCGACGAACTCGATCGAGACGTGGCACGGTTGCTTCCGGTTCTTGACCGTATGCGACGGAGCGATCAGAGGGAGCTCTACCTATCTGCTCACGTCGACCTATGACGCGAGTTAGACGGCGGGTGCTCCAGTCGTTCGTAACGAAATTACACGGTGCTCTCAGGTGGATCTTGATCCTTGTGATCAAGCAGAATTTGCCGCTCTTGAAGCGAAACGCGAGGCTGACCAAGTTTCTATTCGATAGGTCTGGTCCACCTCTAGCCGTGCGTGACGGCATGGCAAGGCTCACTGTTTCAGAGTTTGACGATGTCGTCCTCAAGGCGCCGGAGATCGCTCTGTTGTGTCTCAACCCAAAGGGGTCGCGGTTGACGGTGGCGAACACGCTTCGGTTGACGATGTCACCTAGCCTAGTTTCAGCGTCGGTCACCTCCATTGCAGCTGAGCAACGAGACCCATCTCAAAGATCGGTTGAACTCTGGGAGAACGTTTGCCTGTCTCCTAATGAACTCCCTCGTGACGGCTACGTAGCCGCGCTCATCGCGATATCTCGCGTCGCAGCATCGCTCCGATCTGATGACGCCGGGGCACTATTAGAACACTGTCTTCAGCGCGCTGTTATTCCTCAAAGCCCATACGTCTTTTCTCCGATTCAAGTCGCTGCTGTCCAGGCAGCCAGGTCAATCGTGGCGTCGCACCCACAGCTTGATGAGTTAGTGGCGAAGCTGGCGAGCGAAGATCAAAGCGGTGTTGCACGATCTGCAGCCGCAATCGGGTTTGCGACTGCAACAAAGAACAACTCAGCCCGGGCGAACAGGCTCTTCGCGTATTCTGAGTACACAGCCAAAGAGATTCAGACTTTCTGCGCGGCGCTGGCACGTCACGGGACCGCCGCAGCTGTGGAAGGTCGGCCGGACACACTTGCACGCACGCTGGGGGTAAGGGCGATCCTTGCTCGTGCGGTTCCAGCAATTCCCCTAGCACTAATCACTGCGGCGATCTTTGGACCTGGCCTTGATCAAGTCACGCCCAACAGCGCAATTGGACTCTCCGAGACGCTTGCAGTTGCAGGTGTCCTTATCACAGCACAACTTGTCTCTGCACAGATTGCAGCAGGTCGCCTGCCAGGCTCGATCGGACGTCATTCTTCGTTCTCACTACCGGTTCGTGCGGGGTACGCCACGCTTCTAGGACTCCTCCTTATTACATATTTGCTTGATCAACGATGGTTCGAGGACTCCAGACAGCACCTCCTGCGCGGACAGTTGTTGGGGTTCACTTGTCTCACCGCCTTAGTCGCCGGGTCTTTGGTGTCGCTCGTTCGGAGTACCGACAGCGTTATTGCCGTCCACCGCTTTAGCCAGTCGCAACAGCTCTTGGTCAGCTGGGCCGGACTTAGGTTTGGTTGGCTCCAGCGGAGGATGCTGGCGGTAAGAAATTTTGTCTTGGACTCCCGTTTCGTCTCTCACGACTCGTTCAGAGCTAGCCAGCGCTCACGCATCGTGATTCACTCCGAACGACAGGGGTTTCACACCCTCTCAAAACGGCATCTTCAACGTCTGGGGCGTCGTCCGCCGTGGAGTACGGGTGAGTTGAAGCTCGAGGTTGTTGGCGGTCTTGGAAACATCGTCCCTGAAGGTCATGAGGTCGCAGGTATCGTTCCGAACGCGCATCGGTGGCCTGACCAACTGCAGGTCGCACAAGCCCGAACGGTCTTTCGCTCACGATCCTCTGCTGCAGTCGAAGCCGTCGAGGAGAGCGCCTCGTCAATGATCGAAGTCTTGGTAGCCGAGGCAGGTCGAGGTAACCGAGGTCGCACGTTGAGGGTGGCTAGGGATCTTCGCGATCACATCGGCCACCATCTGTTGTGGATCGAACGTGGCCGAGGCGCCCGTCCAGGGGCTGATGCCGCGGTCGCACCCGCCTTGCAATCCTCTATCCAATCGCTCGTTCGCTGTTTCGGTGATGCTACAAACGAACGCCAAAGAGCTTTGCTCGTTGAGGCAATCGCGACAGTTAGCCAACTACGGCAATTCACGAACCGAGTCTCCATCTTACTTGCGGGAGCTCTACAGAATCTTACCGACGAGGCCGATCGAGCTGATCACACAGCTCAGCTGTACGCACTTGCTCTCGAAATCTCATTCGACGATGGCCCACAAGACTCTTCAACACTTGTGCTTTCCATGACTGCGTCGCGTGTGAACGACGCTACAACAACTGCATCAACTTGGCTTCGAGTGACAAGTGCGCTCGTTGCGTCGTTTCAGTGGCGAGATCCATTTCATGCTTCTCAGCTTTGGCGCTGGTACCGCGATTCAATACTTGACAGCGAGGCACCCAGTGTCCTTGGTGCTTCACTCATCGGGGCGGCTGCATATGCTTCGGGCTATACGGCAACGGCATTCGAGGTTGCAGCGAGAACCATTCCAGCTTGGTCCAGTTCGGGCGTTGGGGACTACCTCAACAAGGACGAGGTCGTTAGGGCACAATCTGGTATTTCCAAGCTGTATGGCTCTTATCTTGGCTCGCAGCCTGAACGGGTACTCATCGAATTCCTCGAGTTTCGCGGACACGTGGAGCACGCCTATGGTCGAGATAACTCATAGTCTGAGTTCAAATTGGTTGCGCAATGTCACGCACGACCGTCCCCGATGAGCAAGTACGGAGGGTGAACGGCTAGCTCTCGCTTAGAACGTCTGGCTCCACTCCTCTTCCCGAGACTGGTCGTACTGCTCGGGGGAGCAGCCGGGCTTTTAGACGGCGAGGAGCTCCTCAATTGTTCGCAGTTGTCAGCGCTTTCTGTCTCGAACCTCGTTGGTCGGAAGGCGCACACCCCAGTGGGCGCCGGCACGGCGCATCAGCTTTTGGATTGAGGGTGAACTGCGGCATCGTCGCCGGAGCTCTATGGATTCGCTGAGGACATCGTCGTCGGCGCCACCCACGAGCCTCGCCCAGCCGACTACGAAGCGCCGCCGGCCCTCCCAGCAATGGGTAGCCGCCGCAGCCGCCTCATGGAAGGCGTCGGTTACAACCCCGACTGACTTCCACGAGGGCGGCCGCACGGATTGCATCAGATGCACAGGCCGTCGCTAAGGCCTCGTGAGCAGAGGTAGCGGTTCGACACGTCCGTGGCGACCCAACCAAAGCTGTCGTCACCCTCGAGCACGAGGGCCGACAGTTGGCCTCGGACGGCGTCGTCGAGGCCGCCCTCGATAAGTAGATAGCCCAATGTGGTGTCGCCGTGGGTAACGACCCACGGCGTTGCGACCTCGCGTCCCTCTTCGACGTCGGCTTGCGCTGCGTTGAACGCCTTGGCGATGGCGTCGAGGAGCTCTTCTGGCCGGCTGACCGTGATGTTGAGGTCGAGTGAGCCGAGGGCCGGGTCATCGGCAATCGGAGCGAAGTCGGTCGCAGTGCTTAGGGCGGCTGGTGTCGTCACCAGGTTGAACGCGTCGAGCTCAACTCGACTGAGCTGGTGTGGTCCGCCGATCGACTGTTGTGCAAGGTGGAGCGCCAGCGCCGTGCCAGCTTCCTCGCCCAACAGCGACGACCATCGTTGAACGTCAGCTTCGTGTACGGCTGAGTATTGGTCGTAGAAGACGTCGGAGTCAGCGTCGTCCGCGGTCAGGCCGCAACATTCGGCCCGAACACTCAGTTCGCCGACTTGCTGCTCGTGGAAGGCACCTTCTGTGCTTTCGACGATGCGCTCCTCGCCGCCGGCGAAGAGAAGCAAGCCGCGATCGGTTACTCGACCGTCTACCGGTATCACCGTTGTGAACCCGTGCTCACGGATGAGGTCGCTGGCGAGTTGGGTGAACCGCCACGGATCAACTCGCCCAAAGGTGGCTTCGATGTGGTCTTCGACGGCGCCATCGATCTGGGCGAGCACCAGTGTGTCGACCTCAGGGTGTTCATCGACAAGGTGTTGGATCTGCGCAATGGTGTTTGTTCCGATTCGGCCAGTGATGATTGCACGGTTCCCGTCGATATCGAACGAGGTCGTGCCAGCGAGAAAAGACGTGGCGAATCGTGCCCAATCCGAGTCAGATCCTGGGATTGGCGCTTCGAGCGTTACGGCCGTCGACGGATACCCGAGCGATGGTTCGCTCAGGTCGATGACATCGCCATTCGCAAGCGTGAGCTTCGCTCCGCCAATGTCGTAGTGCGGCAGGGTGAAGGCGATCTCTGCGCTCGCCGTTCCGTAGTCGACGGTGAGCACTGGTAGCGACGTATCGGCATCGAGCGCCATGGTGGCGCCGACCTCTTCGCCGACTGCTTCCTCCGCGATCATCAAGACTCCGGGAGCGGCAGGGTCATGAAGGAAGTCGTCGTGTGGAACGTCGCCTTCGGGGTCGACGGCACCGTCGTCGCCGTGCTCTTCATCCGGCTCGGGGTCGGTGACCGTATCGCTGTGTACCGCTTCGGTTTCGGTGACGTCGGGGTAGTCCTCGCTGCCGTCACTGTCCTCGACGGGATTGGGATTCTCAGGAGGGGCTTCACCCGATTCGCCATCCGATGGCGCCCCGATTGCGACGTTGTCTTGTTCTGTGGCCTGCACTGCGGCGTCGCTGCCACAGGCAGTCGCCATCAGCGCAAGAGCTAAAGCGGCTATCCAAAGCCGGTGAGTATGTCTTGGTCGTGCCCGCATCTTCTTGTCCCTTCACGGTGTTGTTACACACACCCTGCGGGAACCACCGATGAGCGACCATGGTGGCTAGGAGCATCTTGGTGGGGGTGTGTGCACCCCTGTCTGGGGGCGGCGCCGTGACCACCTGGTCCCGCGGGACCAGGGGCCGAACGTCGTGTCACACCCCATCAGTAGGCTGACTAGCGAAGCTTGCGAGCACCGTCAGCCTATGTATTGAGCAGTTCGTGACGGGGTAAATGCTCCCCAAGACAGCGTCGGCAGTCCGCAACGAAGACCGCCCGGATCATCGAGATGAAGGTTCTGGGCATGGGAGTTATCGGCGAGCAACTGGTCGAGATCGGCTGGGAAGCGAACGACAATCAGTCACAGGTGGTCCACCTCGCGGCCGACTTCGCAGACAGCACCGAGTGGGCACTCGCAGGGTACTCGTCGGCAAGTCGGTGGATTGCTGACAAGCTGGAGATCGCACATCGCACGGCGAACGAGTGGATTCGCATCGGGCGTTGTCTTCGAGAGCTGCCCGCGACAGCTGAGGCGTTGAGTGGCCACCGGATCTCGTTCAGCAAGGCCAAGGAACTAACGCGGTCGGCCACTCCCGAGAACGAGCTCGATCTCCTCGAGCTGGCGGAAACCGTGCCAGCGAGCGAGCTTGGGCAGGCGATTGCGGCGTGGCTCCAGCGTTACGAACACGACGAGGCCATCGATGCTCGTCATCACGACGCCCGCTCACTCCGGTGGCAGACAGAGCGTGATGGGATGGTCAGTGTCGCTGGTCGACTAAGCCCGGCAGCAGCGGGCGTCTTTGCTGCGGCGATCGACGCTCAGGTCATGCGTCAAGCGCATCAACCCAAGGAGGCGGATACCGAATGGCCCTCGCTCGCTCAGCAACGGGCCGATGCGCTCGTCGAGGTGCTCGGCGATGGGGGAGCGAGTGTGGCGGCCGAAGTCGTCATCCACGTTCGGGGTGACGGATCGACGCTCGACGACGGAACCCCGCTGACCATGAGCTCGGTCGCCAGCTTGATCGGGGAGTCCTTCATCCGAGCTCTCATTCACGATGCCGAAGGCCGTCCGATCAACGCGTCGTCTCGGCAACGCCATCCGACCGCTCGGCAGAAACGTGTGGTGAAAGAGCGGGACCGAACGTGCCTTGATTGCGGCAGCAGCGAACTGCTTCAGTACGACCACGTGCCTGACTACGAGGAGTCCAAGCGGACGGTTGTCGATGAGCTCGAACTCCGGTGCGCCACGTGCCATCGCTTCCGACACCAGCAAGCGAGCTAGAGATTGAATTTTGTGAGCCACTCATTGGCCAAGACCTAGGCTGACGGTGCTCGCAAGCTTCGCTAGTCAGCCTACTCGTGGGGTGTGACACGACGATTTGCCCCTGGTCCCGCGGGACCAGGTTGCACTACACCTCGGTCCGCTACATCCCCATGTCGATGCACTCGGAAATCTGCACCGTGTGGCCGCCGGCGAGCACGGGGCTGCCTTCGGCAATAGCGGTCGCAGCTGCCATGTCAGCACAGTCGACGATGGTGTAGCCGGTGAGGCTTGCCGGCGCATCGACTGCACCGTTGGCGTCGATCGCCGTCGAGTGCGAAGTGGGTGCTCCACCGTCGACCAGGGCGTCGCCCATGCTCTCGTACCAAGCGCCCCAAACGGCCATCATCTGTCCGATGGCTTCAGGGTCGGTTGGCATGTCTTCCATAGACATCGTTCCGTGATAGGTCAGCATGTACTTCGGCATGGGATTCCTCCTCGTTGCGGGGCCGGTAGTCCGGAACCTACCGCGACAACGGTTTCCACGCCATCGAAAAACGGATCCTCGGCTAACGTCGCCGTATGTCGAATGACTTCCCCTCAGTGCTCGAGACCTACTGGAAGATGTGGAACGAGCCCGATCACGAGGCACTCCTGCCTCTCATCCAAACGTGTTGTTCCGACGACGTGATCTTCGCCGACCCGAACGCCTACAAGGTCGGCCACGCCGAGCTCGTCGCCATGGCCATCGAAGTTAAGGAGAAGATCCCGAACGCCATCTATCGCCGGGCGAGTGGCTTTGACCTGCAGAACCGGAGGCACCGGTACCTGTGGGAGATCCTGTACCGCAGCAAGGTAATCGTCCGGGGCATGGACGTGACCACGCTCAACGAGGCTGGGCTGATCGAGCGAATCGACGGCTTCTTCACTCACGCACCGCCCGAGCTCGACGGCTAAGTCTCGTTCGGATCGCGGTTGGTGGTGAGCGGGCCGGTGGTGTTGTGGGCGTCGTAGGTCTGAATCCAGTCGTCATCCCACGCCTGGTCGTACTGATCCGGCGAGCAACCGGGCTTGTAGACCGCTAGCAGCTCCTTGACGATCTGCTCGCGGTGCGCTGTGGTTCCGCCAGGCACTTCGTAGGTGGCGATGTGTACGCCCCACTTGGTGCCGGCCCGTCGTTCCCAGCATTTCGAGCGCGGGTGCCCAAACGGCAGCTTTGCGTCCTTCAGATTGTCTGCGTGATCGACGTCGATGACGGCAAAGTCGTGCGGCTTCCCTTCAGGGTCAGCCCGGTAGAGGATCACGTAGACGGCGGCAGTTTCGGGCGGCTGCCACCCGCCGAGAACGCGAGGACCTTCGAACGGATAGCCGGCAAGCGAGCCGAGGCGGATCATGTGGGGATGCCGTCGTCGTCGACGAAACCCTCGTCTTCGCCAATGACCTCGGCCTTGGTGACCGGCCACGGCGGAATGCCTGCTGTGACAACGGCCTTCTCGAACAGTGGGATCGCCACCTCGACGGCCTGGTCGGAGCTCTCGGCCTCGACCACGATCTGTGCGCCGTAGCTCATTGCGCCGACACCCGATGCCACGCCTCCCAGTGGAGCGACTGCGTCAGCGAGCTCGACGATCTCTTCGAGCTCCATTGGTCGATCGCCTTCGGCCTTGATCGACACGCTCCACTTCAACATTGCTCGCCCTCCGGGCTCGGGGATCATTGCTCGCCCTTCGGGCTCGGGGATCATTGGCCCAGTCATAGGTTCATCATCCGATCTTTGGGAGCATCGCCGCAAATGCTTCGAGGCTCTCGAGGTTGTTGCCCGACGCGTACTCGTCGATGTGTGGCCCACAAACCGACATCGCAAGGGTTGGTGGGGCGCCGGTGTCTTGGTCGTACATCGGGTTCATCCACACGATGCGATGCGACAGTCGTTCGAGCTTCTCCATGGCCTCCGACAACGTGGCCGGGCTACCACGGTCGAGCCCATCCGAGCAGATGATCACCGTGGCGCCACGGCTCAGACCACGGCGACCCCAGTCCTTGATGAACGTCTCAACCGAATCACCGATGCGGGTTCCGCCATCCCAGTCGAGAACCCGCTCAGACGCTAGGCGCATTGCGGCATCGGGGTTGCGGCGGTCGAGTAGGGGAGTAATGCGGGTCAGGCTGGTGCCGAAGCAGAACACTTCGACCTTCTGGGCTGCTCGACGCATCGAATAGGCGAACTGCAGCAGGTTCCGAGAGTGGTCGGCCATCGACCCCGAGATGTCAAGCAACAAGATGAGCGGCCGGGCCTTCTCTTTGCGATCCATGCGGAGCAGGTCGGGAGCGTTGTCGTTCATGGTCATCGCACGCCTGGCCATGCGGCGCATATCGAGCTGACCTCCGGACGGGTCTGGCGCGTACCGGCGGGTGCGACGCTTCGGTGGGTCGACGCGGATCTTGGCAATCATGCGCCGCACCGCTGCGAGCTCAGCTTCGGAGCAGGCCGAGAACCGCTTCTTGCGTTCGATCTCGAGCGACGATGCCTGCAGTCCGAGCACTAGCGGTGGCTCTTCGGCTTCGCGTTCGCCTGGCTCGGCATCGGGCACGTTGATCGTGCCGGTTGATCCTTGGGGAGCCTTGCGTTCCTTCGTCTTCTTGCGCTCAGCATTCGGCGCGGGGCGCAAGAAGAAATTGCGGAACACCTCGTCGTAGACAGGAATGTGGTCGCGCCGGTTCACCAGCGTTGCCCGGCCGCACCAGTAGACGTCTTCGGAATCGGACGGCGACAGCTCGGCCACAGCCGCGCAGAAGGCGAGCACATCATCAGTGCCGATGGGCAAGCCCACGTCGCGCAGCGCGGCTCCGAAATCGACCAACCGGTCGACGATGCTGCTGCCGGTGTCAGACCCCATAGCTACTGTCATGGCAGTGCTCGCGGGACAGCCATGAATGTTCCCCCTCGACGAACAACATCTGAAAATGAGACACTGATCATGGCCATCACCGAACGCGACCGCCGAAACCTGTTCAACCATCTGGAACAGGCACTGGGGTCCGAACCTGCCGAGAACCTTATGGAACTGCTTCCTTCACAACCTGCAGACGAGTTGGTCACGAGAGCCGACATGCACACGTTCGGGTCAGGGCTTGCTGCCGAACTCCGTGGCGAGATGGCAGACCTCCGCGGCGAGTTGCGAAGCGAGATGGCACAGCTTCGGGTTGACCTCAACCGGATGTACATGCGAGGCATGGCGTTCAATGTCGTAGCGGTAGTCACTGCGCTCGTTGCCTGAGCGCCGCTAGGCGCCGGGGACGACTCGGCCGATGTCGGAAGACACGAGCTCGAGATCGTCACGATCTTTGACGACTGCGCCAAGGGTGTCGGTGGCGGATTCGCCGGTGAGCTCGTCGGCGCCGATAGCGCCGAGCGATTCGACCCAGTCGAGGGTCTCGGCCACGCCTGGCGGCTTGGCCAAGTCCATATCTCGTAGACGATGCACAGCGGCCACAACCTTCTGGGCCAAGGCCTCGGTTACCTCAGGTGCTCGAACACGAACGATGTCGGTCTCTTCGGCAGCCGTTGGGTAGCCAATCCAGTGATACAGACAGCGTCGCTTCAACGCGTCGTGAAGCTCGCGGGTTCGGTTCGACGTGAGGATGACGATCGGGCGGCCCGCTGCTGCAACGGTGCCGACCTCGGGGATCGTGATCTGGAAGTCGGACAACAGCTCGAGCAGAAACGCTTCGAATTCATCGTCGGCACGGTCGATCTCGTCGATCAGGAGCACCGCGTTACTGCCGGAACGGATGGCCTGAAGAAGGGGTCGTTCGAGCAGGAACTCTTCGGCGTACAGGCCGCCGATGGTTTGGGCGTCAGCCAGCTCGTGCTCGGACAATGCTCGCACGTGCAGCATCTGGCGGGCATAGTCCCACTCATAGAGCGCCTGGTGGGTGTCGATGCCTTCGTAGCACTGCAATCGAATGAGCTCTCGTCCGGTCAGCTGGGCAAGGCATTTGGCGAGCTCAGTCTTGCCAACCCCTACTTCGCCTTCGAGCAAGAGCGGACGGCCGAGGCGCAGAGCGATCAGTGCAGCTGTGCCGAGGCCGCGGTCGGCGAGGTAGCCGACGCCGCGGAGCTGCTCTTGCAGGTCACCGACGCTGGCCGGCGTTTCGAACGCTGCGTCGCTCACTCTGTCGGCGCTGGGGGAGTGTCGCTGTCACCGAACAAAAGGTCTCGCACCGAAGGCGCTGCTTCAGACGTCGAGAGCTTGCCCTCACGAGCGAGCAAGTTGCGCCATGACGAGCCGAGGTCTTCGCCATCTTCAGCAATACCGTCGAACGTGAACTCGCGTGCATTGCGGCAGACCTTCGTGGGGCTGCAATCAGCGTCGATGTTTGCCTCTTCGGCGTTGTTCCAGACGTTGTCGAGTACGGCCTCGCTCACCACAGTGCCGTAGTTGACGTTTGGAATGTCGCCAACCTTGCCAGCGGTGAAGGCATCAGGTTCATTGGTGTCGGTCACGAGGTTCCTCTCGGTGTGACGGTGGCCACTCGTAAGGGTAGCGCAGCAGACCCGCAGCGAATCAGCCGGAGTGGGCACCATTTCGTACGGCGATCATCTCGACGATGACCGACAGAGCCACCTCTTCAGGAGAGCTTGCCCCGATCGGGAACCCGGCAGGTCCGTGGACGCGGCTGGTGTCGGTAACGCCTCGGTAGGCCAGCCAATCGCCTCGGTCTTCTTGCAGCGCCGACGGCCCGATCGACCCGATGTATCCGGCACCGGAAACCAGCGCAGTCTGCAACACTCGGCCAACGTCTTCGGTGTTGTGGCCCATGACGACGATCCCGTCGATGGGCGAGAGCGACGTGGCGAGCGCAACCGCTGCCTCGGTGCTCCCGGTGACTTCGGTGTTCAGGCCGACAAACTGAGCGGCCTGACCGAGCGCTTGGGCCATGGGCCCACCTCCGAAGACGACCATCGTCGCGGTCGGGCTCCATTCGCAGAGCACGCGATCGTCGGCGACGGTGGTGTTGGTCTTCGCCGGTTGCTCACCCAGCGTCACGTCGCTTGAGCGGCCATCGGCAAGGGCGATATCGATCGTCACCGGCTGACGGTCGAGCAGCTGGCCCCAGAGCTCCTCAGGGAAGATGTTGGCCGGGCCGAAGAAGATGCGGATGGTGGTGCCCGGGGCGACGCCGATGGCTCCGGCCTCGAGCTCATCAAGCTCTATGGTCTCGACGCGACCTTCCGTCGCCTCGATCAACGAGAGCTCGATCAAGCGGCTGTCGATTGCACCGCCCAACAGCGACCCGAGGCGGCCTCCGCCGGGCGTGATCGCCACAGCATCGGTGGGGTCGAACCCCGGCGTCAGCTCGGGGTCGAGGCACCAGGCCACGTCGACCCGGGTCCCTCCACGTAGACAAGCTGACACTGACAACGCAATCCCGTACACGCCGTCACCGTAGTTCGGTACAGTCGTTTCATGCCTGTCGAACCCGAACTACGCATCTCCGCTCTGGTCTTGGCCGCAGGGTCGTCGCGTCGGCTCGGTCAACCCAAGCAGTTGCTCGAATACCGCGGCGCAACGCTGCTTGACGCCACGATCTCCAAGGTGCTCAGCTTCGGCTTTGCCCAGACGCTCGTCACGCTCGGAGGTGCGGCTCCGGAAGTTCGTGACACCGTCGATCTCTCGAGAGTTGAGGTGGTCGACAGCCTGCATCACACCGACGGTTGCTCGTCTTCGATCGTGTCGGCGCTCGACCAGATCGACGATGAGTCCGACGGGTTCTTTCTGTTCCTTGGCGATCAACCCGAGGTGCCACAACTCGCTGTCGATGCGCTCAAGGAAGTGGCGGCGACTTCGGAGATTGCTGTCATCGATTACACCGACGAGACCGGCCACCCGTTCTGGTTTGCCCGGTCAGTCTTCGGTCCGCTCGGCGACCTCCACGGCGACAAGGCCGTGTGGAAGCTGCTCGAGTCGGGGCGATTCTCGACGGCACACGCCACGGTCGACGCGCACGTGCCCCTCGACGTAGACACCTGGGAAGACTACGAGCGGCTGCTCGCTTCGTTCTCATAGAGCTCGCTGTCAATGGATGCCGAGCAGTCGTAGGCGATCGAAAACTGGTTGCGTGCGCTAGTGCTTTCGAGCTAGACCTGGGTAAGCGGCTCGGTGGGGGCCGCGGTAAGTGCGGGGGCAGTGGCTATGGAGTTCTTCGGCCGTATTGTTTTCGAGGGTAGATATCCCCTCGAAGATATCAATGTGCAAATCGTTGATGCTGGCGATGGGAGGCTCACCAAGCGAGAGCTTGTCAAGAGCAAGAACCTCCGACGAACCGTTACCGGCCGCGACGGGACTTTTGAGGTGCTCCTTCCAGACGTGGCCGATGATCGGTACGTCGGAGTCATTGTTCGCACACCAAACCGACAGCGGGTTCTCGAGGTCTATGGACCAGTGCTCGCCGGCGACATCGGCAAGGAGCTCGTTATCGAGGTTCCTCTTGGGCAGGATCGGCCGGCTCAAGGGGAGGGGGACGAACCCGATGCTTACGACTCCGATGGCGATCAAACTTTACACCCGAACCCAGAACACGCCTGGAAAGGGCGCATTCTTGGCGTCATAACGAGCGGACGAATACGGCGCGGCGCGACGGCTCAGTTTCGGGTCGATGAAGGCGGAGAGGGGCACGTGGCCGCCTCGTCGTTCGTGCGCAAGGACGGGACCTTCGTTCTCGAAGTTGGGATAAAGGACTCGGTGCTCGGGCGAGTCGTGCTCGCTGGCCCCCAGAAAGAGGGCCAGGAGAGTGAAGGTGTGCTCTATCGCCACGAAGTGCTCAAACTTTCGCCGGGCCAGACACTGTCGATAGGTATCGAGCTGCCCCGACTGAATAGGCCCGATCGTCCTGAGCGGCCGAACGATCCGGTCGAAGCCGGAGCACAGGCCGGGGAGCAGTTCGCTCGAGGCGCAGCGTCAATCACCGGGTTCCGAGACGAACTGGTTAGGAAGCCGTTCCTGCAGATTCAGCCGAAGGAATCAGCCGCGGTTAAAGAGCAACTCGATCGTAGAGACAAGATTCTCAAGGGAACGCCGGCCGAGCGGTTCACTCCGTCTCGCCGGTCGCCCAAGTATCGCTTTGAGAATCCAAGGTTCGTTGATCCGACGTTGTCAACAGACGAACGCGAACAGGGTAGGTATCTCGCTCAGCTCGATGCGGTTCGGGCGGGGATCGACAAGCTGGAGCCAGGCGGCAGAGGTGATCTCCGACTGCGATTTGATCCCGCAGATCTGCTCAAAATCCCTGGAGCCAAAGAACGCAACGGAACATTCACCGTCCCGGCAGCTGAGCTCTTTGCCGAGCTCGCCGACCGATTCCACGTCGCCCCGAGGCGAAGAGAGGTGCCGAAGACGCTGCTGGAGAGATTGAACGACTGCATCGAGTCAACCGAGGAACAGGGGTAGGCATGACAGAGGTAAATCCACAGGTTGGTGCCGCAACCGAAGCCGTGCTTGCTCGTCTCGAGTCTGCAGCTGCGCTTCCCGGGCAAGAGATCGAGGATATCGGGACACGTGTCTCTCGGTTAGAGGCCCCCCTTGGGCCCGCAGACCAGACTGCCTTTCACGACTTTCATCACATCGAGTTCGCGTTCGAATCAGTTTGGAGCGAAGTCTACGATAAAGAGTTCATACGAGACGTAGCTAACCTGCACACCACCCTCGGACGGGTGCGGCGATTCGCCGGATATGAAGCTGACGACCCTGAACTTGTCAACTGGGTTGAGGATCTCGAAGGGCAACTCGACGACATCGAAGGCGAAGCCAACGAAGCCGAAAATGTCGAGGATCCTAGCTACGAGCTCGTCGTGGCGGTTTTCCCCACAATGTCTCCGGCGCTATGGAATTGGATCGGAACAGCGGAGAGAGCACGGTTCTTTAACTTCTGTCTCGAGTATCGGAGCCGCCCGGCACCGCAAGACGCCGACAAGGAAGGTTTGGTTGAGAGCGTTCTTGGTGAGGCCGGTGGGTTTGTCGACGACGCCATCGACTTCGTTGGAGGCGCAGTCGAAGACGTCGGCGACTTCTTCTCAGGACTGTTCTAGGCCGACTTGGAGGCACCATGATTTTCACACCAGCACTCGCAGCAATGGCCGGAATCGCCATCGGCGATGAAGTCACAGAATTCCTCTTTGGCAGCTCTATTAACTATTCAGGCAATGTTGATTGGGACTCTGCCCGGATGGTCTTAGAGGCCGAGATAGCCGAGCTTGATCGAGCCCGCCGGGCAGAGTCGGCCGATAGCTCGGGAGCCGTTATCGCGGTGTCATCTTGGGCTGAGGTGCGCCAGCAGGTCTCAGAGTTGAGAAATCGACTAAAAAAGAACGTCTACTCCTTTGACGTGTTCGAGGTTGACTCGTTCAATTTCGGGCTCAAGGTCACGCATCGACAGACCTGGGTGCCGGGCCCGTATCAGGCTGGGGAGCTCGTTGCGTCCCTACCGTTGGCACCCGGTGAGCGCCGCGAGATAACAAGTCGCCAAGTGGTGAAACAGACCGCAGCCGAACGCAATTCGTACAAGACCAACTTCCGCCAATCGACAGAACGAACGACCACCACCCGAGCTGAAGAGAAGATCTTCCAGAAGGCCACTACCAACTCGTCTTTCGACGCAACGGTTTCGGGCGAATTCTCGATTGTCGAAGTGGTCGACGTGACGGCGAGTACGAAGATCGGCACCAGCGCTGCGACCGAGACTTCGAGAACGCAGTCCTCGTTCCGGGAAGCAGTGTTGAAGGCGGCGTCGGAATACAGCCGGGAGCGGGTTGTGGAGGTTTCGACAACAACCGAGGTCACGCGGGAGCGCTCGCAGACCGGGGTCATTAGCAACCCGAACAACGAGATCACGGTGACGTATCTTTTTTATGAGCTCCAGCGCCAGTACCGCATTAGCGAACGACTGCGTTCAGTCATCCCGTATGTCTTTGTTGCTCGCCACATACCCGCCCCACACGAGGTAGACGTCGACTTCCTCATCTCGCACGCCTGGATTCTGAAGAAGGCGCTGCTCGAGCCAGGCCTTGGCGAGGTTCTGGAATATCTCGAGGAAGACTACGCCGGTGAGGTCGTGGCTCTCGATTACCTACGCGATCGCTGGCAGGTTCACCGCGACCTCGTTCGACGACTGTCGTTCCAGGTTGAAGCGCTCCGGAAAGCTCAAGAACAAGTGACAGAGCAGGTTTCGACGACAATTACTGCCAAGGGAGAGAAGGAAGGACTCTTTGAGAATGTTGGTGAGTTCTTGTTCGGAGGCACTGACGATGAGACCAGCCGGGCTGCAGCGCAAGAAGCAGCCGAGCGATCGATGGAATATGTTTCCTCAGATCTGCAAGATCTGACCGCCCGTCTCGTCGCGGCGACGGATGCTTTCTCAAACGCCACGGCCGAGCTCGCGAGCGGCGCAGCCGAGCACGCGAACTGGAAGATTCGTATTGACCAGGCGCGGATTCATGTGAAGGAGAACATCCTCTGGTACATGCACGCCATCTGGGACCACGAGGTCCCGGATCAGCGATTCTTCGAGTTCTACAACAAGATGATCCTCGTGCCCGAACCGCCAGAAACGGAGATTACCGTAGGGTTAGCAGGCTCTGGATTGGTGGCGAAGTCGACGGCGTCGCTCAGCAAGTTCCAGAGTCCCAACTCGAGCGCAGCTCTGTTGGAGAAAGCAGGTTCGTCTCGGGTTGACTTTGAGCTGAAACTCGACAAGCCGCTCGTCGACTTCTCGGAACCTGACAACATGAACTGGAAACAGCTTGTTGACATCGCAGATCTCAACGACCCGATCTACGTCGGCAATATGATTGGGTTCCCCCTGAAGGAGCACAACTATCTCACGATGTGGATGGCGAGCGAGTATGTCGATGACGAACTTGGCGTGAGTGACCCCGACCCATATCGTGAGCTCGATCTCGAGCAAGCCATCGAGAACATCAATTGCGGGAGTCTTAGCCGCGAGGACAAGGCTGAGCTCATCGAGATTCTCGTCGACAAGCTGCACGACCCAAGCAACGACTCCGACACGATTGTGATTCCCACTGGTGAGTTGTTCGTTGAGGCTCTTCCTGGGTCGCATCCGGTGCTTGAACACTTCAAGCTTGAGCATCGAAAGATCGACCTTGAGCGTGCTGCATACGCTGCAGCTGGCGAAGAGATGGAGACGATCAGGCGTGCGTCCAGAGTGCTTGAGGGGAACCTCGAGGACCCTGATGTCGACCGGTTGATTCACTTCGAAGGGGCGCCAGCCCCGACCCCCACGGTCGATGTTGAAGGGGCCGATCCGCCTCTCGACGACAGCCTGTAGGGATATCGACCGGAGATGACCGACCTCTTCGATCTTGATGAACTGGCTGACGCAGCGGTCGCGTCGGCGCGTGGACTATACGACAGCTTGCCAACCGTTCAGAAGGTAAAGGACGACGTCGCTTCGTTCGCGGCAGAGCAGGCCTTTGCCATGCTCCCAGTCAACCCTGTGTGGGTTTTGAATCAGGTCGATGAGGACATAGTGCCGAACGTCGCCGCCATGGCCGAGGGCTTGCTGCTTGGAGTCTTCGAGGTCCGTCCAAAGACCGTGACCGAAGCCGTCAACGACAGCAACAACATCGTGTATCGCATAGCGCATAGTGCGACGCCTGCCATTCTGCTCCTCAACGGAGACGACCTGCTTTGGGGGATGGGTGAGGGGATCGTCGACGAGTTCAGCGAGACCCTCGACATGTTGTACAAGATCTTTGACTGGGACACCTGGGAGAAGTTGCCTGGCGAGATCCTGAAGGTCATCAACCTCTTTTGCGGAGATCGAGATACTGCACGCTCTGTCGGCTTCGAAATTGGGAAGGCGCTGGCTGGGAGTCTGAAGTCGACGGTTCTTGGACCCGACGACGAATTCGCTCGGTCGGTCGGACGCATCATCGGGCCAATCGTTCTCGAACTGGTAATTGCGTATCTCACGGCAGGCCTCGGACTGGTCGTCGCCGGTTCGAAGTATGGCCTCAAAGCAACCCGTTGGGGACTTAAGCTCGGCGACAAAGCGCTTGATGCATTGCAAGGCGTGACCAAAGGAAGGCGGCTCGAGTTGCCCTCAGCCGATCTCGACAAGGTTGTGACGGTTCCGTCGGTCAAGGCGGCGCCCGTGGATCTGCCAAAGACGCCAACGGCAAAACCAAAGACTGAGGTGCCCAAGGTCCCAGGCGAGGCGGTCCCTGAGCCACCGGCGAGACGGACACAAACCAAGCGCGACGAACCTTCAAAGAAGAGAGAACAGCGGGAAAGGGAACGTACAGATACGACGACTGGCAACGTTCATCGCGGCCTCGCTGACCCCGACCTGCATTCACCACCGCCAAAGTCAGTCACTGAGCGCCCGCCTGCGACTCGAGCGTCAGATGTCGAAAGCGAGAAGAAGACTGCTGATAAGCCCGACACAAAGACCGAGGCCGAGCCAGAAGCCAAAGAGCCACGCCGTGGGACGAACGTTCGAACGCTCACCGCTCAACAGGAGAAAGACATCAAAAAGTGGGCGACCCACTTCACGCGAGACAACAGGAACCCGGGCGTGAAACCGGAAGATCTCATTCGAGGGGTAACAAGCGCGTGCAAGAAGTGGCCGAAGTTCGACATTGACCATCCCGAGAGTCTGAAAGAGCTGGCGAAGCTCTACGCCATGACGCTTCGACGACAGACGAAGTCGGGTCGAAACTCCTATGTAGGAAACTTGATGGGGGCGGTTGGCGAGCTTCGGTTCTTGGGGGTGCTGAACAAGTCTCCTTCGGTCAAACGAGTTCGAATGGTCGAGTCGGCCGGCGGCAAGGGAAAGACTCCAGATTTCACGATCGAACTTGAAGGATCGGAGCTTTTCGATGTCGAGGTGACAACGTATATGCAGGGTACGTTCAGAAAGCGTGTGAACAAGAAGACTGATGCAACTCGGAGGCGGCTCGCAGCATCTCCATTCGATTCAAAGAAAGCCTCAGATGCATTCATCGCAAAGATGAAAAAGGGTCAGCTTCGTAGAACTGGTGGACCGGGGCGTGGGGCCATCGCTGTCAATTCGTACACCCCGCCTCGCGCTGAGCTGTTTACCGAAGTCGACCTGGCCCGAATGCGTAAGGTGATGGACAAGAATCCTGAGGTCCACGAGCTTTGGCTCATCGGGCCAGGGGGTGAGGTTGTACCCGTCCTGCGAAAAGAGGGATCGGGCCTCCTAAGTAATTTGGCCCTTGGGCAATAGGCGAGGCCGGAGGGTCCTCGGCCTGCGTCTTGGCGCCGACTGTGATCGGCTAACCGATTTGAACGAGCACTGCGGCTACTGCTGCGATGATGACCGCAAACGCGGCGAGCTTTGCAACGAAACGGACGCCGTCGCTCTCGACTAAGTGCGTCGGGCTATTCAGGGCCAACTCGTCTCGGCCCTCGGGCGTCGCATCCCCCGGAGCGATGGCGCCAGGGCTAGCGCCGGCATCGAGCTCGCGCTGAATTCGCTCGACGAGTTCCCGGGCTCGTTGCCAGCCCACCTGCTTCCACGACCACAACTCGCCTGACCCATGGACGGCGACTACTCGCCATGGCCGGTTCAGCATTGTTCGCAGAAAGAACGCTGCCCCCGCAATAGCTAAGACGATCGTGACCTCGATGATCGCGAAGAGCACCACGATAAGAATCGGGGCGAGCAGGATGATTACGGCGATAAGGAGGATGGCAAGGAAGATGCCTCCGAGGTCGCCGCCAAGGTCTAGGCATCCGTCAGCAGGAACGTCACTGAATTCGGCAGCACGTTCGCGAAACCGGGCTTGTCTGGCTTTCAGTGCCCGTCGTGAAAGCGGCGAGACCGCTTTGCGCCCCGACCATTCGACGAACACCTCCCAATGGAAGGCCTCCTCGTCCCATCCGGGGTCGTCGCTGGGCACCTCGTACATCTTGGACACGTTAGTGCTGCGGTCGTTACGCTCAGGGACACGCAATCAGTTGGTGGGGATCACATGACAGACACAAGCACCGGAAGCGCCGAACTCAAGGCCAACATGAACCTGCAGCGCAAGGCAGCCCTCACCGGCGGGGGAGCGTTCGATCAGGCCGGACGCGTGAAGGTCGAGCGCATGGCCGATTTCGACATGGGTCGCACAATCTTCGGGGCGCTCGAGGGCATCCCGAAGAAGTTCATGGATGAGAAGCTCGCCAAGGAACCCATATGGGACACGAGCGAGGCCAGCAAGGTCGAATCCGCGTATGCCAGCCACGTGGCCGCGCACCCAGTCCCAGCGGTCGATCAGCGGCTCATCGACTTCATGGTCGACGAATGCGATTTCAGCATGGAGCACGCCGACGGCACGTTCCTTGAGCACCTCGTGTTCTGTCACGACTACGCCGCTGTCTACTACCCGGACTACTCGCCAAACATCGCACTGCTGCACTCGATCCTCGGCACCGCGACGAACACCTTCGCCATGGACGCCGCGAAGATCCCAGCGCTTCGGGATCTGCTCACCGAGAACGAAGCGCTTCACGTTGAAGTCTTCCCGTCGACGCTTCGGCTCTTCTACAACGACGACTTTCTTACTGAGCTCGAAGAGAACGTGCACCGCCTCGACAAGCTCCAGACGCTGCATCTCAATCGGGTCATCGACAACGAGCCCCTCACCATCGATGCCGAGAATCTGTGGGTCAATCTCAACTTCCACCTGATGCACTTCGTCGACTTCATGCCCGCAGCGAACTGGGCCACCCATCGGTCGGATCCGCTGCTGCAGATGTTTCAGCGACTGTCGAGCCTGCTCGATCGTGCGGGGCAGCGTCAGGCCCAGGTGCAGGTTACGTTCCCGGTCGCAGGCAAGCCGCCAGTGCGTGAAGAGCGAACGCCGTTCGGACGCCTCGCCGGAATCCTGCCGTCATCGGTGACGCTCAAGCTTGCTCAGAAGTCGATCCAGGACTACTCGGCCGCAGCTGGCCACGACCTCGCGTACCGCATCGACTGGGCATAGCTGGTTAGTGCGGGTGGTACTTGGGTAGCCGGATGGTGATCTCAGTTCCAGCGTTTTGGCCGGTCTCGATGGTTAGGCCGTACTCATCGCCAAACGTGGAGCGCAGTCGCGTATCGACAGCGAGAATCCCCACGTGCGATGAAGAGTCCCGGCCACTCAGTGCTCGTTCAAGCTGGCGGGGGTCGATGCCGACGCCGTCGTCGGCGACCGAGATGGCGACCTCAGGCCCAGCGTTTTCCGCAACGATTTTCAGACGGCCTTCGCCCTCGCGGGATTCAAGCCCATGCCGAATTGCATTCTCGACGAGCGGTTGGATGCTCAAGAACGGCAGCCGAACGGGCAGGGCCTCAGGCGCAATCGTTAGAGACACGTTGAAACGGTTACCGAAGCGGGCCTGCTCAAGTTCAAGATACGCCTCCACGAGTCGGAGCTCTTCAGCGACGGTCGTGAGGTCGGTCTGCGTGCGGAAGCTGGCGCCCAGGAACTCGGCGAATGTGACGATGAGGTCGCGAGCCATTATCGGGTCGGCATTCACGAGCCCAGCGATTGCCGTGAGAGAATTGTGGATGAAGTGGGGAGAGATCTGCGCTCGAAGGGCGCGGAGTTCCGCCTCGGCTGCATGGGCCCGCGACTGATCGAGCTCGGCGAGTTGCAGCTGGCTTGACACGAGCCGCGCAAATTGATCGAGTGCGGTCACTCTTGACCCGCCAACATCAGCCATCACATGGATGGTCCCGATCACGACGTCATCGGCCAGGAGGGGCGCGGCTGCGACCTCGGCCTCGCCTCGTCCGGTGGAGAGTTGGTAGACGGTCGGTCGGATAACACGGCGGCGGTCGACGAGCGCTGCGGTTTGTTCCAGGACAGCTGGGTTCCAGGTGTCGGTGCCGTCGCCAGCCGTCGCCATTAACTCCGTGTCACTCGTGACGGCTACCGCCAACCCATCGAGAATGATCTTTGCGGTTCGAGCGATCTGCTCGGCGGCGCTCCTGTCGAAGCCGTTTCGCACCACAAGAGCGAGCTCGTTGAGTGAGGTGAGAACATCAGCGACCGGCGGATCGCCAGCTCCGTCGCCTCCCGCAACCCCGAGGAACCTCTTCGCTGTTGAACGGCGGCTCATACAACCTCGTCCATGCGGTCCGGCACGTGCATGAGAGCGAACTTGTAGCCAAGATCCTTCACCGTCTCATGATCGCGTAACGACACCGTGATGCCGACAGCGAACGCGACTGGGACGCTCCACACCGCTGGGGTTCCAAGGATCGCGAGCGGCCACCCGGAGTCGACAATGCCGAACATCGTGGTGAGAACCGCTGTAGTGCTCGCCCCTCCGCCGACGACAATCGCTGCGAGTGCGCCATTGCGCGTCAGCCGCTTCCACCAGATTCCCAGAATAAGCAGGGGAGCAATAGAGGATGCAGCGATCGAGGTCGACCACCCAATGAGGACATTGATATCGGTGGTCTCGACCGCAAGTGCCACCGCAACCGATGCAGAGGCAACAACCCAAACAGCACCTCGAAACTGCCGCACACCGGCTGACATCAGATCGTGTGAGACCGCACCGGCCATAGCGATGAGTAGACCCGACGACGTGGACAAGAACGCGGCGGCTGCACCGGCGGATACGGCGGCTGTAATGAGCTCGCCACCCACTCCGGCAATGAGGCGTTCGCCAACTGACACGGTTGCCGAGTCTGTCGTCGCAGCGCCAAGTAAGCCCGGGCTAAGCACTCGGCTTGCAGCACCGAACAGCGGCAGCATCGCGTAGTAGGGGGCGATGAGCGCAAGGACGATCAAGTTGGTCCGCCGAGCTTCTCGGCCGGTGGGGTTGGTGTAAAACCGAACAACGATGTGGGGCAGGCCCATGAGGCCGAACATGTTCGCCAACACAATGGCGATGGAGAAGTACAACGGGTGCCCGCCGCCTACGCCCTTTTCTCCTAGGGGCTGAGCCCAATCCTCACCGGTGATCGCATCGACCGTGGATGCATGAGGAGCGAGTGCTCCTGCAGGCCACTCGATAGTTGAATCACCAGCGACCGTGTGTTCCCCAGCCGCAAGTTCGACCGGGCCAGACACTCCGCCGTCGACGTTGCCAGCCACAACTACACGGGTGCGTTCGTGAAGTTCTATGACGACATCGTTCGGATAGTCCACGACTGTTGAGCTCTCGAATTTCGGGGTCGTATCCGTGATGATCGGTGGGAGATCACCTCGGAACCACACGATGCTCATCGCAGCGAACGGCACCAGGATTCCGAGAAAGATGAAGAAGAACTGAAACCCCTGAACAAAGGTGATGCCTCGCATGCCCCCGGCGCTCAGATTCATAGCGACAAGCACCCCGACCGCTAGAACGCCAACCCAGTACGGCGTGCCAAGAAGGGCACGGGTAACCACTCCTGCGCCCTTGAGTTGTGCCAAGAAGAAGAACCAACTTACGACAATGACCATGATCGCCATCACCCGTCGAAGCTGTGGGCTCTCGAGTCGGCCCTCGATGAACTCGGGAATCGTATAGGACCCGAAGCGTCGGATCGGGGCTGCTATGAACAACGAGAGCAGCAAGAATCCGATCGTCCAGCCAACGAGCGGCCACAGCATCTCGAAACCAAAGACGAAGATGAGCGCTGGGACACCGAGGTAGCTTGCAGCCGACATTGCTTCCCCGCATACCGCAAACGCGTTCCACACCGGATGCACACTGCGGGACGCGACGAAGAAGTTGGACGTAGTCCGAGCGTAGCGAAGCCCAGTGGTGCCCAGCACCAGCGTCATCACGACGACAAAACCGACAGCGATGACTGGAATCACTGAGCATCACCATGGCGTTGCTTTGCCCACAACTGTTCTTGGGCAAGAGCGTACTGATCGTGCCGCCATGCAACGATCACGATCGAGAAGAGCGTGACCGGCCCGAGAAGAAGCCAACGAAGAGGCACCCCGCGCACCGAAAAGCTGGTGAGCTCGGGAGCGACCACAAAACTCGCAAGCATCGCAAAGACAGGAATGAGGAGTAGAAGGAGGTATCGAATTGCTCGCCGGCGATGCCGATCGACAAGCTCGAAGACGTCGTGGTCTTGCACCGTGAAGCCACGCACATGACTTCCATATGATCGACGACGGTCGACCCGTCGAGCGGCAGCGGTGCGCGGATGGAGCACGATCCGACGCCGGTCCGATGGCTCTTCTTCGCCCATGGCTGACGGAGCATAGTCGGTGGTTGGGCGTCCGTGGCCAGGCTAGGGTCGGGCTCGTGTTACGAGCGCTCGTAGTCGACGACGAAGAACCAGCACGGAAAGATCTGGTGTGGATGCTGGACCGTGAGTCCTGCATTGGTGACGTCTACGAAGCGGGTGGCGGAGCTGAAGCGCTCAAGCTACTCACGCGAAATGAACAGGACGCACGGTTCGACGTCGTCTTCCTCGACATGAAGATGCCCGACCTCGACGGGTTAGATATTGCTCGCATGATCGACCGCTTCGAGGAACCGCCGGCGATCGTCTTCGTCACAGCGTTCGACACCCCAGCGTCGGACGCATTCGACCTCGGCATCATCGACTACCTGCGAAAGCCGGTTGCAGCTGACCGGCTGGGTCGAGCGCTTGAACGCGTTCGCGCAGCTCGGGGCGAGCGGCGCGACCCCGACTTGCAGACCGACCGATTGGCCGTATCCACCCAGGGTGGCCGACAGGTGTTGCTACGCCCGATCGAAGTGTCGCACTTCGAGTCGTCGGGGGACTACGTCCGAGTCCATACCCACACTGAGTCGTTTCTGGTTCGCGACACGATGGCTCGTTTGACAGATGCGTGGAGCCGTCACGGATTTCTTCGGATTCACCGCGGGTTTAGTGTTCGAATGTCTGCTGTTGACGAGGTGAGAACATCGTCCAGCGGACGTTGCGTCGTTGTCAACGATACGGAGATCCCAGTGTCGCGCCGCTATGCACGCGAGCTAACCGTGCGCCTTACTGGTGACCGCGGGTCGCAGTCACCTCAATAAGCACCGACCGTTCATCGACCGTTCGTCGCAGAGAAGGGCGGGTCATCCCTCCGATTGTTCCGCCCGCTGAAAATACGCCTTCCGTCTGGACTATGACGCCCGACACAGTAGATGATTGTGGTCTGATCGACGGGTCTCGCCTGTCGAACTTGGGGGAACAGCTCTAGTGCACGCCATAGCGTTTGGACAATCTGCATGACTGAAGGCATGAGCGCAGCCCTTGGTGATACCGGTGACCAACCGGTGGGCGAACCTGCGAAGGAACTCGACCAGACCGCCGACAGCCCGGCGCTACCGATCTTTGCTCGGGTGCACCCGGCCGGCATCGTTGCTGCCGTAGCGGCGATCGTTGCCCTCATTGCCCATGCAGTCTCAGACACTGATCGGCTTGTCGGCAACATGTCATGGTGGCAGTGGGTGCTGCTCGGACTGATCATCGTGCTCTCGCTGAACGCTGACGTCTTGAACAAGGTTCGCGTTGGTATTGAAGCAATTGCCGATATGTCGCTGCGCCTGGTGTGGATCCTGGGCTGGCTCGTGTTCATCGTGCAGCTGATCAACGTGATCACCCGCTACCTCAACCCACTCTTCGAACAAGACATCCTCATCGGTGAGATGACCAGCCTCGCTTGGCAGCTCTTCGCGCTGATCGCACTGCTGGGGCTGCCGTATGGAGTCAAGGCAGCGGTGAACCCACGCATCGACTTCTGGTGGGCCGAATGGACCGACCGCAAGAAGGCCTGGCTCGACTTCGTCATGCACACGTTCTTCTTTCTTCCATTTCTCTTCTCGATGACGATCATCCTCCGACGCTTCGCAGCGACTGCTCTCGGCCAACGCCGCGGTGACGGCAGCTGGCCAAGTGGAGCTCGTGTGTGGGAAACGTGGGAGCAGTCACCCGATGCCGATCAGCTGCCTCTTGGGCCGATCAAAGCCGTCATCTTTGTTGGCTTTGTCCTGTTCGCCCTGCAGATCGCCGCCGAGATCATCAAGACCGGCTTCGTCCTTATGGGCAGGCGCGACTACGGACAGATCGCTTCGGGCGATGAGTTCCAGAGGATCGAGTAACCATGATCGCAACCACTCTCCTCGCCATCGACACCTTCATCGGCCTCGACTGGGGCGTCTTCTTGTCGCTCGTCATGTTCGCCGTGTTCATGTTCCTCATCCTCACCGGATACAACGTCGCCTTCTCGTTCGCAAGCGTGTCGGTGCTATTCGCCTTCATCGGCGACCTCACCGGAGCCTTCCGCGTCGAGTCGCTGGCAACGCTCGGAAACCAATGGTTCGTTGCCGTCAGCGACGCCACGCTGTTGGCGGTGCCGCTGTTCGTGCTCATGGGCGCGATCCTTGAACGCTCGGGCCTTGCCGAGCGATTGCTGAACGCCATCGGCCTGCTCATGGGTCCACTGCGTGGCGGAGTTGCGGCGGCGGTCGTCATCGTGGGCACGCTGCTCGCTGCCGCTACTGGTGTTGTCGCAGCAACCGTGATCGTCATGGGGTTGCTGTCGCTACCTGCGATGGTGCGGCTTGGCTACGACCACAAGCTCGCAACCGGCGCTATCACCGCATCGGGAACGCTCGCTCAGCTGCTGCCGCCGAGCATCGTGCTCATCTTGCTGGCCCAACAGCTGGGTGTGGGCATCCTCGGGTTGTTCGCCGGAGCACTTCTTCCCGGGCTGCTTCTGTCTGGACTGTATGTCGCTTACGTGCTCGGTATCTCGTACCTTAAGCCTGACCTCGCTCCGGTCATGCCCGCCGAAGAGCGGCAACTCGCTGGCAACCCGTCGTTGCAGGTGAAGGCCATCCTGGCTGCGATTCTTGCCTTTATGGTCTTCCTCGTTCTCATTCTGCGAGGCGCCGATCCGGAGACCACGAACGCGCTGAGCTTCGCCTTGCTGTGGTCGGGCGTGGCGTTCGCCATCTTCTTCGGGCTCATGGCTGTAACCAAGATGCTCGGCACCGAGGTGCTCGTGTCGATCGTGCCCACGGTCGTACTCATCGTCGGTGTGCTGTTCTCGATCTTCCAAGGCATTGCAACGCCATCGGAGTCCGGCGCTGTTGGTGTCCTCGGCGCATTAATCCTGACGTTGCTCAACCGTCTTGTCGACAAACAGTTGATCAAAGAAGGTGCCGAACACATCGAGACGGAGTGGAAGCTCACGCCGAAAGAGCTGCGCGCCGCCGGTGTGTCCACCGCGAACATCACGATTCTCGTGATGACGTTGCTGTTCTGCTCGACGTTCTTCCGCCTCATGTTCCGCGAGCTCGGCGGCGCCGATCAGGTATCCGACTGGCTGACCTCGGTGGGCGGCGGCAAGTGGGGATTCGTGCTGATCGCGATGGTGGCGGTCTTCCTGCTCGGCATCAACCTCGAGTTCCTTGAGATCACCTTCATCGTGGTGCCGATCTTCGTGCCAGCCATGCAAGAACTTGCGTTCACCGAAGCCGAAACCGTCTGGTTCGCGATGCTGATGGCGGTGAACCTCAACATGGCCTTTATTTCGCCACCGGTCGGGTTCTCACTGTTCTACCTACAGAGCGTGGCCCCACCCGAGGTCAAAACTGCAGACATTCACAAGGGCGCCATTCCGTTCATGGTGCTCCAGGGCATCGCCATGGTGATCCTGGGTATCTGGGACGAGATCGTGTTCACATCGATGCGATTCTTCGGCGGCATCGAGGTCTGACCGGAAAATCTGGCCAGAAAGATCTAGAAAGAAAGCAATACCAACAGGAGGGGAAATCCAATGGAAAGTGAAAACACCGTGGACGAGGCGGGTCTAGACCGTCGCTCGTTCCTTGGAAAGGCAGGAGTCGGCGTTGCCGGCTTCGCCGCATCAGCAGCGGTGCTTGCCGCATGCGGAAGTGGGGATAGCTCATCGGATGCCGGCGGCGAAACCGATGGAGGCGACGAAGGTGGCTCCACCAGCGAAGAGAATGAGATCATCGAAGCGTCACAGGACGCTCCGGAGGTCGAATGGGAGATGGCGACCAGTTGGCCAACCGCTCTCGTCACCATCTTCGGTGGTGCGACGTTCTTCACCGAGCAGGTCAGCCGTCTGACCGGCGGCCGCTTCAAGATCAACGCACGTCCTGCGGGCGAGATCGTCGGCGGCACCGAGGTGCTTCCCGCAGTGCGCGACGGAGGCGTTGCGTCGGGCCACACCGCGTCCTACTACTACACGGGCCTCAGCCCAGTACAGCAATTCGGTACCGCAGTTCCGTTCGGCCTGAACCAGCGTCAGCAGAACGCGTGGCTCTACCAGGGCTACAACGGGAGCCCACGCGGTATCGACATTCTCAACGAGTTCTACGCCGAAGAGCACGGAACCATCGCGTTCCCGGCAGGCGGAACCGGCTGTCAGATGGGTGGTTGGTTCTCGAAGCCGATCGAGAGCGTCGGCGACCTCAACGGTCTTACGATGCGTATCCCAGGCATTGCTGGCCAGGTATTGACGAACCTTGGTGGTGAGCAGATCTCGATGCCAGGTGGCGAAATCCTCCAGGCCATCCAGACTGGCGCAATCGACGCAGCTGAGTTCGTCGGCCCAACCGACGATCTCATCCTTGGACTCGACCAGTTCGACGGCGAGCTCTTCTACTACCACCCAGGTTGGTGGGAGCCCGGAACCGCACTCGAGGTGCAGTTCCCGCTGTCAGCGTGGAACGAGCTTCCCGAGCAGTACCAGGCCGCGATCGAGGCCGCCGCCGCAATGGCGAACTCGAACATGATGGCCACCTACGACACGCTGAACCCACTCGATCTGCAGAAGGTCAAGGAGTTCGCGA
>CAKZVC010000026.1 GCA_937922235.1 uncultured Acidimicrobiales bacterium | reverse complement strand
GCCGTGCACGACTTCTACCTGAACGGCGGCACGCCATGGCCGTGGGATTCGACCGACCGGCCCGTCCGCTCGGGCCCCTACCGCTATCTTCGGTCACCCATGCAGCTTGCAGCGATGCTCGTCCTGGTGTGGGCCATGTTCTTCTTCGGCCAGATCGAGATCGGCGCTGGAGCGCTGGTGACGTTGCTGTACTCACGGCTTTTCTCCGAACTTGAACAGGGCGACCTCGCTGACCGTTTCGGACCGGCATGGTCGAACATGGCGCTCCCCCAGAACCGCTGGACCCCAACCTGGGAGCCGAGCGTCCACGGTGCGCACGCAACGGTTTGGGTCAACGCAGGGTGCGAAGTCTGTTCACCAGTTGGCGACTTCCTGGCTGCCCGGTCACCGGTGAACCTCACGGTTGCGAACGCGATCGAACACCCCGACTCGCTGATCCGACTTCGCTACGAACGTGACGACGGCACTGTCCTACACGGCGTCCAGGCACTCGGCGCGTGCCTCGAACATCTGAACTTCGGCTGGGCGATGCTCGGCTGGCTCCTCCGAGTTCCCGTGCTTTGGCGGGTATGGCAAACCATTGGCGATGCCGTTGGTTTCGGCCCACGCCCAGCAGCATCCGCAGCGGCAACACCTCGGGAGTGGGCCGTGTCAGCCTCTTCGGGTGCGGCCGAGCGCTAGTTGCCACCTACCCGGTCGAGGTCGAATGCTTCGATATCGGTCCACTCCCCTACGTCGACGTGCCCTACACGAACCTCGCTAATCGAAATGACAAGCGATCGTGACGAAGTAGCGCCGTGCGGTTCACGCTCCTCGATTGCGCCAGTGCCCGTGAGCTGCAACACCCGGCCAGTCGAGAAGTCGACAGAGGTCAACCCGATGCGGTCGTCGAGCACCAGGTTGCCGAGCGTCTGGAACATGCCGTTGCCGTGATAGTCGGGCATCGACACTGTCGTGCTGTTGACCACAGTGATGAACCCAGCCGGACCACCTCGATGGGTTGGGTCGGCGCCATGAGCCTCGCTGAAGCTGGCCAGGAAGACCGTGTCGCTCGCACGCAACTGGGAACTGTCGTCATCGGAAAGTTCGTCAGCGATCGACGCAGCGCCGCTGCCTTGGCCGGGGGAGGTCGCGCTCGGCTGATGGTCTCGCTTGTAGATGTACTTCGGGCACAGTCCGAACATGCGGTGCATTCGATAGGTGATTGCGCCATCGTCGCCGACGATGCCGGTGCCGAGTGACTTCGCCCGGCGACGGATCGACGGATCGAAATACAGCACACCCATGTGCCCCGTCTCGCGCAGGTTCTCGATAAGGGGATCTCCGTCCACTGGGCGTGGCGTTATCCGAACGGTGGTCAGGTCTTCAACGACCAGAAGCTCGCCGGCCATACCGATCAGCGGCGACGCCCACGGTCTCCCATCAGCGTCGACCGATGCAGCAACCGAGAAGGTTCGTTTGCCGACGAAGCGGACTTCGCTAGCGTTCAGCTCGGGCTGAAACGGCTGATCGACTCGCGCGTCGTAGTCCGCAGTGTCGATGCCCGCCGAGGCTTGCAGCTGCGCTTCACCAACATGGAAGTTGCGGAGCTCGGTCACGAGGGTCGGCCTGCCACTGCGAGCATCATTTCTTGCAGCGATGCGCTTTCGTCTACCTCGATTGGCGCACCGAAGAGCTGCTCGCGGACAGGCATCGGGAAGGCTTCGACTCCATCGATAGCTGGTTGAAGGTTCTGTTCGGGCAAGGTGTCATCGATGCCGAGGGCCCGAGCCAGATCCCAGGCGTGGATGAGGAGATCGTTGGTTGCAATGGCGAGCATGCGAGCCCGTGGGATCTCTCCCATTGCTGGATGATCCATGGTTCCATCAGCAGCACCGGGAACGGCCAGCGCCCCGTCCATTCCAGCTCGAGCTGTTTTCCAATCATCTCCCTCGTTGGCGGTGGAACCAAAGATCGCACCGATTCCGACCTGCGTGCCGACGGCGTGCTCGATGAGCGCGGCAACGTCGAAGTCTGCACACGTCGTTGGCAGGCCGTAATGCTCGGCGCTTACGTGTTGGTGGCGTTGGTCGAACGCTTCGGCAGCGGACTTCCAAAGGGCGATCTGATCGTGTGGCATAAGAGACCTTTCGAGTAGACATCTAACTGGTGAAATATGGTTAAGAGGTTAGCCGCGCGAACCCGTCGGCAACCAGAATAATTCGAAATAGCAGTTAGAATTTTGTGTATGGCTAGCCCAACACCCGCAGAACCCGGTCGACCCTTCGTCGAGGGTCCCTTATGCATCGACCTACTCAACACCACCTGGAGAAGCAACGGCGAGACGGTGGACTTCCTCGCAACACGCGAAGGCGTGAGCGAGTTCTCGACGGCAAACAACCACCCGCTCTCCCCTGCAGCCTCTCGTCACGCCCAACACAACCTGATCAACGCACGCGAAGTCATTCGTCAGTTGTTCATGGGTGGCGACCCCACCGAGGAGCTTGATGATGTGCTCGACGAGGCCCGGGTGACGCGAAGCCACGATGGCACCGGGATCACCATCACGGGCAACAGCCCAGAGAACGCGCTGTCCATCGAAGCCGTCGTCAACGCAATCGAGGAATTCCAGACCCGAAAGACCCGGATTCGCTCATGTGCACACGATGACTGTGTGCTCTGGTTTCTCGATACGTCCAAGGGCGGACGTCGCCGCTGGTGTTCGATGGAGCGTTGCGGCAACCGCGCAAAGGCCCGCCGGCACTACCAGCGAACCGCGACGACGAACTAGCTAACGAGCGGATACTGCAGGCCAGCGAGATGCTGGATGACGCGAACCACCTGGTAGCTGTAGCCGGCTTCGTTGTCGTACCAGACGTAGAGCACGCAGCGGTTGCCGTCGACGATCGTGGCTGCCGAGTCAACGATGCTGGCACGCTCAGCGCCAACCATGTCGCTCGATACAACTTCGACCGAGGTGGTGTATTCGATCTGCTCGCGAAGCTGCACACTCAGCGACGCCTCCCGAAGGATCGCGTTGAGTGCGTCCTTATCGGTGTCGGTGTCGAGGTTCAGGTTGAGAATAGCGAGCGACACATTTGGCGTCGGCACGCGGATGGCGTTGCCGGTGAGCTTGCCGTCGAGCTCGGGAAGGACCTTGACAACCGCTTTGGCGGCGCCAGTCTCGGTGATGACCATGTTCAGCGGTGCCGAACGGCCACGACGCTCCTTCTTGTGGAAGTTGTCGGTGAGGTTCTGATCGTTGGTGTACGAGTGAACGGTTTCGACATGACCCGAGTGAATACCGAACGTGTCGTTCATGACCTTCAAGACAGGAACGATTGCGTTGGTCGTGCAGCTTGCTGCCGAGATGATGTCGTCGCTCTCAGCAATGACGCCATCGTTCACGCCGAAGATGATGTTCTTGATATCGCCCTTGCCCGGAGCGGTGAGCAGCACCTTCGAGGAACCAACCGACGTGAGGTGCTTGCCGAGGCCTTCTTCGTCACGCCACACGCCGGTGTTGTCGACCACGATGGCGTTGTCGATGCCGTAGTCGTTGTAGTTGATCTCTTCAGGAGTCTTGGCGTAAATGATCTGGATCACGTTACCGTTGGCGATCAGGCACTTCTTCTCGTTGTCGACAACGATCGTGCCGTCGAACGGTCCGTGGATCGAGTCGCGACGCAGGAGGCTGGCGCGCTTCTGCAGATCGTTCTCGCCACCCGGGCGAAGCACGATTGCACGGAGGCGAAGCTTCTCGCCGCTGCCCGTGCGGTCGATCAGGATACGTGCGAGCAGTCGGCCGATTCGGCCGAAGCCGTAGAGCACGACGTCGGTTGGTTCGGCGAGGAGCCGACCGTTGCCGGTGCTGATCTCAGCGAGGCGACCGGCGAGGAACGCGTCGAGGTCGCCCCCGTCGGAGGCGTACGCGGTGGCGAGCTCGCCAACGTCGATCTTCGACGAGTCGAGCTCCATTGAGGCCATCGCCTCGATGATCGGCATGGTGTCGGTGACCAGCAGCTCAGTGCCCGTGATCTGACGGGCGAAACGGTGTGCCCGCAAGATGCCGACAGCGGACTCGCGCGTTAGCTTACGGCCGTAGCAGTAGACGATGATGTCGCGGTCGCGGTACAAGCCCCCGACCAGGGGAATCATCTTCTCGGCGATTGCTTCGTGCTCTCGCCAGTTGTCGAGATTGTCTTGCTCGATTGCCGCTGTCATGGATTCCCTATCGGTGAAAGTGATGGGGTTATTGACCCCTGATCATCGATAGAGATGTTAGCGGCGACCTGCCTGGGTCTGGGGGCCCGAAATTGCCATCTCAGCAGAACGCTGGGTCATGCCGACCATGCTCCCTGGGCCGAAGCAATCACGAACGGTCGTGATCTGACGCTGGTTGACGGGAGCGGCGGGTGGGCCGTAGTTAATCTTGGCCATCGTGGGCCTCCATTGCTTGGGGTGTTCCGGTCATGGTTGGCCGTAACAGTGGGGGGTTTGGTTGGTACAGAAAAGCGTAGTACTGGCACACTTTTCCTAGACATGACGTCGGTCGCTTTTGGCCCGAATCTGTATGTGATTCCGGGCACCCCAGAAGAGGTACCATCGAGCCTGCACCACGCGACTTGGAGACCCTGCATGACGACAACACGAACGCTTCGGATCGGCGCTGGTCAGCTTGGCCCGATCGCCCGCGACGAACCCCGCGCCACGGTGGTCGAACGTCTCCGAACGCTGCTTGCCGACGCAGCGACACACGGCGTCGAGCTGGTCGTCTTTCCCGAGCTCGCACTCACCACGTTCTTTCCTCGGTGGTACACCGAAGACATCTCGGGCCACGACCACTACTACGAAACCGCGATGCCAGGGCCCGAGACGCAACCGCTCTTCGACGATGCCAAACGCCTCGGAATCGGGTTCGCTCTCGGATACGCCGAACTCACCCCAGAAGGCGAACGCTTCAACACCACCGTGCTCGTCGAGCGCGATGGCAGCATCGTGGCCAAGTTCCGCAAGGTCCATATGCCTGGCCACGACGACGACCAACCGTGGCGTCCGTTCCAACACCTCGAGCGTCGCTACTTCCAAGAGTCGAACGAAGGCTTCCCCGTGCACCGAGCCTTCGGTGGCATCGTCGGCATGGCCACCTGCAACGACCGGCGTTGGCCCGAGACCTACCGCGAGATGGGGTTGCAAGGCGTCGAGCTCATCATGATTGGCTACAACACGCCCATTCACTACGCCCCCGACCCTGGCCAGAACGCACTGCAGGGATTCCACAACCATCTGTGCATGCAAGCCGGCGCCTACCAAAACGGCACGTGGGTTGTAGGTGTGGCAAAGGGCGGAACTGAGGAGGGCGTCGAGTCGTTGGCACAGTCAGCGATTATTGCGCCGTCCGGACAGATCGTGGCCCAGGCCGTGTCGACGGGCGATGAGCTCATCGTTGCTGACTGCGACCTCGACTGGTGCGCAAACTACAAGGACACGCTGTTCAACTTTGCGACCTATCGCCGCCCCGAGCTCTACCAGCGCATCACCTCACAAAAGGGCGTCATCGAGCCGTAGAGATGTGAGGTCAGCCCCACGCCACGTGGAGCGCTTCTGGTCCTCGGAACGTGATGTTCGGGAAGTAGCTGAGCGGAGCGTCATCGGCCCGGCGCAGCGTTGGCAGGCGTTCGGTCAGCACCTCGAGCACCACCTGCGTTTCGAACCGTGCCAGGCGAGCCCCGAGACAGAAGTGCACGCCCTTGCCGAAGGAGATATGACGGCTTGCGTTGGCGCGATGGATGTCGAACTCGTGCGGGTTCTCGAAGAGCCCTGGCTCTCGGTTCGCAGCCGCGAAGTTCAAGAAGACCGGCATTCCTGAGGGAACATCTAGGCCCCCGACCGTCGTGGCCTGCGTCGTGACCCGTCGCCACGAAATTTGACTCGAGTTGAAGCGCAGCACTTCGTCGATGGCATTCGGGATGAGCGACTGGTCGGCGCAGATCGCCTCCCAGGCAGGGCGATGGTCGAACAGCGTCACCAGAGCGTTGCAGATGAGCGACGTGACCGCTTCATGCCCAGCGAACGACAGCCCGTAGATGATCGACTCGACCTCCTGGTACGTCATGTCATCGGGGTTTTCGTCGTGAGCAGTGAGCAACTCAGAAGCGAAGTCGTCGGTGCGGTTGTCTCGCTTCGAAGCCGTGAACTCTCGGCAGTATCGCCAGTAGGCAAGCATCTGTTCTGCAATACGCTTCTGTTCGTCACCGGTGGGTTGGCCCCACGAGAACGCCTTCCGTTCCAGACACCAGTCTTTGAGAAGTTCGTCATCAGCTTCGGGGAATCCAATGAAGCGAAAGACCGTCTCGCCCGGCAAAGGAAATGCGAAGGCCTCGACGAACTCGAGCGGCGAACCGCTCTTCTCCATCTCGTCGATGAGCGAATGGCTGCGCGAACGCATGTAAGGCTCGAGGATCTTCATCCGTCGGTTCGAGAAACCGTTTCGGGTGTGTTTGCGGATGGCCCCATGGTCAGGTTCGGGCCGGTTCGACATGACGGCGACCGGGTCGAAGTCCTCGGCGCTTAGCACCTGGCGCGCGCCTTCGCTGAGCGGAAACACCGGGTCTTGCACGTTGGTCGAGGCGAACGTCTCGTGGTCGAGGAAGATCCGTTCGATCTCGTCCATCGTGTTGACCACCAGATAGCCAAGCGACTCGGAGAAGAAGACTGGCGAGTCGTCGCGAAGTTCGGTTGCGATGCGATAAGGCTCGGCCAGGTAGTCCTCGTTGAGCGGACTCCATGAGTGATGCACCGGGCAGCCGCTGGGCGCAGAAGCGCTGGTCGACCGTTCTTGGTGGTAGGAGTTGCCGGCCACTAGATATCCAGCTCGTAGCTCGCCACCGTGCAGCTGACCGCAAAGATCGGGATCGGTTCGCAGAATTGGACCGTGCCCTTCGCTCCCCCGGCCGCGGCGGCCACGGTGATGAACGTGCGGATCTCGAAGCCGCCTTGGCCAGCGTCGGCATAGACCTGCTCGTCGGTGTAGTCGAGGAGCGCGTCCTTATCGTTGCGGCACCACCGGTCAAGGAAGTCTCGGTCCCAGGCCTCGTTGATCTTTCCCGAGTCGGGCGTTGCGGGCCAGTGTGAAATGCCACCGGTGCCGACGATGGCGACCTTCTCGGGGACCGATTCGGCAGCACGCCGCAGCGCCTCGCCGAATGCCCATGCCCGTGCGATCGGGGTGAGTGGCGGGCCTTGGCAATTGATGTTGACTGGGATGATCGTCTTGTCGAACCCAGGGGTCAAGAAGTGCAGCGGAACGGCAATGCCGTGATCGAACTTCCACTCCTCGGCGTAACTGACGTCGACCGTCTGCATGACCTCGGTGATGATTCGCTTCGATAGTTCCTTATCGCCAGGTGCGGTGAACTTGTCGATACCGAGCCACGCCGGGTCTTCGATCGGCCCCGGGTACGAGTCGGCCATGCCGATCGCAAAGCTCGGCATGTTGTTCATGAAAAAGTTGGCGAAATGCTCGGCGGCAATGACGATGATCGCCTCGGCACCCGACGCTTCGATGTCGCTTCGCATCTGATCGAACGCCGCATAGAACCGGTTGCGCACATCAGGGTCAGCCTGATCGGAACGGCCAGTGATCCCTGGGGCGTGGCTACACACTCCCGCATACACGAGTGTCATCCCTCCGCCTCCTTCTGACCGAGCGCTTTGGCGTGGGCTTCGGTTCCTTCGTAGCCAGTCATGGCGTACACCCCTTCACGTACCGGTCCGTGTTCTGTAATTCCGTCACGCATCCGTTGTAGATAGTCCTGCCATTCGATCTGATGCAGCGCGGCGAAGTGCATCAAAATTTGCCCGTTCACGCCGAGGTGAAAGAGCTTGCCAATGTCGGGTTCGACGAGGGCTGATTGCTCCTCGTTGGTGAGATCGAACGGCTCGATGGCGGCGTGGCGGTCCTCGGCATAGCGCGCCTGCATCCCCTCATCTCGATTCAACTCAAAGAGAAACTTCTGCACGTAATAGAGACTCATAGAAGCTCCTTTGAGACCACACCGTGGACGGAGAGCGCTTGAGGGGAGCGGAGCTCGCGTAGCGACCAAGTCGGCTTCGTCGGACCTCCG
Organism: uncultured Acidimicrobiales bacterium; assembly: GCA_937922235.1. Classification (GTDB taxonomy): domain Bacteria; phylum Actinomycetota; class Acidimicrobiia; order Acidimicrobiales; family SHLQ01; genus SHLQ01. The sequence goes on along the minus strand of CAKZVC010000026.1, from coordinate 5,288 downwards.
CCGGAAGTGCGGAGCGAGACAGCAGGCATTCGATTCATGAGCGCCATCACCGGTAGAGCTTAGGAATCGAATGCGTGTCGAGGGCAACCGAGATGTTCTTCGTCTCCATGTAGAAGTCGAAGCTCCAGTCGCCGCCGTCTCGGCCGATGCCGCTGGCTTTGGTTCCGCCAAACGGCGTCGGCAGGTGGCGGACGTTCTGACTGTTCACCCAAACCATGCCGGCGTCGAGCGCGTGAGCTACTCGGTGACCCCGGCCAACGTCGCTCGTCCAGACGTAGCCGGCCAGGCCGTAGTCGATGTCGTTCGCGATCTTCACTGCATCAGCTTCGTCGCTGAACGGGATCGCTGTCAGCACTGGACCGAAGATCTCTTCTTGGGCAATGCGCATGTCGTTGCGGGCGTTGGTGAACAGCATTGGGGCAACCCATTGGCCGTCGTCGGGGGCGTCCACCCAGGGCGTGCCCTCGATGATGGTGGCGCCGTCGGCTTCGGCGATGTCTCGGTAGCTGCAGACCTTCTCGTGATGGCGGGGGTGGATAAGCGGGCCGATGATGCTGGTCGGGTCGAGCGGATGGCCAACGGGCACTCGCTTCATCTTCTCGGCGATCTTTTCGACGAACGTGTCGTAGATCGAGTCTTGAATAAGCACTCGACTGGAGCTCGTACACCGTTCGCCGTTGAGGCTGTAGATCATGAAGATCACTGCATCGACCGCTCGGTCGAGGTCGGCGTCGTCGAAGACGATGACGGGGTTCTTGCCGCCGAGCTCGAAGTGCACTCGCTTGAGCGTTGGAGCGCCTTGGGCTTGGATCATCGAGCCGGTCGACGATTCACCGACGAACGCAATGGCCTTGATGGCCGGGTGTTCGGTGAGGCTCTTGCCTGCTGATTCGCCAAAACCATGAACGACGTTGAGCGCACCGACCGGCAGGCCAGCCTCGAGTGCGGTCTCGGCGAGAAGGTGCGCAGTGAACGGGCTCCACTCTGCAGGCTTATGCACGACGGTGCAGCCTGCCGCGAGCGCTGGTGCGATCTTCCACGTGCTCAGCATGAACGGCGTATTCCAAGGAGTGATAACGCCAACCGGACCGATGGCCGAGCGAGTGGTGTAGTTGACGTGATCGGCAGCTGGCAGCGACAGGCCGTCGGCCGCGCCTGGAGCCTGGTCGGCAAAGAACCGGAAGTTCGCCGCGCCTCGTAGAGCTGCGGCGCTCATGAAACGCATCGTCTGGCCGGTATCAATGCACTCGGTGACCGCAATCTGGTGCGCTCGTTCTGCGAGCAGGTCGGCAACGTCGTGGAGTATCTTCTTCCGCTCGATGCCAGGAGTGGTGCTCCATGCCCCAAAGGCCTGCTCGGCTGCCTGAGCGGCAGCGTCAATATCGGCGACATCACCCGAGGCGATCTCGCCAAGCTCGGCACCATCGATCGGCGAATAGTTGGTGAACGTGTCACCGCTCGCGCTCGGACGTTGCTCCCCGGCGATCACGTGCAACAACGTCGAATCACGGAACCGGGCGAGGTACCCATCTCCCGCTGCGAGGTTCTCTTCGTACGTGTGACCTGCTTCAGACATCTCGCTCGCTCTCCATCCCTCCATCATTTCGGATTCTGGGGGGCTCAAGAGCACGCTCTGCGTGCTCGACAGTGCCTAGATTCCATGAGGTCGGGGATTTAATTAACATGTGTAGTATTCTCCGAAATACCGATTCACGCAAGCTTCTGAAAGCGACGTCGCATGAAACTGCTCTCCTACTCAACCGCAGACGGCCCAAGCTTTGGCCTGCTCACCTCTGACGGCGAAGGCGTGGTCGATCTCGGAGCTCGACTCAGCGACGTTCGCGACCTCGACCATCTGCTGCAGTCCGGGCGCTTGGACGAAGCTGCGGACTTTGCGAACAACTCCGCAGATGTGGCGCTCGCCAACGTCACCTATGAACGACTCTTGCCCTGGCCAGGGAAGATCTTCTGCATCGGAGTGAACTACGGCGGCAGGTCTGCCGAGTACGCCGACAAAACTGACGCCGCCTACCCCTCGGTGTTCGTTCGCTTCCCAGATTCGTTCACCGGGCACGAGCGGTCGCTCATTCGCCCACCCGAAAGCCCACAGCTCGACTACGAGGGTGAGATCGTCGTAGTCATCGGCACGGAGGGGCGCCGCATTCCCGTCGAGAACGCTCGAGACCACATCGCCGGGCTGAGTCTCGGCAACGAGGGCACGATTCGGGACTGGGTTCGGCACGCAAAGTTCAACGTCACCCAAGGCAAGAACTGGGAGTCGACCGGAGCGATCGGGCCCCACCTCGTCACCATCGACGAGATCAGCGACTTCGACGACCTCCACCTGACGACCAAGGTCAACGGCAAACTTCGCCAAGACGACCACCCACGCACCATGAAGTACTCGATCGAATATCAAGTGCACTACCTCAGCACGTTCACCACACTTCGCCCCGGCGACATCATCTTCTCGGGCACGCCAACCGGAGCGGGCGCCCGTTTCGACCCGCCGATCTGGCTCGAGCCCGGCGACGTAATCGAAGTTTCTGTCCCAGAGCTCGGAACGTTGCGCAACACCGTTGTCGATGAGTTCCCCGACGGCTCCAGCCACATCACTCCGGAGCCCCAGTGATGGCGACGTCGACAGACTCACCCACGTCGCCGACGGCAGCGATTCGTTCGTTCGACAAGTCGTTGCCGATGGCATTGCTGCGCACTCGAGAAGCAGCAATGCAGCACTTTCGGCCGTTGCTCGCCGAGCACGACCTCACCGAGCAGCAATGGCGGGTTCTGCGAGCGCTCAATGCGGCCAGCGAACCAATCGACGTCGGCGCTCTCGTCGATGCGACGTCGCTGCTCGCCCCAAGCCTTACCCGAATTCTCGCCAAACTCGAAGATGATGGAGCGATCACTCGCACGACCCACCCCGACGACCAGCGCCGATCGGTCATCGCCCTCTCGCCCACCGGTGTTCGCCTCGTGGCGAAGGTCGCTCCACAATCAGAGGCCACCTACGCCATGATCGAGAAGTCGTTTGGCACGCGTCGTCTGCAATCGCTCATCGCCGAGCTCCACGAGCTGGCCGAAGCCCTTTCGCCAGAGGAGTCCTGATGATCTCACCCGAACTCGCAGCTTCCGAGGCCGCACGCTTCGATGAGGCTGAACGGTCGGCAATCCAGATGCGGCAGACCACCGAAGAGCACCCTGACCTCACCATCGACGATGCCTACGCGATCCAGGCGGCGTGGCAAGACCTTCGGATCGCCCGCGGCGAAACCATCGTCGGACACAAGATCGGACTGACGTCGCGGGCGATGCAGCAGGCGATGAACATCACGACGCCCGATTCGGGCTTCATCACAGACGCGATGGTCTTCGAGCCAAACACAACCCTCGATGCCGCGAGCTTTTGCGACCCCAAGCTCGAGATCGAGTTGGCGTTCACGCTGTCGACCGATCTGGATGGAGCCGATCTCACCGTCGATGACGTGCTCGATGCCACCGACTTCGTGCAACCAGCGGTCGAACTGATTGCCGCTCGATCGTTTCGAAAGGACCCCACATCGGGGCGCACCCGCACGGTCGTCGACACCATCTCGGACAACGCTGCCAACGCCGGCATCATTTCGGGTGGAGCGAGGGTGAAGCCACGCGACACGGACCTTCGCTGGATCTCGGCGCTCGGCTATCGCAACGGCATCGTCGAAGAGACCGGTGTTGCTGCTGGCGTCCTCGACCACCCTGCCCTCGGCATTGTGTGGCTTGCCGAGCGCTACTCCCAAACCGGCCAGACCCTCGAAGCGGGCCAGACGATCCTCGCCGGCTCGTTCACCCGCCCGATCGATGTGCGTTCAGGCGATGAGTTCCGCTTCGACTACGGCCCTCTAGGGTCCTTCGAGGTCAGCTTCTCCTAGAAAATTCCTGCATTCACCTACAACCAGTGTGGGTAAATGCAGGAATTTTGGAGAGAACTAGCTGTCGGTTCCGCAGTACTCGAACCCGTTGAGCAGCGGACCCTTGCCAGCATCGACTGCCCGGTTGCGGAACTCGGCAAGACCGGCCTGGTCGTCGATCCAGTCGAGCTTGGCTTGTTGGTCGTCGTTGTCAGCCTTGAGTTGGTACACGTAGGCGCTGAAGCTCTCGGCGAAGTCCTCTTCGGGATTGCTTGCCGCGTACGGCCCGAAGAAACCGGGGTTGGCCGCGCATCGCTGTTCACCATCTGCGCTCGACGCCTCAGCATCCGGGTCGACCTCATCGATCAACCCGTCGGCCCAGAACAACCTGACCCACTCGGCCATGATCGAATCGGGGGTGTAACAACCTTCCCCGTTGTAGTAGGTGTCGCATTCCGCGGCATCGAAGACCGACCGGTCGAGCTCGCCTTCAGTCGCCGTGAACACATGGGTGAACTCATGAGCCATCGTGAGCAAACCCTCGTTGGCATCGTTCGCATACGCATCGAGGTTGACCGACATCTGAAACGAGCTGCCCTCGTCGTCGACCGTGTTGACGAATGCAAACGTGATCTCGTCACCCCCACCTCCGCTGTCGAATCCGCCGAAGTAGCTGAGATCGTTCAGCTGGAATGGTGGCGTGATGTCAACAAGATCGTTCCACGCCTTCGTCAACGTCGGGTTCGGCTCGCCAAGACATGGTTCGGCGAGCTCACCGTCAACAACTTCGTGAGCGACCGTGAACGTGAATTCGTCACCGCCGCCTAAGCCTTCTTGAGAACAGTCAGTGCTTGCGAACTCCTCGGGGTCAGAGGGCCCCGTGTCAGCAGAATCCATCCCCGACGTGCACGCAGCGACACCGATCGCGAAGAGAAGCGGGGGAAACACTCGACGCGCCTGCGGAAAAAACACCCCACTGTTTTAGTCACTTTCGGCCGTCAAATGGCTCATAGTTCGACCCAAACTTAGGCACGCCTGCAGCAGGTAGCCGCCGGTGGGAGCCTCCCAGTCGAGCATCTCGCCAACGGCATAGACGTTCGGCAACGCCTTGAGCTGGAAGTGCTCGTCCACCTCGGACCAGCGAATTCCGCCTACCGACGAGATCGCACGGTCGATATCGGCCATCGCGTGAACGTCGAGTGGCACGGCTTTGGCGAGCTCAGCAATCTCTGCGGCGTCGACCGGAATGTTGTTGTTGGTCGACTCGCGCAGTAACGAGATTGCGGCCGGCGACATGCCGCTTCGCCCAAGTCGCTTCGTCATGGTCTCGGAGGGCTTCGTCTTCGAGAGCCGGTCCTCGAGTGCGTCAAAGTCGAGGTCAGGAAACAGGTCGAC
>CAKZVC010000025.1 GCA_937922235.1 uncultured Acidimicrobiales bacterium | reverse complement strand
AGACGAAGCTCGCGGTTCTGGGCGATGGGCTTGCGGGATACAAACTCAAGACCGGAAACGTTGAGCAGGAGTGCAACGACCGAAACAGCCACGACGGCCGCCAACGATCCGATGTTTTCGATGACCAACCCGAAGTCAAAGTCGGCGATCTCCTGAGGGCGAAGCGGTTCCACCCTGGTGCTCGAAGGGAAAGGCCCGATCAACCAACCCTCTTCATCAACCTCATCGATCGACTTCGTCGAGTAGGTCCACAGATAAAAAAGCGCGGCCGAGGCAACGATGAGCATGCTCGGCGTCTCGGCGGGGAGCGAACGCATCCGGGCGATCATCAGCAGGATGATTGCGAGCAGGAACCCTGGCAGCCAGAACTTGAGCAGCGTGCCAAAGAGCGAGGACACATCGTCGATCCCAGGATCTCGCCCGATCATCACCGCAACCCCGCCCTTGGCCAGGAACCATCCGGTGCCCGCCATGAAGGCTCCAACCACCGTCGTTGGCAAATACCTCACGGCGCCACCGAGCCGGAACCGGCCCGCCAAGACCATCGCAACTCCAGCTGCAAGGCCGGCGACGGCGAGCAAGATGAGCAGGTCGGTCGAGTTTCCCGTCGACGCAGCGACGGACGCCACCACGGGCACCATCAGCACCCCAGGGGCATCCTGAACCGTCGAGAACGAGGGCACCGCCTCTGATCGCCACCCGAGCCATGCGGCCAGGATGGCGCTTCCCAAGATGAACGAGCTGATCCCGCGGGCGAGCCCATCCTGAAGGGGTCCAGCAAAGAGCAGCGCCGCGAGCGAGATCGGCAATCCGAGCGCACCGATGGTTAACGCGACCGATGACACCGAGTCGCTCAGAATTGTCTTGAGATTCACCTTCCGCTCGCCGCTAGCCCTGTTCGGCTAAAACGCGCAATGCGTCGATCTGTTCGCCTCCGAAGCCGAACTGATCGCCGTCCAAGGATTTCTCGAAGGAGCCAGCCGTACTCGACCCGGTCGTCCCGGTGAAGTGAATAACGTCGTTCCCACAGTTCCCGCATCGATGCCCCCCAGTCTCGACAGCTGCCTTGGCACAGTAGCGACCTCGCGGTCAAAACGTCGACAGCGGCGAGTCGCACATACGAGAGTTCTGAGAGAGTCCGCCGTGTCGACTCTCGGCGACGACGTCATCTCTGGCAATATCGACCTCGTGACCTCGCCGAACCATACCGACGTGCTGATCGTCGGCGCCGGTATCTCTGGAATCGGTGCTGGCTACTACCTGCAGACCGAATGCCCCGATCGCAGCTACACGATCATCGAGGGGCGGGCCGACCTCGGCGGCACATGGGACCTGTTTCGCTACCCCGGGATTCGGTCTGACAGCGACATGTACACCCTCGGGTATGGCTTTCGGCCGTGGAAGGAAGAGAAGGCAATTGCTGACGGCCCGTCGATTCTCGCCTATGTCCGTGAGACTGCCGAAGAGTTCGGCGTCGACGAGCACATCGTCTTTAACCAGCTAGCGACCAAAGCCGACTGGTCGACCAAGACGTCGACCTGGACCGTGACGACCACAAACAGCGTGACCGGCAAGGCCGAGGTTCGAACGTGCTCGTTTCTTTTCATGTGCTCCGGGTATTACAGCTACAAGGGTGGGTACGAGCCGGAGTTCCCCGGCCGTGACGCATTCGCTGGCCCAGTCGTGCACCCACAAAAGTGGCCTGAGGATCTCGACTACACCGACAAGAATGTCGTCGTCATTGGCTCGGGCGCGACTGCAGTGACCTTGGTGCCGGCAATGGCGGCCGACGCGAAACACGTCACGATGCTCCAACGCTCCCCGAGCTACGTCGCGCCACTTCCGAGCATCGACCCGATTGCGCAGCGAGTTCGCTCGGCGCTTCCCGAAAAGCTGGCGCATAGCGTGTTGCGTTGGAAGAACGTGCGGTACACCGACTTCGTCTACGAGAAGACTCGCACGAAACCGCATCTGGTTCGCAAGCGGCTCCTGAAGGAAGTTCGGGAGGCAATGGGGCCCGACTACGACGTCGACACCCACTTCACTCCGTCGTACGACCCCTGGGACCAGCGCCTCTGCGTAGTGCCCGATGGCGACTTGTTCGAGGCCATCAAGGCGGGCGATGCAACGGTCGTCACCGACCACATCGACACGTTCACCAAGACTGGCATCCTCCTTGAGTCAGGCGATGAGCTCGACGCCGACATCATCGTCACGGCTACTGGCCTACAACTCGTCACCTTGGGCGAGATGGATTTCGTTGTCGATGGCGAGCTCATCGACTTCTCTCAGACTTGGACCTATCGAGGGATGGGATACTCCGACATTCCGAACCTGATGTCGACGTTTGGCTACATCAACGCGTCGTGGACCTTGCGCGTCGATCTCACCTGCAAGTACGTCGCCGACCTGTTGAATCACATGTCGAGCGTCGGAGCGAAGCGGTGCGTGCCTCGCCTGCGAGCGTCAGATGCTGACATGCCTGAGCGCCCCTACATCGATGACTTTTCGTCGGGCTATATGCAGCGGATGATGCCGTTTCTCCCACGTCAGGGCGACCGTCAACCGTGGTTGAACACCCAGCGCTATGTCGCCGACAAGAAGGAGCTCCGCCGAGCCCGCATCGACGACGGCGTCATGCAGTTCAGCGCCTAATTTCTCTGCCCCAAAACCGACCTGTCAGGTCTGAAACGGGGCAGAAATCTCCTGCATGGGTGGAGAAGTACATGCGGCCACACCTCTGGGCTACGCTTACCAACGTGAAGAAGTAACGCAGAGACCATCCTCCCATTCGTTTCTCGAAAGGTGCCCTTGTGGCTGCTTCACTTCATGCGCGCTCCCTCACGGTCTCCCGTGGCCCACTTCTCGTTCTCGACTCGATTGACCTCACGCTGAGCCCCGGTCGGCGGGTCGGCCTCGTTGGCCCGAACGGCGTCGGCAAGTCAACACTGCTGGCCACGCTTGCCGGCCTCATCGTTCCCGATGCCGGCGAGGTGGAGCTTCAGCCGGTGGGGGCGTCGGTTGGGTTGATGCCCCAAGAGCCGGTTCGGTCGCCGACCGAGACTGTCCGCTCCTTCCTGGCTAGGAGAACGGGCGTTGCCGCGGCGCAACGCGAGCTCGACGAAGCAACGCAGCTGCTCGCTGTCCAAGCGCGCGGGGCTGACGATCGCTATGCAACCGCGTTTGACCAGTGGATGACGCTTGGTGCGGTCGACTTCGATGCCCGTGCCGAACAGATCTGCAACGACCTCGGCCTCGCCGACCGCTTGCTCGATCAGGTAACCGCGACGCTGTCGGGCGGCGAAGCAGCGCGAGCCTCGTTGGCGTCGGTCCTCCTCTCTCGATTCGATGTTGTTCTGCTGGACGAACCAACCAACGATCTCGACATGGACGGACTCGCCCGCCTCGAGGAATGGGTGCTCAACCTCGAGTCACCGGCCCTGATCGTGAGCCACGACCGAACGTTCTTGCAGAACACCATCACCGACGTCTTGGAGATTGAGGAGCACGCCCGGACAGGCGCGTGGTTCAGCGGTGGTTGGGATTCCTTCCTGACCGAGCGCGAACGCGCTCGCCAACATCAGTACGAGCGGTACAACGACTATGTCGACAAGAAACAAGATCTGCTCGGTAGAGCACAGCAACAGCGCGAGTGGGCATCGCAAGGCAGCGCCAAGGTTCGCAAGTCCGGTGAGAACGACAAGCACGTTCGTAATTGGAAGATTGCACAAACCGAACAACTTGCGGGGAAGGCCGCACGAACCCAGAAGGCCGTCGAGCGCCTGGAAGTGCACGAGAAGCCGTTCGAAGGCTGGGAGCTGCGTCTCGACATTCCACGTGCTGAACGAAGCGGAGATCTCGTTGCCGATGCACGTAAGGCAACGGTCGAGCGGGGCGGCTTTCGGTTGGGCCCCGTCGACCTCACCGTCACCTATGGCGACAGGATCGCATTCGTTGGCCCGAATGGTTCGGGCAAGTCGACCCTCATCGGGCTCCTCCTTGGCCGGATCGAACCCGACGCTGGAGAAGTCGACTGCGGGCGAAGCGTCAAGGTCGGAGAGATCGAGCAAGCGCGCTGCCATCTGATGGGTGAACACCCGCTGCTGCGCGAGTTCATGGATGCAGCCGAGGCCCATGGAGTTGAGCAGTCCGTTGCCGACACACGCACGTTGCTTGCCAAGTTTGGACTTGGGGCTGAGCACGTCCCCCGCCTGGCCGACACGCTCTCACCCGGCGAGCGAACACGTGCCTCGCTTGCATTGCTCATGGCCACGGGAGCGAACCTGCTCGTCCTCGATGAGCCGACGAACCACCTCGACATGGAGGCGATCGAACAGCTTGAGCAGGCGCTTGAGACCTTCGAGGGAACCGTTCTACTGGTGAGTCATGACCGGTCGATGCTCGATCGGGTTCGCATCACGCGCTGGATCGACCTCGACAACGGCCGCTGCACCGAGCGGCACTGACAAAACTGGCGCTTCCGCGGCCGTTGGGGTCTGACCCCGAAAGCCGCGCGTTCCATGAATCGTTGTTAGTCGCTGATGTCGGGGTGGCGGTCGTCCCACGGGGTTGCTTGTTCGAGTTGGGCAGCGACCGAGATGAGCAGGTCGTCTCGTCCGTAAGCAGCGACAAGTTGAACGCCGATCGGAAGACCATCTGCACTCCAGTGCAGCGGCAAGCTGATTGCCGGTTGGCCCGTTGTGTTGAACGGCGGCGTGAATGGACACAGGTCGATCGCCTTAGCCACGCCGGCCATCGGGTCGCCGGGCTTGGCCGTGAGCTCACCGATCTTTGGCGGGATGCCAGCCATCGTGGGTGTCAGGAGCAGGTCCCAACCATCAGCCCACCACTGCTGGGTGTCGCGGCGGTATTGCGCGACCGCGGCCAACGCGTCCGCGTAGTCGTAGGCGCTCATCGAGTTGGCCTGTTCAGACATCACCCAGTTTTGCGGCTCGACCTCGTCCTCGGTGAGGTCCCGACCAATCGCACGGCCCATGTTCGCCACGCCCATACGTCGGCCCGCAAACCACATCGCCATGAAGCGAGAGGTGAGCTCGCTGTTATCCATCGAGGCCGGGTGAGCGACCTCAACGTGATGCCCCATAGCTTCGAGCGTTGCGGCAGCATTTCGGACCGCCGCTTGGCATTCGGCGTGGAGCTCGCTGCCAAAGGGGTGAACGTCCAACATGCCGATCTTGAGCGGGCCCGGCGGGTTCGCTAGCTCGTCGACATAGGGGCGCGTCGGCGCTGGCGCTGCGACCGTGTCACCGACACCCGGACCGTGGACCGCGTCGAGAAGTCGCGCCGTATCGCGGACGGACCGTGTGACGAAACCGTCGACACCAAGGCCGTTCTCGATGCCATGGCCTTGCATGGTGATCCGGCCTTGGGATGGCTTCAGTCCAACGAGGCCACAGAACGCTGCGGGGATTCGGATCGAACCACCGCCATCGGTCGCATGGGCCATCGGGAGATACCCCGCAGCTACCGCCGCTGCTGCGCCGCCGCTTGATCCGCCTGGCGATCGGGAGGTGTCCCATGGATTTCGGGTGTCGCCGTGGGCGTGGGATTCGGTGACCGGGATCGACCCCATCTCCGGGCTTGCCGTTCGACCGTAGGTGACCAGACCGGCTGCCTTGAACCTTGTAGTGAGCACGGAATCTACGGCGGAGATCGGTGGATTCGCCGCGAGCGCTACGTTTCCGTCGGTTCGACCCTGCCCGGCGTACTGGATCCACAAGTCCTTCAGCAAGAACGGAACTCCACCGAACGGACCGCCCGGTGATTCCGCCGCAATGCTGCGCGCCTCGTCGAACCATCGCAGCGTCATCGCATTGAGCTTCGGCTCCCCCGCTTCACTGCGTTCGATCGCAGCCTCGAGCATTTCAGATGCGCTCACATCGCCAGACGCAACGGCCTCGGCCATCTGTGTTCCGTCCCACCATCTACTCTCGTCGCTCAAGACAACTCCCACATAGACAAATGTGCACCGTAAGTACGCCTGCCGTACCTCGCGGTTCACATTTGTGACTTGGGCAGACCCTAGTCAGATCGACTAGCAAGAGACCATGAAGACACTTCTTTCCGTTGAGGTCGGCGGCCCCGACACCCTCGTTCTGTCCGATGTCGATGCACCCGTTGCTGGCGCTGATGACGTGGTGATCGATGTGCATGCGAGCTCGGTCAACTTTCCCGACGTGCTCATCATCGAGGATCTGTACCAGGTCAAACCGCCGCGCCCGTTCGCGCCGGGCGCTGAGGTGTCCGGCGTTGTTTCCTCGGTGGGCGAGAACGTTACGACGCTGGCGGTTGGCGACCGGGTGCTTGCCGCCCCTGGTCACGGCGGGTTCGCCGAACAGGTCTCAGTTCCCGCGGCCTCGTGTTACGCAATCCCCGATGACATGCCGTTCGACGAAGCCGCATCGTTCCTCCTCACGTACGGCACAAGCCATCACGCACTCCGCCAGCGCGCCGACGCCCAAGAGGGCGAGACGCTATTCGTTCTTGGTGCAGCAGGCGGCGTCGGCCTTGCTGCCGTGCAGCTTGGCAAGGCGCTGGGCCTCAAGGTCATCGCTGGCTGCTCGAGCCAGGAGAAGGTCGACCTGTGCATTGCCAACGGGGCAGACAGCGGCATTGTGTATCCACGGGGCCCGCTCGATCGCGATCAGCAGAAGGCGCTGTCGACCCAGATCAAGGAAGCTGGCGGAGGAGGAGTCGACATCGTCTACGACGCGGTTGGAGGCGACTTCGCCGAGCCCGCCATTCGGGCACTCAACTGGGAAGGTCGCTTTCTTGTTGTGGGCTTTCCGGCTGGCATACCGAAAATCCCGCTGAACCTTGCGTTGCTGAAGTCGTGTCAGATCGTCGGCGTGTTCTGGGGAGCCTTTACGTTCGTGAACCCCGAGGCGCACGCCAACAACGTGGCTGAGCTCTTCGCCATGTACTCCGACGACAAGATCAAGCCGCACGTCACCAGCAAGTACCCACTGTCAGCGGGGGCCGATGCCATCAAGGAGCTCGCTGAACGACGAGCCAAGGGCAAGGTCGTCGTCGAGGTTCGGTAGGGCTTAGCCAGTTGCCGCTTCGTGGTGTGACACGACAACCATCTCATCACCGAGCCGAATCTGCCCACCGCTGATCGTGCGGTAACAAACACCAGCGCGCTTGTGCAGAGCAAGCTTGGCGTCGCGTCCGAGGTTGTCTTCGAGCAGTTTGCATGGGGCCGCATCGCGCACCACTTCGAGCTCGACCCAGTGGTCGCCTCCAGGAGTACCGATCCGGATACGTGCGCCGGGCGTACGGTCGAGCAGACCGGAGGCCAGCGTGATGTTGCGGCGCGTATGAATCGCCGGAAGTTCGCGGCCCACCTCGGCTTCGGCGAGCGCTATCTCTTCGAGCGACTGGACAGTCACCTGGCGATGCCGGGCGTTCTCGTAGCGGTCGTCGGTAATGCCGTGACCGTCGAGGATCTCGATGACGTTACGAGGCGACATTTCGAGGCCAGAGGCCTTGGCTAGCTGAAGAGCGACAACGGTGGTCATCCCTCAAGGCTAGGAGTCCACGGGTCGGTACTGGTCGAGCGCCCCGAGTACCGTGGCAACGTGACGAACATCGAGTCCCGAATCCCAACGCCTCCCGGCGAAACTGAGATCCCAATCCATACGCGCACCTACGACGTGAAGTCGTATCGGATCGATGGACAGACCATGCGAGTCCGGGGACGAGTAACCGACACCAAGCCCGCCGGTTTGTACGTTCCCGACGATACTGAGACGCTCGACGTCCACGACATGGTCGTCGACTTGGTGGTGAGCTACCCGTTTCTCGAAATTCAGACCGTCGAGGTCGTTCTGGACACGCATCCCCATGAGAAATGCCCGTCGATCGAGGGCGCTTACCAACAGCTCGTCGGCTCATCGATCGCACGCGGGTTCTCCCGACAACTCACGACGTTGTTCGGCGGGCCGAACGGCTGCACGCACGTTGGTGCGCTGCTCAAGGCAATGGCCCCGGTGGCAATCCAGTCGATGTACTCCATGCAGATGGCCGACCCCGATAGTCCTAAGCCATGGGACTACGAAGAAACCGACCAAGAGCAGGCGGCGATCGCGCAGTCATTCGTGCGCGATAGCTGCCATGTGTGGGCTGCTGACGGCGAGATGATGAAAGCCACCGAAGAGGGCAAGCACTACGAATCGCCAATTTGGATTCGTCGCCGTCTGGAGAAGCTCGGTCGCTCCGATGAGATGCCCGGCGGACGCTAGCTCGGCGCTATGCCGCCACTGTCAGGTCGTAGTCGACGGCGACCCCGAAACCTTGACTCACACCCGCAAAGCTGAGGTGATGACGGCCGGCAGGCACAGCCTCCAGGTGACACCAGTATCCCGAGCTCTTGATGACCGATGTTCCTGGCATCTCCATGGGGTTGCCAGCAACGCCGGTGACCTTTGCCGGGTTGCTCTCGATGTACTGGATCTCGAGTGGGGCACGGTCGAGCTCGGCCTTGAGCTGAGGTGAGGGAAACGGGTCACTTAGGTCTGCAAAGCGGCCACCGAAGATGTTCAAGATTGGGAAGAACACCTCAGTGTTTGCGGGAACAACGCACTTACGCATCTCCTGCGTGCCGAACGTGCCAGCGAGAAAGAACACGTCCTGGGGTTGGTTTCGGTGGGCAAACTCGCCGGTGCGGTCGAGCACTGGGTTGGTCGCTGATGGCTCCGAGAATGCCCATTCCCACCATCGGATCGACAGCTCTTGCTGACGAGAAGGTTTGCTCGACTTGCCACGATTCTGGAAGAACATGCTGAAGAGGTCGACTACGCCGATCGCGCACTTGAGTGTTCTTTCGTTGTTCGAGAATCGGCGCTCCAGGGGTCATAGCCTGGAATCATGGATAACGATTTCATGCTTGGCCGCAGCGTCGGCCAGGACGAATATGGCCGGCTCGACACCTTTCCAGTTGACCGACCGGTACGGGTGGTCTTCCACACCGACGAGCTTCAAGCCTTGTGCCCAGCGGTCGAGGGAATCCAACCCGATATCTATTCGGCGACGCTGAGCTATACCGCAGTGACCGAGGCGATCGAATCAAAGTCGCTCAAGCTGTGGCTGACGACCTATCGCGACAAACGCACTTTCGCCGAGCACCTCGTAGGCGAGCTGGCCGACCACATCGCCGCGATTGGTGATGGGGTGGCCGACGTCGAAGTCACGCTTGCCCAGAACGTTCGTGGCGGGATTGCTACCGAAGTGACCGCCAAGGCCAAGAGCTAGATCCGGTAGAAGGACACAGCGGTGTCGGCGAACATGGCTTGCTGTGCGTCGGCGCCGTAGCGAGCAGTGATCTCGACCATCGCTGCGGTGACGGCTTGGTAGCTAGCGCCGACGCGGTCGACGGGGAAGTTCGATGCGACCATGCATCGTTCAGGCCCGAACGCATCGATGCAGTGTTCGACGATCGGGCCGAGCTTGTCGACGAGCTCCGCAACCGTTGGTGCTGACGACGACTCGTACCCAAAGCCGAGCACCGGCATGAGGAGGCCGGAGAGCTTGCAGTGCACGTGTCCCTGCGCAGCGACTGCGTCGATTCCCGCTCGCCATTCGTCGCCGATGCGGGCTCGTTCTTGGGTCGACACCCCAATGCCGCCGTATTCACCCGCATAGCCGATGGGCGTACCGGCGTGACACAACACCATCGGGACGCTCGGGTTGTAGGCGGCGAGCTCGGCCACTTCGCCAAGCTGGGTGCTGTAACACCATGCGTCGTACGACAGGTCATGTTCGGCGAGCTGGTCGAACCCGGCACGAAACGACGACGTTCGACTGAGCTCAGCCTTGTGGGCGAAGTCCATGATGGTGTCGGAGGGATGCCACGAAAGCATGTGCCGAATACCGCGCAGGCGTGAACTGGCGGACCGGTGGGCCTTGAGTACTCGCGCCACGTCTGCGCCGAGCGAGAGGTCTGCGTGTGCGACGATGCCGGCCGGGCCATCCTCGAGCGCGTCGAGCCACGCTGTCTCCCCTACCGGATCGAGCGGTTTGTCGTCGGTCCAACCAGCCTGGATATGCACATAGCGACCGACCTTCGACGAGGCTGTGTCGGCTCGGTAGTGCGGCGGCAAGTAGTCGCCGAGTAGGTCGGTCTTGTCGCCGAAGAACGCAATCGTGTCGTTCGGCATGAGCTTGGTGGCCATGAATCGGAGCACGCGCTCGTTCCAGCCGAAGAGCTTGCCTAACGGCTGCATTGGTCGCGGCGTGCCTTTGAGGTCGAAGAGGTGGATATGGGGGTCGACGAACTCTTCAACAGGCATCTCGATCATGCACAGAACGTAGATCGCCGCCGATGGCTGTCCAAGCCGAATAGACGCCGTTCACAGAGCATCCAGCGACATCATCTATTCGATAGAGCCCGCATCTCTATTCGATATAGGTCCAACGTTCGTTAGTCGAATTTCGACTGTTCCAGGCCCGAAAATCGTTGTCCACAGGGGACCAATACCCATTCTCTCCTGGTGAGACAAACGGCACAATTGGGTGTACTACTTGTACAAGCGAGTGGTCATACGGAACTGCGGGAGGACCTATGAAAATCGCAATGACAATTGGATCGATGTGTGTAGGTGCACTGGCTGCACTGACTGCTGCGCTGGTTAGCGAAGAGGCGAACGAAGAGATTCCTCTTCGCCCCGGGCTAACGCCAGTCGTCGCATAGTTTGCGCCATAGGGCGTTCGAAAAACTGAAAACTGATCGTCGCCACGGCAACTGACGCGGCCAGAAAGATCACGAACCGCAACGTGTCGTCAAGCGTCAGCTTGCGCACGGCCCACATCACGGGAACGTGAAGTAGGTACAGCGAGTACGAGATCTGGCCAAAGAAGTCACCGAGGCGATTCGCCAACACGGGTGAATCTTTGGGGACCAGAAACACGATGACGGCAAAGATCAGCGACATGGCGACGAAGACGCGTGCGTCTCGCCATAGCTGGTGGCGCTCGCCGACGATCGCCTCAAAGACTTTCGGGTAGAGCCCGACGACCAGGACAAGAACGGCAGCGAATGCGGGATGTTGCCGTTGGCTGCCCTCTGGCCATTTCCGATACGCCAAGCCAAACAGCACCCCAATGGCGAAATACGGAATGACCTGCGGCAGGCGAAACTCGTACGGGATGCTGCCGAACTCGCCGCTGAAGCGCCTCGTGGCGAAGACGATGCTCAGCACTGCAGCCACGATTGGCAGCGCCTTGATCGGTGCCTTCCGGTAGACGATCCACCAGATCACGAAGACGAGATAGAACTGCAGCTCGGTTGGAATCGTCCACAAGATGCTCTTGCCCGACAAGAGGAACACGTGGGAGATCACCTGACTGCGGGTTGGAAGGTCGTAGAGCACCCCGGCGATACCGACCCGAGGAAGAACCGCTGAGAGCGCCACGACCGCAGCAAAGAGCGGGACAACACGTGCAACGCGGGAAACGGCGTATCGCCGGATCGTCGCCTTGGTAGCCGGCTGATGTAGGTAGAGATACCCCATCAGAAAGCCGCTGAGGATGAAGAACAGCATCACGCCGAGCTGCCCGGAGCCGCTCGCCGGATACTCCCCTAGCCACCCGGTCGCTCCAGAGAAGTGTGAGACCAGAACGATGAGCGCGGCGATGCCTCGTAACGAGTTGAGCGAACGTATCTCTCCGGTCACACCGATGTTCTAGCAGTGGCGGATTAGGGACAGTCCCCAATCCGCCACTAGCGAGCGAGCTACGCGTCTGGGCTGAGGTAGGTCGGTGCGGTTGGCTTGAGTGGACGGGCGTACCACAGCGGGCGACGCAGGCCACCGGGGCCAGGTGCTGGACGGGTCTTGTCGAGCCACTCGAGGTAGGCCTCGCGTGACTTGTTCGTGTCCACAACGACATCGCCGTACTGGTCACCCGGCTCGGCAGGAGTCACGTGCACCCGCTGGTGCCAGCACTGCATGCCCGAAATCGGGTCGGGCTGCACGGCAAACGTCAGGTTCTGGTGCACACCGGTGTCGGTCCACCAGATGCGGTTGGTGTCGTCGTCGTCGGAATCCCAGGTGCGGATGCCATCGGTGCGCTTGAGTTTCCACACACCGCGCTCGTCAGGCTGACGATCAGGGAACTTGATGTCGGCCTTACCAGCGCCCCAGCTACGAGCCTTGTCTTCCTCAAGACGCCAGCGGCCCATGTGATGCGATGCTGCGACAACACCAGGGCGGATGCCCTCGGTCTGCCACGCGCTGATCACGAAGTGACCAATGCGGGTGGTGACACGAACAAGTCCGTTCTCACCGATGTTGAGCTTCTCAGCGTCTTCAGGATGCAACCACAGCGGATGACGATGGCTGATCTCGGCAAGCCACTTCGAGTTCGCCGAACGGGTGTGAATGAGCGTGGGAATGCGCCAGGTCGGCAACAAGATGCGCTCGGTGCCGGCCATGTCGAGCTCTTCCCAATGCACGTGGCTTGGGATCCACTTCGGTGTGGCGTACTCGGGCCAGCCCCAGTCCTTGAGCGTGGTCGAGAACAGCTCGAGCTTCTTCGACGGGGTGACAAAGCCCTCTTTAAGCTCGCCGTCGATCTCGATGGCGGGTGAACCGTCGCCGAGGCCAGCGAGCTTGATGTCGGCCAGACCTTCGGGGGTGCCGTCCCACATGCCCGACGTTCCTGGCTTTCGGTAGACGCCGCCTTCGTCCTTCTCGCAGCCTTCGACTACAGACGGGTCGATGTTGCGCTCGTACGGCGTTTCCTGGTCGCCCGGGATCGAGTAGGCACCGCGGTTGCGCATGTACTCAAGGGGCGTCTCGCCAGCGGCTTCGGCTTCTTCCTTGAGGCCGGGCACGTTCTCGGTGAACATGATCTCGTAGTACTCATCGACACCGATTGGCTTGCCCGGGTTCTTCTTCGACTCGAACCATTGGCGGATGCCCATGTCGCCGTCGGGGTCGATGGCCCAGCTCAGGTCGATCCAGAACTCGTTCTCTTCCCAAACTTCGCCGGGGTTGAACTCATGGGTACGGGAGTCTTCGTTGACGTCCTCGCCCTGGATCTCAGCGAAGCGGCGGAACACGCTCTGCCGGAACGCAATCCAACGTCCCTGGTGCGTCTCGTAACTGACCACGTCGTGGCGCTCAGCGCCCACGCCCATCGGCAGCACGTAGTCGGCAAACCAGGCGGTCTCGTTCCACGTTGGCGTCAGTGCGACGTGGCAGTGGACCTTCTCCTCGTCGGTGAGGGCTTCCATCCACGAGAACCCGTCGGGGTTCGTCCAGATCGGGTTGTATACACGGCTGAAGTAGGTGTCGAGCTTGCCGCGGCCCTCGTTGAGGAAGTGCGGAAGCAGGATCGACATCTCGTGGTACGAGAGCGGGTATTCCTTTGGCCACTCGAGGTCGTTCCAGCGTTCGATGCCCGGAGCGCCGAGCGGGGCGGCTGGCTTGAACTTGTTCCAGCCGTTGCCCGAGGTGCCGCCTTCGGTGGCGACCGAACCGGTCATGACCGCAATGAAGAACAAGCAGCGAGCGACCTGCCAGCCACCCATGTTGCCGGCACCGGCTGCACGCCAGTTGTGCGAGGCGAACTTGGTTGGGTGACGGCCGATGATGTCGGCGATCTCGCGGATCTGGGCTGCAGGAATGCCCGTAACGTGCTCGGCGCGCTCAGGGGTGTACTCGGCGTAATGCTGCTTCAGCGCCGGTCCGACCGAGGCGAAGTCGTTCGGCATGTCGGGGAACTCTTCTGCGAGGAAGGTGTCCCAGTTGACCCAGCGCTCGACGAACTCTTTGTTCCACGTGTCGTTCTCGAGCATTTCGTGGATGATCGACAGGCACAGGAACGGCTCGGTTCCGGGCCAGGTCGGCAGCCAGTGGTCGGCCTTCGAGCCGGTGTTCGACAGACGCGGGTCGCAGACGATGACGGTGGCGCCGCGGCTCTGGGCTTCAAGAATGCGCTGTGCGTGCGGGTTGAAGTAGTGACCCGACTCGAGGTGAGCCGAGATAAGGAAGATGACGTCAGCGTTGGCGTAGTCGGCGGACGGACGATCGTGACCCATCCAGCTCTGGTATCCAATGCGTGCGTTCGACGAGCAGATGTTCGTGTGACTGTTATGCCCGTCGACGCCCCATGCCTGCAGCACGCGGTTGGTGTAGCCCTCTTCTCCTGGACGACCCACGTGGTACATGACCTCGTTGTGGCGGTCTTCCTTGAACGCCGTACGAAGGCGTTCGCCGAGCTCTTGCAGTGCGGTGTCCCAGCTGATGCGCTCCCACTGGCCCGAACCACGCTCGCCGACGCGCTTCATGGGGAACATGATGCGCTCAGGGTCGTAGATCTGGTTCAGCGTTGCCGGACCTTTGGCGCAGTTGCGGCCACGGCTCGCGGGATGCTCCGGGTTGCCTTCGACCTTCTCGATCTCGCCGGTGTCCTTGTTGAACCAGGCGGTCAGACCGCATCCCGCTTCGCAGTTGAAGCAGCTGGTCGGCACAAGGGTGTGGTGCTTCTCGACCTTGGTCGGCCAGGCCTTCGCGTCGAGCGAGGTGACGTCGTGCCAGTCCTTGAGCGGTGGATACTTCTGTAGATCAGTCATTTTCGAACTTTCTGGCGAAAATTTCGTGGTTTGAACACATCCTGTGTGTTCGAACCACGAAATTTTTCTAGGAGAGGGGGACGGATTGGCCGGCGCGGACGAAGGCGGTTTCGGACAGGAACATGCCGACGAGGGCGAAGATGCCGGCGAAGGTGCCGAGCGATACTGCGCCGGCGTCAGAGCCACCGATCGTGAGGGCGAAGATGGTGAGCACGAGCGGAACGATCGCTCCAAAGATGATGCCGCCCCAGAACATCTGGCTGTGCTTGCCCTTGACCATTTCGTGAACCGCGAGCTCAACGTGGCGGCTGCCGTGGCTGACGGTCTCCATCCAGCTGAGCGCAAGGACGGCAACGACGCCGCCGACCAATGCCCAACGGATGGCATCGGGTGAGCGCACATCAAGAACAGCATCGGCGATCAGCCATGTGGCTGCGCCTGCGGTGACCGCACGGGCGAGAAGCATCGGCAGCAGCAATGGCGTCTGCCAGAGGTCGCGACCTTCGCACTGAGCGAACAAGAACGCGGTGTAGCCAGCAACTGCAGCACCGGTGAGCGCGGCGGGTATGGCAAGGACCTTCAGGAAGCTCTCCGATTCGAGGATTCCTCCGATGAACCACAGGCCGGTCACGATGCTGAACGCCATCAGAACGTAGGCACCCTTCACCAGCCAACTCGTCCAGTTGCCCTTCGTGAGCAAGTAGTAGAAGCGAGTCGGCTGCTTGAGATCGCCGATCAGCAACGCCGAGGTGATGCCGAGGAAGATGAGTCCGACGAGGGGAGCCATCACGCCGACCGTGCCTTGGGCGTCAGCGTGTCCGAGGAGCACCTGCAGCGCTGCAATGAGCATTGCGCCACCCGCAATCGCCTTGGTGACGAGGTAGCCCGACACCATCTGACCCCACGTTGGCTTGTGCTTGGTGGTGTATGCGGTTCGAGCGACAACGCCGTCCATCTCGACCGGCTTCTTTCCGAGCGTGACAGGAACGGAGGGGTGCTGGTCGGTGGTGTCGGCCCAGATCATGCCGTCGTTCGCAATCGCCGTGCGGGTCGGGTCGAGTGCAGCCTGGTCGGCGCCTTTGTAGAACACCTTCGGCTTGGTGTTCTGCTCGGGAGCCCGAACAGCCACATCGTTGCGGCTGATCATCTGGCTGATCTTCGAGGTTGGATCGTCGAGGTCTCCAATGATGATTGCCTCGGTCGGGCACACGATCTGGCACGACGGCTCGAGGTCTTGTTCGAGGCGGTGATTACACATGTTGCACTTATGCGCCGTGTTCGTCTCGGGGTTGATGTAGAGCGCGTCGTACGGGCAGGCGTTCATGCATGACTTACAGCCAATGCAGTCGTCGTCCTGGAAGTCGACCACACCGTTGTCAGAGCGGAAGAGCGCCGACGTTGGGCAGATCGCCATACACGGGGCGTCCTCGCACTGGTTGCAGCGCATGACGTTGAACTTGCGTGCAACGTCGGGGAAGGTGCCCGTTTCGATGTACTTGACCCACGTCCGGTTTACGCCGAGCGGAACGTCATGTTCGCTCTTGCAGGCGACCGTGCAGGCATGACAACCAATGCAGTTGTCACTGTCGAGAAGAAAGCCGAGTTTTGTCACCCCTAGAGTATGTGCCCTAGAACACACTCATAGAAGGAGCCTCTGACCTTTGAGGTCATAGCTATAGTCTATGGCATGCCACTCTCCGCGAGTTTCCCCGATCTAACCGCGCTCGATCTGTACGCCTCGGTTGTCGAGCTCGGCAGCCTTGGTCGAGCAGCCAAAATGCATGGCATCGCCCAGCCATCGGCGAGCAGCCGGATTCGCAACCTCGAGCGTCAGCTTGGGGTGAAATTGCTCGACAGGTCAGCCCGTGGCTCAACGCCAACACCTGAGGGGATCGTTGTCTCGGGTTGGACCGACGCGATCCTTCGCGCAGCGCACGATCTTGAGGCAGGGCTCGAAGCACTCAAGGCTGAACAATCGGGCCGTCTCCGCATCGCAGCGAGCTACACGATTGCCGAATACCTCCTGCCGACCTGGCTTGGCCGCTTCGCCCGAGAGCACCCACGCGACACCGTGGCATTGGATGTCGAGAACTCGACCCACGTGTTAAGCGAGCTCGAGCGCGGCGAAGCCGACCTTGGCTTTATCGAGACGCCACTCAAGACCCCATCGATGAAGGAACAGATCGTCGGCCACGATCAACTCGTGGCCGTCGTCCCACCCGAACATCCCTGGGCTACTCGGACCTCGATTGACATGACCGAGCTCGCCGAGACTCCGCTCGTCATGCGAGAGAAAGGCTCAGGCACTCGCGAAGCCCTGGAGCAGGCGCTGACCGATGCCGGTCACGGAGCGCCGGTATCAGTGCTCGAACTGGGCTCGACATCAGCGGTTCGAAGTGCCGTTCTGTCTGGCAACTCGCCAACGGTGATAAGCCGGCTTGCCGTTGCGAGCGAACTCGCCGACGGCCAGTTGGTCGAAGTCGAGGTTGAGAACCTCAAGATCGAACGAGATCTCCGAGCCGTCTGGCCCGCAAAGAAACCGCTGCCAAAGTTGGCAGTCGCACTGCTCGCGGACCTCTCCTAGCCAGCCAAGCCCGGCCAGGGGATCTAGGCGCAATTGAGCACGCTGTGTGTGCTCGACCGTTCCCAGATTCCGAAGCGGTGGGTTGAGCTAGCGCTTACGCCAGCAGGTCCAGGCGGTAAGGCCCTGCTCTTGCTCGACGTGTGCAGCCATGAAGCCGTTTAGCGTCGGGTTGATGATGCCGGTCTCAAAATCAGCGCCGGTCAGCGACTCAAAGCGCTTCTTCCACGTCGGACGGTTGATCTGGGAACGACCCCAGTCGTCGGTGCGCCCAACCGCGGTGTCAGGGTTTGGCTGCGATCCGCTCTCGCACGGAAGGATGGTGTTCTCGAAGGCAGGTAGGTTGCGGCCGCCACCCAGGGTGTAGCCAGCACGCCACAAATCCATTGCTGCAGCATTCTCTGCACGAGTTAGCCGAGCCTTCGTCGACAACGAGCCAACGTCGACACCAGGGTCTGAGGCAACCTGGTTCGTGAGCTGCGCTTGGCGAAGGTAGGCGAGCTGCTCGGAAAGAACAGCGATCTGACGGTCCTTCTCCTCGACTCGAGCAACTAGCTCAAGGATCTCGTCGGACGGAGCCGCAGCATCGGCAAGGCTCAGGTTCTGAGGTGCATCGCTCTCGGCATCGTCAAGGTCGGCGGGAGACTCGAGGTCAGCTGGAAGTTCGAGGTCGACAGGATCGATGAGTGCGTAGCCTGCAGGCGCAGCGTCCTCGCTGGAAAGCTCGACGAGCTCGTCGACGATCGGCGCCTCATCAGCGGCCACAACTGGAGCTGCCGTCGTCGCTGGCGCAGCAGTCGTCGTCGGAGCGACGGTCGTGGTGCTCGTTGTGGTGGGGAGGGTGAGCGTGGCCTGAGCGACAACAGCGGTCACTGGCTCAACGTCGACCTCTTGGGCGGCACTGACCGATGCACCGAAGATGGTGACGATGGCCGTGACGGCGAGGACTCCCCGAATAGCAGGGCGTCGCTTGGGCGTAACAGAATCGTAACTTTTACTCACGGGGCGCAAGAGTACGCACCCCGAGCGTGAAAATCCTAGCGAACACCGCGTGACAGTCGGCACGGAGGGTGATATTCGGTTGATTTCTCAACACTTGAGAAGCTTTTCCGATTATTTTGGCTAGGTCGCTTTACCTAGGCGGATTCTCACATTCGCGCACGGAGCGGCATGCCGCCGCCTTCATGAAGTGACCAATCCGCAACAAAGCGGTACCGGTCGCCACGAATGGTCGTCGTGCGCCATTCGATGATCCGCTCCTCGTGTTGACCAAGACGCTCAAGGAAGAACGCAGCGTCGTTGCGCCCGAGGTCGAGGCGTTCGCGATCGGCGAAGCTCGGCAAGACCGGAGCCAGCCGTTCCCAGCCTCGGTTTGGGCGGACGCCTGTTGCTCGCTCGAGCTCGTCGTACAACGCGGTGTGGCTGAAGTCGGCGGTTAGCAGCGGTTCGGCTACGGCCAGCGGCATCCATGCTCGATCTACTGCGAGGGGAAGGTCGCCGGCGAATCGAATTCGCTCAAGGTAGAACAGTTCGGCATCGTCGTTCAGCCCGAGGTGACCTGCAGCCTCCGCGCTCTGACGACTGCCCACCTCAATGACCTCGGAGCGCTGTTCAACGCCGGCGTCCTCGATGGAACGGAAGAGGCTGTAGAGCCCACCGAGCGGTTGTTCGAACTCTGCGCTTCGATTGACCACTGTTCCACGACCACGTTCACGTCGAAGAACGCCTGCCTTATTCAGATGCCGGATCGCTTCACGGACGGTGTGGCGACTGACGTCGTAGCGCTTCACCAGCTGCGCGTCGGTTGGAAAGCCACCATCAAATTCGCCGGCTTCAAGCCGGCGGCGGAGTTCGGCCTCAAGCTGGGCCCACAAAGGCATCGGACTTGTTCGGTCGAGCGAGAACGACATCGAGACAGACTACGCCGCCACCAGACAAATCCACGCATTTGTAGGGTATGTGGCCAATGACGGAATATTCTCCGCTCATCGCCTGGTTACCATCAGTACTGTGATCGATCTTTCTGCGCGCTATCGGGAAGTCCGAGGTCGCACGGAGGCACTGGCCTCGCTGATCTCCCCTGAGGATCAAGTGGTCCAGTCGATGCCCGATACCAGCCCTACGAAATGGCATCGGGCCCACGTGACCTGGTTCTTCGAGACCTTCCTCGTCAAGCCGTACCTCGATGGGTACGACGAGCTCGACCCGATGTACGCCTTCCTCTTCAACTCGTACTACGAAGCCGCAGGCCCTCGACATACACGAGCCGAGCGGGGCATGATCACCCGTCCGAACGCGGTCGAAGTCGGCGAGTACCGCGCCCACGTCGATGAGGCAATGCTTCAATTGCTCGACGGCGATCTGTCGCCCGAGGTGCGTGAGCTGGTCATTCTTGGCTTTCATCATGAGCAGCAGCACCAAGAGCTTCTGCTCATGGACATCAAGCATCTGTTCTCGTTGAACCCGTTGGCCCCGTCGTACTATCCCAACGTCGACGATCCTGCAGCAACCGAGCCAAGCGACGTCTCGTGGGTTCGTTTCCAGGGAGGCATCACATCGCTCGGGCACAAGGGCGCTGACTTCAGCTTCGATAACGAACTGCCCCAGCACGACGTGTTGCTCCAACCGTTCGAGCTGGCCGATCGCCTCGTGACCTGCGGTGAGTGGCTCGAGTTCATGGCCGCCGGTGGCTACGACAGTCCGGCGCACTGGCTTTCCGATGGATGGCACACCGTCAAGAAGACCGGTTGGCGAGCACCCGAGTACTGGTACGAGATCGACGGAGAGTGGATGATCTTCACCCTCACCGGACTCCGTCCTATCGACCCGGCCGAGCCGGTGAGTCACCTCAGCTACTACGAAGCAGATGCGTTTGCTTCGTGGTCTGGTGCACGGCTGCCAACCGAAGCCGAATGGGAGCATGCCGCGGCGACGGTGTCGATCCCGTCCGGTGCTGGCGAGCGAGACATCGTTCATCCCGAGCCCGCCGAGCCACCGACCGGCGAACTCCGCCAGATGTTCAGCGAGCTTTGGCAATGGACGTCGAGCTCGTATGCGCCATACCCCGGTTTCGAAACAGCCGATGGCGCCGTTGGCGAATACAACGGCAAGTTCATGGTGAACACGTGGGTCTTGCGCGGCGGATGTGTCGCCACTCCCCCGGGCCACGTGCGATCCAGCTACCGCAACTTCTTCTATCCAGCGACTCGCTGGCACTTCTCGGGCCTTCGGCTCGCCCGCAACGTCACCAGCTAGTCAGTGACGAATTAGGGACTGTCCCTAATTCGCCACTTCTCCCCCAACCAGAGGACCTCCAATGGCTACACAAACCACGACCATCGACGTGCACCTCGAGCCTGATTGGTGGCGCACCACCTTGGAGGAGGATGTCCGCAACGGACTCACCGCCGCTAACAAGTCGATTCCGGCGAAGTGGTTCTATGACGAGCTCGGTTCGCAGCTCTTCGACGCGATCACCAAACTCGACGAGTACTACCCCTTCCGCGCCGAGCGCGAGATTCTCCAGACGTACTCCGACGAGATCGTCGCCGCAGCGGGCGCCGACACATTGGTCGAGCTCGGATCGGGCACCAGCGAGAAGAGTCGAGTGCTCCTCGACGCAATGGCCAAGGCCGGCGTCCTTAAGCGATATGTTCCGTTCGATGTGAGCGACGAGATGCTCCGTCTCGCCGCAGGGGAAATCAGCGACGACTACCCAGGTGTCGAGATCGGCGGCGTCGTCGGCGACTTCGATCGCCACATCCCACTCGCACCGATCGACGGAACCGGCATGATCGCGTTCCTCGGAAGCACCATTGGCAACTTCCCACCGGCATCCCGAACGAAGTTCATCGCCGATGTCGCCAGCGCCCTCAACGAGGGCGGAACCTTCTTGCTCGGCACCGACCTCGTGAAGGAGCCTGCACGACTGTGGGCTGCGTACAACGATGCCGAAGGTGTCACCGACAAGTTCAACCTGAACCTGCTCACCATGATGAACCGCGAGCTCAACGCCGACTTCGACCTCGACCACTTCGAGCATGCGGCCGACTGGGATGCAGAGAACGAATGGATCGACATTCGCATCCGCAGCACCAAAGCCCAACAGGTTCGTATTGACGATCTTGATCTGGTTGTCGACTTTGCCGAGGGCGAAGAGCTTCACACCGAGATCAGCGCGAAGTTCCACCTCGATGGTGTCGCCGCCGAGCTCGCCGAGGCTGGCTTGTCCGTCGTCCAGCAGTGGACCGACAGCAACGGCGACTTCGGCATGACGCTCGCTCGCAAGGTGTAGCGCTAGCCAACATCCTCACGGACGTCGAGCGCAACCGGCGCAGGACGAACACCGAGAATTCGACACGTTGCTGCGGTGAGCTCGGGTTTGTTCATCGTGTAGAAGTGAAACTGGCGGATACCGAACTCAAGCAGGTCACGACACTGCTCGGCGGCCACCGTGGCGGCGACCAACCGTTGCACTGCCGGGTCATCATCGAGTGGGCCGAGCAACTCTTCCATCCATGACGGAATCGTCGCTCCGCATCGAGCGGAGAATCGTTGGAGGCGTGCGAAGTTCGTGACGGGCATGATGCCCGGAATGATTGGGATGTTGATTCCGGCCGCTCGGCATCGTTCAAAGAACCGCCTGAAGTCGTCGTTGTCGAAGAAGTACTGCGTCAAGATTCGGTCAGCGCCTGCGTCAACCTTCTCCTTCAAGCTCTCGATGTCGGCATCGGCTGATTGAGCTTTTGGGTGCGTCTCGGGATACCCGGCGACGGAGATGTCGAACGCGTCACCGTCCGGACGCGACCGAATCCCTCGGACGAGCTCAGCGGCCGTCGCATAGCCATCGGGGGCAACGCCGCCGTTCGGGCCGCCTTCGGGTGCATCCCCTCGAAGCGCAACGATTCGGCGCACACCACCCGAGAGGTACGCATCGACCACCTGCTGAACCTCGCCCGCCGATTTCGCTACACAGGTCAGGTGCCCGGCAAGACCGAGCTCAGTCGATTCTCGTAACACCGCCAGTGTTGCCAGCGTCTTGAGTTGGGTCGAACCGCCAGCCCCGTAGGTGACACTCGCGAAGCTGGGAGCAAACGCCGCAAGCTCCCGAACGCACTCCCCGAGGGACTGTCCGCCGGCTTCGGTGCTCGGCGGGAAGAACTCGAACGACACTTCGATGTCGGGCCGGATGGGTCGAGCGGGCCAGGGCCGGCGAGCTAACCGTTCGGCTGCGGCCAAGCCCAATACGCCTGGCTGATGTACTTCACGTTCTCTACTCATCGCGGTCTCCGCTCATAGGTGAGGTTCAGTTCGTTGCTGACGATCAGGTTGCGCACTCAGATACGCCCACGTCTTTGACGTATGGGCTGGTCTCGTCGAAGTCGACGTAGAAGTCAGGAGCTAGGGCTGGTTCGGGGAAGACGCCGAGGTCGGCCAAGTCGCTGGCAACTGCGTCAGCGCCGCCAACCCGTTCGAGCCACGCGGCAAAAGCTTCGCCGGCGTCTCGCTCTTCGGTAAATCGACGGATGACGCGGATCGCCGCTTCTGGGGCTGCCTTGGCGGGAAGTCGGAGGGCCTTCGCTCCGAACTGGATCTGTTCCTGACCGACATGGCCGCCGAGCAACATCTGATAGCCGGGAGCGCTCTGTCCATGGGCTCGACGCTCGACGCCGAAGAAGCCGATATCGGCCGTGTGGTGGTGGCCGCACGAGTTTGTGCAGCCGCTGATGTTGATGCGCACGCCTGATACTTCAGCCAGACCATGCTCTTCGAGCTGTTCACCAATGGCCGAGGCCAAACCGCGGGACTGCGTCACCGCGAGGCCGCACGTGTCAGCGCCGGGGCACGATAGAACATCGCGCACGAGCTCGGCGCCAGGCTGGGCCATGTCGAGCTCGCCCAAACGGCGATGGAGCTCGGGGAGCTGCTCATCGCTGAGCCCGCGAAGGATGAAGTTCTGGCGGTTGGTTGCGCGGACCTCGACGTCGAAGTCACGCACGATCGATGCCATGCCGTGGAACTGTTCGACGGTGATGTCGCCAAGGCGGCACCACGCGTAGGCCGAGACGGTTCCGTTGGCCGCACCGCGCACAACGTTGGCGGCTTCCCAGCGGTCGTAAGGAGTTTGCGAACCGAATGCGACGTTGACGCCATGGCCAATTGCCGTCATGGGTCCGGTGCCTCGGCCAGCCGGTGCGTCTCCGGCCTTCTCAACCGCTTCAGGAATACCGCCGGGCCAGCTCGATGACGCAATGAGAAGCTTGCGGGTTGACAGGATTCGCTGCTGGGTCTCTTCCCAGCCGAGCTCGCCAACGACCCACTTCATGCGAGCCCGGAGCTTGTTGGAGCGGTTGCCCGTCTGTTCGAAGACGCGAAGGATCGATTCGATCGTGGGCAGTAGCTCCTCCTTGGGCGTGAACTCTTCGACGGCGAGGGCAGCGTGTGGGTTCGCACCGAGTCCGCCGGCGACGAAGACACGGAAGCCAGCTTCGATAGTGCCGTCGTCGAGGGTGCGGGTAACGGCAATGACGCCAGCGTCGTTGAACATCGCCTGGCCGCAGTCGGTGTCGCAGCCCGAGAAGTTGATCTTGAACTTGCGGGGCAGGCGCTGGCCCAGTGGGTTGCGGATGAAGTGGTCGTTGGCGGCCTCGGCCCAGGCGCTCACGTCGAGCACTTCGTACGGGCATGCGCCGGCAAGATGGCAGCCCTGGACATTGCGGATGGTGTCGCCGCAGGCTTCGCGGGTCGACAGCCCGACCGAGCCGAGGTGCTTCATAACCTCGGGGATGAGCTCGAGCTGCACAAAGTGCATCTGGATGTTCTGTCGGGTGGTGATGTGACCCCACTGGCGTGAGTAGTTCTTAGCCACGAACCCAAGCATGTCGAGCTGGTCGGCGGTGATGCTCCCGTAGGGCATCCGCACCCGGATCATCTGGTTGCGTCCGCCTTGGCGCTGGCCGTAAATGCCGTTGGTAAGCCGGAACACTCGGAACACGTCTTCGTCGATCTCGCCGGCGAGGTACTGCGGGAGGAGCTCTTCGAACTTCGCGATGTCCGAAGCAATGTCGGGGTCGGTGACCTCTGGCGGCGTCAGGTCAACGTCGGGAAGTTGGGGGGTTATGACAGCCATGGGATGACTCCTTGGGTGGCCTCGAATGGAGGAACTTCGGTTGCGGTCGTGGAGATACGGGCGAGGTCGAGCGCAGCGGCGGGCCCAACGACGATGATCGATGGGTTCGCCACGGGGGTTTCGCCGAGCTCGGCGAGAGTCAGGCGGGACACCTCTTGCTGACTAGTGGTTGCTCGATGCACGACGGCGACCGGCGTGGTCGAAGGCGCCCCGCCATCGAGAAGGGCATCGCGGATGGTTTGGGCTCGTGATGCCCCCATCAAGATGACGAGCGTCGTGCCGAGCTTGGCCACCGCGTCCCAGTCGAGACGCTGTGGGTTGTCGGGGTTTTGGAATCCGGTGACGACGGTGAACCCGCTGCTGGTTCCTCGGTGGGTCACGGGGATTCCCGCAGCTGCAGGGCCGGCGATCGCCGACGTGATTCCGGAGACGACGTCAACGTCGATTCCGGAGGCGGCGAGTGCGATCGCCTCTTCCCCGCCACGACCGAAGACGTAGGGGTCTCCGCCTTTCAGGCGAACAACCGAGGAATGTCGGCTTCCCTGCTCGATGAGGATCTGGTTGATCTCGACCTGTGGAACTGATCTGCCGTAGGGGTCCTTGCCCACGTCGATGCGCTCAGCCCATGGCGCGATCATGTCGAGGATCTCAGCGCCGACGAGTCGGTCGTAGACCACCACATCGGCGCGTCCGATGAGGCGTGCGGCCTTGAGCGTGAGCAGTTCGGGGTCGCCCGGGCCGGCTCCGACGAGGTGAACGGTCATGCGCTCGCCTTCAACTCGGTTGCGGCTTTGGAGAGTCCGAGATGCTCTCGGAGCACCTGACGTGCTGCATCGTGTTCGCCTTGAGCGACGAGCTCGGGAACACCTGCATCGAGGGCTTCGATCCAACCGTGGATCTCGCTCGTGCCGAGCTCGTGGCGGGCCTCGTCTCGCACGTCGGACAGGAGGTCGAGCAGCTCGGCCCATTCGGCGGTGAACTCTCGCTCGAACTTCTTGCGGAGCCACATCGCCAATGCAGGCGAGCGACCTTCGGTTGAGATGGTGATTTGGAGGTCGCCTTGGCGCACGACCGAGGCGAGCGTGAACTCGCAGTTCTCGGGATCATCGGCCGAGTTCACCCAGACGCCGGAGGCAATGCCGTCCTTGTGTACACGGGAGTTGACCGCCGGATCGTCGGTGCATGTGACAGCGAGAAGGTAGGCCCCAACCTCACCCGAGGTGTATCGACGGCGCTCCAGCGTCAACGACCCGACCGGAAGTGGTTCGCTAGCCAGCTGCTCGAGTGCTGGGTGCACTTCTGGGCCGACTGCAGTGACGTTTGCACCGGCCTCAAGAAGCTGGCCGATCTTCCGGTGCGCTACAAGACCCGCCCCAACAACCAGAACAGCTTTGCCAGCGAGCCGGAGGTTGACCGGAAATGGTCGGGCATCGGGAAACACACTTTCGGACATGCAGGCACCGTAGAAACCTGCATTCCCTGAAGGACACCTCCGGCCTCAATTCGCCGAACCGATTGGTCCGGACATCTGGTCAGCCGGTCGTGCGCATGTTTGTCTGCAGAGTGGCGGATTAGGGACAGTCCCTAATTCGCCACTCAGAAGATCCGATCATCGGTACATGTACGGCGTGGATCTCAACGCCGCGCACGAACCGCGCGGCATGGATGACGAGATTGTGCTCTCGCACGTCCCGGACTCGCGCCGCCGCGTGAACGCATTGCTGGTTGCTCTAGCAATGGTGGTATGGACTGCTCCGTTTCTCGACGGGATCAGGTTCGACGGCGGCGACATATCAGCAAACAGCATCGAGCTTATTTTCGGTGCGGCCCCGATGGCGTTTATGGCGTTCGTCTTGCTTCGCCATCGCTCATGGCTCGGCGTTCGAGCGACCTTTCACGACCTTGAAGTCCGCACGATAACGCGGACGCGCACCTACACCCGAGACGACGTTTCGAAGGTCGCCTATGACCACCAACAGCTCCGACTACGACTTGCTGACGGATCGGTCGACAAGCACGGCCTTTCGATGGACTACCGAATGCTTGCTGAACTGGCTGAGGATCTTCAACGATGGGCTGACGGCGACCACTTCCAAGACGATGTGCGCGAAACGGTCCAAGACACCGTTAAGCGTGAATCGCTTCGAGCTCGCGTCGTCGGTTATCTCTGTCGGTTGGGTTCACGACACAACACCTAGCAACTTCAGGAGAGTGGCGGATTAGGGACTGTCCCTAATCCGCCACTCGTTAGGAGTTGATGGCCGCCCAGACTTTGCGGGGGGTGAGTGGCATGTCGATATGGCGGACGCCGAGATGCGAGATTGCATCGAGTACGGCGTTGTGAATTGCCGGTGTTGAGCCGATTGTTCCGGACTCGCCGATGCCCTTGGCGCCGAGCGGGTTACGGAACGTCGGGGTTTCCATGTTCGAGGCCTCGAACGAGATGAACTCGCTAGCGGCCGGGATGGCGTAGTCGGCCAGATTCGACGTGACCGGGTTCCCCCACTCGTCGTATTGGATGCCTTCGAACAACGCCTGAGCCGCGCCCTGCGCAATGCCACCGTGCTGCTGGCCAGTGACGATCATCGGGTTGAGAATTCGGCCGGCGTCGTCGACCGCAACGTGGCGCAGCATCTCGACCGCGCCGGTCTCAACATCGACCTCGACAACCGAGACGTGCGAGCCAAATGGATAGGTCGAATCACTGCCATCAAAATCGAGTTCGTGCTCGAGCCCAGGCTCGACGTCGGCCGGCCGCTGCGAGTCGTCGTTGGCGGCAGCGTAGAGCTCGGCCCAGCTGACGACCTTTGCGGGCACGCCTGCGACGCCGAGACCGCCGTCGGCTTTGACGATGTCTTCAGGTGCGGCTTCGAGCAGGTGCGCTGCGAGCTTCTGTGCTTTCTGGAACACGGTCTCGGATGCGACGTACATGGCCGAGCCGGCGGTCTGCAGCGAGCGCGACCCCATGGTTCCCGCTCCCTTTGGCACCTCACCGGTGTCGGATTGAAGGATCGTGATGTCGTCCATCGGCACGCCGAGCCAGTCGGAGATGATCATCGAGAACGACGTGATGTGGCCTTGGCCGTGTGCGCTGGTTCCGACCCGGCCGATGACTTTGCCCTCGGGTGTGATCTCGATCTTGCCGTACTCAACATGCAGCCCAGCTGGTGCGGTGACCTCGACGTAGGTGCTGATGCCAATGCCGAGTTGCTTGGCAGCACCGCTTGCCCGGCGACTCGCTTGCTCGGCTCGCAGTGATGGCACGTCGGCGGCAGCCAGTGCGGCGTCGAGGCTCATGGCGTATTCGCCGTTGTCGTAGTTGGCACCCGAGTGGGTGGTGAACGGGAACGCGTCAGGCGAGATGAAGTTTCTGCGCCGGAGCTCGACCGCATCGATGCCGAGCTCATTTGCGGCTACGTCGAGAAGGCGTTCGAGCATCTGGGTGGCTTCTGGACGGCCAGCGCCGCGGTAGGCCCCGACCGGGGTCGTGTTCGTCACAACCGAATCGGCGGTGTACCGAAGCTTGGGAATGTTGTAGACGCCCTGGATCATGATCTGGGTGAACGTGGTCAGCACGGCACCCACGACCGGGTAGCAACCCGTGTCGGCAATCGCGTGCACGTGTAGTCCGGTGATGTTGCCCTCGGCATCGAACCCCATCGATGCATCGAGCACCATGGCCCGTCCGTGAACCATCGAGACCATGTTCTCGCTACGGCTCTCGATCCACTTCACGGGTCGATCGAGCAGCTTGGCCAGGCTCGTGGTGATCACGTGCTCGGCGTAGAGCCCGGCCTTGGAACCGAACCCACCGCCCATGGCCTTTGGTGTCGCAACACGGAGCTCGGGCATGTCGATCCCGACGAGACCCGAGAGCTGCCCAGCGATCGCCTGCGGGTTCTGACTCGGAAGCCACACCATCATCTGACCTGGGGTCGGGATGGCGAACGCACCGTTCGGTTCAATCGGCACACCGGCAAGCCGCTGGCTTTCGATCGTGAGCTGCACGACCTTGTCGGCGCCTTCGAGTGCATCATCGTCGCCGAGCTCGGTGTGGAAGCACACGTTGGTTTCGGTCTCGGGGAACAGGAGCTCGGTTCCGGGGTCGGCAGCGGTCCGCATATCGATCACGACGGGAAGATCGTCGTAGTCGATGAAGATCGCCTCGGCAGCGTCAACCGCCTGATCGCGCGTCTCGGCCACGACGGCAGCGACGATGTCGCCGACCTGACGGACCCGATCGGCGGCGAAGAGTGGCCGTCCAAACCCAGGGTGGCCGAACCCGTACGGCATCGACCCAAGATCGGTGTTCGATGCGGAGTACACACCGACAACTCCAGGCATCCCTTCCGCTTCGGAGATGTCGACATCGACGAGCGTGCCGTGCGCAATCGTGGACCGCACGAAGTGGACGTGCACCATGCCCTCGGCGGTGAGGTCGTCGAGATACTGCTCGGTGCCACGCAGCAGCGTCGGGTCTTCGCGGCGCAGTACGGCGTTTCCGAGAATCGATCCTTCGGTTGCGGTCATGGCGTTCCCCCTTGATGGCAGACGCCCAGGGTAGCGAGCACGACCGCTTGAGGTCTGCCCACGCTGAGCTATGTCAGCGGAGCGCCCGGTTTGTCGGGAAGGTTCAAGTCGAGGTCGAGGCGAGGCTTCCAGAACGGGCGGAACAACTCGATCTTCGGACAGCGGTCCATGACGACTTTCAGTCCGGCGGCTTCGGCGAGCGCTGCGGCCTCATCGTCGTAGACCGCAATCTGGCCCCACAGCACCTTGGCGCCGATTGCTATTGCCTGCTCGGCCATTCCGTAGAATTCTTCCTTCGGGCGGAAGACGTCGACCATGTCGACGGGGCGGTCGATTTCGGCGAGCGACCGATAGACCTTCAGGCCTCGGATCTCGGTCGTCTTCGGGTTCGGTGTGACCGGGATGATGTCGTAGCCGATCTCGCTCAGCTGGCGGAGCACGCCGTAGCTGAACTTGGTCTTGTCTGCGCTGGCCCCAACCATCGCAATCGTCTTGACCGATCGGAGGATCTCGGCCAAGTAGTCCTGGTCGTAGTGGTAGCGATGTTCGATCTCTTCGGCGATCTCAAGATCGGATTCAGCCATTGGGGTTCTCCTGCGCGATATCGGGCTTGAGCTCGTGCGGCTCGAGCGGGTCGAGGAACGGGTTGCGATAGAGCTTGTCGTGGCTGTCGACGCCGACGTCGAGTGTGCAGTCCGACAGAGGTCGAGCCACGCACAGCACGGCGTATCCGTTGTTGAGTTGACGGTTGTTGAGCGCAACCTGCTCTGACTGGTCGACTTCGCCGGCGGTGACCTTTGCAGCACACGTGATGCAGCCGCCATAGCGACAGCCATAGGGAAGGTCGACGCCATGTTCTTCGAGCGTGTCGAGCAGCGGCCGCTCAGCGTCGACGGTAAACGTGGCCCCGCCTTGATTGGCCACAGTGATGTTCCAGGTCGCCATTAGAGCCAGATGTCGCTCGTGCAGTCGCCACCGGGATAGCGGGTCTCGTGGCAGCGGCTTGGACCGTTGGGTTCCTGACCGAAGTCGACGATGAAGTCTTCGTTGATGGTCATACCCCCGTTCTCGACGTCGCAATCGATCATCACCATCACGCCGCCTTTGGTGCGGATCTCAGGGTAGAACTGGTTGTCCCAGGTCGAGAACAGCGAAGTCGTGACGTAGAGGCGTTTGCCGTCGAGCGACAACTGGAACATTTGCGGACCGCCGGCGACCTCAGCCCCGTTCACGACCGGGGCCTTGCCAAGCAGACCACCCATAAACACCTGACCGGTCAGCACTGGGTTGTGCGGGTCGGTGATGTCGTACTGGCGCATGTCGCCGTGCAGCCAGTTGTTCACGTACAGGTACTTGTCGTCCATCGAGACCAGCAACGCCGACATCACACCGGGAAGCGGGATGGGCCACTCGGGGTGCAGTTCGTTTTCGACGTCGACCGTCTTCTCCCACTTCCACTCGCCCACGCCGGTTTCACTGTCGTCATCGTCTTTCCAGAAGTGGATGACGTTCGAGCTCAACGCTGCGCAACAAAACCCGTGAGTGCTGTCAGGGTTGTGGTGGAACTTGACCTCGAGCGGAAGCAGCCCGTCCTCGCCGAGGTACATGGTCTGCACTGGCTCGCGCTTTTCGAAATCCCACACATGCAAGCGCCGCCCGTACTTGAGGTGGCCGACCTCTTCGAGGTCGAAGCCGGGCATGAACGTGTTTGGCGCAGCCCATTCCGAACTGATCATCACGTTGTGTCGAGGCTGGTACCAGAAGTCGTAGCCGAACGGAATGTCGCCCATCGAGTTCTCCCACCGACCCACGATCTCGAAGTCTTCGTTGACGTGCAAGTACCCGCCGGGCGCTTCGCCCTGAGCATCGCCAAGGAACGAGATGATGATCTCCGAACCCAAGCAGTGGATCGTGTGCGGACCGGACAGGTTCGTCTTCTCTTTTATCTCGTCGCCGTCGATGACTTTGTGCAGCGACGGCGCCTTTGCATCGGTTGCGGTGTCGACGACGTAGATGTTGTTTGAACGAACCCCAGGCAGCAGGAGATACTTGCGACTCATCGACGCATCGTCATGGCACGACGAGCACGCGTTCCACCCAGTGTGATGGAGCTCATCACCGATGCCGGGCATCTCGAGGCGATGGATCACCTGGGAGTAGGTGGGGCTCTCCGGGTCGGCATCGATCGTCGCCAAGTAGTCGGGCTTCTGGATGCCCGTGCCGGTGTACAACGCCACCGTGTAGAGCAGCTTCTCGCGGTCGGCCAGAATCGCATCGCCCGGGCTGGCATAGCCCGGCCCACAGCAAGTCGACCCGGTCTCATCAGTAACTGACATTGCGACGTACCCCTTTGTACTGCAGCCGCTTGCACCGTACTTGTGACCGCCGCCACTCGAAAAGCTGGCGACGTTCTACGCCTGGTTGCGAGCCTTCATGAAGTAGGCGAACCCGAAGCCCGTGAACAGCATCCACAATCCGTAGAGGCCGGGAACGATGGCGAGGTCGTCGGAGTTGAACACCGAAAGCGCAACCGCAATCGACAGGGTCGAGTTCTGGATTCCCGTCTCGATGGCGACGGTCGTCGCTTCACGGCTGTTCAGCCCAGCCGCGTTTGCGATGAACCAGCCCGCAGCTAGCGCCACCGCGTTCAGTGCGACAAACGCCGGACCGAACTCGGGCACCTCGTCGACGATGGTCCCCCAATTCTGGATGACAAGGAGGATGATGATGGCAAAGAACACAATCGTTGCTATTCGCTTCGCCGCTTCTTCCACATTGATAGCGAAGTTCGGATTGCGAGCTCGCACGAACATGCCGATCGCAATCGGAACAACCGTGAGCGCCGCGATCTGGACGATCAGGTCGACGACCGGCACTGCCGCATCGCCGTCGAGGTCGCCGAAGGCGCGCTGGCCGAGTCCGATGAGCAGCGGCATGCTCACGAACACTGCAATGTTCGAGAGTGCCGTCAAGGTGAGTGACAGCGCACGGTCAGCATCGCTGACGTGGACGATGAGGTTCGATGTCGACCCACCAGGGCTGGCAACAAGCAGCACCATACCGAGGGCAAACACCGTGGCGAGCCCAAAGATCCAGGCGATGAGAAAGCCAAGCGCTGGCAGCACGACTAGCTGGCAGAAGAGCCCGACGCCGACCGCCTTCTTCTGTCCCTGCAATCGGCGAAAGTCCTCACCGGTGAGCGTCATGCCCATCGAGATCATGATCAACACGATCGCTAGCGGTAGCAGCACGTCAGAAAGGACGCCCGATTCCATTACTTCCCCCACACCGCTGTGGCGAATGAGGGACTGTCCCTAATCCGCCACTCAGCTCCACCAATCTGCCTGATGGTGCGCGGACTCTCCGAATTGGAAGACTTATTCCTCGACTGCAGCATCGATAGCGACGTGGACGGCGACGTTGTCGGAGCCTTTGAGGCCGAGCTTCTTTCGGAGCGCCACGAGCTCGTCCAAATCGTCGCCGACTATGGCGATCGTCTGAAGCTCGTCACCCGTGTCTTTGATGATGATCTCGGTGACCTCCGCGCGGACCGAACCGACGCGGTACCGAACGCGGTGCTTCGTCACGAAGACCGGACGGGCGTCATGGTCGTCGTCGAGACCCTTTACTGCTTTCTTGATGCTGAACGACTTGCCACGGTTCAACCGGTCGAGGTGCAGATCGTCGAACAGCTCATCGAAAGGAGCGGGCGTTGAGTCGCTTTCGTGGTGGAGCTGCGACGTCCACTGCTCGAAACCCTTCTCCTCAGCTACGAGCTGCTTGATCTTCAGCGTGCTGTCGCGAACCTTCGCATTCCAGTCCTGGTCGTCGCCAAGGAAATAACAGTCTTCGATCGTCTCGTCGGTCTTGTCTTCGCCGATGGAGTCGAGAAGCTTGCGGGCCTTCTTTTGCTTGCCCCACACGCGGTATTCGAATTTGGCTTTCTCAGCCGGTGTCTTGTCAGCCATCCGAGCTCTCCGCCCTTGGGGGCAATTTCGATAGTAACCGGAGCCGAAGAACCCCAGCGAGGAACGTCGATAGTTCTCTGTCGCTTGGCGTAGTCGGGACAAAGGTCCCTGTGGAACTTGACCGTTTCCCATGACGATGGGTCCATGACAATTGAAACCGCATCGGCAGCCATCGAGATCCTTGAGGACGACGCAAAGCCAGACATCACTGGGCGACCCGCACAGCCCAACACCTACCAGTCTTGTTTCAGCATGCCGCTGAGTCCGGCCGAACTCAGGATTGAACAGGAGCGCTTCCTCAACACGCCGACCTATCGATACGGCGTCCCAGCGCGAACGCTCTTTTGGACTGCGAACAACGTATTCCCTCAAGGCCGCAGCTTCGAGTTCTTCGCCTTTGTTGAGCTGGTCGCCCGCGTCCCGTACATGGCGTGGGAACACGTTGGCCACATTGCACAGACGCAGAACCACCGCGACCACTCGTTCAGCCGCAGCATTCAGGACCGAGTGAACCTCGCTCGCGATGAGCAGGACAACGAGTTCTGGCACCTGTTGATCATGGAAGAGTTTCTCGAAGCCAAGGGCTACAAGCGCCGCTGGTTCTTCGACCGGGTGTTTCCGCAGATCCTTTCGTTCCTGTATTACCAACTGTCATGGCTGCTCTTCGTAGTGAAGCCAGAATGGTCGTACCGACTCAACAGCGACTTCGAAGATCACGCCATGCGGCAATACGCCCTCTTCGTCGCTGAGCACCCTGAGTTCGACGAAACCCCATGGGAGTCGGCCTATCGAGGCGACTATGGCTTCCATGCAACCGTCGGAGACATGCTTCGCCAAATCGCCGTCGACGAGGAGCAGCACAAGAACCACTCAGAGGACTACATCGGGAGCGGCGCCCGGTTCTCTCGGAAGAAGAGCTAGCGGTGCGTGCTGAAGAGCCGCTCGAGTAGACACCTCTATTGACGAGAATCACTGACGTCGCGGGCACGACCAAAGACTGTGCGAGCATTGGCGATGAATTCACCTCGGCCCAAAGATGTCCTCCGAGCTTGGGTATCGGCGTTTAACGCCGCCGATGCTGACGCAGTTGTGGCGCTGTATCACGACGATGCGGTCAACCATCAGGTGGTGCTTGAGCCTGTCGTCGGACGTGAGGCAATCCAGCAGATGTTCGAGGACGATTTTGCTCGCCAATCGATGACCTGCGTGGTGGAGAACCTGTTCGAGGATGGCGAGTGGGCGATCATCGAGTGGTCGGACCCCATCGGGCTTCGTGGATGCGGGTTCTTCCACATCCTGGATGGGAAGATCGCCTTTCAGCGCGGTTACTGGGACTCTGCAGCTGCGAAGTAAGAGCGAGCCTGTCCAGCCATTTCCTAGGCTGACGGTGCTCGCAAGCTTCGCTAGTCAGCCTACTCAGGGAGTGTGACACGACGTTCGGCCCCTGGTCCAGCGGGACCAGGTAGTTGCCGGCAGGCGAAGCTAACGGTGTGTGCCGAAGAGTCGTTCGAGTAGACCGTACTCGCCGAGGGTGAGCGTGCCTGACAGGTCCATCTCGACGGAGTTCATGAACAGTGAATCGACCGGCTCGTCGATGGCGATCGCGCCGATCTCGACGCTGCCTTCGCGCTCGATGTAGCGGACAACATCGCGGAGATGGCGTTCGAGATAGTCACCGCCGTTCGCATATCGGGTGGCTGCCTCGGTCGGAGCTCCATCGCTGATCACGACAAGGAGCTTGCGGGGTTCGGGTCGTTCGATCAGCCGCTTGTAGGCCCACACGATTGCTTCGCCGTCGACGCTTTCGCGGAAGTGCTGTGTCCGCATAAGCGCCGACACGGAATGGCGGCTGCGCTTCCACGGCGTGTCGGCGTCTTTGTAAATGATGTGGCTGGTCTCGGCGAGGCGGCCAGGCGACGGAGGCTGACCTTCGCGGCGCCACTCGTTTCGTGGTTCACCACCATTCCAACTGGCAGTAGTGAAGCCGAGGATCTCGCTTGTCGCACCCGCAAGGTCGAGGGCCCGCGAAAGTGTGTCGACCAGAACAGCCACCGTCTCGTGACGTTGCCGCTTCATCGAGCCACTGTTGTCGAGGAGGAACGTCACCACTGCCGGAGCGGTTGGCCGGTACCGCTCTTGGCGAAACACTGCCCGGTTCATTGGGTTCGCAATGACCTGCCCAAGACGAGCAGCGTCGAGCACGCCTTCTTCTTCACCCGAGCGCCAACCGTCTCGTTCGACGCCCAAGAACAACCGTCGCAATCGACGGGCAAGCGCGAACGGGCTGACGGCCTGTGCAGCGATCTGCTCGTCCAGCTGAGTACGCAGGAACCTACGACGGCTCAACGGAAACAGATCTTCGGCGAGCTGCTCGATGTCGTACGCCGAGTTGTAGACCTTGTAGTCGCCGACCGCTTCGATGCCCTGGACATCACCGCCGGCAGATTCGGCGGGTGCGCCGGTGCCCGCTTCGCCCTCAGGCATGTCGACCTCACTCCACTCCGGCGGAATGAGAATGGTCGAATTGGACTCGGTGGCCTGTTCGTCTTCAGGAGAGCCATCGCCGTCGACGATCATGTCGTTGATGGCATCGGCTAACGAGCGGGCCGGTACAGCGAACGCTGCTTGATCGAATCGGTTGTCTCGAAGGCCCTTGACCGCCACGCCGATAATCGGCGAGATGTTCGCTCGGGTCGACTCGATCTGGTCTTCGATGAGCTCGTCGTGGATCGGCGAGATGAGGCGAGAGCGAACGACCTGCAGGACAGTGAAGATCAGCAACCCGCCAGCAGTGTTCGTGAGCTCCTCACCTCGACACCAACGGCGAAACGCATGATCCATGTTGCGTCGGGTGCCCACCAACGACTCGGGAACCAGCGACTCACATCGCAGCTGCTCGCACATGTCGAAGACGATTCGGGCAATGACCTCGGTTGGTTCGGTGGCAGCGAAGAGCTCGGGATCGCTATAGCGAAGCCGCACACCGATAGCGTCGTACACGCCGCGGGCAAACCCGGCGTCGGTGTCGCCGTCGTCCCCTGCTCCGTTTGGCGCGGGTTGGAGCAGGTATGGCGCAGCGAGCGGAACCGATTTGTCGCGGATCGCGAGAACGCCAGCGCGGTACTCGGCTTCAGGCGATCGCCCGAGAGCGCGAAGCACCGCAGCACCATTGCGCTCTCTTGCTCGACCGACAGCCTCCATGCGCGCTCTACTTCCCGCTCGTGTTCGCTACGCTCACGGCCCGCTCGGGGCTCCCTTCGCGCAAGCGCTCAGCACCATTCCCGCTCGTGTTCGCTGCGCTCACGGCCCGCTCGGGGCTACCTTCGCGCAAGCGCTCAGCACCATTCCCGCTCGTGTTCGCTACGCTCACGGCCCGCTCGGGGCTACCTTCGCGCAAGCGCTCAGCAAGGCTCATGCCAGCTCGGTGTCGAATGCCCGCTGGAAGTACTCGGCGACAAGCGGTTGTTCGGCTTCGTCGCATTTGTTGACGAACGCAAGTCGGAACGCCGAGCTCGGGTCGCCGAAGATGCCGAGGTTCTCGGCCCAGCTGATAACCGTGCGGGGCGACATCACCGTCGACAGGTCGCCGGCAGCGAAGCCGTCCCGAGTGAGGCCCGCAACAGCGATCATCTTGTCGATTACTGCGGGGTCAGCGTTTGGCACTTGGGCCTGGACGATCTGCGCTTCCTTCTCGGGAGCCAGATAGTTGAGCGTGGCAACCACGTTGAAGCGGTCGATCTGTGCCTGGTTGAGCACCTGGGTGCCGTGATAGAGGCCGGTGAGGTTGCCGAGGCCCACGGTGTTTGCCGTGGCGAACAAGCGGAACGACGGGTGCGGCGTGATAACCCGGTTCTGGTCGAGCAGTGTGAGACGCCCGTCCTTCTCGAGCACGCGCTGAATAACGAACATGACGTCGGGGCGACCAGCATCGAACTCGTCGAAGATAAGCGCAACGGGGTTCTGCAACGCCCACGGCAACATGCCCTCGACGAACTCGGTGACCTGCGCGCCGTCGCGAACAACGATGGCGTCACGTCCAACGAGATCCATGCGGCTGATGTGGCCATCGAGGTTCACGCGAACCGCAGGCCAATTCAGTCGAGCAGCGACCTGTTCGATGTGCGTCGACTTGCCAGTGCCATGAGCGCCCTGAACCAAGACACGCCGGTTATGGGTGAACCCAGCGAGAATCGCGAGCGTCACCTCAGGATCGAACGAGTAGGCCGGATCAACCGCAGGCGTCCAGTCCGAGGGCTCGGCAAACGCCTGCACCTTCAGATCGGTCGTGAAGCCGAAGACCTCATCGACGCTCACATCAACTGTTGGGGATTCGTTCACGATCGCACGCTATCTGTAGAAGTCTTGTTGCCTGTGGTCTCATTGGGCATCGGCCGGCGCCAGATCTGCAGAGTGGAGCTCGTCGCAACCACAAGCACCGCTCCGTCGAGCGTGAACCCGACAGCCCGGAGTTCCGACAACGGTGCTGCGATCTGCGTCAAACCCTTGTACGAGCTGTACATGTTGGCGTCCGGGCACTGAAGAACGATTCGCTCGTCCGACCACTGTTTCGGCATCCGAAAGACATACCAACCATCGGGCGTCGAACTCGGTAGTCCCCCGCCCCACAAGCCTGCGAGCGGCATGTTCACGCCGTCCAGGGGTCCAATTCCTGCTGCGACAGTGTTCGATCGCGAAAGGAATGAATCGAGATCGTGGCTCTCAACTCGAGCGACCTCCTCACCCGTGGTGACGTCGACGACTGAGCGACCATGGTGACCAACCACGAGGCAGAAACGACTGTCATCAGACAATCCAACGGCGAGGAAACTTCCGTTCTGGACAGTGGCCAGCTCTTCCCACGGAGCGGGTGCTGGTTGGGTTTCCAACTGCTCCATGCGCTGGCGAACGTCGTGCGCTTGCTCTGCTTGGCTGTAGTCACGTGCAACCTGTTCGCCATGGATCGACACGGCGTGTTGAATCAGCCCGCCAAGGCTTTCCGACTCGACGTAGCCCTCGGGGAATTCGGTGACGCCGCGGTCTGCGAAGAATGCCAGTGCTCGGTCAAACGTCGCCTTCATCAACGGCGCTTGCTGCTGGTACTGCCAGCGCTCATCGGCATCAGCAAACTCGCGGTCGTAGCAATCGTCGCCCGGGACCCTGTGGGTGACAGGATCGAGATCCCCCTGAACGAAATACACAAACCGCTGATGCTCCGGATCCAATCCGGCCTCGGTGTGCTCGACCCCAGTCTCCTGCAAGCAAGCAATGAACCGCCGATACGCCGCCTCGTACTCCTCAAACGTGATCGGCTCGAAATCCATGTCCACCTCCCGATCCTTGCACCTCGGTCGGCAACGACACACGAGGGCACGAGCATTGCGAGTTCCTGGATGAGCTGGAGCTCGGCGAGACCGAAACGGCGTCCGGAGCTGCCTTTCGGCTGGCGAGTGGGCTCGATTTGTTCAGGTGAGTCCGTAGCCGACAGCGCCGGTGGCTCGAAGCCGACTTTGCAAGCGAGCAAAGCGATGCGCAGCCGGAGGCGAGACCGCCGATGCTGGCGAGCGAAGGACTCACCGTGAAGAACAAATCGAGACCGCTCGTTAGACGTAGTCCTTGTACTTGGCGAGATGACGAACTGGCTTGGAGAGTGCATCCTTACGGAACGGGTCGCCCAGTTCCTTGGTGCACATGATCTCGATAACCGTGCTCTTGCCTTCGTTCATCTGAGCGTCGATCGCTGCCTTGAGTGCTGGCCCAACCTCGTTGATGTCGTCGACACGCACGCCGATGCAACCGAAAGTCTCGGCCATCTCGGCGTAGTTCTCGCCACCATCGAGCTCGCCCGCTACGAAGCGACGGCCGTAGAAGTCGACCTGGTTCTTCTTCTCTGCGCCCCATTGGCGGTTGTGGAAGACGATCGAGGTGACAGGAATGTCGTGGCGGACCGCAGTCATGATCTCGGTCATGCTCATGGCCCAAGCACCGTCACCGGCGTAGGACACGGCGGGACGATCTGGTGCGGCCGCCTTGGCGCCGATGATCGTTGGCAGTGCATATCCGCAGTTGCCCCAGCTCATTGCCGCGAAAAAGCTGCGTGGCTCTTCGAAGCGGAGGTAGCTGTTCGCCACCGAGTTGATGTTGCCGATGTCGGTCGAGACCATGACACGTGGCGGCATTGCCTTCTCGAGCTCGCGGAGTACCTGGCGTGGGTGAAGCCAGTTGCCCTCTTCGGCCTCTGCCTCTTCGATCATCTGCATCGAGAAGTCGTCCTTCTCGTGGATCCAAGCGTCGAGCTCGGCCTCCCAAGCGTCGACCTCTTCACGAGTGGTTGCGGCGCGCTCGTCCTTGGTGGC
This sequence comes from uncultured Acidimicrobiales bacterium, assembly GCA_937922235.1. Lineage (GTDB taxonomy): Bacteria > Actinomycetota > Acidimicrobiia > Acidimicrobiales > SHLQ01 > SHLQ01. The sequence goes on along the minus strand of CAKZVC010000025.1, from coordinate 28,719 downwards.
GTCGCACTTGAGGGTGCGAGCGTTCAGGCGCTCGAGGATTGCGGTTGCGGCTTCGCCGGCGTCACCATGGATGGCAACGTCGACTGGCTTCACGAGGCCAAGCATCTTGTGGTCGGCGTCGACCTGGATGATCTTGGCGTCCTTTGGCCAGTAGTCCATGTCGTGCTGTGGGAGCGTGCCGAATGGGCCGAGGCGGGTGCCGAGGGCGAGGACAACGTCGGCCTTGTTGATGAGCTTCATGGCAGCCTTCGAACCCTGGTAGCCGAGAGGTCCGGTCCACTGTGGGTGGCTTGCGGGGAAGCTGTCGTTGTGAAGGTAGGTGTTGCAGACCGGGCCGCCGAGGCGCTCGGCGAGTGCTACACACTCCGCCATTGCGTCGCCCTGGACGACGCCGCCACCGCTCAGAAGGACGGGGAATTCAGCTTCAGCAAGAAGGTCGGCTGCAGCATCGAGGGTTGCCGATCCGCCGGGGCCGCGGTCGAGGCGGGTTGGTGTTGGGATCTCGACGTCGATGTCGCCGTAGAATCGGTCGCGGGGGATGTTGACCTGGGTTGGGCCCATGTCGGAGATTGCACGGTCGAAGGCACGAGCGGTGATTTCGGCCATGCGGTTCTCGTTGTCAACCTGACCTTGGTACTTGACGAACTCCTCGAACATTGGGAGCTGGTTGGCTTCCTGGAAGCCACCGAGGCCAATGCCGCCCGAGCCGGTCTGCGGAGTGATGATGACGACTGGCGAGTGCGCCCAGAACGCTGCGGCAACTGCGGTGACGCAGTTCGAGATGCCGGGGCCGTTCTGACCAATGATCACGCCATGGCGACCGGACACGCGTGCGTAGCCGTCGGCCATGTGTGCTGCACCCTGCTCGTGAACGACGGGGACAAGACGAATACCCGCGGGTGCGAAAATGTCCATCGCGTCCATGAACGCCGATCCCATAATGCCGAAGGTCGTGTCGACCTTGTTGGCCACGAGTGTCTCGACGAAAGCCTCGCTAGGCGTCATCCGTGTCATGTGAAATCCCCATTCGATTCAAAGTTTTGGGTTGCCGCTTCGTCGCAGCAAGTGAGAGCGTATAACAGATCAGTAAGACTGACTTTCGTATCCCGGAAAGAACTGTAACTGACGTGTTCCCAGCATTCCACATTGTGGAATCAATGTTCTACTTTTCGCTGGAATGGCATTGATCCTCGTAGGTGCTGCATGCTCGTGGTTAATGACATCTGACACAGGCGACGCAACCAAGTCAGGTTCCGGCTCAAAGAGCGTGGCGGGAACCAAGGCAATCGACCGGGCTCTTCACGTCCTGTCAAGCTTCGTCGCGACGCCAGAGCAAGGCATTACCGAAATTGCTGCCGACGCAGACCTCAGTCCGAGCACCGTCCATCGCATCGTGCGAGCGCTTGTGCAAAGCGGTTACCTCGAACAAAGTGCCGAAACCGACCGCTACCACCTCGGTCATGCTGCCCACGTCCTCGGACAGTCAGCCCGCGAGTCCTGGGGCTTCGATCGCGCACTCCCGATTCTGGAACGCATCGGCGGCATCACCGGCGAGTCGGTGAACATGGGCATTGCCGACGGCAAGGATGTGGTCGTTATGCTTCGAGTTGAGTCCGTCCAGCCACTTCGCTTCGACCAGCCGGCTGGCTCTCGCATCTCGATGCACTGCTCATCGATGGGCAAGGCATTGCTGGCGTTCAACAACTCACCACTTCCAAAGCTCAACTACAAAAAGATCACTCCGACGTCGATCACATCTGAAGCCGACTACGAGAAGGAACTCGCAAGGACACAAGAACGTGGGTACGCCATTGACGATCAGGAGAGCATCACCGGTGTCAGTTGCGTGGCAGCTCCGATCTTGGATGCCGATGGCGTTGCGGTTGCTGCCATTGCCGTGCAGGGTCCAACAGTGCGCATGACGCCCGAGCGCATTGCCGCAATTTCCGAACAGGTCATCGCTGCCGCAAACGAAATCCGAGACACGCTCGGCCTAGACAAGCTCAACGACGTCGGCTGACTCTCAGCTCCAGGGCAGAACGGAGCGCCAGCGACGTTCTGTGGTTTGAGGAACCGCGTCAGCGGTGACTCAATACGGTTACCAGTAGCTGACAGCGCCCGCGTACATGTTGGTGAGGACCTCTTCGTCGATCGACATTGGCGCGTTGTCGAGGAGACGACGCTGATTGATCGACCCGTTGACGAGCGCTGGAATGTCGTCGGCGCTGTAGCCAACACCGGTAAGGCCGTTCGGCATGTCGGTCGCCTTCATCAGTTCGATGATGCGATCGGACAGCACTTCGCCCGCTTCGCTTGGACCAACGTCCGCGACGTCGGCACCGAGGAAGCGTGCGCCATCGATGTGGCGATCAGGCTGATCGTTACCGGTGATACGGAAGACCGACGGTGAGTTCACGATCACGCTCATGCCGTGGGGAACCATCGGCTCACCCTTGGGGTATCCATCGGGCTGGAAGTCCTTGACGAGACCTGACACCGAGTAGCTCATGCCGTGTGGTGCGTGACAGCCGGCGTTGCCGAACGCAATCCCGGCGAGGGTCGACGCCCACATGAGCTGGTGACGTGCTTCGACGTCGTTGGCGTCGGCTACTGCACGCTCGAGGTAGATGCCAGCAAGGCGGAGCGCCTCGGCGCAACCGAGGTCACTCCATGGGTTTGCACCCTGGCTCGATGGGCGAAGTGCTGGCGACGCTGCGGCTGGGCGCTGGGTGTAAGGACGAGCGGTGTAGCTCTCGAGCGCATGGCTGAGTACGTCGAAGCAACTTGCGGCGACGACGTTCGGTGGAAGGGTGAGCGTGGTGTCGGGGTCGATGAGGGCGCGGGTTGGGCGGATCATCTTTGAGGCAATGCCCGTCTTGGCCTTCATCTCGAGAAGGTCGAACACGGCGATGCCGGTGCACTCACTGCCGGTGCCGGAGGTGGTTGGGCAAGCAATGTGCGGCTTCAGGGCGCCGGGGACCGGGATGCCTTTGCCGATCGGGGCGTTGACGTAGTCGAGGAATTCGGCGGGGTACGTGCTGTAGAGGTTCGCAGCCTTCGCGGTATCGATAACCGAGCCTCCGCCAACCGAGATGAAGCCGTCGACGTTCGAGTCGCTCGCGAACTTCGATGCGGCGATGAACGAGTCGTCGGTGGGCTCGACGCGCACGTTGTCGTACAGGGCGATGTCGACGTCGGCGGCCTTCAGCGAAGCGATCACCTTGGCGACATGCTGGGTCTGGGCAAGTGCGTCGTCGGTGAACAACGCAATGCGCTTGACTCCGAGGGACTTTGCAATCTCACCGGCCTCGGAAAGACACCCGGCGCCGAACGTGGTGTTCGATGCGTCGACGCTAAACGCGGTGTCGGCGCCTTCAAGCTTCAGGTCATAGTGCTGGCACAACATGTCTTTTCTTCCCCCTGGTCTGCCCCGTATCGGGACTCGTTGCCATACTGGCATCATCATTGAGACGCCACCGCTTCGCGATGCGACTCCAACGATTCTGCACCCTAGACCCAAAAATGGAAAGCTGTTTCCATGAATCCACCTTCGTCGTCTTCGATCCCGGCATCACTCGCCGACCACATCGCTACCGACGAGATCACGCGGACGGTGTATTCGACCGACAACTCGATTTACCAGATCACGCCTGCGGGCGTCGCGCTCCCCAAGACAACCAGTGAGCTCGTCGAGGTCGTCAAGGCAAACGCCGAGAGCGAGAGCCCTGGACCCATCGTTGCCCGAGGTGGAGGCACCGGCACCAACGGTCAAAGCCTCACAACTGGCGTGATGATCGACCTGAAGCGGAACCTGAACCGCATCGTCGACATCGATGCAAAGAACATGACCGCCGTCGTCGAGCCTGGCGTTGTCACCGCTGCGCTAAACGTCGAGCTCAAGAAGCACGGACTGTTCTGGGCGCCTCATACCTCGACACTCAACCGAGCCACGGTCGGCGGCATGATCGCCACCGACGCTGCAGGCAAGGGCTCGCTCGTCTACGGTCGGGCACACCGGCACGTGCAAGCGCTCGACATTGTGCTTGCTGACGGAACCGAGTTTCGGGCCGAGCCAATTCCGATTGCCGAGGCTGAAGCACGAGCCGACGCCGGTGGCCGCGTCGGCGAGGTTTGGCGGGCGCTGCTCGATCTGGAGATTTCCGAGGGCGACACGTTCGACCTACCCGAGCTCGCCCGCGGCTTCAGCGGCTACGGCATCGACCGTCTTCGTCGCAACGGCATGATCGACCCACTTGCGCTACTCGTCGGCTCCGAAGGCACGCTCGGCATCACCACCCGGGCCACCATCGGCCTCTCCCCCATCGCCGCGCACACCACGCTCGTCGTCGCCGCCTACAGCAGCTTCGACGATGCGCTCCAAGACGCGTTGCTCATGCGCGACACCGGACCGACCGCCATCGAGTCGTTCGACGAGCGCACGCTCGACGCGGGCCGCAATTCGCCTGCGTGGCCGGCGCTCGGTCAGGTCGTTGGCGACATGCAGGGCTCGGTGCTGCTGCTCGAGTACGACGGCGCCGACCCTGTCGACCCAGCACCCATCCACGCAGCGCTCGAAGCGAACGGGCGTGCGGTTCGGGCGCAGACCCTCCCGACTGCCACCGAACGCGCCCAGGCCTGGAAAGTTCGGGCTGACGCGGTGGGACTGCTCGCCAAGGTCGAGATCGGCGCCCCCGATCTGTCGGCCCGACCAACTGCGATGGTCGAAGACTGCGCGGTCCCGGTCGCAAACATGCCCGCCTTCATTGCCGACTTCCGGGCGGCGCTTGATTCGTTTGGCGTCACCTACGGCATGTTCGGCCACGCCGATGTCGGGTGCGTGCACGTTCGCCCAGCCCTCGACATCACCGACCCCGGACACGAAAAGCTCGTGCGTGACATCACCGACAAGGTCGTCGACGTGGTCAAGAAGCACAAGGGCGTTCTGTGGGGTGAGCACGGACGCGGCATCCGCGGCGACGTCGCCCCAGAGTTCCTGACACCAGACACGATCGGGCTGATGCGCCAGATCAAGGCGATCTTCGATCCAAACGATCTCCTGAACCCGGGGAAGCTGTATCGCCCCGCAGGCTCCGAGCTCGACATCATCGGGCTCGACGAGGCGCCGATGCGCGGCCAGATCAACCGAGCAGTGCCCGTCGAGATCCGTCGAGAGTTCAGCGACGCCTTCGCGTGCAATGGCAATGGGCTGTGCCACCAGCACTCCGCTACGGATGCGATGTGCCCGTCGTACAAGGCCAGCGGCGACCCGGCATTGTCTCCCAAGGGCCGCGCCGATCTGATGCGGTCGATGCTGCTCCGACGACAGACGGGCGGCGACGAGGCGTTTGAGGATGCGGTGGCCGAGAACCTCAACCAATGCCTTTCATGCGCTGCGTGCTCGGGTACCTGTCCGGTCGAGGTCAACATCCCGGAGCTCAAGAGTCAGTTCTTCGAGGCCTACTACGAAACTCGCAAGCGCCCGCTCGCACACCTGCTGTTGAGCAAGTTCGAATCACTCGCGGCGCTTGCGGCGGTCGCCCCGAAGCTCGCAGGCCTCGGTGCAAAGCCAGCGGGGAAAGCGCTCGGCCTCATCGACCTCCCTGCCCCAAAGAAGCGGTCGGGGCCAACGGCGTTCAACACCTTCGATGCCAGCTCGTCGACGAACGTGAACGTCGTGCTCTTACGCGATGTATTCACCGACAAGCTTGAGCCTGACACGATCGAGCACGCTGCAGTCCTGCTGACCCGGGTTGGCCTCCAGGTCGAGTTGTCTCCGTTCGTTCCCTCCGGCAAGTTCGACCATGTCAAGGGAAAGCGCATGGCCTTTGCGAAGTCGGTTGCGGCGCAGCGCGCCCTCGTCGAAAGCATTGTGGCCGCCGGCGCAACACCCGTAGCGATCGAGCCCGCGGTGGCGCTCCTCCACGAGCACGAGTACCCGACGTTCGACCCCTGCTACCCAACCACGGTTCGCCACCTTGTCGATGTCCTGCACGAGCATCGGAGCGCCATCGCCGGCGAAGTCGGTTCGAAGGGCGCGGTGTCGCTGCTCGGCCATTGCACCGAACGGGCGACGCGGCCCGAATCGCTCTCGAAGTGGGAAGACGTGCTGACGGCGGCCGGTTACCTGGTCGACACCCCTGCTCTGGGGTGCTGTGGAATGGCCGGCATCTTCGGGCACGAAGTGGCGAATCAGGCAATGTCTGAACAGCTTTGGCATATGGGCTGGGACGCCGCCACCCAGGCGTCGACCGGCCGCGCTGTGGCCACCGGATACTCGTGTCGCTCGCAAGCAGCACGACTCTCAGGAACCACGCTGCAGCATCCGGTGACTCTGCTCTAGATCGGCGCAGGCACGTCACTCGATCAGTTATCCGGACAATCCCCAGCGACTTCTCAGAAATCGCTCAGCTTGGATTGACATGACCGGCGTCACACACAAGGATGCGGTTATAGAACGGCACTTCCACATTGTGGAATCCAACATTGTTGGACTTCGTTGTAGGGGTGCCACACCTTGCGGCTCAGAGGGAGCCGCTCAACTGAGGGGGATATATGACCAGCAAGTCCGCGAACACCGTGGAGACGCCTCGCGGCGCTTCACGACTGTTGCGCCTACTAGCGGTGCTCTTTGCAACCGCAATGATCGCAGCCGCCTGCACCGGTGATGCGGTGACCAACGACAATGCCGGAGGCGACTCCAGCAGCGACTCTGGCGATTCCGGAGATTCCGGAGATTCAGGAGACTCCGGTGATTCCGGCGACTCTGGCGACTCGGGTGATTCAGGAGATGAAGAAGTCGACGTCGTCCAAGGCGGCGAGACCTTCGAGTTCCAGGTACAGACCGGCGTCCCAGCGTCATCGGTGTACCACGCAGAAATCGTTGAGTGGGGCGAGCGCCTCAACCGCATGTCGAACGGACGCCTCCAAGCTGAGGTTGTTCCGTCCGGTGCTGTTGTCGGCGCACTCGAAATCCTCGATGCGGTAGACAGCGACATCGTCCCAGTCGGTATGGCATGGTCCAACTACTGGACCGGCAAGAACCCAACCGCAGCGTTGTTCTCGAACCCACCAGTAGGTTCGACCGGCCTCGACCAGAGCTCATCTCTGGCGTGGATGTACGACGGTGGCGGCCTCGAGCTTTACCAGCGTCTCTACACCGAGGAAATCGGCGTAAACGTCAAGCCACTTCCTGTGTGCCCAATGGGTCCAGATCCATTCGGTTGGTTCAGCGAGCCAATCACCAGCGTTGCTGACGTCCAAGGCTTGCCGTTCCGCTCGCCTCCCGGCCTCCCAGGACTGACGTTCCAGGAGCTCGGCGTTGACGCAATCGCTATGCCAGGCGGCGACATTGTTCCGTCGGCACAGTCGGGCATCATCGACGGTGCAGAGTGGATCTCACCTGCCGATGACCGTGCGCTCGGTCTGTCGGACGTGTGGGACAACTACTACCTCCAGGGTCTTCACCAGTCGACTGACATTGGTGAGCTTCTCTTCAACATGGACTGGTGGGACGCACTGCCAGACGACTTGAAAGAAATGATCACGATCGCCACCCAGGCGACCATCGTCGACTGCCAGAACGTCTCGATCACCGTCAACGCCGACGCCGTGGCCGAGTACCAGGAGCAGGGCATCAACATCTACAACACGCCACCGGAGTTCTACGGTGCATTCATCGATGCGTGGGAGACCGTAGCGACGGACCTTGCAGCCGAAGATCCATTCTTCGCAGAGGTGCGTGAGTCACAGCAGGCCTACGCCGACCGTGTCATGCCATTCCGTCTGACCATCACCGAGCTGTACCAGCAGATCGGCGAGAACTACTACCCTGAGAAGGTCGGCGAGAACCCGTGACATCTACGACCGACGCCGAAGTAGCCGCCAGGTACGGCGTAACGGTCGACGAGGAAGCAGAAGGTATTGCTGAACCGTGGAACACCGACGGGGGCAATATCGGCTGGATAGCCGCTATGAGCGAGTGGGTAGGGAAGGCCGCAGCCTGGCTGACCCTCCCGCTCCTCGCGGTCCTCGGAGGATCGGCACTGTGGCGAACGTTAGGACTTGGCACGTCGATCGTGTGGGCGCAAGACGTCGGCTACATGATCTACGCCACCCATTTCCTACTGGGCGCCGCATACACGCTGAAGCGGAGCGGGCATATTCGCACCGACTTCGAGTACCGGAAATGGAGCGTTAAGAAGCAGTCAGGAATTGACATCTTCATTTACGCCCTCCTGTTTATTCCGGTCATGATCATGGCACTCGACGTGTCGCTGGAGTTCGCGTACAAATCGTGGGACCAGCGAGAAACGACGATCCTCAGCCCGTGGGATGGCCCGTTCTGGCCTCTCAAGGCGATGCTGCCATTTGGCATCTTCTTGTGGCTATTGCAGTCCTTCTCCGAACTGGTGAAGTCGGTCCGGGCGTTCCGCGCTGGCGAATGGGAGCCGGAAGCTCCCATGTCGAAGTGGAAAACTGGAGCGCTGTCAGCTGTGGCAGTTGCGGTGGTGGTCGGCCTCGTGGGGCTGACCGGAGAATGGGCTCCCGATGACGTTGCCGTAGGCGAAGACCCGAGTGATCGGGTCTTCGGACTCGCCGATCTGCTTTCCAGCATCGTTGGCGTGTTTGGCGGAATCTTGCCTGACTTCTCGACTGAGACCATCGGATTCCTGATGCTCGGCACATTGTTTGCAGCGATCATCGCTGGTTTCCCGATCGCTCAAACCTTGTTGGTGATGAGCTTCGGGTTTGGCGCATGGGCAATTGGCGACACCGTGTTCAATCTGTTCACGTTGTCGGCAATCAACAACATGACAAACGTGCAGCTTGCAGCAATCCCCCTGTTCATCTTTATGGGGTACTTGCTCGAGCAAGCGGGGCTCATGGACCGACTGTTCCGAGCATTACAGCTGTCGATGGCGAACCTCCGAGGTTCGCTCTATCTCGCCGTGATCTCTGCGGCGACGATCTTCGCAGCTGCAACTGGCATTGTCGGTGCGTCCGTGACGCTTATTGGTTTGATGGCAATCCCCTCGATGACTCGCAGCGGATACGACACGAAACTGTCGGCCGGCGCAATCACCGCAGGTGGAACGTTGGGCATCCTCATCCCGCCGAGCATCATGCTCGTCGTGATGGCGCCGGTGCTCGGCGTGAACGTCCTCGAACTGTTCGCTGCGGCGATCTTCCCGGGTCTCATCTTGTCCGGCCTGTACATCGCTTATGCGATGACGAGGTCGTGGATGAGCCCCGAGTTGGGTCCGCCGCTGCCGAAAGAAGAACAGACGCTGTCCCGGAGCGAGATTGCCAAGGAAATCCTCCTAGGCATCATCCCGCCGACCGTGCTGATCGCCGTCACACTGGGGTCGATCTTGTTCGGCATCGCAACCACCGTCGAGGGTTCCGCCCTCGGTGCGGCGGGTGCATTGGTGCTGGCGATCTTCTCTCGTCGACTGACGTTTGGGTTGATGAAGGGGGCACTCGAATCCACGATGCTCACAACGTCAATGATCATGATCCTGGTCGTCGCATCGGACTTCTTCGGGCGAGTGTTCTCCCGAGTCGGTTCTGCATCGGCAATGGCGAACACGCTCGTCGAAATGCAGCTGCACTACCTGATCATGCTGGCATTGATCTTGCTGTTGATCTTCGTGCTCGGATGGCCACTTGAGTGGGTCCCGATTGTGTTGATCTTCATCCCAATCCTGTTGCCGGTTATTGAGGAATTCGGTTACAACAAGGTGTGGTTCGGTGTGCTCATCGCAGTGACGCTGCAGACGGCGTGGTTATCGCCGCCGGTGGCGCTATCGGCGTACTTCCTCAAAGGGGTTGCGCCGCACTGGGACCTTAAGGACATCTACGGTGGCATGTTCCAGTTCATGGGCCTCCAGGTCATTGGATTGGTCATTGTGCTGGCGTTCCCGCCGGTAGCCCTTTGGCTGCCCTCGGTACTCGTCGGCGGTTAGCCACGAACACGGTTCCCTCTGAGCAGGCCCGTTCGACCGGTCACGGTCGAACGGGCCCGTTTGGGTTTTGCGAAGAGTCGAGCCAAATCTGGGTATAACAGTTTCGTGATAGCCTCTAACTAGAGGAGCCCGTGACTACCACCGAAAAAGAACCACGCCAACAGCTCGACGCTGACGTCGTTGTCGCAACCGCCGGCCGAATTGCCGATGACGAGGGACTCGATGCGGTCACGCTGACGCGCATCGCACGTGAGCTCGGCATCAGCCAGCCAGCGCTGTACCGCCACGTTGAGGGTTATGACGACCTCCTCCGCCGGTTGAGCTTAGAAGGCCGCCAGTTACTCGTCGATCGGCTACGTGAGGCAGCGGTCGGAGTCTCGAGTGACGACGCAGTGCGGGCGATGGGCCGGGCGTGGCGACAGGCCGTGCGAGATCGTCCAGGTCTTATGTCCGCGACCGACCGCTACCCATGCGCTGGCGACACCGAGCTCGAGGAGGCTGTCGAAGCGATCGTTGAGACGCTCGGTCTTGCACTGATCGGCTATGACCTCAGCCCCGATGACCAGGTCCATGCAGCGCGCGCCCTTCGCAGTGCGTTTCATGGCTTTGCCCACCTCGAAGCGGGCGACGGCCATCCAAGTCCCCACGACCTCGACGACACCTTCGAGCACATCGTCGACATTGTCTGTCGTGGTATTCAGCGCTTGGCCGATAGCTAGGTCTCAAGAAGGCTCAGCGTGCAGACGCGGCCTGCAAGCTCGCAATCACCGCAACGTTTACGATGTCGTCAGCCGAGCAGCCCCTGGAGAGGTCGTGAAGAACACCGTCCACGCCCTGCAACAGCGGGCCGAAGGCCAGTGCTCCTCCGAGACGCTCAGTGATCTTGTAGGCAATGTTCCCTGAGTCGAGGTCGGGAAAGATGAAGACATTCGCCTGCCCAGCGACATCGGAGTCCGGCGCCTTCTTCTCCGCGATCGCAGGTACCCAAGCAGCATCAAACTGAAGCTCGCCGTCGAGTGCAAGATCCGGAGCGAGGGCGTGTGCTTTTGCGGTGGCCTCACGAACCTTGTCGATTCGAGGGTGCTCCGCACTCCCCTTCGTCGAGAACGACAGCATGGCCACACGGGGGTCGTCGTTCGCAAGTGAGCCGAAGGTCTGCGCCGACGAGATAGCCACCGAAGCGAGTTGGTCAGCGTCAGGGTCGGGAAGCACCCCGCAGTCTCCGTAGACGATCGGCCGCCCGTCGGGAAGCACGAAGAAGAAGCAGCTGCTGATCGCCGTGGCCTGAGGCGACACGCCAAGCAGTCGAATCCCGGCCCGAAGCACATCGGCAGTTGGGCGGGTTGCGCCGGCAACACAGCCGTCAGCCTCCCCGGCGCGAACAAGCAACGTCGCCACATGCAGCGGATCGTTGAGGTCGGCTTTCTCACCGATCTCGGCCGCCGCAGCCTCGACCGCTGGGGTCCGAGCGGCGTCTAGATCATCGACAAGAACGGGAATGGCGAGGCCTTCGGTCGCAAGGCGCTCGGCGGCCTGCACGACGCGGTCATCGTTGGTATCGGCAAGGACGATTCGCTTCGGGTCAGCCTTGGCTCGATCGAACCACGAATCTTGCAGTGCAGACGTTTTCATGTGCTCAACCTAGCGTCGGAGAACTTGCGCAAGGTTGTCCCCCGCGACTCATGAGTTCTGCGTGTAACTGACATGTCGACAGAACCTGTTTCACGGCCAATCCTGGCTTTGCTGTGCGTCTTGATCACGCTCGCAGGCACAAGCGCGGCGTTCAGCATCGCCGCGTTCCGAGCCGTACAGAACAATGCGCAATCCGGTTCGGTGCTTCAGGTCGACGCTCCGGCCGAACTTGCTCCGGCGATCACCTCTGCCACGACGCGTCCGTGGAACGCCGGCGAACAAACGAGCTCACCGCCGGCGACGATCGCAACGAGCGTTGCCGCCCCAACAGTGCAGCCGCCCCCAACGCCCAACACTGGTGGTCTCGTCTATGGCCAAGACGCAACTCGACCATCGTCATCGTGGACTCGACCCGCGCTGTTAGAGACCAGCACCGACCCTGCCTATGGGCTTCCGGTTACCAGGCTCACGTCAGCCGACGGCACCCGCTTCAACCGCAATACGTACAGCCGCCGCCAGGCCGAGAACGCCGATGGCTCCGCGGTGTTGACGTACCACGGCGACTCCACATTCAACGTGTACGACCGGGCAACGGGCGAACTGATTGCCGAGACGCCGGTGCATCCAGACGGCGACCCGCAGTGGCATGCGACCAACCCGGATCGGATCCGACACGTGGCTGGGCGGAACAGCTCGGTTGGCACGCTCGAGCTCCTGGAGACGTCGGTATCGACCGGGAGCACAGTTGTCCTCGCCGACCTAACGAGCCGGATACGTGCGATCTTCCCGGGAGCGACGTACATGAGCGATCGTTCCGAGGGTTCGCCAAGCGCTGACGGCACCCGCTACGCCTGGCTGGTCTACAACGACGACGAAGACCCGGTCGGAATCATCAGCTACGACGTCGAGGACGATCGCATTCTCGGGTCGATACCGGTGAACCCGAGCGAGCCGTATCTGATCGATTGGGTCTCAGCTTCACCGTCGGGCGACTTCGTCATGGCAAGCATGGAAGACGGGATGTACGCCTGGAACTTCGACATGACGAACCCGCGGCTCGTCTTTGAGGGAGGCGAGCACTCCGACATCGCCATTGGCCCGACCGGCAATGACACCTACGTCTACATCGACTTCACAGCATCGAACAACGGTGGCTGGGTCGTGGCCGTCGACCTCGTGACCGGTGAGACGCGCCGCTATATCGACCTCTACGACGACGCCAGTACCTCGATCCACTTCTCCGGCAAGGCGTACGACGCGCCTGGCTGGATCGTTGCGAGCACCTACAACTGCAAGGAGAGCTTTGCGTGGAGCTGCGAGAAGGTGTTCGCACTCAACCTGGCAGATGGCACGATCGTCAACCTGGCACATACCTATAACTGCGGCGACAGTTACTGGACCGAAACTCACGCAGTCGCCAACCGCGACCTCAGCCGGATCTACTTCAACAGCGACGCCGGCACCTGCGACACCAACGCCGAGGTCTACAAAATCGATCTCCCAACGCTGGGGTGAAAACGGGAAGTGCCCCGAGGCGAACTCGGGGCACTTGGTGAAACTGCTATCAGGCGATGTTTCGAGCCCCCAGGCGAGAAACTCGAGTGTGGTGAGGCGCCCTGCGCCGAACCACTACCCCTTACCGCGCCATGGGATGAGACGAGCCTCAAGAATTCGCAAAAGCATGTCCATAAACACGCCAAGGACGGCAATGACGATTACGCCAGCGACCACAACGTCGAGACGGAAGAAGGGGCGGGCGGCAAAGATCATGGCGCCGAGGCCCTCTCGGGTGCCGACGAGCTCGGCGGCGACCAAGGTTCCCCAGGACACACCAAGCGCAACACGGATGCCGGTGAAGAGCTCTGGGAGCGCGTTCGGCAGAAGCACCTTCTGCAGAACCTGACGCTTGGACGCACCGAGCGAATACGCCGCACGAACCTTCGACAAGCTTGCCGCACCGACGCCACTTCGAGCAGCGATGATCATGATCCAGATGCTGGCGAAGATCAGAAGGTTGCGAGCCGTGCCGTCGCCGATACCGAAGATCAAGATGAACAGTGGGATGAGAGCGAACGGTGGAATCGGACGAAAGAGTTCGACGATGGTATCGAAGAAACCACGGGCCTTGTTCGACAAGCCCATTGCGAAACCGACCGGTATTCCTACAACCATGCCCCAGAACATCCCGCGGACAACGCGCCAGAGACTGGCACGCATGTGCTCCCACAACGTTGGGCCACGGAAACCTTCGGTTGCGAGTGTGCCCATGGCGTTCCATGTGTCGCGGATCGAGGGGAACGTGAGTGGCCCGGCGAGCTGACTGTAGGAATCGCGCCCGCACTCTTCGCTTTGGTTACAGACCGTGATGCGCTCGGCATCGGAAAGGTCAGCGGCCTTGAATGCCTCGTCGAGGCCCCACGGCTTCGTCGATACCCACCAGAGCAGAATCAAGCCGATGAACGCAATGACGCTCCAGCGGGTATCGCTGCGCACCGCTGACGAGTCGCCGAACGTGACGGTCTTGCGATCCTTGTTTGGGCTTTTCTTCGCCTTACTGGCGGGAAGTGCGTATTCGGCGGCAGCGTCCATCCCGTCGATGGCTCCAGAAACTCCACCTGCTCGTGCACCCATTCCTGCATCAGACATCAGACGCCCTCCGTTCGACCCATAATCTCTTCTTCCATCTCCCAGATGAGCGAGAGCACTTCTTCACGCTTCTCGATGAACTCGGGCGATGCCTTCATTTCACGAGTGTCGGTGTGCAGACCCTTTTCGGCGAACGGTAGGTCGTAGTCACGTTCGATTCGGCCCGGGCGAGGAGCCATGACGAAGAGGCGATCGCCAAGGTACAGCGCCTCTTCCACACTATGGGTTACGAGGATGACGGTCTTGCCCGTCTCCTGCCACAGTTCGAGGATGAGCTTCTGCATCTTCTCGCGCGTCAGTGCGTCGAGAGCACCGAGTGGCTCATCCATCAAGATCACGTCGGGGTCATTTGCCAGACAGCGGGCCAAGGCCACACGCTGCTGCATACCACCGGAGAGTTCGTAAATCTGCTTGTCGCCGAAGCCACCAAGGCCGACGATGTCGAGCAGTTCATCGACCCGAGCCTTCGTTTGGGCTTTGTCGGCACCGTTCATGTTTGGGCCGAACGCAATGTTCTTTTCGACGCTGAGCCACTCGAAGAGTGCCCCCTGCTGGAAGACCATGCCGCGTTCCTGGCCGGGGCCGGTGATGATGTCGTTGCCGAGGGTTACCTGACCACCTGTGGGGGCGAGGAAGCCAGCAAGGATGTTGAGCAGCGTTGTCTTTCCGCAGCCGGACGGACCGAGAAGCGTGAGCAGGCGGCCAGCGGCCAGATCGAACGACACATTGCTCAGTGCATGCACGTTGGAACCGTTTGGCACCTCGTACACCATTTCTACGTTTTTGACCGAAAGGTCTCGCACGTTCCCCCCTTAGGAAAATCTCATCTAGACGCAATCGGCGCTAGAGCCCATATGGGCCCTAGCGCCGACCGCATCAAATCAGGTCAACGGCGAACCGTTGAGCTGAGTAGTACTTATCCACTTACCTCTTCGAGGAAGCTTGCGTCGACTGAACCGAGGAAGTCGCCGTTGGCTGGTGCGCCACCGCCGAGCTCGGCCAAGGTCTCAACCTGTCCTTGCATAGCTGCGCCAACGTTGCCGGCGAGCCAGTCAGAGCTGAGCTGCTCTTCGACTGTTGGGAAGACGAACCAGAGTTCACCGTCGAGGAAGTTGCCTACGTCCTCCATACCAGCAGCCTTCGCGATGATTGGGTTGTTGGTTGCAGGGTCTGCACGCCACTTGTCGTTGAACTCTTCGGTTGCACGAAGGAAGTCAACAACGACGTCACGGTTCTCTTCACCGAATGCGGTTGGGATCGACACGATGTCGTAGGTGAAGATGCCGACCTCTGACTGCTGCTCAGCACCAGTGAAGATTGGGGATCCACCGTTGGCGATCATGTTTTCGATCGAACCACCGAATGCACAGCCGACGTCGATGTCACCAACTTCGAATGCTGCTGCGGTGGTTGCGCCACCTTCAGCCTGAACGATGTTGAGGCCGCCGATGTCGACACCGAGGTTCTCCATCATCTTGAGCATCTTGTAGTGCGTCACGTTGCCGAATGGCGTCATGACGGTTGCACCAGCAAGGGTCTCAGCAGCGTTGGCCTTGGTGACACCGAGGCTGTCTTGCACGATGCAGTTATCTGCATCGGAGTAGGACACAGCAATGCCGACGAGCTTGAGGTCAGCACCATTGTTGATTGCGCCTGCAAACGGGGTCAGACCCTGTGAGTAGGAGATGTCGATGTCGCCAGCGATCATTGCTTCGGACATTTCGCCACCACTGTTGAACGGGATCCAGTTGATCGTCTCAACACCCACTGCTTCAGCGAACGATCCGTCTTCCTGACCGATCTGGTTTGGCGTTGGCCACTCGGCAAAGTACGCAACGTTCAATTCCTCAAGGCTGCTGCCACCGCCACCACATGCTGCGGCGACAAGTGCGAAACCGGCAAGCACTGCGGCTAACCACTTCTTCATAATGTTCCCCCTCCGGGAGTTCTTTGAGTTAACGCTCCCGAAGGAAACGCTGCCCGCTGGAATCCAGCGGACTATTGCTTAGGCCGAGGCCCGGTGAAACAGTAGCCGCGTTAGCGGTCGCCGTTCAGCCATGCTTCGGTTCGCTCAAGAATAAACACCATTCGCTCCATGATGTCGTCAAGCACGGCACGGTCGGCAATAAGCGGTGGCGAAAGCACCAACATTGTTGCGCCGCGGTCGTCTGGACGGATCAGCAGCTTGGATTCGTGTACGAACGATCCGAGTACTCCACCTTGGAGTGCGGTTCGATCTTCATCGCTGAGCTCTTTGCCATGCTCACGGCTCTCGACGAATTCGACGGCATAGAAGTAGCCCATGCCGCGCCATTCCTTCAAGATGTCGAACCGGTCGACAAGCTTCGTGAGGTGGTCTTGAAAATACTGCTCGTTGTCGAGCACGTTCTGAAGGACGCCTTCGTCGCGCATGGCCTTCATGTTGGCAACGGCGACGGCGCAGGCAACCGGGTGACCGCCAAAGGTCGATCCGTGGTTGTACATACCGAGTTCGGAGTCCCAGGTCTCTTCGACCAGTGACCGCTTGATCACCACGCCGCCGAGCGGCATGTAAGCCGAGGTGACGCCCTTGGCGAAGGTGATCATGTCGGGCTCGATGCCAAGACGTTCACTTGCGAACCAGTGACCCATACGACCAAAGGCGCAGATGACCTCGTCAGCGGCGAGGAGGATGCCGTACTTGTCAGCGATGCGGCGAAGCTCTTGCCAGTAGCCCTCGGGCGGAACCACTGCGCCACGGCCGTTCTGAATTGGCTCGGCAATGATGAGCGAGATGGTCTCGGGACCTTGGTCGATGATCGTCTGCTCAATCTCGGTAACGCAGGGCCACTCGGCAACAGGAGTGCCTTCGGCGCCAGCGCCGTCGAGGGTGTTCGGCACGTGATGCACACCGTCCCAGAGGAGTGGCAAGAACTGGGTGCGGAACTTCGGGATGCCCGTGACCGAAAGGGCGCCCAGGGTGGTGCCGTGGTACGCCCAGTTGCGAGCGATCACCTTGTAGCGGGTCTCTTCGCCTCGGGCTACGTGGTAGTTGCGGGCGAACTTCACGGCCGACTCGACAGCTTCTGACCCCGAGCTCACAAAGAAGACCTCGCTGAGGTCGTCACCAGGGGCGAAGTCAGCAATCATCTGTGCTGCCTCGATCGTCGGTGGCGTGGCCATGCCCCAGTTCGGGAAGAACGCCAGCTTTTCGGCCTGCTTGGCGGCTGCCGCAGCGAGATCGCTTCGGCCGTGGCCAATGTTCGAGCAGAACAGCCCAGCGAGTCCGTCGAGGTAGCGCTCGCCGTCCTCGTCCTCGGTGTAGCAGCCGTTGCCGCTGACCATCACGGGCATGTTGGAGTTATTCCAGGCCGCACCCTTGGTGTAATGCGGCATCAGATGCTTTTGCGCAATCTCTCTGTTCGTTGCTGTCATATCTGCCGACCTCCTCAGGGGGCTCGATGGAAGGCGAAAATGGCGAACGAGTTCAGGGCGAACCGCGACACCGTTGTCACCACGCTTGTGACTGTAGACACTACCAACAATTTGTTAGGAGGTCTAGCAGGAATGTGAGGCTGTCTAACAGGTTGCTAGTGGCCGCGCAACTTTTGTCGCAAGGCGCTCGATTCTCTACAAATCAGCGGCCTTCGCGCCCCACTGATCAATGAAGGTGATCTCGGCAGCGGGACGTCGAGGCGTGACCGAGAAGGAGTCGCCGGTGTAATACCCAACCGGCAACATCGCGACCTGAGTCACGGTGTCTGGAATGCCGAGAAGCTCGCCAACTTCGGCCTCCGAACCAAGATGCAGCGTGGTCCAACAGGAGCCAATGCCGCGGGACCGCAAGGCCATCTGAAAGCTCCATACTCCGGGAAGGACCGATCCGTACCAGCCAGACACGTCACCCGATGGCCAGCCTTCGACTCGGTCGAGGCGCAACGGGATCACCATTGCCGGCACCTCGTGCATGTGATCGGAGAGGAAACGCGCCGAACTGACAACGCGGCCAGCGCGGCCGTCAACAGGGGCGTCGCCGCTCTGCGCTAAGTACGGCTCGGCGTTGGCCCGATAGAGCTCGGCGATCTTGGCCTTCAACGCGTCGTCCTCGACGATGAGCCATTTGTTCCGCTCAACGTTCGAACCCATTGGTGCTCGACTGGCAATATCGATGCATTCGAGCAGCGTCTCACGTGGCACCGGGCGGGTCATGTCCATCCGCTTGCGAATTTGCTTCGTCGTCAGTAGCAGGCGGTCGGTCTGTTCGAGGTCAAATTCCATAAACGGACCGTAGTCGGCGAAAGCGGCGAGTTCGATCCGAGCTTGCTCGGTCGAACGGACGCGGCCTCCGGCCAACCGCAGCGCGGGTCGAGGCCCGCCAGGGCCGGATCCCGCCTTGCGGGCGATAGCGGTCACAGTGTGACCGCTGTTGCTGATTTCGGCATCAGTTACTGCCGAGTAGGTACATAACGTTGGATATACGGCGTCACCCCCCCCCGAACTCCTAACGGCGCCCAGAGGTAGAGAAGATGTACAAGAAGATTGTTGTTGGATACGACGGTTCAGAGCGTTCGATGCGGGCAGTAGAACAGGCCGCTGACCTCGCCACCGCAACCGGGTCCAAGGTTCACCTTGTAACAGCTGTCGAAAAGAGCGACAAGGTTCACCAGATCGGCGAGTCGACAGACAAGCAGTTCTTGAGCTCATCGGAGATCGCTCGCGAACAGCTAACCAGCCTCGCGTCAAACCTATGCCACCTCGACGTCAGCCTTGCAGCAGTGCCTGGCTCACCAGCAAAGGTCCTGCTCGACGAAGCCGAAGAAGTCGATGCCGACCTCATCCTCGTTGGCAACCGCCACGTGCAGGGCCTCGGTCGCGTACTCGGCAGCATCGCCGAAGACGTTGCTCACAAGGCACCCTGCGCAGTTCTCATCGCCAAGACCGCCTAGTCGCCTGCAGTGACGTCCAGGGTCAAACGTGGATGTCACGGACGAACGAACTAGCGGATCAGCCAGATGCCCGCGATCACTAGGGCATCGAAGGCGAGAAAGACTGCGGTGAATAGCCGGGCGTTCTGGCTGTATTGCGGCCCGAGACCGCGCCCTTGCATCGCCCCGGCAGCGAGGAGCGCGAGCGACCCGGTCACCTTCGGTCCGAATGACTGGGGCTCGGGGTCGAGAATGGCACCCAGCCCAAGCAGGAGAAAGATGGCATTGCCCATTGCCCACATGAACGGGTAGGCAGGTCGGTTCGCAGCTTGGTTTGGTCTTGCGTCGTCGGATTCGGCCACACGCGACCGTACCTATTCTGTGACCACGTCTGCGGGAACCTTGCCGGTTCCAAGTCCCAAGTACACCAGCGGGGCCCAAACGGCGAGCCGTCGGCTATCGACTTTCGGACCATCGAACTTCTTGAGATTGTCCAGCGATTCGCCGCTAAATTCGATGAACTGCCGCCAGTTTTCGATGGCAGAGAGGACTACCGCATCCTAGTTAAGAGCGGGTCCCTGGTCCGCGCTATCAAAGTCATGCCACTTGCTGTCAATCGATGACTGTCAACGAGTTCCTCACCAGCCTTGACTTCGAATGTGAGTTTCGAGCACCGAAGCCCAGCGCTGGCGCTGCTTGTTGTGGCTTTCGACAGAATGCGAATTTGGCGCATCACATTTATAAGCCATGGCCGACAATGACCAACCAACGAGGCCTTGAAGATCGTCTCCAAATTCCTCGATCATTTCTTCAAGTTCATGATCGTCAGGACAAAAACTCATGAATCCAACGATGCCACACGGGCGATCGCCCAAACCCCGACTCTTTTGTGCACTTTGCCACCGAGGAGGTGGACAAGTGCACAAAGCTTGGGAAGACAGACGGAGAGCAGAATCGAACCGCTTACCCACTCATTGCGAATGAGCTTCTCTCACTACCTCGGCTGGTGTCTTGTCGGTTCGTAGGCCGAGATACACCGGGTGACGGAGGTGACCGTCGGTCTCCCAGTTGTGGAACGCGACCTCGACGACGTAGGTCGGTTCGGTCCAGTGGAAGGTTCGACCTGACTTGCGGTCAACGTGGTTTACGAACGGCTGAGCGGGCAACTCGTGTTCAGACACACGGGCGAGCCACTCGCGCCGTGAGCTGTCGTTCAGACCCGACCCGACACTGCCGCAGTGGATGAGATCGTCACCGTCCATGTAGCCAATGAGCAATGACCCAAGGTTCCCGGTGTTGCCGTCGCGGCCTTCGCTCCACCCTCCAACAACGAACTCTTGTCGATGCCGGGGCTTGATCTTGATCCAGGCCGCGGGCCGCTTACCTTCTTGGTAGAGCGACGAGAGCTGCTTGGCGACCAATCCTTCCATCCCACGTTCGGTCACAGTCGCGAGCAGACCTGCAGGGTCTTCGGTGTGCATCGTCGTGATCCGCCAATGTTCCCCGTCGTCGACGATCTGCTCAAGGAGCTGGCGACGGTCTCGAAGTGGTAGGCGCATCGTGTCTTGACCATTGATATGGAGCACATCGAAAATGGCGTAGCTCACCGGCACGTTGACCGCACGACGCCTGGCATCGGTTGGGTCCGAAACGTGCATGCGTTGCTGAAGCAGGGGAAAGCTGGGAAGTCCATCGGGGTCGATCGCCACGACTTCGCCGTCGAGGATGAGCGAGTCAAAACCGTCGAGGAGCACTTCGAGGCCGTGGAGCTCGGGGAACGACACGGTTGCGTCGTTTCCGTTTCCGGTTTGCAGGCGAACGGTGGGCTGGTCATCGCCAGCGTGCAGGTGTGCAACAACACGCATGCCGTCCCACTTGATCTCGTATCCCCAATCGCCGTTGGCCGCGGGCAGCTGCCCGGGGCCCGCCTTCATGGGTTTGAGAAACCGAGGCATCAGCGTCGGGCGATCACCGCGTCCTGCAGCGCTTCGAGACTCTTGCCCCAGGTGCGAACCAAGATCGTCTCAGCAATGCTGCGGACCGGCAACAGGTAAGCCGGGAGATCAAACGCCGCGGTCCACTTCACTTCGGTGCGTTCTTCGCCGTTGCGAGACGTGTCGGTGAGGTCGAGGACTTCAATCATGCTCTTGGCCATCGGCAGGTTGGTCGCCAACAATGAGATCGCCCACCGGTTGGGTTCGTCGACCGCGAGCGCAACCTCTTCGATCACGAACGGCTTGCTAGTGATGGTCCGGAGCTGGCCGGCCTCTGTCCACGTCTCGTGTGAGTACGTCATCTTCGTACAGTTGTGGAACCACGCGGTCCACGACGTGTTGTCGGCGAGCACTGCCCACACTTCATCGATCGACGCGGCCAGATCGACGTCGGTCGACAGCGTGAACTCCGCAGTGTCGAGAAGTTCGAGTGTCGACGGTTCAAGTTTCATGATTGCAGCTGATCGTACAAGCCTTGGGTTGCGTCGATGAACTCATCGACCATGTCGAACACGACCTGCGCTGCGGGCTTCGACTCGTTCATGTTGCCGACGATCTGGCCCACGAAGTAGTTCGCCAGGTCAGCAGCACCGCTGTTGGGGTCGCTCGCGGCGCGGTCGATTCGGGCGAGCGCCTTGTCGATAAGAATCGGCTGCATTGGCATTCCGAGCGGCATGGGCGTTTCGGGGTTCTCCCACTCTTGCGTCCACGCCGACTTCAACTGGCGTGCGGGCTTGCCGGTTCGTGAGCGACTGCGGATTGTGTCGGCAGACGTTGCGCTGAGGAACTTGTCCTTCACCGTTGGATGGGTCTCGGCTTCCTCGGTCGTGAGCCAAACCGAACCGCACCACACGCCCGACGCGCCGAGCGCCATCGCCGCAGCCATCTGCCGACCACGGCCGATACCGCCGGCACCGAGCACGGGCACCCGACCGGCAACTGCGTCGACGATCTCCGGGATGAGGACCATCGACCCGATGTCGCCGGTGTGCCCGCCGGCCTCAGAACCTTGCGCGACGAGCAGGTCGACGCCAGCGTTCATGTGCCGCTCGGCGTGTTGCGGTCGACCAGCAAGCGCTCCGACGAGACGTCCGGCGTCCTTCGACTTCTCGATCATGTCCTGGGTGGGAGGACCGAGCGCGTTGACGATGAGCGATGGGTTGTGCGCCAGGGAGATCTCGAGCTGTGGTGCCGCATTGTTCGCCGAGAAGAGCGCATCTTCGGAATTTGCGATCTGCGACTCGCTCACGCCTTCGGGCATCGGCGGCACGTCGTACTTCGCCAGGATGTCGTCGACGAACTTGCGGTGCTCGGGCGGGATTGCATCGATGAGTTGTTGGGTTGTCACTCCCCCGCTGTCGGAGCCCTCGTACTTGGCCGGGATGATCAGGTCGACGCCGTACGGCTTGTCGCCAACTTCATTCTCGATCCATTCCAAGTCGATCTCGAGGCTGCGCGGCGTGTGGGCTACTGCGCCGAGCACGCCCATGCCACCGGCCTTGCTCACGGCTGCGACAACGTCGCGGCAGTGGCTGAACGCCAGGATTGGAATGTCGATGCCTAGCAGCTCAGTCACTCTGGTTCTCATGAAACTCCCCTTGTCTCGGACCAGGTGAGGCCCTTCTCTACGTTTGGTTCTCGTGGCAGTCCCAGGACGTGCTCGGCCACGATGTTGCGTTGGATGGCGAATGTTCCGCCACCGATCGTCAACGCCGGGCTAAAGACGAATCCGTAATGCCACACAGGATCGACATCGGGGAACTGGCTCTCCTCGCCACGAGCGAAGTTGATCTCGGTCGCTCCGTGTTGACGGGTGCGAGGCAGCGGCCCGGCCGGGCCAGACCCCTCGAGCATCCCTGCCGCACCTTGCAGGTCTTTGGCAAGCGTCATGATCTCTTCACCGAGCTCGTCGGCCATGATCTTTTGAATCGAGGCCTCCGGGCCGGGAGTCTTGCCAGCAAGTTGGGCGCTAAGTGTCCGAAGCTGGTTTAGCCGCAGCACCTCCGACTTCACATGCAGTTGTGCAATGCGGTCGCGTGCGATCGGGTCATTAACCCGGCCGCCAGCACGAATCAGGTCGAGCAGATCACCCGTCGTCGGCCCCTGCCCCCAGATCGCTCCACCAGATGACAGCCCCACCCGTTCGTTCGCGAGCGTCGCTTTCGCCAGTCGCCACCCATCGCCTTCCTCACCGACGAGCATGCTGGCGGGGATCCGAGCCTCGTCGAAGAACACCTGATTGAACGAATGGGCCGTGGTCATGTCGACCACTGGGGTCAGCGTCGTACCCGGCGTGTCCATCGGGTAGATGAAATAGCTGATACCCCGATGCTTGGGAACATCTGGGTCGGTTCGGGCGAGGAGAATTCCGTAGGCCGAATCGTGGGCGCCGCTCGACCAGATCTTCGACCCGGTGATGACGTACTCGTCTCCGTCTCGAACTGCTCGCGTGCTCAGACTCGCGAGATCGGACCCCGAATCGGGCTCGCTGAACAGCTGACACCAGTGGTCTTCTTCGCTGAAGATTCGAGCGAGGTACTTCTCACGTTGCTCGTCCGAGCCGTACATGTAGATCACCGGTGCGGCCCAGCCGATGCCAATGAGGTTGAGCGGCATGCCTACATCAGCGGCCGCAAACTCCTCGGCGATGATCAGCTGATGCATCGGATCTGCGTTGAGGCCGTAGGGCTCGGGCCAGTGCGGAACATTCCATCCGGCCTCGGCAACTTGCTTCTTGGTCGGGTTGGGGTTCGACGTGATCCATTCACGGACGGCAACCCGGCGCGGGTCATCGTCCGGCGGCATGTCGAAGTTCATGCGAAATGGTACCCGTTGCACTGATTCAGTACCGCGTCGGATCGGTTAGGTTTCGGGAATGAACACAGCACCACTCGTCGGCACTCACCTCGACGACCGCGGCGTCTTCACCATCACCCTGCAGGACGAGGCGAAGCGGAATGCCCTGAGCCAGGCGCTCACCACGCAGCTTGTTGCGGCGATGGATCGGGTCGATACCGACGATGCTGTGCGGGTCGCGGTCATCACCAACACCGGATCGGTGTTCTGCGCGGGCGCCGACCTATCCGAGCGCCTCAACCAACCCGATGATTCGAGCAGCGTTGGCCGACCCGACGTTTCGAGCCCCCAGGCGAGAAATCTCGAACGAACGCGCAGCGAGCGACTTGACCCGCTTGCGCTGTTTCGTCGGATCCAAGACTCGCCAAAGCCGTGGGTAGGCCGAATCGCAGGCCATGCGGTCGCCGGCGGCACCGGGCTCGCGGCAGCGCTCGACATCGCCGTTGCCCATGCCGATGCGAAGTTCGGATTCACAGAAGTTCGCCTTGGCGTGGCACCTGCGATCATCTCGGTCATCTGCCTGCCAAAGATGCGGCGAGGCGAGGCCACCTCTGTCTTCCTTCGCGGTCGACGCTTCGACGGCACCGAGGCTGCCCGTCTTGGCCTGATCGCTAGTGCCGTCGATCCCTCCGAGCTTGACGCCGAAGTTGACGCGATCGTCGATGACCTTCTCCTCGGTGGCCCGCGTGCACTCGCTGCTGCGAAAGACGTGCTGCAACGAATCCCGCAAATGCACCCCGACGAGGCGTTTCCTTGGGCCGCAGCGCGAAGTGCCGAGCTGTTCGAATCGGCTGAAGCGGCCGAAGGCATGGCCGCATACTTAGAAAAGCGCCCACCAAGCTGGGCGCCAAAAACTCCCTAGAACACCGGCCGCGTTGCACCACTATCAGGGTGAACTAGGGGTCTGGATCAGGGTCGCACTCACATCACTCTTAGGTTCGAACAACCATGGTGTGTGACATGGAAACCACTTCATTCAACGCAGCCCCGCCCGTCGACTCCACAAAGAACCGAAAGCGAACGGCGCTCATCACCGTTGCTGTGCTCGTCTTTCTCGCAATCTCGGTCACTGCGGTCGTGTTCCTTGGAGCGATCTTTCTGTTCTCCGTCGGAGCAGATCGAGAGATCGTCGAAAACGGAGCAGCACTACTTTCAAACTCGATCAGCTAAGACGCACCAACCCGGTGCCTCTCAAACGAGAGACACCGGGTTGCACGTCACGGCGCTTTTCGACAACTAGCGAGCATCGAGGAGCAGCTAGGCGACGGATTGCGAAGCTTGGAGGGCGAAGCCCGGGAAGCTTAGATGTCGAGCGGAAGCAGCACTCGGGTGATTCCATGGATGACACCGTTGCTGGTGTTCACGTCGGTGAGTGCTGGAATGATCCGAGCGTCACGACGAGCCGGAGCGGCATCGACGATCTGACGAACGTTGACCCGAAGGCTCGAGCCAAGAAGCGTTGGCACCTCTGCCGAGCGTGCCGAGCGAACCTCTGCGAACGAGATCGACTGTGGCGCTACGTGGTAGAGCAACACGTTCGTAAGCACAGGGATTGGGTCGCCCGAACCGAGGTCGGTGAGTGCGCCGACGAGGAAGTCCCACATTGCGGCTTCGTCGTACTTGCCCTTGTAGCCAAGGTCACGAGCGAGGACAGCGAATGCCTTGTCGGTCGGAGCAAAGACGGTGAGGTCAGCACCTGCATCAGAAAGAGCGCCGGCGAGGTCAGCGGTGACGACAGCCTTGATGAGGATGTCAAAGTCGCCCTTGTTGCTGTCGAAGCCATCAGCAGACGAAACAGCGATTGCAGTCTCGACGATGTTGGCCGTTGGCGTTGGGTTGTGCGACTCGCCGCGGATGTTGCGCATTGCCGGAGACACGTCGACGGGAACGAGTACACGGTTGATGCCGTGGATGATGCCGTTACTGGTCTGGATGTCGGTAAGCGCACGCTTGATGTACGGGTTGCGAAGCTGAGGTGCAGCGTCCACGAGCTGACGCTGGTTTGCGGTGAAGGACTGTCCAAGCAGCGTTGCTACCTCAGCCGAACCGGCAGCCTTAAGCGCTGAGAACGGGGTCGAGCCGGGCGACACGTGGTAGAGCAGAACGTTCGTCAGGACGGGAATCGGGTCGCCGCCGCCAAGATCAGTCAGTGCTGCAACGATGGCGTTGAAGGCTGCGGCCTCGTCATTGCCGCGGTAGCCGAGATCACGAGCGAGACGAATGAACGCCCGGTCGGTTGGGGCAAAGACCGTGAGGTCCGCTCCTGGGTCGGCGACTGCATCGACAAGGTCAGCAGCGATGAGCGCTTGGATCAGAACATCGAAGTCCTGATCGTTGTTGTCGAAGCCGTCGAGCGATGAAACCGCAATCGCGGTGTCAGCGATTGTCGCACCGCTGGATTGTGCCGATGCGGGAATAGCAAAGGCCGCAGCCGCCATAACCGTGACGGTCAGGATTGAGAGTGCCCGGGTGAGAGCACGTCGAATCGAACGCATGGAAACTCCTCAGTGTTGTATGTAGTTCACGATGACTACGCACAGTGAGGTTTCCCTGGATGCACCATCAAAAGGAATAGGTGAGCTCGAGTCTCGTTAGCTCCGCAGATAGTCGATGATCGCGACATGACGATCGGTCGCATCCTTGTTCTCGAGCGAGCGCGCCGAGGCTGATTCGAGAAAGACACACATCTGCTCGGCAAGAGCTGGCCGTGCCTTCAGCTCGGTGATCGGCTCCACCTGGGTCTTGACCGTGAAGATGATGAGGCCGCTGAATGCCAGGCGACGAAGGGTCTGCCATTCCGACCGAATGTAGAGCTGCTCGACCTCGGCGATTGAGAACACCGGCGATTCGATCATCCGGTTTGGCTGGTAGAAGGTCGGGTCTTGGTGGAAGAACCAGTTGCGTCTCCACACTGGACGAGCCGCGCTCAACCGATCGAAGAACTGATCGACCCGCGCTTCCAACAGCTCGCTGTACCCGTCGACGGGAGCGTGAATGGCAGCGACGGTCTTGCCAATCTTGTCGTTGAGGTTCCACTGGTTCGGGAACAGCAGCGTGCCGCCGATGAGCCGCCAGTGTTTTTCGTCGCGCCACATCACGAGCATGTCCTCTGCGGTTGCCACGGCCAATTGATCGACCGGTGCCCCCACCTCTGGGTCGAGGCGACGTTGGAGGTGGATCTCGATAAGCGACGTCAGCTCGGTAAGACCGGTCTCGTGTCCAGGCACGATGCGAGCAACATCGCTCCCGTGCTCGGCCAGTAGCTGCTTGCGAAGCTCGATCTCGGCCGGGGTCTTGTCGTCGACAGGCAGCCATTGCGTGACATCGAGAGCACGGGTACCCATGCGCAGATCGGGCGAGCCCGGTGCCAGCGGCAAATCGTGGAGCCAGTCGGCGCCGGGAGATGCGGACGGCACAGCTGCTAGTTCTTGGTCGCTTCTAGCGCCGCCGTGATATCAGCCCACAGATCATCGACGTTCTCGCAGCCGACGGAGAATCGGATGAGGGTTGGAGGCATCGTCTCCTGGCCCGGGATGAGGGCTCGCCGTTCCCAGGTTGACTCGATGCCGCCAAGCGACGTCGCGTTGTTCACGATCGACGTGTGTTCGACAACCGCGCTGGCACGCTCGCCGCTTCCCACTACGTCGAAGCTCATCATGGCGCCAAAGCCGTCCATGAACTTCGCTGCGTGTGCGTGGGTGTCATGACTCGGCAGGCCTGGATACCGAACGCGAGCAATGTCGCTGTGTACGTCGAGGCGCTCGGCCAAGATGGCGGCGTTCTCCATCGATCGCTCCATACGCAGCGGCAAGGTGCGGGCGCCTCGAATCGCGAGGAACGCTTCGAGCCCACCAATCGTGCTACCGAGTCGAACTCGACGGTTCCAGAGGTCGTCGTACAGCACATCGTCAGACACGGTCAGCACCCCAGCCATCAAGTCAGAGTGTCCACCGATGAACTTGGTAGCCGAGTGCATCGAGATGTCGGCACCAAGCTCCAACGGCTTTTGCACGAGAGGCGTCGCGAACGTTCCATCGACCGCAACGAGACAGCCCTCTTTGCGAGGCGCCGAACAGATAGCTGGCAGGTCGGCCACGGTCATCAGCGGGTTCGCCGGGGTCTCCACCCACAGCAAGTCAGCATCGACAGCCGCAGCTACCCACGCATCGGTGTCGGCAAGGTCGAGACGGCGCACAGTCCAACGGCCCTGACGTTCACCTTCGACTGCCAGGCCATTGGTTGCGTGATATGGATCTTCTGGGATGACGAGCGTCGATCCGACCGCAAGGCTGTCGAACACCGCCGCCACGGCAGCCATGCCGGTCGAGAAAGCGAGTGTTCGCCCTCCTTCGATTCCGCCGATGAGCTCTTCGAGCGCTCCGGCAGTTTCGGTTCCCTCGGTGCGGTTGTAATAGCGCTCACCCGGAAGCCGGAAGTTCGACGCCATCGTCGGTTGGAAGTTCAACGGATCGCCAAGCTCGGTCGGTCGTCCTTGCGAGATCAACCACGTATCAGGGTGCATTGCTCCATTCTGCTTCATTTCCTGTGGCGGTGACCTACCCGATGTCGACCCGATGAGTTTTTCCCGATTCTCATCATTCGACTTGCAGTCGAACATACGTTCGACTATGATGTTCTTTATGGCA
The DNA here is from genome assembly GCA_937922235.1 of uncultured Acidimicrobiales bacterium. Lineage (GTDB taxonomy): Bacteria > Actinomycetota > Acidimicrobiia > Acidimicrobiales > SHLQ01 > SHLQ01. Next base: position 76 of record CAKZVC010000025.1, on the reverse strand, counting down.
ACCGGTGGACCCACCACACACATCAATCTCAACGGCGACCCCGCCACCGTCATCACCGACCTCATGATCGCGGTCG
>CAKZVC010000024.1 GCA_937922235.1 uncultured Acidimicrobiales bacterium | reverse complement strand
AAGTCACGACTGGGACCTTGCCGGCGCACGCGCTGTAGGCCTCAACACCGCGTTCATCTCGCGGCCCTACATGACGTACGCGTCGTCCTATCCCGAGCCTGACGTGAGCGTCGCTACCTTCATCGAGCTCGCGAACGCGCTTAGCTCTTAAGCTCTGCCGATGTCCGCACTCTCCGATGACCAGGTTCGACACGGCTATCTCACGCATGCGTTGCTGGCGCAGCTCTATCGGTGGTGGCAGTTCTACGAGCGGCCCGAGTCGACGCTTGCCAACCAGCTCGACATCTTGGCTGAGAACGTCCACATCGATTCGTCCGGAAACGCTGTCGACAGTCGGGCCGCATATCAGGCCTACGCCGAGTCGCTTCCACAGATGCAGAACGCGCACTGGCCCAACATGTCATCGATGTCGGTCGACATCGGTGACTCAACGCTCTCGGCATCGCTCGATGCGAAGTACGTGAACATCGGCGCCCTGCCCGACGGTGCGGTGATGAACGCGGGCGTGCACTACGACGTCGAGCTTGCACGCTCCGATGACACCGTGCTGCCGACATTCACGAAGATTTTGATCGCTGCCGGTGCGGGCGACGGGTCAACCGAGTTTGTCGATGCCTATGCCAACAACCGGGTGGCCAGCCTCGTGCACTACTACCTTGCGCTTCTTGGCGATCCGGCGAAGCGGTTGGATCCGTTTGCCGAGCTCTTCGCCGACTCGTTCGAGCTGCACTTCTCCGGTACCGACATCGCCACGTTCGACGAGTTTGCCGAATGGGTCGAGGGCTACTCAGCCTTGACCGACGCGTCGATGCTCACCATGGAGTCGATGGACGTTGCCGAGAACAGCGACGGCACGCTCACGGTAACGATCGACTTCGAGTGGGACGGGATCATGCCTGATGGCACCCGCATGGAGATGGGAACCCGACACGTATGGAACGTCGTCGACGATCCATCCCAACGCTTCGCCCGCATCTGTTCGATCGATGTGACCAGGACTCGAGACATGGCATCGCAGGCATCGTCGTGAAACTTGCTGGTCGCCGCGTCGTCGTCACCGGAGCGTCACGGGGGATCGGCGCATCGATCGCCGACGTTTTCGCGGCTGCCGGGGCTGAGCTCACGCTGTTGGCCCGAAGCGAAGGCCCGCTCGCCGAGGTCGCCGAACGAACCAACGCACAGCACATCGCCATCGACATCACGGACGCTGCAGCTCGCGCCGACGCGGTTGCGCAGATCGAAGCTGGCGGCCCGATCGACGTGTGGATCAACAACGCTGGGCTCAGCACACACGGGCCATTCATCGAGCACGACCCGGTCGACATCACCAAGGTGTTCGCGGTGAACCTCGAAGCCCCGGTGCAGTTCTGCCGCTCGGTGTTGCCCGCAATGATCGCCCGAGGTTCGGGCCACATCGTCAACGTGTCGTCGATGGCCATGGCGGTGAACACCCCACTGTTTGCAACGTACGGAGCATCGAAGGCCGGGCTCAGTTCATTCGCCGAGTCGCTTCGGCTCGAGCTGGCCGACACGGGTGTTGGCTTGACCACGGTCGAGATCGGCGAGACCAACACCGACATGCTCGACGATCTGCGATCCAACCCCGAAGTCGACGAGATGTACCGGTTCTACGAAAAGCTGAAGCTGCAACGCCTCGTTGAACCAATCGAGGTCGCCGAAGCACTACGAGATGCGGTCGAGGGCGACAAGAAGTTCGTTCGGTTGCCCAAGCGTGCCGCAGGGTTCCCGGCAGTTGTGAACTTGCCTCGCACCATCTCGAACGTCCTGCAACGAGGAGCGAGCTAGGCCGATGCACCCCGATCAGCTGGTGATGGATGCCGGGTGGAGCAACCTCGTAGAAGCGCGAGGCCTGCCCGAGATCAACACCGCTCGGCTTCACTCGTATCGACAGGGTCGACTCCGTGATCAGCTGAACGAGCGGCAACTCGACATGGTTCTGATCCACAACCCGGTGTCACTCCGATACGCATACGACTACCGGAGCTACCAGCTGTTTCAATCGCGGACGCCCACCACATACGCCTTCTTTCCGGCTGATGGGCCGCACGTCATTCATGCTGCGTACGGGGTCGCTGACCCGAGCTTGCTCGTTCGCGAGGGCCGAGCGCTGTGCTACTTCGATGGCGGCGAGCTCATGGCTGATGCTTCGGAGCTTCTCGCGAACGACGTGGCGACCTATCTCGACGAGATTGGGGCTACCCACCGGCGGGTCGGTCTTGAGTACATCAACCCTTCGGTCACCCAAGCACTCGAACGTCGCGGCATCGAGGTCGTTGACGGTATGAACGTCACCGAGCGGGCACGTCTCATCAAGAGCGACGACGAGATTGCATGCATGCGATGGGCGATCGCTGTGGCCGAGCTTGGAATAGCGAAGGTCGCGGAAGCGATGGCTCCCGGTGTTACCGAGACTCAGCTGTGGGCGTTGCTGAACTACACCAACCTGGCCAACGACGGCGACTGGCACGATGGTCGGATGTTGTGTTCGGGGCCGCGAACAAACCCGTGGCTGCAGGAAGCGTCGATGCGTCCAATCGAGGCTGGTGACTTGGTCGCGTTCGACACCGACATGGTCGGTCCGTTCGGGTATTTCGCCGACATTTCGCGAACACTCATTTGCGGTCCTGGCACTCCCACGGCTCGCCAACGCGAGCTCTATAGCCACGCCGTTGCCGAGGTCGAACACAACATGGCGCTGGTTCGTCCCGGTCTGAGCTTTCTCGACTTTCAGGCTGCGGCCTACGAGCAGCTTGAAGAGTTCCACGAGCAGGCGTACCCCTGCACCGTTCATGCAGTCGGCATGTGCGATGAGTACCCGCGCATCGATCCGGTCTTTCAAGGTCCAAACCGGTACGACGACACCTTCGAAGCTGGCATGGTCCTGTGTATTGAGAGCTACGTCGGCGCAGTTGGCGAACGCGATGGAGTGAAGCTCGAACAGCAAGTCCTCGTCACGAACGACGGCATTGAGCAGTTGAGTACCTATCCATACGACGAACGCCTGATGGACTAGACCTTCACTATGACAACGTCACCGATGCAGATTCCCGTGTTCCCAAGCAGCGGCTTCGATGGCACCGTCGCGTTCTACAAGCACCTCCGGTTCACTGAGTCGGCACGACACGGCGACAACTACCTCATCCTGGAACACGAGCTCGGTATGGAGCTGCACTTCTACGGTGCGGGCTCGGTCAAGCCGCGGACGAACGATCATGCGATGTACGTGAGGTTCGACAGTGCGACCGAGGTCGATGAGCTCTACACCCTGTGGAACGGTCTGGCGAACACGCCTGCGTTTGCTCGAGTTGCCGGCAAGATCGGACGGCTGCACGCTCCGGTTGACGCCGACTACGGCCTGCGTGAGTTCGCGGTGATCGACCACGATGGCAACCTCATGCGCATCGGTGGGGTGATCGCAGCGGACTAGCTGTCACATCCCACCAGTACGGTTTTGGTACGGCTCGATGCGGGTCGCTTCTCGAAGGTTCAGCCCTTCCATCACCTCTACTGAACGCAGCTTGGAGATGTCATGGCTGTTGGCGAGCATGAGCTCGACCGTTTGCGGTCGGAACTCGAAACCAAACTCACAACTGTTACTGTCGACCACATGAAGACCGCAACGGCGATCAGCGCCTACGGCGAACGATTTAACGGGCTTGAGGCTCGGTTCACCGGGCTGGAAGCCCGGATGGATGGGCTAGAAGCCCGTATGGATGCGTTCGAACTGCGGCTCGATGCTCTGTCTGCCGATTTCGATCGTCGCTTTGAAGAAGTCGGTCGTCGATTCGACGAGGTCGACCGACGGTTCGAACAGGTCGACCGACGGCTCGATCGCATCGAGTCCCGGCTCGACACGCTGGAGACGAAACTCGACCGCCGTTTCGGCTGGCAGACTTTCCTTACGACCGCCGTGGGTGCACTCGTGCTGTTCGGCGATGTGATCCGCCCGCTCATCGGGCTCGGATAGCAGGTCACCATGTCACAACTTGTTGAACCGGCGCGCCCGAGCGCCGAAGAAGTTGAAGCGGAGCTCACTGCGCACATCCAGCTGCTGGCAGGCCCCGACGCCCGTCCTCGCCCCGAGCAACTCGAAGCTGTCACCGCGGTCGTATCTGGACGTAAGCGAACCCTGCTTGTCGCCCGCACAGGGTTCGGAAAGTCAGCGGTCTACTTCTCCACCACCAAGATGCTGCGCGATCGGGGCTGGGGCCCGAGCATTGTCATCTCTCCGTTGCTCGCGCTCATGCGAGACCAGGTGGCTGCGGCCGACAAACTCGGCCTTCGAGCAGAGACGATCAACTCGGCCAACCTCGATGCCTGGGCCGAGATCGAAGAGGCCCTCCATCGCGACGAGATCGATCTGCTTCTTATCGCTCCCGAGCGCTTGGCGAACCCGGGATTCCGCGAGCGGGTCTTCTCGATGATGTTGTCGCGGCCGTTCGCATTGGTGTGCGACGAAGCCCACTGCATCTCTGACTGGGGCCACGACTTCCGTCCGGACTATCTCCGCTTGCGCAAGGTCATTGATGAGCTTCCCGAATGGGCGCCCATCTTGGCGACTACCGCAACTGCCAACCAGCGTGTCACCGACGACGTTGCGAGCCAGCTGGGCTCTGACACCGTCGTCCTTCGAACCAGCCTCGATCGCGCATCGCTGCATTGCTCGGTCATCGAGCTCGACGACGATGCACAGCGCTTGGCTTGGGTAGCCGACAACCTCGGCGACATCGAAGGCTCGGGCATCATCTACGCCCTCACGGTCGACCAGGCCATCGCCACCGCCGATTGGCTTCGGCTTCGCGGCCACAACGTCGCTGCCTACTACGGCAGCGCGGCGCCCGAAGATCGCGAGCGCCTCGAAGATCAGCTTCGAGCCAACGAGCTCAAGGCCCTTGTGGCCACGAGCGCCTTGGGCATGGGGTTCGACAAGTCCGACATGGCGTTCTGTATTCACCTCGGTCTTCCACCGACTCCAGTTGCGTACTATCAGCAGATCGGTCGTGCGGGTCGTGGCATCGATCAGGCTGAAGTAATCGCGATGCCTCGCGGCAAAGAAGATGAGCGCATTTGGGCGTGGTTCGAGTCGGTTTCGATGCCGAGCGAAGAGGTATGCAACCGTGTCCTCGCCGAGCTCGATACACAGCGAGCTATCTCGGTGCCGCGCCTCGAGGTGGCGGTCAACATGGGGCGATCCCGATTGACCACGCTGCTCAGCATCCTCGATGTTCAAGGCGCGGTGGTGCGAACCAAGGGTGGATATCTCCGGTCGCAGAATGCCTGGGCGTACGACGGTGAGCTTGCCGAACGACTCCGACGCTTGCGCGCTGACGAAGCCCAACAAATGCGTGGCTATCCAAGCCATGATGGCTGCCGGCTTCGCTACCTTCGCGATCTTCTCGATGACGCCGAAGCGGTCGACTGCGGCCGATGCGACTGGTGCCTCACGGAGGCTGGTGTCGAACTTCGATGGGACGCCACAGTGTCACCAGGTGCAGTCGAAGCTCGCGACCATCTTCGTGGAACTGACATTGGCGTCGAGCCGCGACGGCAGTGGGCGACTGGGCTCGACGAGCCGAAAGGCAAGATTAAGCCTGATCGTCAGGCAAAGCTTGGCCGGTCGCTCAGCCGACGCGGTGACGGTGGATGGGGTCCAGAAGTCGCCGCGTTACTCGATGGCTCGAGCAGCGAGATCTCACCCGAGATGGTCAACGGCATCGTCGGCATTCTGAAGCGGTGGGAGTGGGACGAGCGCCCCGGTTGGATCTGCCCAATGCCGTCCCGTCGAAATGGACGGGTCATCGATGCAGTTGCGAACGAGATTGGTCGCCTCGGAAAGTTGCCAGTGCACCGGGTGCTCCGGCGTGACGACTCGGCAGGATTCCAAGCCGACCAGTCGAACAGTGCGTTCCAGGTAGCGAACGTCTGGGGGCTGCTCTCGGTCGATGAGGAAGCAATGCCCGACGCCGACGTGCGGTCGATGCCAGTGCTTCTCATCGACGATGTAGCCGACAGCCGCTGGACCATCACGGTCGCAGCGTTCATCCTCCAGCAGTCGAACTCGGGCTCAGTCCTTCCCTTCGTCCTGCAAACCCGATAGCAGTCGGAATCTCGGGGCTATCGATCACGTCAGACGTGGTCACGCGTTCCTAGATTCCGAAACGGGCTATGCGGCGTCGGCGATACTGACTTTGGTCTTTGTGGTCTTGGGTTTGTTGTTAACGCCACGGCTGCCGGAGGTAGCAACGAGGCGGGCACGAGACTCTGCGAAGTTCGTCGTCAGCAACTTCTCGGCGGCGATACCCGACATCCAATCGAGCACGGTGAATCGCTGATCGGACAGTGCACGTGACAGCGATGCTGCTTCGCAGAGACGGCCAGGGGAGTAGTCCTGCCATTCTGTGCTCATGCGGCCGTCGTAGATGCGGTAGGTGTCGCCATCGAGAATGGCGACGGCGTACGCAGCGAGGTTTCCATCGAGACGAAGCGTCGCGATTTCGATCTCCCATTCATCGTTGCCGCCTTCGACAACACGACGCCAGAACTCGCGCTCTGCTGGGCGATCGAGGTCGGAGTTACGACGAGCGTCGCGGTCACGCGATACGTGAACCGATTCGACTTCGTCGAGAAGCTCGCTGCTGATCGCACGTCCACGATCGAAGGCAATGACCATTTCGAGGCCGTCGTTCTCGATCTTGTTGCGGGCTCGACGGAGCTGCTTGCGCTTGCTCTTCGAGAGGATCTCGTCGACGTTGTGCGCCGAGGAGAACACGACGCGAGGCACACGGAGCTCGGGCAAGAGCTGGCCGTTGTCGAGTTCTTCGTTCAGGTACCCGAGGGTCGGGTCATGATCGGGAAGTTGCTCGAGGTCGAGTGACCAGACTTCGGCAGCATCGTCGAGCGCGGACACGATGGCCTTCGCCAAGGCCTTGGCGGACGCTGCGTCGCGCGCAGGAAGCCCGGCGTATAGCGAGCTGCTGTGGCCCATAGCCACAACGGTTGCGCCCTCGGCACGCTTGTCGATTCCGAGCAGTGCAACGGCAGCGAGCTGCTGAGTTTCGGGGGTTCGTACTTCGACGACCATCGGCGTCCAGTTCGTGAACGCCTCTGACCAATGCGAGAGCCATGGCGTGTGAGCCATGACCGGCATGTCGAGGTCGCTGACGAGCTCGTCGATATCGCGGCTGATCTCGCGCATCTCGGTGAGTCCCATACGAACGCTGACGTCGTAGCTGCGATCCTGAATCTCTTCGGCCGCGGTACGCCATGCTTCGAGTGGCTCGAGCTCGTCGTCGAGATGATCCTTGAAGAGCTGGGTAAGTGCAGCACCCGGAAGCGGACGGCAGTAGTAGAAGCCCTGGCCACGATCGCAGCCGAGGCGGCGAAGGATGTCGGCCTGGTCGGAGTACTCAATACCTTCAGCAACGGTGTACGCACCGAGTGCGGACGACAGGTTGACGACAGCCTCGACGAGAGCCGAAGACGTTGACGAACGGTGGAGTTCGTTGATGAACGAACGGTCGATCTTGATTGCATCGACCGGGAACGCTCGGAGGTAGCTCAGCGATGAGTAGCCCGTGCCGAAGTCGTCGATGGCGAGCTTGACGCCGATCGTCTTGAGCTGGCCGAGAAGGCCAACGCTCTGTTCGGCGTCGCCAGCGAGCATCGACTCGGTGATCTCGAGGACAAGGTTGCTCGCCTTCACGCCGGTGGCAGCGATCGAGTTTGTGAGCGAGTGGATGAGCTGGTCATCCTGAAGCTGACGCATCGACAAGTTGATCGAAATCGAGATGTCCTCGCAGCCTTCGATGGCATGCCATTGCGCAGCCTGACGGCAGGATTCGCGGATGACCCAGTTGCCGATCGGCACGATCATGCCGTTCTCTTCAGCGAGGCTGATGAACTTGTCTGGGTTGACGAGTCCGCGCTCTGGGTGCTTCCAGCGGATAAGTGCTTCGACGAGATCAACCTTGCCGGTCTTCAAGTTGAAGATCGGCTGGAAGTGGAGCAAGAACTCTTCTTCGTCAAGCGCCCGCTGAAGATCGGCCTTGAGGTCGAGGCGTTCAACGGCCTCTTCGTGCATTGCGGCTTCGAAGAACTCGTAGCGGCCTTTGCCGCGGTTCTTCGAGAGGTACATCGCGACGTCGGCGTTTCGCATGAGCGTGTCCACGTCGGAGTCGCCGTTGTCGTCCATTGCGATACCGATCGATGCGAGTGCGCGGACATCACGTTCGCCGATTGCAATCGGTTCGCCGAGAGAGTCGAGCGCGCGGCGAGCAACGTTCATTGCGTCGCGGCGATCAACAGCGCTCTCAAGGAGAACAGCGAACTCGTCGCCGCCGAATCGAGCAACGGTGTCGCCATCACGAACAACGCCCTCGAGACGGTTGGCGACTTCAGCGAGGAGTTGATCGCCAGCCTGATGGCCGAGGCTGTCGTTAACGGTCTTGAAGTCGTCGAGGTCGATGAACAACACAGCAACCGGGTGCTTGCTATCTGCCTTTGCAAGTGCGGCTTCGGTCCGTTCAGCAAATCGAACACGGTTTGCAAGACCGGTGAGTGAGTCGTGCTCGGCGTCATGACGAAGGCGGTCCTTGCCCATCTCAACGGTCTTCATGAGGTCGTACACACGAATGAGGATCAGAAGGAACAGCACCGCTGAGGCTGTAATGGTGACCTTACGGTCCGCCTCGTTACCCCAGAAGAGATCGACGAGCGGCACGCTGAGGGTCGCGAAGAACATGAGCACGAGCTGGATCGGGGTCAGGCGATCTTGATCGGCTTGCTGGGGGGTCGTGCGGGCGAGTGCTGGATGAAGCGCCGCCGCACCAAATCCGACGTAGAACGTCAGCCAGAACGCGTCGACCCACAGGCCGGTCTGGAACGTTCCGTTCGACAAGTAGATCTGGTAACCCATGTCGGCAATAGCGAGTGCGCCGATGGCGATTGCGATGAACGCGAACGGTGGGTGCTTCAGGTGAACGGTTACAAGGAGTCGTGCTGCTACAGCGAGAAGCGCGACATCCATAACCGGGTATGCGAGCGACACGATCAGCGATGCAGTCGACTGATCGAACGCAACAACATCGTCGACGAAGAGAACGAACATGATGCCGAAGACCGCCACACCAACGATGGCGCCATCGATCAGGCTTGCACGGCTGCGGCCCGGGGCGACGTCACGAACGAGCTTGGTCAGGCCGATGATCATCATTGGATACATGGCCAGGTAGAACGCATCAGCGATGTTGGGGAACGGCACGTTGTCCGAACCCACCTGCAGCTCGATCGCGTAGTAGATGACGTCCGCGGTCAGGAACGAGGTCAGGCCACCGGCAAACCACAGCCATGGCTTCATCGTCGGCGGGCGGTTGACGTACAGACCCAACAGGAGCGTGAGTACGGCGAGAAGACCGACACCGTTGTACAGGAACAGTTTTGTGTTCGCCGATGGTTCGATTACGAAGTAGACCGTCGTCAGGGCGACCGCTACCCCAATCCAGATCTTCCAAGCCATACTCATGTGGCGGCTTTCCAGCATTACGTTCATAGCGTGGTAATCGGTCGCAACCCTAGGGAAATCAAGGGTGTTCGAGGGATTGAATCAAACGACCCACGTGAGGGTTAGCCGGCACCCAAGCTGACGAAAACCAGAGCCGAGCTCGCCATCGCCAAACCAGCGACCTGAAGGCGGCTGAGGTGCTCGTTGAGAAACAGTCGAGCGAGCAGCACAGTTGCTACCGGGTAGAGCGAAACAACCGCCGCAACCCAGGTGATACTGCCGTCAGCGAGGGCCAAGAGGTACAGGCTATTTGCGGCACAATCGAGCAAGCCGGCCACACCGATCGACGGGTAGTCATTGGCGTCGACCGAGGTCCACGATTTGCGGATCGTCAGCAGAATTGCCAGCGCTCCGATCGATGCAGCGCGGGCGCCGATGAGCGGGAACAGTCCCGAGTTCTCCGATGTCTGGGCCAACGCCACGAAGAACAGGCCGAAGCCGAGTCCAGCGACAACCGAGAGTCGTCGTGTCTCTCCGATTTGGGTGCGGAGGAGGCTTCGTGCGCGAGGGCTTAGCGTCCGGGAGAGCGCGGTCGTTTCGATGCTTCCGACCGAGACGATGATCGCCGCTGGGATCGCTAGCGCAATGCCGAGCAGTGTTGGGTTGTTCGGGACCTCGCCCATCAGGAATCCTGCGGTGACAGGTACGAGGGACCCGACGAGTCCGGTGACTGCGGCTGCAGTGGACATCGGACCTTCAGCAAGGGCTCGGTAGAAGGTGGTGAGTCCAACCGTGGCGCCGATGCCGCCGAGTGCACCCCACACGAAGTCGATCGGCGTTGGCTCGCTTCCGCCAAAGCCGATGAAGAGAAGTACGCCGATGGCCGCGAACGAGATGATCTGCACAACGAGCGTGACGAGTGCGGCGTCGTTGCGCTTGGTCGCTAGCGCGCCGGAGAAGTCTGAGGCGCCGTAGGAAATGCCCGAGAGAACCGCGAGGAGAACGACGAACATCAGCGCGCTCCCTCAGGTGGGGCAAACGGTGGAGCCGCGTTCGGTTGCGGAGTAGGTGGCGCGTGCGGTGTTGGTGCGTGCGGCGGTGGAGTCGCGTTCGGCGGCATCGTCGCCATTGCTGCTTGTGGCGTAACGCGTAGTGGCCGTGCCGGAGCGAGCGATGGCAGATCGGAGGTAGGAGAGAGTGGAGGAAACACGGGCGCTGGCGGCAGCGGAGCGAGGGCGAGCGACGCGAGAGCGGACGTAGGAGAGGTTGTTGGTGCGGTCGTGGTGTCGGAGGTTGCGGCCGTTGACACGGTCGGAAAGGACGAGGCGGGCTCCGCTTGGCTGGTTGGGATGGTCCACCGATCACCATCCGCTCGATCTGCGGTGATGCGTGGGCGCTTTGCGAGGCTTCGCTCGAGGAGCTCGGCGGGGTCGACACGAGCCTGCAGCAGCCCCAGCGAACGCTTCTGGCCAATCCCGATAAATGGTCCAACAACCGGCCCGATCTGGTCCCACGAGGCCCATTCGATGACCAGCAGTTCGATGACGTGGTCAAGGGTCATGGGCACGATGCGGTGCCCGTCGTCGGTCAAGGTCTTCAACACCTCGACATGATTGAGAAGTAGGGCGGTGACGTCGGTGTCGTACCGGTGGTTCAGTACGAGGCGACGGTGCGGTGGGATGAGCTGCTTGGTGGTGGCGACAAGGCGAGTGTCGGTCAGGCCGGAGAGCACGATGAGGTCGGCATCGTCGCTCGTGAGGACGATGGTTTGATTCGCTCCGCGGGTGTAGATGTTTGTGGTTGCTCCGCCCCATTCATCGATGGCACCCCGGGCAACGAAACCGTGAGACTTCAGCGCCAGGTCGGTTTCGCTGTCGGCGTTTGTCTGTTCGACCGGGTGGATGTCTCCGGTGGGGTGGGGCCAACGAGTGAGGTAGATGCTGTTGAGCGGGTTCAGAAAGCAGCTCGAGACAACCCGCAGAACCGCAAAGAGTGGGAGCGCCACAACAACAGCGGCGGCTGTCAGCGGAGGCGAGACTCCGAAACTGATCAAGGCCGCGAGTAGGACGGCAAAGACAACGACCATCTCTACGAGAAGTCGTTGTGCGATCTTGATAGCGATCTCGCGCGTAAACCAACGCGCTATCCGGTCCATACCCGTGTGATCGACCAGCCCCGCCACGACCTAAGAGACAAAAGACCCAGGTATCGGTATCGGTTCAGCCCTGGCGGGCTTCACCGAACTCGAGTTTGTTGCTGACGCCCCAAACATCGCAAAGAGAAAGCGCTCAAGGGGAGCGGAGCTCGCACGAACGCGCAGCGTTCGCAGTGACCCATGTCGGCTTCCGCGGATCTCGACCGGGAGTGTCGAGCGAAACAACTCGACCGGCTTCTTCGGGTCTGGGCGGAAGTCCCAGCGGTAGTAGCCTTACCTGGTGGATGATTCGACTTCAGCGCTCATACTCGAGCGTCTCTGGTTGACCGACTTTCGGTCGCACGAACAGGTCGATCTTGAGTTTGCTCGCGGTGTGACAGCGTTGATTGGTCCGAACGGTTCGGGGAAGACGAACATCGTCGAGGCCATTGCGTGGCTCACCACGATGCGGTCGTTCCGCGGCGCGCCGACCGATGCGCTGGTTCGGCGCGGGGCTGACAAGGCCATTGCTCGCGCACAGCTTCGATCTGACGAGCGCGAACTGCTGCTCGAGGCCGAGCTTCCTCGAACGGGTCGAGCTCGGATTCAAATGAATCGCCAGCGGGTGCAGCGCAATCGCGACCTTCTCGGTGTCATGTCGATCACCGTCTTTGCCCCGGATGACTTAGAAATGGTCAAGGGGTCCCCGGGCGAACGGCGCACCTACCTCGATCACGTCGTCGTTGGTCAGCATCCGCGAAACGAGGCCATTCGAGCCCAGGTCGACAAGGTGCTGAAGCAGCGAAACGCGTTGTTGAAGGGGGTGCATGGCCGGCTCGATACCGATGCTGCGTTCACGCTCGATGTGTGGGATGCGAAGCTCGCCGAGGCCGGCGATCAGCTTGGTGCCTTGCGTGCTGATGTAGTCGAGCGGCTCTCGCCGCTTGTCGCCGCGGCCCTGCAAGCGGTTGCTGGGGGCGAGCACGACGTTCAGCTTCGCTACGTTGCTCCATGGCACGAGGTTGGTCTGCTCAACGCGTTGAGCGACGCTCGCAAGGACGATGTTCGTCGTGGGGTGACCACCGTCGGGCCACATCGTGACGAGATCGAGATTTGGCTGAACGGCATGCCGGCTCGCACCCATGCATCACAAGGGGAGCAGCGCTCGTTGGCGCTCGCTCTTCGTCTGGCCGGTCACGAGCTCGTGCGGGCGACGACTGGGGTAGCACCGCTGCTTGTGCTCGACGATGTGTTCTCTGAGCTCGACGATGGCCGTTCGGCAGCCCTTGTGGCAGCTCTCCCTGGAGGTCAAACGTTGCTGACGAGCGCAATCGATCTTCCGCCAGGAGCGGTGGCTGATGCCACGATCCGTCTCGACCGAGTGTCGATCACACAGGAGCTTGGCCATGCCCAGCTCTGACGTCCCTCGTCGACTGCCTGGCGACGTTCCCCGCTCGCGGACGTACCGGAGGTTCTGGGATGGCCCGCAGCAGGTTGGCGGTGGCGTCGAGCGCGTTCTGAAGCACCTGAACGCCCCAAAGGCTGACGTTGTTGAATCGGTGTTCTCCGATTGGGAGAGTCTGGTTGGAAAGGTCATTGCTGAGCACACGACGCCCACGCGCATCGAGAATGGCGTGCTCTTTCTGGAGGTCGCGAACCCGGCGTGGGCGAGCGAAATGGAGTGGATGAGCGAGGAAATGCTTCGTCAGATCACGACGATGGCGAACACCGTTGAGATCACCGAGATCCGCGTTCAGGTGGCGAAGGGCTAGCTCGCGCTCTACCTGTTTTTGCAGGTAGCGGTGCTCATAGTGCTCGGTCGTTAGGCCGATGGGAACACGTTATGGCGAACGGTTCATCCCCAATTTCTCGGCGGCAGGCACTCGCGGGTGGCGCTGCCGCGACCGGCATGTGGATCGCGCCCAGCGTCGTCGGTCTTGATCGCGTCGCTGCCGCAACACCCTCAGGCGGGTACTCGGTGGTCTACTCCGAGGACTTTCAGGGCGCGATTGGCGTGCCGTCCGTAGCGTCGTGGAACAACGTGAGCACGGCGAATGCAACACCGACGCGAAGGATCCTCGGCCGGTTCACGAACGACAGCGTCACGTTGACCGTCGCGTTGCCGGCTCACCAATGTGTCCGAATCTGTTTCGACCTGTTTGTGAACGACTCGTGGGATGGCAGCAACCCGACATGGGGTGGGCCCGACCGTTTCGGGTTTGCGATCGATGGCACCACGATCTGGAACGAGCCATACGATCTCGCGAACGCTCCAGCTGGCGGCACGATCACGGAAGGGCCGGCCCAACTCTGGTTCTCGACCGGCACCTATTGGACTGACCGGGTCATCCGATATTGCGTGGAGATTCCACACACGGCATCAACGGCGAACTTCAACTTCTTTGGCAGCGGTCTGCAGGCTGTGAACGACGAATCCTGGGGTCTCGACAATGTCGAGGTTTCTGTCGGGTAGCGCCAAAGCTTCTGTTGGCTGACAGTGTCCGGCGGAGCGTTCCGGAAGAACTTGCTTTAAGGCCAGCCCAACTGGCGGGAGTGTCGGGCTGACCCAAAGCAAACAGTTTCAGCACGGGTGCTGTCACTACTCAGGAACCAAAGGTACAGACACACCAGCAGATGGGAAGCCCCAATAGTGGCGTACCTGATCCGAGCTAGCTGAACGGGTAGGTTTTTGCCTGCACGATCGGTCTCGATCATCGTCCGTTGCGGCTGTGGCGAGAGCATTCGCGTCACCTCATTGGGGGTACCTGGGGGAGGCCGAATGCCGCCCCAGAAATTCCTTGAAAAATCAATCGAAAACGCCTGTGGATAACTTCCGATAAACCGAGGCGTTGACCCAAGATGTCACCCCCTGTCTGGTAGACTTACAAGGTCGTAATTCACACGGGCGCGGAGTCTCGTTTGGGTCACTTGTGAGCTGTGTCGAATTCGACGGGAAAGGAAGTTTTGTGGCTGATTCACCCGAGTCCTACAGCGCAGAGAACATCACCGTATTGGAGGGCCTCGAAGCCGTCCGAAAGCGCCCCGGTATGTACATCGGCTCGACGGGTCCGCAGGGCCTGCACCACCTCGTATATGAGGTTGTTGACAACTCGGTCGATGAGGCCATGGCCGGCCATTGCTCGGCCATCGAAGTCATCGTGCACACCGACGATTCTGTCGAGGTCCGAGACGACGGTCGCGGCATCCCCACCGGCGAGCATCCTAAGTACGAAGGCATGTCGGCGGCTGAGGTCGTCATGACCGTGCTGCACGCTGGCGGCAAGTTCGGCGGAGGTGGCTACAAGGTCTCCGGCGGTCTCCACGGCGTGGGCATCTCGGTGGTTAACGCACTGAGCAAGAAGGTCGAGGTCCAGATCGACCGCGACGGCAAGCATCACTACATGGACTTCGCCGACGGCGGCACGGTGCAAACCAAGCTCGAAGTACGTGGCGACTCGCCGAAGGACTTCACCGGCACCACTGTTCGCTTCTGGCCCGACGACACCATCTTCGAAGAGACCGAGTTTCGAGCACAGACTTTGCTCGACCGGTTCCAGATGATGGCGTTCCTCAACCGCGGCTTGAAGATCCGTTTCCGCGACGAGCGCCGCGACGAAGTGCACGAAGATGCCAACGAAGACGGATGGATCGAGTTCCACTACGAAGGTGGCATCAGCGACTTTGTTCGCCACGTCAATCAGTCGAAGGAAGCGCTCTTCGCGAAGGTCGGCTACTACGAAGTTGCCGAAGAGACCCAAGAAGTCGAGATTGCCTTCCAATGGAACACCGGCTTCAACAACGATGGCCTCCACAGCTTCGCGAACGGCATCACGACCGGTGGCGGCGGCATGCACGAGACCGGCTTCCGGTCGGCGCTCACCCGCACGCTCAACTCCTACGGGCACGAGAAGAACTATCTGAAAGAGAATGAGTCTCTGTCCGGCGATGACGTTCGAGAGGGCCTTACGGCCATCATCTCGGTCCGCCTCCAAGACCCACAGTTCGAAGGCCAGACGAAGGACAAGCTCGGCAACGTGTCGGTCCGTTCGATGGTCGAGAAGGCCACCAACGAGAAGCTCGCCGAATGGCTCGAGGAGAACCCGAAGGAAGGCCGGGTCATTATCGACAAGTCGATCGCTGCTCAGCGGGCCCGTGAGGCCGCACGAGCTGCTCGCGACACCATCCGCAACAAGACGGCGCTCGACGGCGCTGGCATGCCCGAGAAGCTCAAGGACTGCTCCTCAAAGGATCCGCGTGAACGCGAACTGTTCATTGTGGAGGGCGACTCTGCAGGTGGTTCGGCCATTCAGGCGCGCGATCCAAAGACGATGGCGATCTTGCCTATTCGCGGCAAGATCCTCAACGTCGAGCGGGCCCGTCTCGACCGCATGCTGAAGAACCTCGAGGTGCAGACGCTCATCCAGGCCATCGGTGCCGGAATCGGCGACGAGTTCGACATCGAGAAGATCCGTTACCACAAGATCATTCTCCTGGCCGATGCTGATGTCGACGGCAGCCACATCCGCACGCTGCTGCTCACATTCTTCTTCCGTCAGATGCGCGAGCTCGTCGAGAACAAGCACATCTACATCGCTCAACCACCGCTGTATTCAACAACGCAGGGCAAGAGCAAGCTCTACCTGAAGGACGACCGCGAGAAAGACTCCTTCCTCGAGGAGCATCCAAACCACAAGAAGGACTTCCAGCGTCTGAAGGGCCTAGGCGAGATGCAGTGGCAGGAGCTCGCCGAGACCACCATGAACCCTGGCGATCGAACCCTGTTGCAGGTGTCGGTCGATCAGGCGGCTATGGCTGACGAGGTCTTCAGCACCCTTATGGGCGAGGACGTCGCCCGTCGTAAGCACTTCATCCAGACGAACGCCAAAGATGTTCGCTTCTTGGACATTTAGGAGATCCCCATGAGCGAGTTTTACGAGCGGGGCCGCCCGGCCCCGTGCAAAGCACAAAGAGGGCAGATGAATGTCTGACATCACTGACTCCGGAGATGGCGCCCAGTTCGCTATCGAACCCATCGACATCCAAGAGGAAATGGAGCGTTCCTTCCTCGATTACGCCATGTCGGTCATCGTGTCTCGTGCGCTTCCCGATGTGCGTGACGGATTGAAGCCAGTTCACCGCCGCATCTTGTGGGCCATGAACGAGCTCAACGCGAACCCCGACCGCCCAACCATGAAGTCGGCTCGTGTTACGGGCGAGGTCATGGGCAAGTACCACCCGCACGGCGACTCGGCGATCTACGACTCGCTTGTGCGAATGGCGCAAGACTTCTCGCTTCGGCACCGGCTCATCGAGCCGCAGGGCAACTTCGGCTACACCCCCGACGATTCGCCAGCTGCTGCTCGATACACGGAGTGTCGTCTCGATCCGTTGGCGCTTCGCTTGCTCGCCGACATCGACGAGAACACCGTCGATTTCCTCGACAACTACTCGGGTGAGTTCTCCGAGCCCGAGGTATTGCCAGCCCGCTTCCCGAACCTTCTGGTGAACGGCGGTCAGGGCATTGCGGTTGGTATGGCCACAAGCATCCCGCCGCACAACTTGGGCGAGGTGATCGACGCCACGCTCCATCTGATCGATAACCCTGATGCCGAGCCTGGCGATCTCATGGCGTTCGTAAAGGGCCCTGACTTTCCAACGGGCGGCCTCATCATGGGTCGCGCCGGAATTGCCGACGCCTACCGAACTGGTCGAGGCAGCATCAAGATGCGTGCCCGCGCAGAGATCGTCGAAGGCAAGACCAACGACACGATTGTCGTCACCGAGCTGCCCTACCAGGTCAGCCCGAACTCGGTCTTCAGCAAGATCAAGGAACTCCTTGCCTCGAAGGACCTCGATGGCATCTCCGACATCAACGATTACTCATCCAAGGGCGAGACCAAGATCGAGATCAAGCTCAAGCGCGATGCTCCAGCACTCGTCGTGCTCAACAACCTCTACAAGCGCACGCCGCTGCAGACGTCGTTCTCGATGAACGCGGTTGCGTTGGTCGACGGCGTGCCTCGCACGCTCAACTTGCGCGAGCTGCTGGTGCCGTACATCAAGCACCAGGTCGAGGTCATCACTCGCCGAAGCCAGTTCCGTCTCGACAAGAAGCTCGCCCGAGCGCACATCGTCGAAGGTCTGATTAAGGCCCTCGATCTGATCGACGAGATCATTGCGGCGATTCGAGCGTCCGAAGACAAAGGCGCTGCCCGTGACGCATTGATGGCCAAGCCATTCGAGTTCTCGGAGATCCAGGCGAACCACATTCTCGACATGCCGCTCAGTCGTCTCACTCGTCTTGGTCGCGCCGACCTCGACGCTGAGATGGCCAAGCTCCGTGAAGAAATCGCCGAGCTCGAGAAGATCCTTAACGATGAAGGTCGTCTCTTCGAGGTCATGAAGGAACAGCTGCAAGAGGTCAAGGACGAGGTGGCCGACGAGCGCCGGTCCGAACTCATGCACGATCCAGGCGAGATCGACATCGAAGATCTCATCGACGACGAAGACCTTGTCTTCACGATGTCGGCTGGCGGCTACGTCAAGACCATGTCGATCGACGAATTCCGCACCCAGAGCCGCGGAGGCCGTGGCGTTGCCGGAGCGAATCTGAAGGACGACGACTATGTCGTCAACATGATTCACACCACTGCGCACGCGTATCTGCTGTTCTTCAGCAACCGCGGCAAGGTGTACCGACTCAAAGCCCACCAGATTCCAATGACGAGCCGAACCGCACGCGGCACGGCAATCGTGAATCTGTTGCAGCTCCAGCCGGAAGAGAAGATCCAAGCGATCATCGACACCCGCGACTACGAGACGAACCGCTACCTGTTCTTTGCAACGAAGCTTGGTCGAGTGAAGAAGACGCTCTTCAACGCCTACGACAGCAACCTGAAGGCCGGCCTTATCGCCATCAAGTTGAACGACGGCGACGAGCTCATGGACGTCATTCCGTTGAACGAAAGCCAGGACGTGTTCTTGGTGTCGAAGAACGGTCAGACGATTCGCTTCGACGAGGACGCTGTTCGCCCGATGGGTCGAACTGCAGCTGGTGTTCGTGGCATGAAGTTCCGCGAGGGTGACGAGCTGGTCGCATGTGCTCGCGAACAGGAAGACACCAACCTGCTGATCATTACCTCTGAGGGATACGGCAAACAGTCCGAGCTCGACCAGTACCCAACGAAGGGTCGTGGCGGTCTTGGTGTCCGCGGTATCAAGGTCAACGAGAAGAAGGGCCACGTTGTTGCGGCCTTCATGGTTGCCGAAGGCGAAGAGATCATGCTCATCGGTGACGGTGGCACGCTCATCCGAACCGCTGTGAACGACATCTCGACCCAGGGTCGCGATGCATCTGGTGTTCGGGTCATGAACGTCAACGACGGCCATCACGTGGCCGCGGTTGCTCGAGTTCTCGCTAGTGAGGAAGACGAAGACGCCGAAGGCGAGCCAACCGAAGCCAGCAGCGACGACGCTGGTGGCGACGCTCCCGCTGAGACAGCAGGCTCTGAAGAGGAATAACCTTGAGTGGCGGATGAGGGACTGTCCCTAATCCGCCACTCGGCACTTCCCCCGCCACTACAGGTAGGTATGGAGGATGTGTCATGTCTGGACTCACGCTTTGGGTCTGTTCGCTGGCGGTTGTTGCCGCGCTTGCGTTAGGTATCACCCAGGTCGGAACGGCCGCGATCGAGGATGCTCAGGCAGCTACTGCGGCTGACGCCGCAGCGCTTGCTGGCGCTGCTGCAGGCCCCAATGCAGCCCAAGAAGCAGCCGCTCGCAACGGTGCGACCATCCGGTCGTTCGTCACTCGTGGCGACATCACAACCGTCATCGTGCAAGTGCGCAGGGCCATCGCAACAGCCCACGCGCGACGAATTGTGGTACCTGTTCGCTAGGCGTTCGGTGTATGGGCGCTAAATGCAATAGACTCTGTCCTCGTGACAGCCATCGATGATTCAGAAGAGACTGTCCTTTCGGAAATCGCCGAAGAGGATGAGCTAGCCGACCAGGCTGAGACCCTCTTCACTGGCGGACCCCTTGCAGAGACTTCCGAGAGCGCGAGCCTGGCGGCGCCCGCTGCTGCTCTCCCCGAAGCAAGCTCACCCATGCTGGTCGAGCGTCTTCAGGAACGACGCCTGCGTGCCCGAAAGGTCCGCCGTCTCGTACGCCATATCGAACCGTGGTCCGTTCTGAAGGTCGGACTCCTCTTCAACTTCTGCATGTGGATCGTGACCATGGTCGCTGGTGTGCTTCTTTGGAATGCCGCCGAAACCGCAGGCACCATCAACGATGTTGAGCAGTTCGCAACCGAGATCTTCGCGCTCGAAGAGTTCGCCTTTGAAGGCGAACAGATCTTCCGGGCAGTAGCGCTTGGAGGCCTCGTGGTCGCCGTTGCAGCAACCGGATTCATGGTCCTGATCGCCATTCTGCTCAACCTGATCTCCGACCTCACCGGCGGTATCCGAGTGACCGTCGTAGAAGAAGAGACAGCTCGTCCGATTTCGACGTTGCCGCGACGAGGCTAAGTCGATACGGTTTTCTGGCCTCCTGAGGTGAATTCCTTGGGCCTATAGCTCAGTTGGTTAGAGCGCACCCCTGATAAGGGTGAGGTCGCTGGTTCGACTCCAGCTAGGCCCACGTATTGAGTCAATCCTGGCGGATTGCCTCAAACCACAGTTTGTTCCGCTTCGCTCCACAAACTGCCCGAGGTAGAGAGGCCGTTCCGCTTCGCTCGACGAACGCTCTGGCGTTGCGCCATGTTTTTGTGGAGGAAAAGGTACCGCATAGGGTCCAAATCCTTCACAAATCTCGCTGCTAAGCCCCAGGGTTCAGTTGGTTGAGGGTGAAGCCGAGGGTTGTGGCTACTGACATCCAGATGATTGTGGGTGCTATGAGTGCGCCTGCTTGCCAGTTGACTCGCCAGGCAGTGATGGTGGCGAGGACCACAAGGATCAGCACTCCCAGGAGCCACCAGGCAGCGATCGTGAGCCGGCCGGGAGCGAAGACCACCGATTGCCATGCCACGGCCGTCACGAACTGAGCCGCAAGAAGGCCGAGTGCCAACGGCCGGCCCGGTCGATCTGATGACAGCAGAATCACCAGCGCAATTGCCTGCAGCGTCCACAAGGTGAACCATGCTGCCGGGAACGCCCATTCGGGCGGCATCCAGCTTGGCTTCGTCAACGACTCAAAGAACGACACCCGCTAACAGTAGGCTTTCCTTGTGCAGATTCTTCGACTGATCCGTGGAGCGATCGCTGCGGTTGGCATCGCTGCCGGCGTTGCTGGTGCCTTGCGGTTGCGTGGGTCGGGCGGCGTTCCCTCGCGAAGCGGTGGCTGGCGAGAACTCTCCGGCAACGAGCTCGACTAGGTGGAACGTCTCGCCATTATTGGTGCTGGCGCAACGGGAACTCGGGTTGCTCGCCAGGTTGCTCGGAGCTCACCCGACTGGGACATCACCCTCGTCGACGACGGGGAAGGTGTAGCCGAGAACGCGGCACTGTCTCTCGGGCCAAACGTACGTGCGTCTCGATCGTCCCGAGTGCCGAGCGATGCGAGCGTCGTTGTCATAGCTACTCGTGCCGGCTCACATGCTGACATCGCCACCGGCGCGTTGGGGAACGCATCGCTAATCATTTCGGTTGGTGATGCCATCGATGATGTCCGAGGGCTCCTCGAACTTCACGAACAAGCTGAATCTCAGGGCTGCCGGATTGTCGTGGGGGCGGGAATGATGCCTGGCCTCAGCGACGTCTTGGCGCTGCACGGGCGAAAGTGGTTCGACGACGTGCGCGAGGTGCATGTTTCGAAGTTTGGAACCGGCGGCCCCGACTGCGCCCGCCAACATCACCGGGCGCTGAAGGGGTTGTGTCTCGACTGGCGCGGCGGCCAATGGCAGCGACGGCCCGGTGGTTCTGGACGAGAACTCGCTTGGTTTCCGCCTCCCGTGCAGGCCGCCGACTGCTACCGGGCCGCCCTGGCAGATCCGCTGCTCCTCATTCGGAGCCACCCGGGAATTGAACGCATCACTTCTCGAATGGCAGCGACCCGCCGAGATCGCACGACGATGCACTTACCGATGCTCCGCAAACCGCACCCAGAAGGATTGCTCGGCGCTGTTCGAGTCGAGCTTCGAGGCGTAAAGAACGGCCAGCATCGTGAAGTGGTGCTCGGGTGCGCCGAGCGACCAGCAGTTGCTGCGGGCGCCGTGGCGGCAACTGCAGCCATCGTCTTGTCAGAAGAGTCCACTGCGACCGCAGAGCGTGAGAAATTCGGGGCCTTTGGTATCGCCGAATGCGTTGACTCGACGGTGTTTCTTCATCGACTTAAGACTCGTGGCCTACGACCTGAGCTCTTTGTCGGTGCTGACGAGACCTATTGAATCAGGGCAAACAAGCCCTCTGGCCTACGAGAAATCGCTACAGGTTTCCCTGCCTGCGCCCGTTAAAAACGACGTAGTCCAAAATTCTTTCAAAAAATCGCTAAAGGTCGATCTCCGACGCGCCGAGAACTGTCTTCGTGATGTCGGCGGGGACTGACCGATACACGACAATTTGAGGGAGCAAATCTAACTATGGGCGAAACGATCGAACCACAGATCGACCTGACTGAAATGAACAAGATGATCGAGGCGAACTTGCCTCTGGTCAAGCACATTGTTCTGCAAGTTGCCGTGCACTTTCCACGGCACGTTGAGCGGGAAGAACTGGCCCGTGCCGGCGCACTCGGCTTGGTTGAGGCCGCTCGTCGCTACGACGAGAGCCGAGGCGTCCCATTCGATCGCTTCGCTGCACAGCGCATCCGGGGAGCCATCCTCGATGCAGTACGTGCAGCTGACTGGGCGCCACGCTCGGTCCGTACCCTTGCCCGCAAGCTCGAAGCAACCGAGCAGCGTCTTGCGAGCCGTCTCGGTCGAGTGCCGACAACCGAAGAGATGGCCGAAGCCCTCAGCATGGACACCAACGAACTCGCTCGCCTCCGCGATCGAATGTTCCGCTCTGTCGTCCTGGCTCTTGAGCACGAAGTCTCTGACGATGTCGACGACGATCTCACCTTGGTTGACGTTCTCGTCGATCACGCAGCAATCGAGCCGTCGGAAGAGCTTGAGACCCGTGAGCTTCACGCCTACCTTCGTGATGCCGTAGCACTTCTTCCTGAGCGTCAGCGCCTCGTGATTATCGGCTACTTTCTTGAAGGACGCACCAGCCAAGACTTGGCTCGCTTTCTCGGCGTGACCGAGAGTCGAATTAGCCAGATCCGTTCTGAAGCAATCCAGATGCTCAAGGACGGCATCGAAGCGCAGTACGTTGCCGAAGGTACCGAGCGTGCTGAGCCACGTGGACGTTCTGCACGTCGCAAGGCCGCATACGTCGACGCCATTGGCGATCGCAGCGACTGGCACGACCGCATGGACCAGATCACCCTCATCGAGAGCTCAGCTCCCGAGGTGAAGGTCGGCTTGCCGTTGTCTTAATCCGCTCCGCAGGCCCAAGCGGGTCTGATGCTCTAGAACAGCCGGCGCCTCGGGCGCCGGCTGTTCTCGTTTTCTTGCTCGAACCTTGGCCTACGACGCAACCAGCGTGTCGGCGTTGTACCGAACCCACGAGAACCAGAAGGTATCGATGTGCCGTACGGGTGTGAGTCGCTCGCCTTCCCGGGGGCCGCTCGTCGCAATGCCAAGGACCGACCATTCCGATCCGGTGGCATCATCGGTGATCGCTCCATTCTCAACCGAGAAGGTGTCGTCGCCGGGCGCAAAAACTCCCGAGGCTCCAACGTCGGCTCCATCGGCGATTTGCTCGCCGTCGAGAGATGAGCTCGTGCCCGGAGTCCAGAACACCACTGCGTCGACATCGTCGAGCTCATAGACCGCTGCCTGGTCTCCTGTCAGAAGACGAAGTGGAACTGCCGTGAACGTCTCGTCGGCCTCTACCCCAATGACACGCTCCTTGGCTTCAAGCCGCGGGTCGAGGTCGCCGACGATGAAGCCCGACAATGGTTGTTCGGCGGCCAGGTAGTTCGGATAGGGCGAGGTGCCGTAGGGCGAGTTCTGTCCGGTCGCTTGGGTCAGCACGAGCGTGTCGGTGCCGGCGAAGGTCTCGCGGGCATCGGCCCAGGACACCGTCGAAGCGGAGACGTGTTCGAGCTTGGTGCCGAGCAGGTCGCCAACGACCGAGCGTCCGTCGAAGTGGGTCCAGAGCGATTCGGTCTGTCGGTCATACATGACCAAGGCTGATTGGTACAACGCCCCGCTGGTTCCGAAGTCGAGGACCTCTCCGTCGATAGTGCGCTCGAAGACGGTCACCGAGTTGCACAGCGGACAGAACGTGACGGTGACAGGCACGGCCGTTCCATCAGAGGTCTCCAGAGTGTCGTTGACGATCTCGTGCCACACCATGATCTGCAGTGGGTAGATCCTGTGTGTGTCGGCATCGAGGGACACAACAGCCACGGGCTCACGGTCGTTCAGCCAGCCAGCGCTGTCTACGCCACCAATGGTGTCGAACATCTCGGGGAGTGGGTCGTCAATGCTCGCAATGCCATCGGGAGGGGGTCCGCCCGACACGATTGCGTTGCGGTCGACAAGGGTGTCGGGGAACTTCTCGGCAGAGAGATGCCGCGGCGGCAGTGCCGAATTCGGTACCGGGCGACGCTCGCGAGCTCGAGCGGCGAGAGCTCGGGTTTGCGCGTCGGGATATTCGGGCTCGGCAGACTCTTGTTTCAGCGTCGAGGCAACGGGTTGTTCGTTTCCAAGTGCGAACTCAGCTGCGAATCCCACAATGCTGAAAGCAAAGATCGCAACTGCGCCAAGGAGGACGAAGAGCAGTGGTTTCAGGCGAGGCGAGGTGCGCATTGCTAAGGGGAACCCGTCATGGACGGAGTGTATTCACCGTGAAGCGACGGAGCCGGGGTGCACTCATGGCGAACCGTGCGCGGATCTAGACTGACCGTATGCGAAAGCTCTTGTTCTGTGCTGCTCTGATCGTCCTTGTCGGCTGCGGCGGGGGAGACCCGGCCGTGCGAGATTCCACCGAGCCAGACAGCTCTTCAACGGACGAAGGCAGCACGGTTGTCGCCCTCCCTCCTCTGTCGTCGGTGCCGTTCAGCGAATACAGCACGAACCACGTTGAACCGCCAGTGTCGTTTGCGACCAGCCCGTCGACCGGCGGTGCGCACTATCCGTTCTGGCAGAACTGCGGCTACTACAACGTCGACGTTCCCGAAGGCGCAGCGACCCACACGATGGAGCACGGCGCCGTATGGATCACCTACAACGCCGACAAGGCCTCAGCCGATGACCTTGCTGCGCTCGAAGCATTGGCGGCTGGAAACGGCAAGCTTCTGATCACGCCATACGAGCACGACGAGGCCATTGTCTTGAGTGCATGGGGTGTGCAGCAGCGTGGAGTTCCCGCAGCGAGCACAGCCGAGGGGTCAGCAGCGATTACCGAGTTCATCGCCGCGTGGGTCGACAACCCCGAGCTCGCTGAGGCCGGAGTTCGCTGCGATGGTGCGGCCGGAATCACTCCCGATCAGCCACGCGTGTTCCCCGACGGCCAAGTCGTCCCAGACGAATTCAACTAACCAGTCTCCTAAACCCTGTTTTTGTGAAGGATTTGGACCCTGTGGGGTATCAAATCCTTCACAAATCTGCGGGGGCGGTTTCTTCGGGTTCTTCTTCGATGATTTCGCGGTTGATCGACGACTCGTTGTTGAAGACTGCGGCGATGAGCTCGTCGTGGACTCGCCCGTTTGAGGCAACGAAGTGTCGTCCTTCTTTCCACGGTTCGCCGGCCTGGTCCGAGACGATGCCGCCTGCTTCGGGAATGATGACCTGCATCGGTGCAACATCCCAGATGTTCACGAGTGGGTCGACCATGGCTTCGCAGCGTCCGGTTGCCAACAAGACGTAGCCGTAGGCGTCGGCCCAAGTCCGGACCGTGAGCGAGCTGTTGAGCAGGCGGTCGCGTTCGTCGTCGTCAGGCCAGTAGTCGAACCCACTGGTCATGCAGTAGCTGGTGTCGAAGTCATCGTGGTCGTTGACGGTGACCGCACGGCCGTTGTGGGTACAGCCGAGCCCACGGCCTGCGGCGACGACCTCGTCGAGCGCTGGCATTACGATGACGCCAACTGCGGGGCCGTGTTCGTCGGTTACCGAAAGGAGCGTGCCGTAGAGGGGTACACCGTGGGTGAAGGTCTTGGTGCCGTCGATCGGATCGATGATCCAGGTGCGTCCGCTGGTGCCATCTCGATCGTCTTCTTCTTCGCCGATGATGGCGTCGGTGGGAAAGGCTGAGCTGATCTGTTCCCGGAGGTATCGCTCTGCGGCCTTGTCGGCTTCGGTGACTGGTGAGCCGTCGTCTTTGGTGTCGTAGGCGACTCCGCCACGATCGAACCATTTGCGGGTGAGAGCCCCTGCGCCGGTGGCAAGTTCGACGGCAATGTCGACAAGGCTCTGTTCTACCTCTGGTGTATTCACGGCGGCCAAGCCTACTTACCCAGAGCGAAGAGCGGTTATGTGGCCATGCTCTGTGGCAAATTTTCTGATGTAGGTGTCAGTGGGTGGTGTGAGGCAACCCACTCGTCCAACTCAAGCCAGCGTTCAAAAAGCCACTCGATTTGCTCGGTGCGCCCGGTTGGAATCGACGCTCGCGGAAAGCGCCACGCTTTCACTTTGATGCTGTGATTCGCGCCCATGTTCCCAAGAATGTTGCGAATGGTTCCAAAGGGCTCGAATCCAACGTGGCCCAACACGATCACATCGGCATTCGCGGCGCCTTCAAGGAAGGCCAGTGTCCCCGCGGGTCGGGGAGGGAGCACAAAGTTCATCTTTTTGGCAAGAGCAAGGCGTTCAGGATTTCGCTTGGCAATCGACGCTAGTGCTCGGTTCTTTCGCTCCTCCGTGAAGAAGGTGCCTTCGGGAAAGATCACACCAACGGCGTTCTCATCGATACGTCGACCCAGAGCCCGAATAGGTTCGAGCTCAGCTTCGAGGCTCTTCGGCGACCTGGTAACAAAGACATGACCCATCCGATGTCCAACGATGTCCATGTTGGGTTCCCACCGAAGATCTTCCTTGAGGGTGTACAAGGCGGTCAGCCCGCGGCCACCAAAGAGCATGGCCGGGAAGACGGCATCTAGAAGGCTCTGGTGCCGGCCCACGACGACGGCGTTGCCGCCGAGGAGCGATTCGTCGAGCTCGCTCGTGTCGATCGGGAGCGGAGTGATCCGGGTGATGGCCCACATCAGCGCAGTGGTCCACCTGGTCATCACCCACTTGTAGCGTCGCTGGCTCTTTACCCCATCGACCCGCATGCCGAACGGAGCGATGAGCCATGTTCCGAACACGAAGAACCGCCCGACGACGTCGATGAGGAGCAGCGTGCTGACGAGGAGAACTCCACGGGCTCGGCGCAATCGTGGCGTTCTCGTGACCAGGTCCAAGATCGCCCCGACGACAAGCGCGATCGGACCGATGAGTGGAACAAGGATGCCGAGAACGAGGAGCGTTCCCGTCATCAATGGTCGCCGTATCCATGCGTTGGGCAATCCCGAAGACACGTACAGAGCGTAAGACGATGGACTCTCGGTTCACCAACTGAGTGACAGATTTGGACTTCGAGTCCATTTCTGAGGCGCGGCTCATCAGAGGCGGTTTACTGGATGGAGTGCCGTCACCGACCGACTCCGTCTTTGACCGCTGGCGCGACGCTGCCGGTGCACAGCTAGGCGAACTCCGAACTCCGCCAAAGCCCACGCTCGGCGACGTGATTGGCGGAGTGAGCGTTGCGCTCGTCCTTATCCCGCAGTCCTTGGCCTATGCCGATCTTGCTGGCCTGCCTCCGCTCATTGGATTGTTTGCTTCAGCGTTCCCGCTGCTGATCTTTGCGGCCTTCGCATCGTCGCCCTACCTGCAGACTGGACCGGTTGCGCTTACGAGTTTGCTCACGGCTGGAGCGCTCGCCGGAGCGGGGCTTGAGGCAAAGACTGAGGCCTATGTCGGTGCTGCCGCGATCCTGGCGTTGATCGTTGGTGCGGTTCGCCTGCTTCTCGGCATCGGGCGGTTGGGTTCGATCGTTTACTTGATGGCTGAACCGGTCGCCATTGGATTCACCTCGGGGGCCGGGATTGTGATCTTGTCGTCTCAGTTGCCAAAGGCGCTTGGCGTTGCGCTGCCAGCCGAGGTTGCTGATTGGAGCAACCCGATTCGGCGAGCAGTTTGGGCGGTGACGCATCCGGGCGATTGGGCCCTCGCCGCCATTGTCATCAGCATCATCACTCTCGCATTGATGTTGCAGGGCAAGAAGCTCCACCGCCTCTTTCCAGGAGTGCTTGTGGCGGTGGTGTTGGCGCTCATCTACTCGCGAGCGTTCAGTTATAGCGGCGCCGTTATCCCAGAGATCGAGGCCGGCTTGCCGAAGTGGAGTCTAGACCTGCCGTGGAGCAGCACCGGCTCGCTTCTCATCGGCGGCATCGTTATTGCTCTGGTTGGGTTTGCCGAACCAGCATCGATCGCCCGACACTTCGCAAACGAAGAGCAAAGCAAGTGGTCGTCATCGCGGGAGTTCTTCGCCTCCGGCCTGGCCAACACGGTCGCTGGACTTACTGGCGCATACCCCGTTGGCGGGTCATTCTCTCGCAGCTCGGTCAACCGATTCGCTGGAGCCAACACGCGAATCAGTGGTGCAGTCACGGGGTTTGTGGTCTTGGCCTTCTTGCCGTTCGCGTTCTTGCTCGATGACCTACCCGAAGCGGTTCTTGGGGCGATCGTTGTTGGTGCTGTGCTCAGCCTCATCAAGCCGAGGCGCCTGGTCGCGCTGTGGAGTCGTTCGCCGTGGCAGGCGGGGCTCGCGTGGATCACGTTCCTGGCCACGCTCCTTACGCCACCCAACGTTCAATACGCCGTGCTGCTCGGTGTTGCTCTCACCGGACTTTTGCATGTGGTGCGACCGTTCCGCATCGAAGCCGAACAGGGGGCTGATGGTGGGCTTGACCTTCGAGTGCGCGGACTGCTCTGGATCGGGACGCTCAACAAGCTCGGCTGTGAACTCGTCGAAGCCATCGAAGCTGACTCCGGCAACGGACCCATCTCCATCAGCCTCGACCGCAGCACGGCTATCGACTCATCGATCGCGGAAGCCATTGCGGCTGGCAATGTTGCTGCCCGTCAGGCGGGTCGGTCGTTCCACGTGGTGAATGCCCCTGCTGGCGCTGCACCGATCTTGGAGAACTTCGATGTCGACGTGATCGAGACACAACGCGACACCGCCGCAACTTGATATCCTCATCGTGCACCTGGAGAGGTGGCCGAGTCAGGTCGAAGGCGCTCCCCTGCTAAGGGAGTTCGGGGTTTATAGCCTCGACGTGGGTTCAAATCCCACCCTCTCCGCAAGTACATGGCCCCGGCAACTGCCGGGGCCATGTGTCGTTTTCGCCCGGTGGCGCTGTTCGGTTTTGCGCCGGATCTAGCTGGCGTGAACCCAATCGGTCGGCATGTCGATGATCTCGCATGCAGGCTTTGGTCGGCTGAAGAAGTACCCCTGAAGAAGGTCAGCACCCATCGACGTCATGTCGTCAGCCTGGCGTTCGGTCTCAACACCTTCGGCGGTCACTTCCATGTTCAGCAGGTGACCCGTATCGATGATGAGTTGCACGAGTGACCGGGTCTCGTGATCTTCCAGTTCGGCGGTGAATGACTGGTCGATCTTGATGACGTCGACGGGAAGCGAGCGCAGGTTTGTTAGCGACATGTAGCCAGTGCCGAAATCATCCAACGCAATACGAACACCGAGTTCGCGGATCGTCCGCAGATCCTCGACGGCACCGACGAGATCGTGCAGGAGAGCGGTTTCGGTGATCTCGAGAGTCAACTGGCTTGGGTTGAAGGCGTGGCGATCGATCACCGACTGCACGTCGGTCGCGAGCGTCCCGCTTCCGAGATGTCGTGCCGAGATGTTCACGGCAACTTCGAGTAGCGCGGTCTCGGGTTGTTGGCTCCACTCAGAGAGTTGGCGCGCCGCGGCGTCCAACACCCACTGATCGAGCTTCAGGATGAGACTCGTTCGCTCTGCGACGGGGATGAATTGTCCCGGCATGATCAGCCCGTCTTCGAGGGTTTCCCAGCGAACGAGGGCTTCAACCAGTGTGGTCTGATGATCGCCAGCGCGAACGGTTGGCTGGTAGTGCAGGACGAATTCGTTTGTCTCGATCGCTCGCTCGATGGCGTGTTCCATGTCGGCTTGCTCTTGAAACTCGGCTCTGAGCGAGTCATCGCACACGTGGACTCGCGCCTTGCCGTTGCCCTTCGCCCGGTACACCGCAAGGTCGGCGTCGCGCAGCATCTCGTCACCGGTAAGGTCTCCGGTGGAGATGCCAACACCGATGCTTGCGTTAGGGATGACGGTGATTCCGTCGATCACTATTGGTGCCACGATCTCCTCAAGGATTCGATCCGCAAGCACAACAGCTGCTCGTGTGTCCTCAAGCGGTTGAGCTACGACGACGAACTCATCGCCTCCAAACCGTCCAGCGAGGTCGCCGTCGCGAACAGCTGCGTTGAGCCGATCGCCGATCGCTTTGAGCACGGTGTCGCCGAAGTAGTGGCCGTGGATGTCGTTGACGGTTTTGAAGTCATCGAGGTCGATGAACAAGAGCGCTGCATAGCTGTTCGACCGACGGGCCCTGCTTACTGCTCGATCGAGCTCGGCCAGCACGGCCCGCCGGTTCGCAAGACGGGTGAGTCCGTCATGCGAAGCGTCGTACTCGATCTGGCGTTGGACTCGGTCACGGTCAGCGAGCGAAGACGCGAGCCGTTCGACTGCGGCCTGTAGCGAGGCGCCGAGGCTGCCGGGCGTCTTTTGTTTGAGGATCGGATCGTCTAGCCGCTCCTCGGCAAGTGCGACAGCTTGAGCCTCGGCCGTCTTCAACGACGACAACGCTTCGTTCAGTGCCTTCGAACCGATTCGGACCTCGCTCGGCCCACGCTCGGGAACCCGAACATCGAGGTCACCTTTGCTTAGGCGGTTGGCTGCTTCGGCCATCCGTCGAACTGGCTGGCTGACGAACACCACGACGGCGAGTGCAGCTGTGATGAACAAGGCTGCCGCTGCGAGTAGCCACAGGATGGTTTCGTCTTGTTCGGCTTCGGCTCGGTCAAGTGCGTTGGCTGCTTCGTACTCAAGTTGGTCTACGGCGGTGTCGACGATGCCATCGAGCCTCTCGTTGACTTCTTCGGCTGCTTCGAGCGTCCCGGAGATCTGGGCAGCGAGCGAGATCGCTTCCGCGAAGTCGATATCGGAGAGGTCGAGCTCGAGTGGGGCTTCGGTCTCAGGCAGTCCGAACTGGTTGAACTTCAGTGCTGTCGACTCATACTGCGCCAGCATTGTCTCAAGCTCGACGCTGTGCTGCAGCTCATCCCAACGGTCGCGGAGAGGCCCGTCGCTTGGCAACGAGGCATCAAATACGGCCGAGCGAGAAGTGAAGGAGACGAGGCCGTAGTTGTACAGCTGAATCGTTTCGATCTCGGGTGCAAAGAAGTCCGACGAGATCAGCTGCGCCCAAAGGCCGTCCATGCCGACGATCGATGTTTGGACATCGCCAGCTGCCTCGGCGAGTCGTGCTGAGCGGGTTATCGATTGGTCGCCGGTGGCCGACGCAGCGAAGTTCAACCGAATGAGCTCGTCATCGAGGTCGGCCCGGAGTTTGCCGATGACCGGGTCGTACGCGACACCTACGGTGAGGACCTCCGCGTTGTCATCGCCAGATGTCTGTCGAGCTTCGGTGATCAGCTGATCGAGTTCGTTGTCTGCAAGCGCTCGTGAAAGCTGATCGACGCGGGCTTGTGCCTGCTCTACGGTGCTGGCGACGTTGAGGCTGAGAATTGGGATGGCGGCATCGGGGAGTTCGGTGATGAGGTCGGCGCGGCCATTCGTCCAACCGGTTGAGAGGATCTCGTTGTTGATTGCCGGGCCGAGCTGCAGAAGCACTCCAAGGCGGTCTGATGACTGCTGAACTCGAGTGGCACTGTCGACTCTGGCTGATGCGCTTCGCCATTGAGCTGAGGTCACTGCGAGTAAGGGCGCGAGAAGAAATACCCCGATCACCGCAAGGGTGAAAGTAATGCTGGGTAGTCGACCGCCGAGCTTCATTACCGTTGCATCGGCCAACTTTTGGATTGTCTGGACGTATCTTTCGTCGCATTGATCCGAACGGACTAGGCAGTGCCGTCAAGATTGAGTAGTTCGCGTGCGAGCAATCGTGTGACATCGATGAGTTCGACGCCGATCCCGTCTGCGGCGAGAAGCGGTAGCTCGGTGCATGCAAGGGCTGCCACTGGTGAGTTGAGCTGCCTGGTGATCTCTTCAAACTCGGCTTCGAGCTCAGGTGATGACCCGCCGTGGCGTTTGATGTTCTCGATCAGCCCATGGAGTCGTTGGCGGTCTTCCGGCAGCTCGATGTTGAGGTCGTCGGTCAGGCGGGCGTAGGGCGATACGCCACCGTCGAAGTCGGCTACCGGTCCAGCGGCCAACAAGGACAGGCCCGCAAGTCCTCGACGATCTGCTTCGGTTCGCAACGCATCCACGGGAGACACGACTGTTGCAGAAAGGTTGAGCGCCATGATGTCGTCGTGGAAGGCGTAGAGCGTGTTGCAGGCGATGGCGAACACATCGACTAGCTCACTGATCTGTTCGCAGGCGGTCTTCAAGTGGCGCCACACCAGCTCGTTGGTGTGGGGAAGGTCCATGGAGTGACCGAGCTCAGAGACCGACAGGACCGTCACATTCGGAGCATCGATGTCACCTTGAAAGGTGTCGCCGTGCGCTCGCCGGTTTTCCTCGAGCACTTTCGACCACAGGTCGATCCCCGCCTCCGGCCCAGACCCGGCGATGATGCCGATGCGGCTTCGAGATGAGTCAGCGCGAGTGTCAGCGTTCATGTGGGCACGCTAGCAACACGGGAAAACGAAACTGGGGGCCGTCTTTCGACGACCCCCAGTGAGAAGCGGAGAGAGGGGTGTTGTGGTTCAGGACATCGGAACATGATGTGTCAGGACATCACATTGCGGAGAGAGGGGGATTCGAACCCCCGGAACTCTTGCGGGTTCAACGGCCTCAAGAAGGTCGGTGTCGGTAGCGTGGAAGTGCGGAATCGGCTTGGTTACTGGGGTATCGGTGGTTGCGTGTTGACCGCTGGTGGCCGAGATCAGCCTTGAATCGCCGCTGCCAGTGTTACCGGCGTGGTACGAGTCCAGCATTGTGTCCGAGATCCCAGCGATGGACCTACCTCACACTAGACCAACGGCCGAGGTTTGCCTCCCTCCAGGTTACCTGGACCTCCACAGATTGATCTAGTGCTAACTGCAGTCGACTACGCCACTCTGCTTCTAGTTCACGACAGAAGTTGTCCACTCCCGGCAATAAGGCGGAGGGCTCGATCTCAGCATTCGCTTCGATATCAAGATAGGAGAAGAACTCGGACCGAGAAAGAGCCACTTTGATTCGACCCACATGTCGATGCGCAATAGGCTGCCGGCTTACGGCGTAGTCAGTATCTATTGACAGACCTCTAAATTGGAACGCACCCTGCAACTCAGAAATCAAGGTGTGATGAGCCTTATCCATGTCGGGAATATTCCAGATGCACCATAAAGCCACTTTCTCTTGATCACCCGTGTGCCTCGGCGCCATCGGTGGACCAACGATCACCTCGTAGCCATCAAGGATGCCTTCATTGCCATGGGGAACATGGTCACTTGGTAGACATAGTGCTCCCAGGGACGAGCGAACAAAGTCGGAGAATTCTTCCTCGACCGAGCCATCGGTCTCTTTGAGATCAACACAGTCATGCTTCGTGGCATGAATAATGTTATACGTACGGGGATATCCATCAACTGATCTTGAAAATGTTGTCGGATTAGGGGGAGCAGAGCTAGACGGAACCCAAACATGAATTACCGCGTTATCGGACATTGATTTCATCGAAATAGCGGAAGGGCGAAACCCTTCCTTTCGCAAAAACTTCACGAATCTAAAGGTGGCACCGGTGCGCGCAGGCCCCACGGCTGTTATAGGGATATAAGACCGAATCTCTCTTCCTTTGGCATTCCGCCTATCAACCCAGGAATACGTGATTGGGTCGCCAATTTTCAACCAGTTTCGACTATTGACCCGACGCCGGTCTTCGATCCAGACTCGACAGCCCAACTTACGGGCTCGTTCAACTACGTTAACGCGAAACTGGTGACGGTAGAGGAGTGCGGCTTGAGGCAATGCGACGCGACAACGAACACCATCACCTATCGACGCCCTCAGTCTCATAGGGTCGTCGCTGGGCGGCGGGCTCGCCGGTGCCTCCATGAATAGAATCGCAGCGTGGATCGACCTAGTTTCCTCGGCGACCATCTCGATAACTTCAGACATTCTGCTAGCTTGGACCGCAGGGTCTTCGTCGTCCGTCGCACCTAGCTCCACAAAAACCTCAATGAAGCGGGCGCGACCGTAGAGGAAGGCAGCGTTCGGCTCGAAAGACATTACTGCGCCATTGGGAACTTTGGATTCGCTAACAGAGCCATACGGGTCCGAGGCAGCCAGAACGAAACCGCTACATGGGCCTGACGAGCGGCCCCACTCCTTGTAGCCGTGCTTCATCAAGCCTTCCGGAGGAACAATGTCGACCTCAAAGGATTGTCGAGGACTGGGCACATAGGCAACAACGATCCGATGTCCCGAATCCATATCCGTCAGAGTCGCCGCTGCCTCACTTGCGAGTTCACTACCGCGATCCATGGCCCAGGCTCCCGGGCCGCTGTCAAGTCGTTGGCTTCTTAAGAAGGTAGCTATCAACAATGAAAAGGTGCCTGTCAACGCGAACCCAACCGATAAGTTCGACAGTACACGGACATAGCCCTGCAGAAGACTCTGCGAGAACACGTCTAGGATCGGCGACCCTGGTGGGTAGAGAGCACTGGCTAGCCATGTAAGTGCAACAGTGGTGGCGTTGCCGGCGGCAGCCGCTAGGCCCACAACTACTGCGGTAAGAACCGTTAGCGACAACCCTCCAAGTAGCCCGAAACCAATCACCCAACTCCACGTCGGCCGCACGGCTATCGTATTCTCGACCTCGACAAAGTAGCCAATCTCTGTGAGAACGTCTTCTTCGCAGTCCAGCTTTTCTTGGAGAGTTGGGACGGTACCACTTAGCGTGAGCTTATTACCATCACCAACCACCCACACATCATGCGTTCCCAACCGTCTACGAAGATCAGATGAACGCCGCGCAAGCCGCCGATTAACCCGATCTAGTTCACGCTCACGTTGGGCACTGGGACTTTGTCGGCTGTAGGCCTGACCAAGCAACATCTCGCGTTTTTGCGCTGCCTTTGTGTCGTCGAAGACGACATGGGGAGTTTCATACCTCAAGAAGTCAACAACGGACCGAAAACCTGTAAACGTCATAAGACGCCTAGGAACCACTCGATGCCACGTCAACCAGGCCGGCGACTTGTACAAGCTCAAACGAGCGAGGCGCGAGAGCAGCCTAACTGACAGCGACAACATCGCTGACGCAGCAAACAGTAGAACATATCCGAACATGGCGTTCGGAAAGATCTCAGCGGGAAGATCTCCCGGACTCTTGGACGTGGTAATCGCAACCATTAAGTAGATGGTCGTCCCAGCACTGGCAAGAGCGAGGCCCACGGCCCGCCACCTCAATTGTGTGAGAACGCTCCGAGTTTTTGGAAACTCAAGTCTTGTAAATACTAGACCAAGCACGACGATTACCAACGCTACTAGCCCGTCGGCATTGTCTAGCGAATTGCCGCCTACCTTGCCGACATATTCGTTGAACGCCCCTCCGACATCATCACCAAGTAGGAGACGGAAGCCTTCCGTGCTTATTGCGGAAGATATCATCAGAGTAGCAACGATCAGTGCTCCGTTCATCCACAGCACTTGACTTAGAAGCGACGGCCTCACGTCAGCAAGAGCAACATCCAATGCGACTTGGAACGACCCTTGGTCGCGCGAAGTCGTATCGGCCGGTCGACGGATGTATACGTGAGCATAGTTGTCGCGTGCGTCGTCACTAACGTGGACGCCTCGACCGATGTTGTAGGCACGGGCATCAAGCGCAAGGGCTTGCATGAGATCTGGCGAAGGTACACCGCCGTTGTCCAGCTTCGGATGAGACAAGACCGCAAGACGGGATGCCCTGCGTTCCTGAAACGCGGTCTGAGCCTTGCGGAACCGCCAGCGCATGTTTGTTTCGCGACGTTGACGATTCTTGGTCAATCCGATGTGGGTCTGACGTTGGCTTTTAACGGCGATGTCAGCGGCTCTAACATCGTGAAGGCGCCGATCTAGAATATTCTGCAGACGTAGCCTAATCCGATCGATTTCATAGGCAACAATATTAGGATTGCTTCCGAGTTCAGTTGAGAGAAACGCCAAGTCTTCTGCTAGCAGATCGATGGAGTCGACGTCTCTGTCAGTCGTGGCGATAGCTCGACGTACATTGACTCCTTCCTCTGCTCGGAAGGTCAGGTGGTAGGCATTAAGAGATCTGGGAATCTCTCTTTGGTATGAGATAGTGAATTCGTCTCCAAACCGCCTCGGAACTTTCAGCCACCGATGTCGGCGGGTTTGAGCAGGCAGATCGGGCGCCTGATAGTGGAGTCTGTGTTCTGTCTTGCTCGCTGGAAGCCCCGCTATGACGAGGTAGTTTCGTGAGACCAAATAGAGCAACTGCAAAAACGGTGCCCAGAATACAGATCCGCGAAAGTCTTTGCTGACTACATCCCATGCAGATTGCCGTGTGAGTTCCGGATGAGTGCCTAGACCGTTGCTAAACGCTTCCACGGGCGGACCTTTGTGAACTAAATGAGAGATAGCGCTCTGCAGGAGCCATCGTGGCTGGCGATCTATGCCATTGCGAAACTCGTGAAGGCGCTCGTCGCCGGGATTGCTCCGGACCGCAAGTAGATGCCGAAGCAACCGATAAAAGGCAGCATCTAGGAGGGATAGGCTCTCGATCTGCGAACACCTCGGCACAATACGACCCTCGCTGTCACGTAGGTCGGCTGGCGACGTTATCGTGCGATCGATAGTTGTAATAGGCAACCACAGAAGCTGGCGTTCTGTCTGTGCTCCCCTATCGGTCACCAGCCGATCTTCGCCAACTGTGTCAGAAACCACCGCCAACCCGGTGTCAGCTTCTAACGGAGTGTCACGATACTGCCCATAGAGAAGACCAGCATTCACTTGCGACTCCGACAGTTTGTCAAAGCTGATATCAATGCTCAGGTTTCGACTAAGGAATCGCCAGTCATTTAACGTCACTTCCTCGGATAGTCTCACGATATGGTTCAATGAAAGCGAGCTATCCAGAAAGGACAGCCCTATTGGGCTACCAGATCGTGCAAACGAAGGAGCAGACTCAGGTACCTCAAGTCTCTCAATCAGAGCCAGCAATTCAACGATGACCTGTTGTTGTTGGTACTGAGATATGTTGGTCAACGGAGCCCCCTCCTGTCCCGCATCCTACGTGGACCAGAGCCTAGTACATCGGAAGTTACGTCCGAACGTGCAACCTCAAATGGGCAGGATCACCTACATCAGGTTTGAACGAAAGACCGTGGGAGGCGGATGCTTGCTAACTTGAACCTGCAGATTTCGACAGGTCTACCGAAACTCGAATCCGTTGTGCGCCCTTACGGCTGTCCCCATGGTTAAGGCATCAAGAAAACGCACGGCGTACGCCTCGTCGATCCGATCGTTGATTTCGTCGGACGTGAGCCAGGCTACGGCCTTGGCCTCAGTCGTCTCAATCGTCGGTATCCTACGCCACCATTTCCATCACTTTCCCAGCGAAGCCCTGGCCTTCACGAACAATGCTGGGGCCCACATCACTCCGCACAATTATGGGAAGGCCTGGGGTCGGGCCAGGACCCATCTCCGGCTATCGCCGCATCCACTCTCCAGCATCCGCGTGTACGACCTCCGGCACTCTGCGGCAACCATGATGCTCTCTGCCGGCGTCAACCCAGCAGAGGTCGCCCGCCGGCTCGGGCACTCTGTCGACATGCTCATGAAGATCTGTTCGGGCGTCTATCGCGATGAGCGAGACCAAGGCGAACCTAGCGTTAGACCAATGGTGGCGGGGCCAAGATGCCTGACCTAGTCGCCTAGCTCTCTCACAGAGTTCCGCTCCACGACAAGAACCTCCATAGCCGACTTCTCTGCCAAATCTCGCGCCTGCTTGATTTGGACAGCGGTGAATGAGCCACTACTTGCGGCCATCACGTGGCAGTCTGCCCGAAGAAGTCTTGATAATTCGATGTCCCTCTCAATCTGAGACGTATCGAACTGCTTTGAATTAGTCTTTACTTCCCCTGCGAGTACCGCACCTCGATGGATCCCGAAGAGATCCACCTCAGCTGGGTGACCTGAGCCGTGACCGACCAAGTTGATGCTCGGGAGCAGCCAGGTGTCGTTACTCACCTTCCGAAGTACGGCATAGGTCTGGAGGTGTGGGACAACTCCTTGGTCTGAGGCACGATCGAGGAGGGCATGCAGGCGGTAGCGAATTTCGGGCCCAGCCGAAGAAAGTTTGTAGCTTTGCGATGCCCCACAAGCTTCACAGCTGCCGGCCTCGGGCGCAGTCCCCAAGCGGACGAATGACCGGAGAGTACAAGAGGAGCAGTCGATGGTCAGACCTCGCTCCGCCCACCGCGCTTGCACCAACGCCTCGATTGCGTTGAGAGCTAGATCGTTTGGTAACGAAAGCTCCCCGATTGACTGGTGTCTCCTCTCGGCTCGCCCTCCCCAGGCCATAGCTGTCTCGACAAGCCGAGCGTCATTGTGGTTGCCATCGGATGTTAATCGGCGAAGTTCTCTCGCTAGCTCACTGGACCGAGGAGTCTGAAGACTACGGATAACGTCAGGCACGCCCGGAATCGTTAGGACATCAAGGAGCTTGAGATCGTGGAGCCGCAGCCCCAGTTGTCCCTTATCAGATATCGCCAGTTCGATATGGGATGACCGCAGAAGCTCGGTGACCACATCGGACGGTGGGGGGACGCGCAGCCTGATGCTAAACCGGTTGTAAAGCTGAGTGGCGAACTGAAGGCGGTCATCTACTGCCCAGGTACTCTTTTCTAAGATCAACTTGGCGAGCGGTGGCCTTCGCGGGATATGAGCGAAGGCTTTGCTATCGATCTTCACTAGAGTGCGTGCTAGTTGGGAGAACGCTACCGGGCAGTCGCCTTCGATGAGCGTCCCGGAGTTGTAGATTTGGCTTGTGACGTTGGTAACGCGTCCATAGGTGCGCTCGAATAGGAGCGACCCGCGTACATCGAGGTTGGTTGCGAAGGTGTACGGAGGTTCTTTTGGCGGTGGTAGCGGAAACGTCCGTTTGGATCGAGGTTTTTTATCCGTCTCATGCAGGTTCAGGCAGTCGGCCAGATCCTTAATGTGATCGATGTGTGCGCTAGTTGATCCGAAGATTACGTCTGGCTCAACGTCCTCCGATCGCCGGAGCAGCTCTTCCACCTGCTGAGGAAAGTTCGACCAGTCCTTGACGCCTTGATGGGGCAGAAGGAGCATTGGCGTGTGGTTGAACCTGAGGGCCCGAAGCGCGCGGAGGTTCCAGAACCAGAGACAATCATTGAAGTTGTTTGGCTTTGTGACCCAGATCAGGGCTGGGTACGGCCCCGTCCAGCCTCGTGCACCATGCTCGTCAAAGTTCGTCAGAGTCGCGTCTAAGAGTGAGCGGGCCGACACCTGTGCTCGGGCTGCCCAATCGCTAGCGGCGGGCCGAGTAACTGACAGACCTGAGTCAGACATGTCAGCCTCATGATCGGGAGTGAGATCGCCGATTGCGACAACCTCCCAAAGATCACTGTCATGCCTCGCGATAGTTCTAATATCGCGAGTTTGAGAGTTGAACAAGTGAGCTGGATGACAAGTGAACTGAGTGATCCCTCCCCTATCGATGCTTGCGAGGTCGACCAAAGGTAGCCCGAGGTCAGAAGCCACCGACCGAGCCCGATCGGCTTCAACATCAACGTTTACGAGGCCATCGACACGAGCGACTTCAATAAGGCGTCGCCACCATGGCCCAACCTTAGATCTTGCTGGGACGGGAACAATCGGCTCGGTTGCGCCACCCCACCGCGTGGAAGCCTCTTGAACGGCTCGGCGGAGCCCCTTGCGACTTTGAGGTTTGACAAGGTACGCAGCACGCGCCGGAAGAACGGATACTCGAAACATTTCTTGCCCGATGAGAGCAGCGTCATTCACATCGCTCATCTAACCACATGTGACCTGATCCCGGACTGAATTCGCATACAGTCCCAGTGGCGGCAACGAAAGAGTACCTAGTGGTGTTGCCACAGTGTTACCTACCTCTAAAAACGAGCCCAGGTCACCGAAGCAGCGAGAGCCGAAGCACAATCAATCCTCCATTTCTGGAGGCTTTTGTGGCGGAGAGAGGGGGATTCGAACCCCCGGAACCCTTGCGGGTTCAACGGTTTTCAAGAGCTTGTGCGACGGTGGCGTGGAGGAGCTAACTGGGTGTGGCTTGTGGAGTTTCGGTGGGTGCACGTTGACCGCTTGTGGCCGTCGTCGGCCTTGACTCGCCGCTGCCAGTGTTACCAGCGTGGTACCGGGCCGGTAGCTCCCGAAGCCGCCTATCGCAAGAAACACGTGCTGTCAGCCGCCTCCCGGATGCTCACTGTCGCTCACATTTTCGGTCGCGTGGCGGGCGATTATCGCAGAGAAATAACTACTTACTGCGGTAATTGGGCCGGGCGTAGCCGCAGGAATGGAAGAGAACTCGGGTCCCTGAAAACCTGCGGGGAGAAGTTCCATGATCCGTCAGCCATCGTGCTCTCGACGGGCAGATTACGCTCAAAGATGGATATTGCGGCTTTGATATCCTCCGACCCGAACGGCTCGGCGCCATAGATGGCGTTATATGCGCTCTTCGTGATGATGCCGTTGATGGACCGGACGAGCTGAGGCGAGATCGCTCGGTTCTCGACTAACGCTGCGTTGGTCGTGACGGCGACAAAGAGCTGGGTGGGCGTCAATGGCATCATGAGCAGCGGCTGGGTGCACGACTTGTCAAGATAGAACAGGCAAGCAGGGTTGTCCGATGTGATCAGCTGTGCTCTCTTCTGGGTGTGGAGCACCCGCCAGTTCCACCTCGTAGACACTGCCTGTCTCATCAAATAGAGCTTGCCGTCGCCGTTCCAACTGCGGGCGACGTCGCTGTACGCAGCGCCAAGGATTCGGGCGACTGCCGATCGTGCGTCCGTCTCGTCATCTTCTTGCCCGAGTATCAGCTTCCGGTGTCCGATCTCAGCAAAGTGTTTCACGAGATCTATACGTTCCGCGTCACCCATCACATTGTTCGATGGGTTGCGAACGCGCATTATGAGCGCATGATGCAACATCATGATGCCGACGGAGGACCGCTTTGGATTATTCGGAAACGAACTCAGCTTTGCCGCGTCTTCAACCAGTGATCTCAGATCGACTTCGTAGTAGTTGAAATACGCTTCAGCTTCGTCAGGCGCGATTCGCGAATACATGTGTCGAGAACATGCAATGGCCTCAGTTTTCTGTGGATCCTTCAGTGCTCCGAACGTTCGTCCGATCACCCAGAGTCGCTCGGATCTCGGGGCCTCGGTCGAAGGATTTGCGAAGTTACCCAGATAGGTGGCTGGAACATAGTGAGCCTTGATTGCTCCCATAAAGGACTTAGCGTAGCGGGCAGGTGGGGCTGGATACGGCAGCTGTAGTTTGGCCTTTGGTCAGATGCCGTTGCGAACCTAAGGTCTAGCTATCACGATTCAAACAGAACTGCGTTCAGGTTCAATCAGTGCCGTACGCCTCACGTTCATCACCGGGCCGGGCACAACCTTCGTCACGTTGCCCTAATCTTGCTCAGCCTGCAAAGAGTCGGCCGAACCTTCACGGACGGCGTTGAGAGCTCTGGGTTTGACTTTCCCGATCCGGATCGCTGGTCAGTCAAGGAGGTTCAACTTGGATCGCTAACCGTAACCCTCGGACAAGCGGCCGCCACCGGGGGGCGATTGCCGTTGCACTGCCCGCCCTGGTCAAAGTTATGGAGAGCATCCGTGACTGACTGGCTGGGAAGAAGCTGAAGCAAGCCGAAGCCGATAAAGCAGCGATCGCCGATGATGTCCAGTTACTCCGGGTACCCCGAGAGACACGGTTGTCTTCCAAGAGCTGCAGAGCTAGAAGAACCACTCCGTCCGACACGATCAACTTGACTCCCGACGGCATGAAGCTATCTGGGTGATGAACGCTCCTCAGTCGTCTCCAAGGCGATTCAGCAGATCCGCCTTGTCCGTCGCTACTGATACGACTTCGACGACGAGAGTCAGAATCGCCGTCAAGGCAATCCCGGGCAAGATCGAGAGGTTCGTGTCTTC
Organism: uncultured Acidimicrobiales bacterium; assembly: GCA_937922235.1. Lineage (GTDB taxonomy): Bacteria > Actinomycetota > Acidimicrobiia > Acidimicrobiales > SHLQ01 > SHLQ01. Next base: position 1,402 of record CAKZVC010000024.1, on the reverse strand, counting down.
CGGGCCGGTGAGTAGCAGGACCAACAGCAGTGCGAGGCCGCCGGCGGACATCAAGTGACGCAGACCGGAGAGCCAGTTGCCGGCTGCTTGTCGGGCAGCGAGCCAGCCGAAGATCAGGACTGCTTCGAGCAATAACAGGGCCAGAAGCGGGACGAGCGGCAATGAAGCGAGACCGCTCACGAACTCTTCGCTGATCAGGGCTATCGCCGCCCAAAGACCGGCTAGCCACCCGATGCTTGCTTCGGCCGCTCGAACCTGTGCTGCTCGGTTCACCAGGCTCAACCACCAGCTTCGATCCGAGACTTGGCCGAGTTGGTCGTACAACGGCGGCTCCCGGCGAATGAAGTCTGGGGTTCGAACAGGCAGCTTCGCTTCCGAGGTCGACCAGGCGGCGGTCGAGGTCTCGGCCAAGGCCAGTCCGTACAACACCGTCTCGGCATAGCGGTCGGCATCGTCGTTGAGGCAGCGCATCGCCATGTCGGTCAATCCGTCGTCCGGTTCTTTGTCGAGCAGAACCCGTAGCCGGCGGGTCATCGCCAGCTCGTAGCTGGTCGGCCCCGACGGGTTGAGCAGGTCCGGTGGAACATTACCGATATCAGCTCCGACAGAGAGACAAGCCCGACTAGTCCAGAACGTGTTATCGACTTTCGATGGTGAACCTTCGAACTCGCCCCAGCCACCGTCGGGATTGCGAATCTCCAGCAACCATTCGGCATCGGGGCCGAAGTCGAATAGGTCGGGGCACTGGGTTGCAGCGGCAATCGCCAGCGAGGTCGCACCTGATGATGGTTTGCCGTTGGGGTAGGTCGGCCAGATCGAACCGTCAAGCCGGACCTTGGCCAGGGCGAAGCATCCCCGTTCCAGTGCGTGGCTTGCCCCGCCGCCGGGGGCGACTCCATGAAGAGAGCGTATGGCTCGGGCCAACATCCCGTAGTCAACGTTGCCGGTGATCGGCATACGGATCAGACCATCGTCGCCGACTTGACCTTCCAGCCAGTCGGCAGCTCGATCAACAGAGTCACAGTCGCTTCGGGTGATCCCGAGCGTCCCGGCGATCTGCAGATATCGGATAACCACACCGATACTCGGACTCGGGGCGTCAGGTGTCCGCAGGAACGCACCGGACGGCAACTGGGTCGACTCCAAGTACCACATCAGGAGCCCGACGTTTGGCGGCACTCCATGATCTCGCCACTCGCCGAAGCCTTCGATCGCCTCCATGTGGGTCGGACTCAGCCCGGCTTGAGAAAGGTCGTCTCGTGTCAGGTTGGCAAGGTCGTCCAGGCGGCCGCCGGGAGCGAGCAGATGCATCTTCCGACAGAAGCCGGGTGGCACCGTATTTATGACTGCGAATCGCACGCCGTCCGCCTATTCTCGTTCTCCGCCGCTCGGGAGTTACGAT
>CAKZVC010000023.1 GCA_937922235.1 uncultured Acidimicrobiales bacterium | reverse complement strand
TAGAGGATTTGGCTGAGGAAGAGCTGGGTGCGTTCTTCTTGGGGGTTGGTGAAGAAGTGCTCGGGGGTTCCGACTTCGACGAGTTCGCCGTCGGCCATAAAGACCACACGGTCGGCAACCTCACGGGCGAAGCCCATTTCGTGGGTCACGCAGATCATCGTCATGCCTTCATTGGCGAGGTCTTTCATGGTGTCGAGGACCTCCTTGATCATCTCGGGGTCGAGCGCCGACGTGGGCTCATCGAAGAGGATGACCTTTGGCTTCATTGCGAGCGAGCGGGCGATTGCCACACGCTGCTGCTGACCACCCGACATCTGGCCCGGATACTTGTGGGCCTGGTCGGGGATCTTGACCCGCTCGAGCAGCTCCATCGCCGTGGCTTCAGCTTCGGCCTTGGGGATGTTGCGCACGTTGCGTGGGGCGAGCGTGATGTTCTCGAGCACGGTGAGGTGCGGGAACAGGTTGAAGCTCTGGAACACCATGCCGGTTTCACGGCGAATGTTCTGGATGGCCTTGATGTCGTCGGAGAGCTCGACGCCGTCGACGACGATGGTGCCGCGATCGTGGCGCTCGAGGCGGTTGATGCAGCGAATGAGCGTCGACTTACCCGAGCCCGATGGGCCGATGACGACAACAACTTCTTGTTCGCCGACCTTCATGTTGATGTTGTGCAGCGCTTGGAAGTCGCCGAAGAACTTGTCCATGTTCGCAACATCGATCATGACTTTTCCGGTGCCACCGACCTCGGTGGCGTCTGCGTTGATGGTGGTGTCGCTCATCGCGTACCAACTCCCAGCTTGAGTTCGAGCCTGCGGCTCTCTTTGGACAGTGTGTTCGCAAAGGCCCAGTAGCCAAGTGCCACGAACAGGTAGGTGACTCCGGCCAAGCCCTTACCCACGAACTCGGGTTGGGCGTTGGACGTGTCGGATACTCGAAGGAACTCGAGGATGCCGATGATCGACAGCAACGAGGTGTCTTTGAAGAGTGCAATGAACTGGCCGACCATGGCCGGGATCACGGCCCGGAGCGCCTGCGGAAGCACGATGAGGCGCTGCACGCTTGCCGCCGACATGCCCGATGCCTGTGCGGCTTCGGTCTGTCCCTTTGGCACGGCTTGGAGGCCACCTCGGACGATCTCGGCAATGTAGGCCGAGCTAAAGAGCATGATCACGAAGATGGCCAGCGTGAGATCGGCCGGCCGGTCGAAGTCGACCGGCAAGAACAATGGCAGCAGGAGACCTGAGGCCAACAGCAGCGAGATCAGCGGCACGCCTCGAACGAACTCGATGAACAGCACCGACGCAGTCTTCATGACCGGAAGATTCGAACGGCGACCGAGAGCCAGAAGGATGCCGAGCGGCATGCCGAGCGTGATGCCAACAACGGTCGTGAACAGCGTGATGTGAAGACCGCCCCAGTCTTCCCAACCAAATCCGTCGTGAGGGATCAGTCGCTGCACGATGTAGGCAATCGCGGCGGCGACAATCGCCGGGCCGAACTGCGTTGCAATGCCAGCTGCGCCCGGTGGGAGGTCGCGGCGGCCAACTTCGCGGGCGACCCACACGAACACGATCAGACCGAGCACCAGGCCGCCGAGATGTGATGTGCCCGAGAGGATCAACGTCGACACGAGCAACAACAGCGCACCGATAAAGACTGCGTTGCGCCGAACGCTCCACGGAAGTCTCCATCCGACTTCACGGGCGACGATCAGCAAGACGATCGCACCAGCGAGGCCGATGAACGGCAGTGCGGTTCTAGCGAAACTCACGAAGAACACCATGACAGCCAAAATCGCCCAGAAGCGTCGCAGTAGTGAGCTGAGCGGTTCTTTCTCAGCTGGGAGTTCCTGGCTGAGCGTGGTCTCGTAGCTGGTCCGGGCAATGGCTCCCGACACAAGGCCGATCGTCAGCATGATGACGTAGCCCGATGCCCATGGTCGCCAGAGCTCATCGCGTGGGAACTGGCCGATCATGAAGCTGCGAAGGTTGCGGCGAACGATCTCGAAGTCCGAATCGATGATCCACCGCAATGCGAAGATCGCGGCGAAGACCAACAACGCTCCGACGATCACCGTGATGATGCTGTTGGCTGGTGTGGAGAAGAGGTTTTTCTTCATCCACTCGCCGGGCGGCAGCTTCTGGCTTGGGGCTTGGTTCGCTACGTTCTCGGCCATAGCCATTGCAACGTCAGCGGGTAGTGCGGCGTTACCGCCTTCTCCGGCCATGAGCTACCTCCCCACAATCTGAAGTCGACGGTTGATCACATTGCCGAACGCCGATAGCAGCAGCGACAGCGTGAGATACAGCAGCGCCAAGATCAAGATGAGCTGCGGCGCCGGCTGCGACTGACCCGACAAGTTCTGGATAATGCTGGTGGTCTCGGTGAAACCAATAGCGAGCGCCAGTGAGCTGTTCTTCGTGAAGTTGAGGAACTGGCTGATGAGAGGCGGGAACGCCACACGCATTGCCTGCGGAAGAATGACGAAGCGGTAGCGCTGCAAGGTTGACAGCGCCAGTGCGTTTGCTGCTTCCTCCTGGCCCTTATGGACAGCGAGAATCGAACCGCGCACGATCTCGGCGATGTGCGTTGCGGTGTAGATAACCAACGCGAATGTCAGCGCGGCATACGGCATCTGCATGCGAATGCCGTTCGAGAAGACACGGCCACGATCGTCGAGCTCGGGCTTCGAGGTTGTTACCGGGCCGCCGAGAGCGAAGTACGCAACGATGGCGATGAGGGCGAACGTTCCGAGCCCCCACAACACCCGGCGATGGGGTGAGCCCGTGTTGTTGAACACCGACGTGCGCCACACACCCACCGCAATGGCGGCGATGATACCGGCGAGCAGAATCCAGCGGAACAGCTCGAAGTTCTCGAGGCCCATAAGCGAGGGCACGGCGAACCGGTTGTTGCTCAGAATGAACCAGCTGTTCAGTGGCTTCCACGCTTCCTGAGAGCGGGGGAACTGCAGGAAGACCGCACCCCACAGGAAGACGATGACCACGAGCGGCGGAATGTTACGGAAGAATTCGACGTATGCGGTTGCGAGCTTGCGAAGCATCCAGTTCGACGAGAATCGGGACACGCCGACGAGGGTTCCCAACGTAAGGGCGAGCGGGATGCCGATGAGAATGACTCGAATGGTGTTGAGGAAGCCCTGGGTGATGGCTTCGCCGACGGTGTCACCTGGCGTGAGCGGGTTGTCGGCGATCGAGATGTTGCCCGGCTGATCGAGAAAGTCAAAGCTGAGGTCGAGGCCGATGAGGTCGGTTCGGGCCCGGAAGTTCGACCACAGGTAACTCAGCAGCGCGGCGATGGCGATGAGTACGACGACCTGGGCGGCGATGCCGATTGCGCCAACGTCACGCCAGAGGACGGCGCTGTCGTCGCGGGCTGCACGGGTGCGAAACAACTGGACGGTGTCAAAGGCAAGCCGGCCGACCACGTACACAATGACGAGCACCAAAAACACGGCGAGTGCGCCAAGTAAGAACGAAATCATGTACTTCCTCCGGGCACGCCACTGTGCCCTTCCAAGAGGCCAAAACGTAGAAGGGGGCGGATTGGAAGTCCAATCCGCCCCCTTCCGAGTGCGTTTATGTCACGCGTTTGTCACACGCAACGTTGCAGCATTCCTTAGCGGAATGGCGGCACGTACTGGAGACCACCGTTGGTCCACAGGTCGTTCGGGCTGCCAGCGAGGGTCAGGCCGATAGGACCGAGGTTGCGGTTGAAGATCTCTTCGTAGTTACCAACCTGGCTGATGATGTTGTACGCGAAGTCGGTTGGAAGACCAAGACCGACCTCAGCTACAGCCGAGTTTCCGTCAGCGTCTTCGATTGGCTGACCGAGGAAGCGGCGGATGCCGGAGTCTTCTGAGTCGAGGAACGAGTCGACGTTGCTCGAGTCGATTCCGTACTCCCATGCCTGGATGGTGGCCATGGTTGCCCAGTTGACAACCTGTGCCCACTCGGTGTCACCGTCGGCTACTACTGGGCCAAGAGGCTCCTTCGAGATGATCTCAGGAAGGATTGCGGTGTCGATGTCCATGTTCGCAGCGAATGCAGCGAGCTGAGAAGCATCAGAGGTCCAAACCTCGCACTGACCGGCCTGGAAGGCTGGGTTGAGCTCATCGTTTGACTCGAACTCAACAGGCGTGAATGGGATGCCCATGTCGCCAAGAACAGCGTTCAGGTTGAGAAGCGTCGTGGTACCGGTGAGTACACAGATCGAAGCATCAGAAACGTCAGCGAGTGAGCTGATGCCGCTGTCGGCGTTAACCATGAAGCCCTGGCCGTCGAAGAAGGTGGTGTGCAGGAAGTTGGCCTGCTCAGAACCGTCACGGCTAGCAGTGAACGTGGTGTTACGGATGAGCACGTCGATGTCGCCGGACTGAAGAGTCGGGAAACGCTGTGCTGCAACAAGTGGCGTCACGTTGACGGCCTCTGAGTCACCGAGGACTGCAGCGGCAATGACCTTGCAGAAGTCGATGTCGAAGCCGCTGAATGCGCCGTCAGCATCGACGATGCCGAAGCCAGGAAGCGTGTCGTTGCCGCCACACTCAAGCGTGCCAGCAGAGGTGACCTTAGCGAGCGTGCCGCCCTGGGTTACCTCAACGGTCTCTTCACCTTCGGTGCCTTCGGTTTCTTCGGTGGTCTCGCCCTCTGCGGTCTCACCAGCATCATCGCTACCGCCACATGCGGCCGCGATCATGGTGATCGACAGAAGTAGTGCGAGAAGACGAAGCAGTTTGTTCGTGTTCTTCATTTTTGGATTTCTCCCTCCGTGCTTTCTGCCGTCGTTGGCATCGCTGGTGGGCGAATTGAAAGCGGAGAAACCCTAACGTTTCTATGAAGCGACGACAAGGCAGGCCCACGTTGTGCGGCCAATTGCCCCTATTTTCGTCTAACTGATGCCGACCCGAGCTTCGCCGTTGGCCCAGTCGGGCCAGCGCTTACGGCTGTTCGCGGCAAGGCGATGCATGAGCGCAATCGCCCCTGGGTCGTCGTCGCCTGGGCGAGTGTCGATTGCGCCGTCTTCGATCATGGCCTTGATGACAGCCCGGCCGAGGTCGGTTCGAACAACCGTGAGGGTCCAGTCGGTGACGTTACCGATGCCGCCCGTCGAGATGTCGGCGTGTTCGGCCGCGAAGTCAGGGCAGTGGGTGCAGCCGGTTCGGGTCCAGGCGTGGCATTCCTTCAAGATGATCTCGTGGTAGTCGCCGTTCTTCATCCAGATCTGGAAGACGCCCTTGATGTTCATCTTGGCGATGTCTTCCTTCTTCAGGCCGTACTTGACGCCGAAGAGCTCGTCGAACATCGCGTCGTCAAAGCTCTTCGAGCACAGCAGCCCGATGTTGAGCTTGATGCGGCGTGATACGGGCTTGCTTGCGCCGCGGTTCCACATGACCGGTGCGATCGATGTCTGGCAGCTCATACCAACCAAGCCCAGTCGTTGGAGCCCGGCGGCTTTCGCTTCGTCGTAGGCCATGGTGTTGGCCGAGTACGTATAGCGGCTGCCGGCGCCCTTCAGAACTTCCTCACGGTTGGTAGCTACCATCGGGATGGCCTTCCAACCCGGTGAACCGTCGGGCAGGTTCTCGACGCCGCTCGTAAGGGCACCGTCGATGATGTCGTTCTCGAGGCACCAGATGAGCATGGCCGAGACGAGGCCGCCGTCCTGGCCGATGTCGTAGATGAAGTCTTCGCTGGCACGCACCAGGAGGATGTCGGAGTAGATGCCCGACATCTCGTCGTCTTCGCGTTTGCGGCCATGGAGATGTACGTCGGCTTCGGTTTCCCACGAGCGGAACCGCGGGCAGGCCTTGGTGCACTCGGTGCAGCCCTTGCCTTTTGCGTTGCCGAAGCCGTGCGAGCAGTCGGCCAGGCCGAGCTCTTCTTCGATGTGGAACGGGACGTACGCGCCGGGCTCGTGTTTGTAGCCAATGACGTCGTGCGGGCACACGATGACGCAGCCCGCGCAGCCCGTGCACAGGCCCGAGGTGATGACCTCGTCGTAGAGCTCCTTCCATTGGAAGCTCCAGCCGTCGTTCGGTGAGATGGGTTCGGTAATCGTCATGGTGTCAGCATTTCGGTAGGCGAGTGGCGGATTAGGGACAGTCCCTAATTCGCCACTTAGGGGGCAAGGGGTCGGCCGAAGGGGAGGGAATTGGTCATGGTTCGCATGTGGGTTTCGGCGTGCTCGCTAGCGGCGACGAAGAGGTCGACGCCATGGCCGGTGAGGTTGCCGAGCAGCGTCTTGGTGAGCTCGACGATCTCGTCGGCCGAGTGACCGAGTGCGGCGAGCACGGGACCAGCCGCCGAGATGAAGTCGGGCACGACGATCGCCCCGGCGCGTCCTGCGACGGCGAGGCCGCGAGCGGTGGTGGTTAACGGCTGGAGGCCGATGATCGTTTTTGCGTTGGTGTCCTCGAGAACCTGATGGTTCAGCACGCCGGTCTTTCCACGGACGAACACAACGTCGGCGCCACTCGTGAGCGCAGCGCCGAGGTCGCTCTCCACCGTCACGTTGAGGTTGCCGAGAGCGAGGGCAAGTGCGGACTCCTCGATGTCGCTCGCAATCACCACGTTGTCCGCGCCATCGGGAACGCATTCCGCGGCCGATGCTGCGACGGTGTCTTCGGCTGCGGTTGCGGCTGGGCTGAGAGTCGCTCCGACCTCGTCGGCGCTAAGACCAAGGCTCATCGCTCCGACGAACGTATTGACCTCTGCCCAAGCCGCGAGCTCATCGGCGAACGTGGCAATGGGTGAGTGATCCTCGCCAGATCGATCGTGATTCAAAGCCGCAGCTGCGCCAGCCGCATCGAGACCGTGCACTGCGCACGCGTAGGTGGCGTGACGGACGAGGTCGATCGTCGTGCGCTGCAGCACCTTCTTGGCGCTGCGGATCGGTCCGACAAGCCGAGCCGCTCCATCGATGTCGATGATCGTGTAGCCGTCGACGGTTTCGAGCTTCGATTCGGTAGTCATCGCCGCCAGTCTGTCACCTCGTTGGCCCTACGTCGCCGTCGACCGGGGATGCTTCTTCGACGAACCGACGCGAAGTGCTTGTTCGAGTGGTCCTGCTCCAAACACGTGGTTCCATGCGAGGGCGAAGCCAGTGAAAGCGATGAAGATCGTTAGCGTGATCAGCCACTCGGTGATGATGGAGGACTCTCCAATCCACAGCGAGAGCACGATCTGCACGGTGTAGAACGTGAGCGCCATCGTGCCGCACACTGCGAATGGCTGCAGCGCACGAGGCCAGCGCCAGGCAACACGAAGCGATAGCCCAAGCACGATTAGGGAAGTTCCGATTGCGCTGAGTACCCAGGCCGTCATCTGCGAATGACCGGTGGTGTTTGTGAGGGTGATCCAGGCAAATCCGCTTCGGTTCGGTGTCGTCGTTCGTTCGAGGAGTGCCTCGGCAAGTCCCGAGGCCACTGCGGTCCCCAACCAGACTCCAATACCAGCCCGGGTGATCTTCACAGCAACATCGTGCGAACGAAGATCAAGGCGGCCGAGCCACATCCCCACGATGAAGAAGCCGGCGGTTGGGAAGAAGGGATAAGGGCCGCCAACCAACAGCGACTCGATACCCCGTGTCGATGACAACAACCTGGAGACGGTCAGGAGTCTCTCGGGCGCAGCGAACTCTTGGTACGTATAGCCACCGACAGCGACGGCGACTGCCGCAATTGGCAAGAGCTGCCATGAGCGAAGCCTGCGGAATCCGATGGCGGCCGCGAACAACAGACCATAGGCCGGCAAGATGACCGCAATGCGTTCCGAATAGTGGGTCAGCGCCATGCCCAAGGTGAAGAGAAGCGCACCGCGAAAGAGCAGTGCTCTGTCGGGTACTGCTGATCGCTTTGTCATGAGCGTGACGCCAAGTCCACCGAGGATGACGAACAGCGGCATCGCCCGGCCGGCAAACCGAATCGGGATGTCACTCAAGACGATCGTGTTTCTTGACAGCACGTAGTGCGTGACGAGCATTCCGAACATTGCGAACGCGCGAGCAACGTCGATTCCTGCGACACGTTCGTTCCGTCGCAGTGAGTCTGTATTGCTCACCGGCACCGTCGACATATCGCTACAGGGTATGGCTGCATGTCCGTCGCAGCTGCTAGTCGAAGACTGCTGCGCCCCACGAGAGCGTCGGGTTCGCCGGAGCGGTAATGACGAGGCGCGAGCAACCGCGCCATTCGTCTGAGCTCGCGGCGTCGGTGCACGTATCGGTGCCGGCGCCACCACGGACGTTCGAATCACGGACATCAGCATCGATGCGGTCGTTGCCACCTCCGCCGTAGATGTCGTCGTTGCCACGGTGCCCGACGACGGTGTCGGCTCCTGGGCCGCCGCGCATCCAGTCGTTGCCACCGAAGCCAAGAAGGTGGTCGTTTCCTGGGCCGCCTTGCATGCGGTCCCAACGGTCCGATCCAACGACCGTGTCGTTTCCGGCGCCAGCGAAAATACGGGCGCCTCGGACGTCGTCGAGCACTTCAGCTGTCGTCGTGCCGTCGCCCCCAGCAGAGAAGATGAGGTCGTCGCCTTGGGCGCCGAACAGGATGTCGAAACCTTGGCCGCCGACGATCAGGTCGTCGCCCTTACCCCCGCAGATCACGTCGTCGCCACCGAGGCCGTAGATGGTGTCGTTGCCTTGGAGCCCAGCAATGACGTCGGGGCCGTCGGTGCCCGTGAGCTCGTCGTCGCCAGCCGTGCCGAAGATCGTCGCCAATCGCCCGTCGCACACAACGGGCTCGGGTGTCTCGAGTTGGACTGGGGGAGAAGTCGTCGTGGTCGTAGTTGTCGGCGCCGCTGTCGTTGTCGTGGTGGTCGTCGTTGTGGATGTTGTGGTCGTCGGCGTTGGTGTGTCGTCTTCGAAAACCGCGAGTGCCGCAGCCTCACCCGCGCCGAACGAGTCGGCAATATTCGTTGAGTCGCACGGTGTGTTGTCGCCATAGCCAGCACACCAGTTCCAACGCCCAGAGTCGCCGTAGAGGTAGCCGCTCACGCCAGCGTTCTTTGACGCTTGCGCATCGGCCTCCATCTCGGCAGCACCAGGGTTCTGGAACGCCTCGGGCAGCCACTTGAAGTTGCTGTTGAAGTATCGGGCCTCGCCCATCCACACCGGAATGTCGTAGGCCTCAATCGCCGCCTCCATCTCGAACTGCGCTTCAGCAGGAGTCTTGTTGTGTCCGATCTCCGGAGCGGCGAAGTCGAGAAAGTCGACGTCGGCATACAGCAGCGAGTCGAACTGATAGGGCGGGAGGTGAATGCCGATGTCGAGGGTTGAGCCTTCGTCTCGGATCGCGTCGGCCATGACGTCCCAGACGGCAATGTTGTCAGCAGTGTTGTTGCTGCCAGCGTCCCCACCGAAGATCCACGCGTTCACCGCAGGATGAGACCCGAACGCCTCGACCATCTGTCGTCCGTACGCGTCGGCATTGGCGGTAGTCAGCGTTCCGCGAACCTCATCGCTCTTCGGCACGTGGTCATCGGAGAGCCCACCTGGCAGGTAGAGGTTCTGCCACGCAACCACGAGGCCGACCTTCATCCCGTGCGCATCGGCCTTGTCGAGAATCGTGTTGATGTGCGCGATGTACCCGTCGGAGAAGACGATCTCGCCGTTCGTGTACTCGCCGATCAGCTCGCCGTTGCTGCCGCGGTACGTGCGGTTGTAGGTGCTCGGCGCATGCGAGATGACCGCTGCCCAGGCACCGCTGAAACCCTGCGCCTTGAGCTCGGCGAAGTACTCGTCAGCTTCGTCTGGAGACGCGAGAGCGAACATCTGCCAGGCGGTGTCGTACACCGGGATCGATGTCGATGCGGTCGGGGCGATGTAGGTCGATGACGACTGTTGTTGTGCAGTCGCCGGGGTATCGGATGCGAGGAGTGCTGCTACCGCGACAAGGGCTGCAAGCACGACCGCCAATCCGTTTCGCGTTGTTGTAGCCACAATACAGAAAGTACTGCTGCCGAAATTGGTGGCATATAGGTCGTTTGGTCGACGGCTATTGCTCGTCCGCTAGCTGTCGAACGGTGCAGCCCCTGGGGTTTCGCTCGTTAAGCCGGTCGCCGTTCGCGGGCTCGACCCGGCGAAGTCGCTCTGACGCCAGGCTTCGTAGGCGACCACTGACACCGCGTTGGCCAGGTTCAGACTGCGGTTGTTCGGACGCATTGGAATGGTCAGCCGCTGGTCAACGGGCACCAGGTCGACGACGCTCTGGTCGAGTCCGTTCCGTTCGGCTCCGAACACGAGCACGTCGCCATCGGCAAAGTGCACTTCGTCATAGCGCCGTCGGTAGGCCGACCCGAAGGTAAAAAATCGGCTTCCCTCAAGCGACTCCATCATCGAAGCCACGTCTGTATGGACTGTCAGGTTCGTCAGCTCGTGATAGTCGAGCCCACCTCGACGAAGCAGCTTGTCGTCGAGTGAGAACCCAAGTGGTTCGACCACGTGAAGGTGAGCGCCAACGTTTGCGCAGAGTCGGATGATGTTGCCGGTGTTCGGCGCGATCTCCGGATGAACCAGTACGACATGCATGAAGCCCAACAGTAGAAGGTGGGAACCTCGAAGTACGTTGGGTCGTACTAGTTACGTGCCAGACGATCGAGTGCTCAGATGACAACAACTAGGCGGAACCAGAGCATCATGCTGAGACTCTGCGCGGTTCTTCTCGTTCTGGCCGCCTGCACTGACGACGGCGAGCCGGTCAGCGAAACGAACACGCAAGAGGAAATCGATGAGGAAGTCACTGAACCTGCCCTGGTAGATGGTCGCTTGCGCCTACTCGGCACCTCCTGGGTCTTCGACGAGTCGTTCAGCGTTGGTAGTGCATTCGAGCCGTCGACTCTCGTCTTCTTTGGTCAAGACAACGAGCTGCGCTTCGAAGTGGAGGCGTTGTGCGGTCGGGGCGTGGGAACAATCACTGAAACCGCAAATGGTCTCACCGTGGATGAGGGAACGTGGACGGACTTACAGCGATGTGAGGAACTCTCGAGCTTCTTTACCGGCCGCTTCTTCGCAGAGCTGGACGATGATGGCAGGCTCTTGGTGCGGCACCCTCGCACCAATCAGCCCGATCAGGTTCTGGTGTTCTCGCACGTTCAGTCGACATCGATTAACTCGGACGAGCTCGACGATCGCACTCCGGCGGACATCTTTGCTGCCAGCTTGAGGCAAAGTCGTTGGACGGTCGCCGCAACAACGGGCGCTGCGACAGTCACGAACGAGGAACAGGGCGACCGTGACCATTGGGTGGCATTCGGACGTGACAATCGCGGCGAGGTCACGCTTACCGTGGTGCTCGGGTGTGCGTCTGACCGCCGAGTAATTGAGTGGACAAACAACGGCTTTGCACTCACATCGAGGAGGGGGGATATTGCGACATCTCTCATGGAGGGGCCTCCGTGTGAAGATGATGGTGCAGGTGTTCTCGAGATAGGTCTAGCGAGGCTCGGTGATGTCGCTGTTTCTCTTCTTGCTGACACGGTCAGGCTCTCGGGCGAGTTTGACGAACAAGAGTGGTCGATGACGCTGGAACCCTGGAGCCCTCCAACGGATCACTTCACCCCGCTTGTCTGCAGCGAATACCAAGTTGGCGAAACAGAGCGGGGCGTCACCACATTCACCGAAGTGCTTCCGGATGGAACGTCCTCCTCTGTCACGCTCGACGGGTTCACGGTTGAGTTCGTCGACACGCTCGTGGTCGATCTCGACGGCGACAGGGAATCTGATCGAGTAGTTCATGCAACACTGCGCGGCCTGAGTGTTGACGAGCCCGTGGTCGACGTGATCGCAACGTGTGGATTGAAGTTCGACTTCCCATCCGCAATGGTCCGGATCCATCCCCACACCGTCATCGAGATGGGGCGGTCGGCTCGTGATGGCATGTTTTCCGTTTCCTGGAACGACAACGATTTCCTGCACCGCACCGAATTCTCGGTCGACGGCGGTGAACTTGTCGCTGACCCTCAATCACAAACAGCACTGGATTCCCCCGAGATTCAGGAACGTCTCGTCGTCACGTCGAAGCCATTGTCGGACGATGCAAGCGGCGAACTCGCCAGTGGCGTGCTGCACCTTCGAAGCTGGGGGTGCATTGAACTTCGCGGGGCGAATTCCGCGGGTCTGGTTTTCCCTGCTGGCCGAGCAACGTGGGACCCAATCAACAATGCAGTGATTGTTGATGGCGTGAGTTACGTCGATGGCGATCGAATTCAAGTGACCCGACTCCCTCGGCCCGAATTTCTCGAGTACTTCAATCCAATGGAACGAGAGCAGTGCGGCATCAACAACCACGTCGTCGTGTCGATGCGCGAAATCGGGTAGCGCCTGCCTCAACGCGCAGGCGTTCAGCTTCTTGAACGCCATGCTGTAGAACGTCGATATGGCAGACGAACTCGACCGGAGTCGATCACACATTGGGATGGTTCCCGACGAACAGTGGGCAGCGATGCCTGGCCTCGCTGACCAGTACGAAGATCTCGTAGATAGTGAGTTCGGCCGGATCGACAACATCATGGCGATTCACTCGCTGAACCCGGCTGGGCTTGCGGCGCACAACGCGCTCTACATCTCGGCGATGACCGGCACAGCCACGTTGCGGAAGGTCGAGCGAGAGCTCATCGCCTTCGTGGTGTCGTTCGAGAACCATTGCCACTATTGAGTGGTGCATCACGGGCGCGGTCTGCGCCGACTTCTGAAAGACGACGAGCTTTTCGCCGCGATCGAATCCGATTGGCGCACCGCCGAGCTCTCGCCCCCTCGTCGGGCGATGGTCGACTACGCAGCGAAGCTCACACATACCCCTGGTGCGATGACGCTCGCCGATGTCGACGAGCTTCGTGCAGCCGGCTTCACCGATCGTGACATCCTCGACATCGCCGAAGTGATCGGCTACTACGCGTATGTGAATCGCATTGCCGACGGGCTCGGCGTACAAACAGAAAGTTGGGTACCCGGTGTCTGACTTCACGGGCAAGGTTGTCGCGGTTACCGGAGCGGCGTCGGGGATGGGGAAGGCGTCGGCACAACTCTTCTCCGAGAAGGGTGCCACCGTGTGTCTTATCGATGTCTCACCCGACGTAGCGTCTGTCGCCGGCTCGATCAGCGGCCACGCGTATAAGGGCAGCGTGGCCGATTCGAACTTCTGCACCGAGACGATCAATCGCATCGTCGCCGAACACGGTCAGGTCGATGTTCTGGTGAATGCGGCAGGCACGATCCATCGGGCCGATGCGTTGGGCACGAACGATGCCGACTGGGATCGGGTCATGGCGGTCAACGTCAACGGCATGTTCTATTTGTGCCGGGCAGCGGTCGGGCACATGGCTGCGGCCGGTGGCGGTTCGATCGTGAACTTTGGGTCGATCTGGGGCGGTGTTGGTTCTGCTGGTGCCACCGCCTATTGCGTGTCGAAGGGTGCCGTGCATCAACTCACCAGGGCAATGGCCCTCGACCACGTCGAGCAGGGCATTCGAGTCAACGCCGTGGCCCCGGGCGAGGTGCGGACGCCGATGTTGTCGTCGCAGCGCGAGACCACACCGACCGAAGCTGACCTTCAAGCAATGGCCGACGCCACGATCCCAATGAAGCGACTCGCCGAGCCGATCGAGATTGCCAAGGTCGTCGCCTTTCTTGCGTCGGACGATGCGAGTTACATGACGGGCGAGATCGTCCACGTCGACGCCGGGTACACGGCTCGATGAGCGCGGGGGAGCCGAGTCAAGAGGCAATTGCCAAACGGGAGTCGTACGCGCCCGACACCGAACCGATCGACTTCTCGAAGATCGATGAGCGACGTGCCGAAGCCAAGAACGGTTTCGCGGCAGCGGTCGATCGAGCCACCACGAGACACTCGCTCGAGTTCGCCGACGTCGTTGTTGGTGGCGTTGATTGTCTTCGTATTCGATCGACCACTGGCGGCACAGCCAACGGCTCGATGCTCTACGTCTTCGGCGGTGGCTTCATCGTTGGCGACCCAGAAACCGACATGCCCGTCATTGGCGCTCTCGCCGAATGGTGCGGCGTCGAAGTGATTGCGCCGCGGTATCGGCTTGCTCCCGAGCACCCGGCCCCGGCAGCAAGCGATGACTGCATGGCGGTGTATCGGGAACTGGCTGGCTCAGGTGGCAGGTTGCTCGTTGCCGGTGAAAGCGCCGGTGGGAACCTCGCGTTACTCACCGTGCAGCGCTCCGTTGCTGAGGGAGTGCCGGCGCCCGTGGCCCTCGGGCTGCTCTCACCCGCGGTCGACCTTCGCGTCGATCGCGAACTGTTCGGCCTTGTTGTCGACCGTGACCCGTCGCTTTCGCATCAGCTCATGCTCGACGTCGCTGGGGTCTATGCCGTCGACTACGCGCTCGACGACCCGGCGGTTTCTCCGCTGTTCGGCTCGATGAAGGGCCTGCCCCCGACGGTTCTCACCACGGGAACTCGCGACTTGTTGAGCGAGATGACGATTCGCCTTGCTCGTCAACTTCGGCGAGCTGGGGTCGAGGTCGAATGCAATGTGTGGCCGGGTTTGTGGCACGTATTTGAGTTCTACGATGAGCTTCCGGAAGCTGCTGAGTCGTTGCGTGAAATCGCTGCATTCCTGAATGCGCGGTAACGTCCGGTCATGGAGATCACGAACTCATTCACCGTTGACGCACCGATCGATGAAGCGTGGGATTTGCTCACCAACATTCCTGAAATTGCTCCCTGCCTACCCGGTGCGAAGCTGACCGACGCGACCGACGACGTGTTCAAGGGCGGGATCAAGATCAAGGTCGGCCCTGTCACCGCGGAGTACAAGGGTCA
Organism: uncultured Acidimicrobiales bacterium; assembly: GCA_937922235.1. GTDB lineage: Bacteria > Actinomycetota > Acidimicrobiia > Acidimicrobiales > SHLQ01 > SHLQ01. The sequence continues at coordinate 61,838 of CAKZVC010000023.1, read as the reverse complement.
GGCCGAGTTTGTCGAGAAGGACGAGGTTGCCCGCAAGGTCATCATCAACGGCAAGGGCCGTGACACGCGCGGCGCCGGTAACGCTCAGGCGCTGATCACCGCGCAGATGACCCCTGTCGGCAATCAGACGACCGTCGACATCGTGACCGACCTCAAGGTCTCCGGAAAGGTCGCCCAGTTTGGCCGAGGCGTGATGCAGGACATCTCGACCAAGCTGCTCGGGCAGTTCGCCGAGTGCCTCGAAGCCAAGATCGCCGAGCCAGCAACCATCGATGGCATCGCCGCAGCCAGCGCGGCCGCAACCACCGCCGCCGTTGGAGGCGCCACTATTCCTCCAACCATGCCGAGCCCGCCTCCTGTTCCTCAGTCGGCAGTTCCCGCTGACGCTCCGGCGCCCGCGCACGCGGCTACCCCTCAGGGCGCCCCGGCCCCGGCTGCGGCTCCCGACATTGCAGCCCCAGCCTCAACGCCTGCTCCGGCGGCCGCTCCAACGGCGAAGGCCGACGAGGACGACGACAATGTGCTCGACCTTGGCGATATCGGTCTGGGCAAGACGCTCGCAAAGCAGTACGGAGCGCAAGCTGCTGGCGGCGCAATCGGTCTACTTCTTCTTCGCTGGCTGCTCAAGCGCCTTCGCAGCAACGGCTAACTGACGCTAGTAGGCGTAGCTGTCGAAGCTGGTGTCGCCGGACCAACCCCACATGGCCAACATTGGCGTGTCTCCGGTGACGATGCGGTGGTGGGCGAGCGAGGGCGTGCGGCTGTAGTCGCCCGGTCCGTTTCGCTTGGTCACGCCATCGATGGTCCACTCGCCGGACCCCGCAAGGATCAGATAGAACTCCTCGGCGTTGTGCCAGTGGTTTGGGTAGTCGATGTTGGCCGAGAGGTAGAAGAGACCAAATCGTTCGGTGCCTGAGCCGACGATCGAGCCTTCGGGCCCGATGAGCTCGGTGGCGGCGCTGCGATGCTGCCACCCCGGCGGCACACGTTCGGCTGAGCTTTGCCACCAGTTGATCTCGGGCGACGTGTCTTCGATCGTCTGCACGATCGATCGGGTGTGATCGTTTGCGAGTGCGACGAGGTCGGGCTTGTCGTCGAGCGGGAACGGCTGTGATGACGTGATGATGTCGCCATTCATGGTCGTGTCGATCAGGGTGACAAACGCCTGGGCCATGGCCTCATCAACACCGGCAAGCATCGACCGAGCCTCGGTCAGGATCCCATTGAACGCACACGTGCTAGACATGCCGCGATAGTAGTTCGCACGCTCGGGAGATGACATGAACGTTCCGCCGCTGGATGGCATGCGGGTTATCGAAGGATCAGCCTTTGTGGCGGCGCCGAGCGGTGGGATGACGCTGGCACAGCTCGGGGCCGAGGTCATCCGCTTCGACCAGCTGGGCGGCGGCATCGACTACAAGCGTTGGCCGCTCACCGACGAAGGGGATTCGCTGTACTGGGCTGGCTTGAACAAGAACAAGCGCTCGCTCGCAGCCGACCTTCGCTCAGACCGCGCTCGAGAGATCTTGACCGAGCTCATCACCGAAGCGGGCAACTTTCTGACGAACTTCCCGGCGCGCGGGTGGATGTCGTACGAGGCGTTATCGGTATCAAAGCCTGATCTGAACATGCTGGCCGTCACCGGCAACCGCGACGGCAGCACCGCTCTCGACTACACGGTCAACGCAGCGATTGGATTCCCGTTTGTGACCGGCCCCGTCGAACACGATCAGCCCGTCAACAACGTTCTCGCTGCGTGGGACCTCATCTGCGGGCAGACAGCGGCACTGGGCATGCTCGCTGCCGACCGTCATCGCACCCGAACAGGGAAGGGGTCGAACATGTCGCTTGCACTGTTCGATGTCGCCTTGGCCGCGGTATCGGCGTTGGGTCATGTTGGCGAGGCTCAGGTGCTCGGTACGGAACGCCAACGGTTCGGCAACGATCTGTATGGAGCGTTCGGGGCGATGTTCACGACGGCAGACGACGAGAAGATCTACACCGTGGGCATCTCGAACAAACAGTGGCGCTCGCTGCTCGAGGCCACCGACGCCACCGAGCTCGTGGCCGCTATTGGCGAACAACAATCGCTCGACTTTGGTGACGAGGGAGCTCGGTTTGCAGCCCGAGAAGAGATCAAAGCAGTTATGCAGCAGTGGACTGGCTCACACACGCTCGCTGAGCTCGCCGAACGCTTCGACGATCTTGGCGTCTGTTGGGGTCGATATCAGCACTTCCTCGAACTCGTCGCCGACGATCCGAGGTGCTCGACCGAAAGCGAACTCTTCCGTGAGGTCGAACAACCCAATATCGGCACGTACCTCTCACCCGGCTCACCGATCGCGTTCGACGGCATGTTGTCGGTCGAACCAGCCCCGGCCCCCGCGCTCGGCGCCGACACCGAGGCCATCCTCTCCGAGCTAGGCCTGTCGACTGCCGAGATCGGGCGTCTCGCCGACGACAACATCATCGCCCTCGCCTAACTAACGGTGCCAGGCACCGAAGCCTCGCCGAGCGCGTGTCGCAGCTCCGAAAGGCCGTTCCAACATTGGTCAGTCCCGCAGTTTTGTACCTGGCACGAATCGGCCATTTGGTGCCAGGTACAAAAGTTGGCGCGAGACGCGGCTGCGGCGCACACTTGGAGTCTCTTCCTCTGCAGTTCTCGGACTGCAACTCACTTCCCCCAGAACCTCAAGTGAGAAGGAATAGAGCTATGCCACGGGAACTTCGTCCGCTTCAAGCGGATGGTTGGTACCACGTCACAAACAGAGGCGCCGCGCGCCAGGACATTTTCCGATCGGATGTCGACCGGATGAGATTCCTTGAGCTACTCGCAGAGTCAGTGGAGTTGTTCGAGGTCGAGATCCACGCGTACTGCCTCATGGGAAATCACTTCCATATCCTCGTATTTACACGCAAGCCCAATCTCGATAGGGCGATGCATCGGGCCATGTCTATCTACGTCCGTGAGTTCAATCGGCGTCACAACAGGGATGGGCCACTGTTCAAGGCCAGGTACTTCGCCAGCTTGATCACCGAGGATTCGTACCTCATGGCCGTGACGCGGTACATCCATCGCAACCCAATCGATCTCGGGTTCGATGAGCTCGATCGCTACATCTGGTCGTCCTATGGGCAGTTCACTGGACTGCGCCGAAGGAAGGACTGGTTGACAACGTCGTTCACGCTGCAGCTCTTTGGCACTCGGCGGGCGTACTCGATGTACGTGGAGGGTCCCTTCAATAGCGAGATCGATCGGATCCTCGATGCCGACCGACCGCCAGCGATCCTCGGGCCGGACCCGATCGCTGAGCAAACGGAGCCAAAGCAAACGGAGCCAGGCACGGCCGCCTAGCTCCGGTGCCTGGCACCATTCGCAGGAAATCGGGTTCGGGTGCATCGAATTGATGACCCGCGATCGAGCGGGCAGCGAAATGGTGCCAGGCACCATCGGAGTGTTTGGTGCCAGGCACCAAAGCCTGTAAACCCGATGGGTTCGATGGTTGGGGCTGGAGAATAAATCGGTCCAGCCGATTTCGGTGCAGCGATAGGTGCACCGCTACAGTCGTGGCCTGCTCGTGACTTGCTTGTTACTGATGAGTAAGTCACCATGTGACCGGCGTTACACCGCGCCATTGTTTGAGGGGACCATCCGTGATCAACATCAAGGCTTTCCATCGCCTGCTTGCTGTTCTACTTACTTTTGCGCTCGTCGCATCTGCATGCACCGGAGGCGGTGACGACGGAGACGGGGCTACCACCAGCGGAGGTGACGGAACCGAGGCGCCTGAGCCTGACGAAAGCGACTCGACTCCCGAGGGTGGAGCCGATGAAACCGCTGATGGGTCAGATGTTGTTTCGGCCGAAGACGATGCCGTCGAAGTAGTCGAAGGCGGAACGCTCCGAATCGGCCTCCAGACCGAAGCTGGCTCACTCAATCCAACCAACACCGGACTTAACCGTGGCCCGATCATGGTGGCAACTGCCATCTTCGACACACTCGTCGTCGTGGATGCCGAGGGCACCTGGCACAACAACATGACCGAAAGCTGGACGCCGAACGACGACTTCACCACCTGGGAAGTAAAGGTACGTCCAGGAATCGAATTCAGCGATGGACTTCCGTTCGACGCAGCTGCCGTTGTCGGCACGATCGAAGCCTTCCTCGCCGACCCACTCACCTCGCTCGTCTTCAAGCCAGCATTCGACGCAGAAAACCCCGTCGAACTCGTCGATGACATGACCTTCCTCCTTAACGCAAGCGGACCAAACGCAAGCCTGCCCGTCTACTTTGCCGAGCAGCTCGGAATGATCGGTTCGCCAGCTTGGCTCGAAGCAGCAGCAGCGAACCCCGAGCTCGATCAGGCCCCAGTCGGCGCCGGCCCGTTTGTTCTTGCTGATCGCAGCCAGGACGCATCAACCGTCCTCGTCAAGAACGAGAACTGGTGGCGTGACGACGTCGACATCTCCCTCGACGGCATCGAGTTCTTCCCTGTGCCGCAGCCTGGCACCCGCGCAGAACAGCTGCTCGCGGGCGACCTTGACGTCGTTCACGGAACCGCCGGTCTGATGATCCGCCCACTCCGTGAAGAGGGCGATGCAGTCCAGCGCATCGAGGACAACAGCGGTGAGGAATTCTTCTTCACCATGAACGCGCAGGTGCCGCCCTTCGACGACATCCGTGTCCGCAAGGCTGCTACACACCTCTTCCCTCGCGAGGACTACGCGACGTTCGTCGATCAGGGCACGTCGCTCATGGCCGACTCGCTGTTCTCCCCGGAGAACCCGTTTCACGATCCAAGCATCAAGCAGGAAGTCGACATGCCCGAGCTCGCTGCGCCGCTCATTGCCGAGTACTGCGCAGAGGTGCCCGAGAGCTGCACCGACGGCAAGGTCAACACCGAGTACCAGTACGACATCAACCTGTCGAACGATCAGATCTTTGACGTGGTCAGCGATGCAATGTCCGATCACTTCAACATCACGGTGCAGACCATCCCGAACGACATCCACATCCAGGAAGTCATCTTTGGTCAGTACCAGTTCGCAAGCTGGCGCTATCACGGCTTCTCCGACCCCGATGTCGACAGTGCGTTCCTGACCTGCTCAACCATCGGGGCGCTCTCGATCAACTGGGCCCGGAACTGCAACGAGGACCGCGATGCGCTATTCCTCGAGCAGCGTGCATCGCAGGACTTCGACACTCGCTACGCCATCTGGCAGGACATTCAGAAGAACATCCAGGAGAGCTACCAGTATGTGTTGGCCACTCACACGAACTGGACCGTCGCTTCCGGCCTGAACGTCGGCGGTCTGTGTGACGCAAGTGCTCCCGGTGGAGCTCCACTGCCATGCCAGACTCGTGGCGTGCCTCGTCTCGACCAGGCGTTCCTCACGAACTAAGTCCATAGCGACCCACCTCCGTCATGCGACTCATCCTTCGTAGCTTCCTGCAGTTCATCCTCGTGATTTTCGCGGTGACGGTAGTTGCCTTCGGAGCAATGAGTTACCTCGGTGACCCGCTGTTCAACATCCTCGGACCCCTCGCACTCGACGAGGCTGGCGAGCAGGGAGCTGAAGCTCGGGCCGAAGCACGCGAGCAGTTCCATCTAGATGAACCGTTTCCGGTTCGGTACGGCCGTTGGGTTGGTGACCTCGTCACCGGCGACTTCGGTCGCAGCTATCAGAACCAGGTGAGCGTCAGTTCGATCCTCAAGGACAAGGTGCCCGTCACCGTGACGCTGATGATCTACGCCCAATTGGTCGCGCTGCTCGTCTCGGTCCCCTGGGCAATGTGGGCATCGTCGCGCGCGTATCAGGCGGTCGACAAAGTGTCGACAGTGACGTCGTTCGTCATGCTCGGCATTCCGGTCTTCGCGCTCGCGGTGTTGCTGTTCTGGTTGTTCGCGACCAAATGGGAGATCTTTCCGACGAGGTACGACGACGAGACGTTCGGGGCCCAGATCCGATCGCTGACCTTGCCTGCGATGTCGCTCGCTATTCCGTTGATCGCGACGTATCAGCGGCTGCTGCGCACCGACCTGATCACCACGCTGCAGGAAGATTTCATCACGGTCGCTCGGGCAAAGGGCCTCTCGAAATGGTTCATCCTCTTTCGTCATGCGCTTCGCCCGTCGCTGTTCTCGTTGCTCACGGTCTTCGGTATTCAGGTCGGCGCGTTGATCGGTGGGTCGCTCGTCGTCGAACGGCAATTCTCGATCCCAGGCATCGGCGCCGAGGTCATTGAAGCGATCGTCCGCGACGACTTCCCCGTGGTGCTCGCTGTCGTGGTGATCGTCTCAGTTGTCTTCGTGGCGGCGAACGTGCTGGTCGATCTGCTCTACTCGTTCCTCGATCCACGGGTGCAATTCGATGCCTGATACCGACATCGCCAACAGCGACATCGTCGAAGAGATCGTTCTTCCCGAGGGCAAGAGCCTTCGCGCACGCCTCGGGGTGAGCTTCTGGCTCGCTGTTGGCTGGCTGCTGTTCGTCTCTGTCCTCGCACTTCTGGCGCCCGTGCTTCCCATTCCTGACCCAACCGAAACTCGGCTTGCGCCGCCGTTCGAAGGTCCTGGGGCCGATCATTGGTTTGGCGTCGACGCCGTTGGGAAGGACGTTCTGTCGATTTCGATCTGGGGAGCTCGCACCAGCCTTTTGGTTGGCTTCATTGCTGTTCTGATCGGGTTTCTCGTCGGCGGCTCACTCGGTATCGCAGCCGGCTACTTCCGTGGGGTCTTCGACAAGGTCGTGACGTTCATGTTCACCGTTCTCCTGTCGTTCCCTGCCTTGTTGCTGGCGATCCTGATCACCGAGCTCACCGAACGTTCGCTGCTCTGGATCTCGATGACGCTTGGCATCCTCGCCATTGCGCCGGTTGGCCGTCTCGCCCGAGCGCAGACTCTGGTGTTCGCCGAGCGAGAGTTCGTGCAGGCAGCACGCATTCTCGGAGCGAAAGACAGTCGTATCCTGATCCGCGAAATCATCCCCAACGTTGTTATCCCGATGTCAGCGCTGGCGCTGCTCGGCATGGGCATCGCCATCGTTGCCGAGGGCACGCTTGCGTTCTTGAGCGTTTCGGTCGAAGGCGGACAGAGCTGGGGCAAGCAGATCTTCGCCTCGGGCAGTGAGAAGCAGTTTCTCATTGATGGCCCACACGCTGCGCTGATCCCGATCGCCATCGTGACGTTGACGGTTCTGGCCCTCAACTTTGCTGGTGACCGACTCCGCGAGGTTCTTGATGCGAAGGAGCTTGCACTGTGAGCGACGATCTGCTCAAGCTCGACGGCCTGTCTGTCGAGTTCGCAACCGCCGCCGGTCCGGTCTACGCAGTGTCTTCGGTGAGCACGTCCGTTGCACGTGGCGAAGCGCTCGGAATCGTCGGCGAGTCAGGCTCAGGCAAGTCGGTCACCATGAAGGCCGTCATGGGCTTGCTTCCCTCGACGGCAAAGATCGGCGGCAAGGTGACCTTCGACGGTGAGGACGTCTTCACCATGTCGAAGAAGCGTCGCAAGCACTTCTACGGCGTCGACGTGGCAATGGTCTTCCAGAACCCGATGACGTCGCTCAACCCGGTCAAGCGCATTGGCGCGCAAATGATGGAGGGGATGCGATACCACCGCGGCCTGTCGAAGTCTGCGGCTGAGGCACGGGCAGTTGAACTGCTCGACCTTGTTCGGATGCCCGATGCAGCGGCTCGATTGCGGCAGTACCCGCACGAGCTCTCCGGCGGTATGCGCCAACGTGTTGTCATTGCTATGTCGCTAGCGAACGATCCGGCCCTACTGATCGCGGACGAGCCCACGACCGCACTCGATGTCACGGTGCAGCGCGACATTCTCGATCTGCTCGATGGTCTGCGACGCGATCTCAACATGGCGCTCATCTTGATCACCCACGACCTGGGCGTGGTCAAGGACCGCACCGACAAGATTGCCGTCATGTACGGCGGGCGGGTGATGGAAGCGGCGCCCACGGGCGAGGTGTTCGCCGACACCCGTCACCCATACACCGATGCGCTCCAGCGGGCGATCCCTGACATGACGATGCCTCGGGGCACTCGCCTCGACCCGATCCCTGGAAGCCCGCCGAACCTGGCGATCGAACCCGCGATGTGCCCGTTCGCGCCGCGCTGCTCGCAGGCGACCGATGAATGCCGATCGTCTATCCCGCCGCTTATCGAAACCGAAGTTGGGTCGGCGCACGCGTACTCGTGTTTCAACCCGCTCAATTCGGCGCCGGTCTCTGAGGGAGTGTCGTAGTGGTCGGTATTGGAACTACCTCGCTTCGCAGCGACGGCAGCCCACTCATTCGCGTGGAGAATCTCGTTGTCGAGTTCCCAGCGGCCAAGGGTGGGGTTGTCCAGGCCGTCAGCGACGTCTCGTTCGACGTGATGGCAGGGGAAACCCTAGGCATTGTTGGCGAGTCCGGTTGCGGCAAGTCGACGACCGCGAAAGCGGTCATTCAGCTTCCTGTTCCGACCTCTGGCACGGTCTCCTACGACGACACCGACCTGGCCTCACTCGACAAAGAACAACTGCGCAAGGTCCGGACCGACCTGCAGATGATCTTCCAGGACCCGATCTCGGCACTGAACCCGCGTCGTTCGATCTGGGACATCATCAGCGAGGGCGTCGAGATTTGGGGAACACATGGCGCATGGACCGATGCTCGGCTCGACGAGCTGATTCGATCGGTCGGTATCGATCCGCAGTACAAAGATCGCAAGCCGTTCCAGTTCTCTGGCGGCCAGTGCCAGCGCATCAGCATCGCTCGTGCGCTCGCACTCGATCCGAAGGTGTTGATCTGTGACGAGCCAGTCAGTGCGCTCGACGTCTCGGTGCAGGCGCAGATTCTGAACCTGCTCGATGACCTAAAGAGCGAGCACGATCTCACCATGTTGTTCATCAGCCACGACCTTGCCGTCGTGCGCAACGTGAGCGACCGCGTGCTGGTCATGTACCTCGGCCGGGTTGCAGAGGTCGGTGATGCCGACAGCATCTTCGACAATCCAACACACCCGTACACTCAGGCTCTGCTCTCGGCCGTGCCTGGCTCGGGAATCTCCGACGATGGTTCGCTCTCGGGTGAGCTGCCGTCGCCGCTCAACCCGCCGAGCGGTTGCCGGTTCCACACCCGCTGTTCGTACGCAACCGAGGTGTGCACGACGACCGTGCCCGAGTTCGAACAGTTCGGCGAAGACCACTGGGTCGCCTGCCACCACCCACAAGGCACCCCCGTCACCATCACCTGAGATTTGTGAAGGAAAAGGTACCTGTGGGGTATCAAATCCTTCACAAAAACTGAGGCCAGGAATTTGTGGAGAAAAGGGCACCTGTGGGGTATCAAATCCTTCACAAATCTTCCGTGATCACGCTGGCGGAGATCGTGTCAGTGGTGCTGACTACAACGGTGGGATGGCGTCTTTCACGGAACTCAATACTCTTGCGACACACCAACATGGGCTACTGACGGCAGCCCAACTACTCGAGGCGGGCTTCACGAAACGAATGGTGGCGGCGCGAGTCGATGACGGCTTTCTCCAGCGTCGAGCCAAAGGTGTGGTACAGCTCGCCGGCACCTCGCGGTCGTGGGAGCAGGAGTTGCTGGTCGCTGTTCTTTCGGCGCAGGCCGTCGCATCACATCGCGCTGGCTCGCGGTTGTGGGGCTTCCGCACCGTTGACGAAGAGATCGAGGTTTCGATTCGCTATCCGAGAACCGCCATGCTCGAGGGCGTTGTCGTCCATCGTTCCCGCGACCTCGAGCCATCCGACGTCACCGAAGTCGACGGCATCCCAGTCACTACGCCTGAACGAACCATCTGCGACCTCGGACTCGTGTTTCCCGAGCATGAGGTGCTTCGGATCCTGCGACACGCGATTGCCATCGAGCTCGTCTTGCCGCGGGACGTATGGATGATGCGCCAACGGACGAGCAAGCAAGGTCGAAATGGCACCGGTGTGTTGGAACGAGTACTCGATGCCCTTCCGGCCGGAATCGATTTCTGTGAATCGGGCCTTGAGGTGCAGTTTCTCGAGGTCTGCGATCGGTTCGGCATCCAGCGCCCGGTCCCACAACTTCCGGTTCAGGTCGGCGGGCGTCACTTGCGTCTCGACTTCGCGTGGATTGCTGAGCGGGTGTTCGTCGAGATCGACGGCGCTTCGTTTCACTCGAGTCCCGAGCAAATTGCCAATGACGGCGGACGACAGAACGCGTTGGTCAAAGCCGGATGGACCCCACTTCGCTTCACGGCCACCGATCTCACCAACCGGCCTGGTCAATGCGCCAAGACACTCTCCGACCTCCTGGGATTTGTGCAGAAAAAGTAACCCCACAGGGTCCAAATCCTTCACAAATCCCTCGTCTCAGTTTTTGTGAAGGATTTGATACCTCACAGGTACTTTTTCCTTTACAAATCTCTAGCGGCGGGGGGCGAGGGTTTCGGTTGTGAGGCCGAGGTCTGTGACCCGTTCGGGGAGTGGTTCGCCCCGGAGGCGCGTGCCGACGATTTCGCTTGCGATTGGAGAGGTAACGATGCCGCATCCACCTTGTCCGACGAGCCACATGAACCCAGCGGACATGTCGTCCCAACCGAGCACGGGGTTGCGGTCGGGGGCAAAGGTGCGAAGCCCAGCCCAGGTGGTGTTGACCGAGCGAACACCCACATGGCTAATCGTGTTGATGCGGTCGATGGCCAGCGCGATATCGATCTCTTCGGGCCGGGCATCGCACGGTTCCGAGAGCTGCTCATCGGATAGCGATCCGAGCAGTTGGTTGCCTGCCTCGGGCTTGAAGTAGCACTCGTATTCGTCGATCCCGGAATAGACCAACGGCCAACCAGCCGGGTCATCGGAAATCGTGGTGGTGAAGGCAGTTCGCCGCAGGGGGTTCAGCCCAACCGGAACCACACCGCAGCGTTCGGCAACCACGTCGCCCCACGCACCTGCAGCATTCACAATCGTGGCCGCATGAACCGGGCCGGCCTCGGTCTCGATCTCCCAGTGTTCGCCGACCCGCGTCGCAGCGTTGAGTCGAGCGTTCCGCCAGATGTCAGCGCCACCAGCTCGGGCGGTGCGAAGGAACAGCTGATGGGTACCCATGACGTCGATCGCGCCGCCGGTTGGCTCGTGCATGCCAACCCTGACGATGTCGAGGTTCAATGCGGGGCAAATCGCAAGCAATGCTTCATCTCGAACAAAGCGGATCGAAGGGGTCACCCGTGATGCTTCATCGACCTCGGCCATGAATGCATCAGCCATCGATTCGTCGCCTACTTTGAGCACACCAAGCGGCGTGATGAGCGGCGTTTCCGATCCAGGGTGAGCATCCCAAAACGGTCGGCTCGCGGTCGACAACCGGTGGAAGACTGGACCGCCTTCGTTTTCGATGTACACCGCTGCGGACCGCGAGGTCGTGTGATGTGCAAGCTCGTTTTCTTGCTCGAGCACGACGATCGAGTGCGAATCGATCGCGCCTGCCGCAGCGCCAACTCCAGCAATGCCCCCACCGACGATCGCAACATCAAACCAGGGTGCCGACATGGGGTGACCGTAGCAATGGTGATGGGCCTAGTAAGAACCGACAAAGTACTTACGTAACGATTTGGCGTCGCTTTGTTGAATTTGCGGGAGAGGAGATACTCTCATGACCGCTCGTATACGACAGGAGAGCACCAAAGCAATGGCGCAATGGAAACCCCTGGCCGGACTTCTGATCGTCGTCTGTTCAATCCTTGGACTTGTCAGCCCCGCGCTGGCTCAAGATGAAGGTGGACAGTCGATCGTCACGCAGCTCCGGTACAAAGATGAGGCGGGCGAACAAGTTCCCGTCGAAGGTGCGATAGTCACCGTTGAAGGCGTCGGCGAAGCTACGACCGACGCTGAAGGCAAGCTATCGATACCTGTACCTGAGACTGGCGAGTATGTCGTCACGCTCGATCCCGCATCGCTCCCGGAAGGGATTGCGCTGAAGGATGCCGATCGAGCTCAGCTCACCGTGTTGGTCGAAGCCAACAAGGACAAACGAGTGTTGTTTGCTCTCGTCACCGGTGAAGGCGCCGCCGCAGCTGCGGCAGCCGCTGATTCAAGTGGCATCGATGGTCGACGGATTGCGCAGCTGACGGTCGAAGGGCTGAAGCAAGGTCTCTACCTGGCAATGGCTGCGATTGGGCTGTCGCTCATCTACGGCACGACCGGCTTGGTGAACTTCGCTCATGCGGAGATGGTCACATTCGGCGGTCTGATGACCTACTTCTGGAACTTCTATGGGCTCGCCGGCATGATCGGCTTCCTCGCACCGTTACCGGCGCCGTTCGGTGATGGGACGAACCTGGTCTTCGCCATCATCTTGGGCATGATCACTGGCGGCCTGCTCGGCTACATCCTCGACCGAGTGATGTTCCGCACGATGCGCCGTCAGGGAATCAGCCTGATTGCGCAGATGGTGATCACGATCGGTCTCTCGATCCTGTTGCGCTACATCTTCGTGTACTTCTTCGGTGGCTCGCCTCGTTCGTTCCGCCAGTACACCGCACAACGTGCAATGTCGATCGGTCCGGTCGAACTCACTCCGAAGGACCTCATCGCCATGGGCATCTCGGTTGGCGTGCTCATCGCAATCGGCCTACTGCTCACCATGACTCGCATGGGTAAGGCCATGCGAGCAGTGTCCGACAACCGCGACCTCGCAGAGTCTTCCGGCATCGATGTGCAGAAGGTCATCTCGACCGTCTGGATCTTCGGTGCTTCGGCCGCAGCACTCGGTGGTGCGTTCTTCGCTCTCGATCAGACCAAGTGGGACTTCGGCTTCCGCATCCTGCTACTGATCTTCGCTGCTGTAACACTTGGCGGTCTGGGTACGGCATACGGCGCACTGCTCGGTGCAATCGTCATCGGGCTCGTCATCAACTTGTCAACACTGTTCCTCGACCCTGAGTTGAAGAACATGGTCGCCCTGCTCGCCATGGTGCTGGTACTGATGTTCCGGCCTCAAGGCTTGCTCGGCAAAGCAGAGAGGATCGGCTAATGAACTGGGACATTATTCTCACGCAGTTCTTCTCACAGTCCATCGGTGTAAACGCGATGGTGTTTGCGATGGCTGCGATTGGTTTGAACATTCACTTCGGCTACACCGGCTTGCTGAACTTCGGGCACGTCGGGTTCATGGCTGCGGGCGCGTACGGCGTTGGCATGACCGTGTTCTGGCTCGATCAGAGCTTCTGGCTCGGTCTTGTCGTCGGTGTGCTGTTCTGTGTTGCTCTGGCGTTGCTGCTCGGCGTTCCGACGCTTCGGTTGCGTTCGGACTATCTCGGTATCACCACCATCGCCGCTTCCGAGGCGCTACGAATCTTCGTTCGCTGGCGCGGTAACCGTGAGCGCACCGGCGCATCGGAAGGCATCAATGACTTTGCTGATGACTTCTTTGCCCTGAACATCTTCGACAAGCCTGGCAACCAGAGCTACCGGTTCTTCTTCTTCGAGTACCGAGCTCAGGACCTCTGGATGATGGTCGTTGGCTGGTCGCTCGTGCTGCTGTTCGTGCTTCTCAACTGGCAGCTCGTTCGCAGTCCTTGGGGCCGTGTTCTCAAGTCGATCCGTGAAGACGAGGACGCTGCTCGTGCACTCGGCAAGAACGCCTACTCCTACAAGATGCAGGCGCTCGTGCTCGGTGGTGTCATCGGTGGCGTCGCCGGCATGATGCAGGTCATCGCAAAGCAGTCGGTCCAGCCCGACACGTTCAACCCAGTCATCACGTTCCTCATCTGGACTGTGTTGATCATCGGTGGTGTGGGCAAGGTGTGGTCGCCAGTCGCTGGTTCGATCATCTACTGGGCGCTGATCTCCGGCCTGATCACGTTCATGCGTGAGCTCATCGGTACCGATCTTTCCGACACGCTCGAGACCTGGTTGAACCTCAGCATTCTGAACGTCGATCAGCTTCGCTTCGTGATCTTCGGCTTCACGCTCATGATGCTCATGTGGTTCCGACCTCAAGGCATCTTCGGATCTCGAGAGGAGATGGCACTCGATGACCGATAACAGTGATTCAACGGATTCAGCCGAGCTCGAACAAGGCGATAGCAGTTCTGGAATTGTCCTCGGCGCCACCGCCGGAGGAGGCGGTGCGGGATCGGCCGAAATGGTCAACATCCCGAACCCGATCGAAGGCATCTTCGACAATGTCGATCCAACCCCGGGCAGCAAGAAGCCCGACGAGATCCTCGTCGCCAAGAACGTCGTGCGGCGGTTTGGTGGCCTCACGGCTGTCGACGTCGCCGAGGTGCGCATTCAGCGCGGTGCTATCACCGCGCTGATCGGGCCAAACGGCGCAGGTAAGACCACGTTCTTCAACCTGCTCACCGGCTTCGATGCTCCCGATGAGGGCCACGTCGAATTGAACGGCACGTCGATCGACGGCGTTGCCTCCCACAAGCTGGCAGCTCGCGGCATGGTCCGCACGTTCCAGCTCACCAAAGCACTTTCGAAGCTCACTGTGCTCGACAACATGAAGCTCGGAGCGAAGGATCAGCCGGGCGAGAAGTTCCTGACGGCATTGTTTACCCCAGCCTGGCGCGGCCGTGAGAACAAGGTTGAGGCCCAGGCTCGAGCGTTGCTCGACCGCTTCAACATGACACACATGGCCGATGAGTTCGCCGGCACCCTGTCGGGTGGTCAGCGCAAACTTGTTGAGATGGCCCGTGCGCTCATGACCGAACCCGAGCTCGTCATGCTCGATGAGCCAATGGCAGGCGTGAACCCAGCGCTGACTCAGTCGTTGCTCGGTCACGTCAAGCAGCTCCGTGCTGAAGGCCGCACCGTGATCTTCGTCGAGCACGACATGGACGTCGTCCGTGACATCTCTGACTGGGTCGTGGTTATGGCTGAAGGCAAGATCATTGCCGAAGGCACACCTGACGCAATCGCTGCGAACCAAGCGGTGGTCGATGCGTACCTCGGCTCGCATCACGACACCGACTTGACCTTCGAGGAGGAAGAATAATGAGTAAGGAACTCCTCATTCACGTCGACAACGTGCGTGCTGGCTACCTGCCTGGCGTCGACATCTTGAACGGGTGCTCGCTCGAACTTGCTCCTGGCGAGTTGGTTGGCATTATTGGTCCGAATGGTGCGGGTAAGTCAACGCTGCTCAAGGCCCTCTTTGGCTTGCTCAACGTGCGTGAGGGCTCGGTCAAGTTCAAGGGCGAAGAGATCAGCAACATGACCGCCCACGAGCTCGTGAGCCGCGGCATTGGCTACGTCCCACAGAACAACAACGTTTTCCCGTCGCTCACGATCGCGGAGAACTTGGAGATGGGCGTGTTCTTGCGTCCAAACACCTTCAAGGATCGCCTCGCGTTCGTGACCGACATGTTCCCTCGTCTTGGTGAGCGTCTTGGACAACGTGCGGGCTCGCTCTCTGGCGGTGAGCGCCAGATGCTGGCGATGAGCCGGGCATTGATGATGGACCCAGAGGTACTGCTTCTTGACGAGCCATCGGCTGGTTTGTCGCCGGTGCTTCAGGACCAGGTCTTTATCAACACCAAGCAGATCAACTCGAGCGGAGTCGCTGTAGTGATGGTCGAGCAGAACGCTGCTCGCTGTCTGCAAATCTGCGATCGGGGCTATGTCCTCGACCAAGGAACGAATGCGTACACCGACACCGGTCAGAACCTTCTGACCGACCCGAACGTGATCGCGCTCTACTTGGGCACGCTTGCGCAGCAAACTCGCGATTGACATATTCGCAATAGTTTCGAGTAATCGTGCCAAAACCGCCCGAAATGGGGCGGTTTTGGTCGTTTTCGGGCGTGTAAAGAATGGTCGCGAATACCAGGGGGCGCGTTGAGTCCAGGGCATTCAACCTCTAGTATTTCCTTCGCAATGGATCTGCCCGTATTTGGAGGGGTCGTGATCCACGGATTGGAAAGGTCCACACATATGTCACAACGAATGCTGAAGCTCCTCGGCATGTTGCTTGCAATCACCATGGTTGCCGCAGCTTGCTCAGGTTCTGATTCCACCGACACTGTCGACGCCGAAGACGCGCCTGCAGCAACGGACGCGCCTGAAGAAGAGGCGATGGAAGAAGAGGAAGCCATGGAAGAAGAAGAAGCCATGGAAGAAGAAGAGGCCATGGAAGAAGAGGAAGCCATGGAAGAAGAAGAGGCCATGGAGGAGAACGTCGAAGGCGAGCTCGTCATCGGCACGATCCTTCCTGTAACTGGTGACCTTGCGTTCCTCGGCCCAGCTGAGGTTGCAGGCGCTGAGCTTGCAGCTGCAGACATCAACGCCGCTGGCGGCGTCTTCGGTAAGGACATCGTTCTTATCCAGGGCGACTCTGGCGACACCACCACCGACACGGCAAACGTCGAGGTCGACCGTCTTCTCGCAGAAGGCGCTGACGCCATCATGGGTGCAGCTTCTTCAGCTGTATCGAAGACCGTTATCGACAAGATCACTGGCGCTGGCGTAATCCAGTTCTCGCCAGCGAACACCTCGCCGGACTTCACCACCTACGACGACAACGGCCTGTACTTCCGTACCGCTCCGTCTGACCTCCTCCAGGGCCGCGTTCTTGCGAACGCAATCATCGAGCAGGGCAACGCCACTGTTTCGGTTCTCTTCCGCCAGGAGTCATACGGAACCGGTCTTGCTGACGCTCTCAAGGCAAACCTTGAGGACGCTGGCGCAACCGTTGACGAGTTCATTGGTTACGCAGTTGACACCGAGAGCTTCGACGCTGAGGTTGACTCAATCGTTGCTGCTGGTTCAGACGCTGTTGTCATCATCGGCTTCGCTGAGTCGGCAAACATCGTCACCACCATGCACGAGCGTGGCGTTGGCCCAACCTCTGACACGAACGTCTGGGGCGTTGACGGTAACGCTGGCCTTCAGGGCGAGCTCTCTGACCCAACCATCCTCAATGGCATGAAGCAGACCATTCCTTCGGTAGACCTTGGTTCGATCTCGGACTTCATCGAGCGTCTTGAAGAAGAGATGGGCGGCCCAGAAGAGACCGCTTACGGTGCAGAGACCTACGACTCGGTCATCATTGTTGCTCTCGCAGCCGCAGTTGCTAACAGCGACGGTGGCAAGGCAATCGCCGCAGAGATCAACGAGGTAACCAAGAACGGCACCAAGTGCACCTCATTCGCTGAGTGCATCGAGCTGGTCAAGGCCGGCGAAGACATCGACTACGACGGCCTCGGTGGCCCATACGAGTTCGTTGACGCAGGCGAGCCTGCTGCTGCTTCGTTCCGTATCGACACCTACGGCGACGACGGTGCAGACGCAGCTCTTGCTGAGTACACCTTCGCTTCGTAGTAACGAATAGCTTTCACACTCTCCTCGGGGAGTGACGAACGTATGAGGCCCGGCCGTAAGGCCGGGCCTCTCTCGTTTTCCAGCGAGCTCGGAGATTTTGTGCACCTTGCCACCGCCGGGGTGGACAAGTGCACACAGATTCCGAAAGGCTGCAGCCATGTCATCCGCTGTCGAGCTGCCGTCATCTGATCTGACAGCCGATATTTCTGTTCTCGAGAAGAACGGCTTTCGTCTCGACGTCATCTTCCCAGCCGATGCACCTCGGGTTGCCGAGCTCTCCGCTGATGGCATCAGGCTCCGGCTCGATACGACGTCAACTGCATCGGCATCGACGGTGTTGGTGAATGGCTTAGCCGAAGCGTCGACGCTGTCTGCGGGGGTTGAGCTCCGAGAGCGTGAGGAGGTCTTCCCGCCATCGGGCTTCAGCGACGAGTTCGTCCACATGCAGGGCGGCGAGTGGGGTGTGGGGCGTGCTGGCATGCACTATCGCGACCTCATCCCTAAGCGTCACGGCGGTCGAGTCATTGCCTCTCACATTCGCATTAGCGAACCCGGTCCCGTTCCCGACTATGTCCATCACCATGACATTCGGTTCCAGATGATCTATTGCCGACGCGGTCGGGTGGAGGTCGTTTACGAAGACCAAGGCGATTCGTTCTGGATGACCGAGGGGGATTGCGTTCTGCAGCCGCCGAACATCCGCCACCGCGTACTCGCCAGCGATGGTGGGCTTGAAGTAGTCGAGATTGCGTCCCCGGCCGAACACCCCACCTACATTGAGCATGAATTCGAGTTGCCGACAGCGACCATCGATACCGAGCGCAACTTCGGCGGCCAACGCTTTAGCTTCGATCGCGCCGACGACACCGAGTGGACCAACGCCGGCTCGGGCTGGCAGCAGCGAGCCACTGGCATCGAGGAGGCCACAGGCGGGATTGCCTCGGTCCGGGTGCTACGAGGATCAGGTGAAAGTGAGCCGCTGTCCGGAACACACGATGGTGACCTCTGTCTGCTCTTCGTGCTCACTGGTTCGGCGACGATCACCCGTAGCGGCGTGACCCACGATCTTGGAATCGACGATTCGATCGCCGTGCCAAGAGATGAAGCGTGGTCGCTCGTTGCTGTTACTGACGACGTCACCGTGTTGCACGTGGCGATCACGGCCGAGGAGGCGTAGGTATGTCCATACCCGAACCAGCAGATGCCGCTCAGCGACGAGCTGCGGAACCCGTGGTCTGCTACGACGTCGAGAACCTGCCCGAGGTCGATATGGGTCGTTACGAGGCGGCCCGGGCCGAGTTGACGATGGTTGACGAAGTCCTCGTGCCCCCTCGTCAGGCCAGGACCTTTCATGTTGCCAAAGGCCAGTTCTTTCGGATCGTGAGCGTCGAGGGTTCTCAAGTCGGCGACCTGAACCTCTTCAGTCGCGACGATCTGAACGAACGGTTCTTCAGCGGCAAGACTCGTCAGCTTCACGCCAGCCATCTCACCCGTGGCGATCGGATGTGGAGCAATCTGCCCCACCTGCGACCGATGGCGACGATCACCCACGACACGCTTGAGTGGTACGGCTGGGATGACGACGGCGGCGGAGTGCACGACGTCATCGGCACCCGCTGCGATCCATACACCCAGCAAACGTTGAACGGCACGGACTATCACTACTGCTGCCACAGCAACCTCACCCGAGCGCTCGCCGACGAAACCGGCCAACCCATGGCCGACATCGAACATCACGTGCACGACGTCCTCAACGTCTTCATGTGCACGGGATTCACCAAGGACACCCATCAGTACTTCATGAAGGCCAGCCCAGTTCGGCCCGGCGACTTCATCGAGTTCATAGCCGAGATCGACCTGATCGGCGCCCTATCGGCGTGTCCCGGCGGCGATTGCGCAGCATCGCATAGCGATGACGATGCAGCCTGCTATCCGCTCCTGGTTGAGGTGTACGACTCGACGAACAGTGCGCTCGACGGTTGGACTGGAAGTGCCCCCAACAACTACGACAGGTCCCATGGCAGGTAACCCGCAGTTCTTCTCCCCACAACAGGTCAGCGAGCTGCTGCCATGGCCAGAACTCATCTCGGCCATCGAACAGATCCTCCACGTTGAAGGCGCCCACGCCCCCGAGCGGACCGTGCACACCGTTCCTGATGCCAACGGAAACGATGCAGCGCTGCTGATGAAGCCCGGCTGGGTGGCAGGTGACGTCATCGCCATCAAGGCCGTGACGTTCTTCCCGGACAACGGCGCGCTCGACCTGCCCACCATCAACGCCGGCGTGTTGTTGTTCAGTGGAGCGAACGGAACGCTCCTCGGTGCATGCGACGGAAACGAGCTCACCACGAGGCGAACTGCTGCTGCCTCAGCGGTAGCGGCGAAGCGCTTGGCCCGGGCTGATGCAAAGCGACTTCTCGTAGTCGGAACCGGTGCGCTCTCACCGATGACCGCGCTCGCTCACTGTGCGGTTCGTGACTACGACATCGTCGATGTGTGGGGCCGCGATAACGACAAGGCACTGAGGGTCTCGAACTCGCTAGTCGCCGAAAACATCCCGGCACGAGTCGCAGACGATCTCGACGCTGCGGTTACCGAAGCTGACGTCATCACCTGTGTCACCGGAGCGACGTCGCCGCTTGTCAAAGGAGCCCTTCTGAAAGACGGTGCCCACGTTGACCTGATCGGTTCGTTCACGCCCGAGATGCGGGAGTCTGACGATGACGTCGTCCGCCGAGCTGCCGTCTTTGCCGACACTCGTAGCGACGGAATCATCGCAGGCGATCTAGCCCAACCAATCGCAGCTGGGATTATCACGGTCGATGACATCGTTGCCGACCTGGCCGAACTCGCCACTGGTGCCCACAAAGGCCGAACCAGTGACGATCAGATCACCATGTTCAAGAGCGCCGGCTTCGCCCTCGAAGACGTAGCCGCCGCCAAGCTCGTCTTCACCGCGGGGCGGGATCCGGGCGCGTAGCGCCCTCGACCCGCCTGCGGAACGCAAGCGCCTTTCCGCCCGAACCGGCTTCGCAGCTTCGGGCTACCCGCTCGATCCGCCTGTGGACGGTGCACCCAGTTCCGCCTGCGGGTAGGTTCGCGCAATGGACATCTTTGAACTCAGCGATCGCGCGGTCGATCAGGCTGCTGCACTCAACCCGGTTGACGCGACCTATTCGGGTATCGCTGGGTACGACAATGCATGGCCCGACCTGTCACCTGCCGGGCACAGCGTGAAACGCGAGTTCTATGCCCAACTCAAGGCCGATGCTCTTGCTTGTCCTGCACCCGATGATCGCCACCAGCTTGCTCAGCGCGTGCTTGTCGAAGACTGCGATGCGCACCTTCGATACCTCGACGCCAGCGGCCACCACTACGAGTTGAACAACATCGAATCGCCGCACCAGTGGGGTCGGTTCATCTACGGCTCGATGACCGATCAAACCGACGATGACTGGGAGGCCATTCTTCAACGGCTCGAAACAACAGCGCCGTTCATGGCCGGCTACCAAGCCACGCTCGAGGAGGGACGTTCCGTCGGCAACGTGGTGAGCCGCCGCCAGGTCGAGGCAGTGATGGAGCAAGGCGCGTTGGCGTCGAGCGACGAGTCGCCCTTCGATCCCCTTCGTCAGCGCCTTGCGGATTCGCCCGTCGACACCAGCCGCTACCTCGAGCGACTCGATGCGGCGATTGATGGAGCGAAGGCGACCTATGCGTCGTTCAACACGTTTCTTGCCACGTATCTCTCCGACGCCGCCGAACAGGACGGAGTGGGGGAGGAGCGGTACCTGTCCGCTGCTGAGACGTTCCTCGGAACACGGCTCGATCTCCGCTCCACCTACCGGTGGGGGTGGGACGAAGTTGAGCGTCTTTGGGCTGACATGGAAGCCGCATGCGCCGAGATCGACCCTGACGCTCCAACGCTCGACGTGCTCGAACGTCTCCGAACAAGTCCCGAATACGCTGCGGCCACCGTCGACGAGTTCATCTCCGTAATGAAGGACCGCCAGGACCAGGCGCTTCAGAACCTCGAAGGCGTGCACTTCGACGTACCTGAAGAGATTCGCACGATCGATGTGCAAGTCGTGCCTGCTGGCGGGTCGCTTGCGGCCTACTACGTGGGCCCATCGGAAGACTTCACTCGAGCAGGATCGGTCTGGTACCCGGTCGAGGGTCGAAAGAACATTCCGCTCTTCGGCGAGATCACCACGGCCTACCACGAAGGATTCCCGGGCCACCACCTCCAGGTCGGAGTCCAAAACACACTGCGCGACGACCTGTCCCGCTATCACCGAAGCTTGGTCTGGTATCCGGGATCGGGCGAGGGATGGGCGCTCTACGCCGAGCATCTGATGGGCGAACTCGGCTACCTCGAACGGCCGGAGTATCGCGTCGGACTTCTAGGAAGCCAGCTCATGCGATCAGCACGCGTCGCAATCGACATTGGCATCCACCTCGACCTCCCCATCCCTGATGACGTCACGTTCCATCCCGGCGAGTCTTGGACGTTTGAGATTGCTCACGAGCTTATGAACACTCGTGGATTCCTTACCCATGACGAAGCGACCTCGGAGATCCTCCGTTACATGGGGTGGCCGGGCCAAGCGATTAGTTACAAGGTGGGCGAGCAGGCCATCCTCGATCTTCGAGAAGAATGGCGTGCGGTTGGCGACTTCGATCCAAAGCTGTTTCACTCGACTGTTCTCGGTGTGGGGTCGGTCGGCCTCGATTTGCTCCGTGAACGGGTCCGAGCGCAAATACCTCAGGGATAGTGATGAGCAAAAGTACCCATGCCGCCGTTGCCGATGACCGCAACGCGGATGTGCAGATCTACATCAACGGCGAGTTCTTTCCGCGTGACGAAGCCAAGATCTCGGTGTTCGACAGCGGCTTCCTCGTCGGCGACGGAATCTGGGAAGGGATCCGGTTGCACCACGGGGTGTTTGCATTCCTCGACCGGCACCTCGATCGACTGTTTGCGGGAGCCAAGGCCACCCATCTCGACATCGGTACGCGCGAGGACATCGTCGCTGCTCTGCAGGCAACAGTCGATCGCAACAACATGGACGACAACGTTCACGTTCGACTGATGATTACCCGTGGCACCAAGAAGACGCCATCGCAGCATCCGTCGAACACCATCGGTGGACCCAATGTGGTGATCATCGCCGAACATAAGAAAGCTGATCCGACGGTCACGAACGAAGGCATTTCGCTGTTCACCGCGACCGTGCGCCGCCCGGGCCCCGATGTGCTCGACCAGAACCTCAACTGTCACTCGAAGCTTCACGAAGTGATCGCGCTGATCCAAGCCGTCGGCGCCGGCGCTGACGAAGCGCTCATGCTCGACGTCAACGGCGCGGTGGCTACATGCAACGCCACGAACTTCTTCATCGTCAAGCAGGGAGAGGTATGGACGTCGACCGGGTTCTATAACTTGCCCGGCATCACGCGGGCCCTGGTGCTCGAAGTCGCTCGTGCGGCCGGCATCCCGGCGATCGAGAAGAACTTCTCGCTGACCGATGTATATGCGGCCGACGAGGTGTTTGTCACCGGAACGTTTGGCGGCCTCACCCCTGTGCGCGAGGTCGACGGACGCACGATTGGTGACGGCACCGGTGGCGGGCCGATGACCGACCGCCTCGTCGAGCTCTATCGTGAGGCCATCGCGGCCGATGTTCAGAGTCGCCAAGACTAAGGAAACACCATGTTGCTCATAGCGGGAACCTTTCGCATCCAGCCCGAAGATCGTGACGCGGCGATCGACGCCATGTCGTGGATGATGGCCGAGACAGCGAAAGAAGCCGGATGTGTTTCGTACACAATGTCGGCCGACCTCACCGACCCGACGCTGTTTCACCTGTTCGAGGAGTGGGAGTCGGACGAGCACATTCAGGCGCACTTTGTCGTGCCGCACATGGCGGTGTTCCAAGAGAAGCTGGGCAAGCTCGGCACCATCGAGCGTTCGATCTATCGCTATGACGATCCAACGAAGTCTGTGCTTGGCGCTCCAAGCGACCGATAGTTCTGCGGTGACCCTCCGGATCAACATGTGGTCGGGGCCTCGGAGCCTTTCGACGGCAATGATGTACTCGTGGCGTCAGCGCGCTGACACGACCGTCGTCGATGAACCGCTGTACGCCTATTACCTCCATGAGTCTGGCCGTGAGCATCCAGGGCGAGATGAGGTGCTCGTGTCGCAGAGCACGAATGGGAAAGAGGTGATCGACGAGGTGATCCTCGGCGACTACGACACGCCGATCGTGTACCTCAAGCAGATCGCTAAGCACATCGGCGATCTCGATCTTTCGTTCCTACCGTCGTGCGCCAACGTGATCCTGACTCGAAACCCCCACGACCTCTTGACGTCGTGGCAGGTGCAGATGCCGAACTCGACCATTGCCGACACCGGCTACCCAGAACTTGTACAGATTCTCGACTTGCTTCTCGCTGCCGGCCAAGAGCCAATCGTTATCGAGACGTCGCGATTGCTCGAGAACCCGACCCGTGTCCTGACCGAAGTGTGCAAACGCATCGGCATTGCGTTCGATCCGGCCGTGTTGTCGTGGCCAGCTGGGCCAAAGCCTGAGGATGGCGTGTGGGCAAGGCACTGGTACGACGGCGTCTGGGCCTCAACCGGATGGAAGCCGCCAGTCGCCAAAACCGTTGAGCTGTTGCCGTCGATCGAAAACGCGCTCGCCGAATCCGAAGCTGCCTATGAGCGTTTGCTGCCCTACCGGATTTAGCTCACGGCCACGATGCTGCCGCGGCTGAAGTCGGGGGCCGGGCCTGCCTCGAGTTCGACATACACCGACGGTGGAACCGAAATGTCAGCGACGAAGAGCTCGCCAACCGATGGCTGATCTCGAAGGCCAACCTTCGGGAGAGCAAGCGTGAGCGTGGCGTCGGCTGAAATGTGTGGGTCGTGTGCGGTGCCGGTCGTCGTGTCGAGCCCAGATGGCGTGTCGAGGGCGAGCACTGGAGCTGCGCCTGCGTTGACCTCTGAGATGAGCTCAGCAACACGTCCCCGCGGCGCGCCTCGCAACGAATAGCCGATCAGCGCGTCGACGATCAGATCAGCCTCGGCGGAAATCGACGTCGCACTGTCCACGCCCAAGCGAGTTACGACATCGAGTTGATGGAGTGGGACGCCGGAGAAACCGTCGGCGTCACTCGACAGGACCACCTCGACGTCGACACCGGCCACATGGAGATGGCGTGCGGCAACCAGCCCACCTCCACCGTTACCGCCCGTCCCGGCACACACCACAACCTTGGACGGGGAGTAGCGGTCGATCGCAAGCCTCGCCAGATTTCGACCCGCGTTCTCCATCATCTGGATGAGCTCGATGTGCAGCTCATCGATCATGATCCGGTCGACTTCGACCATCTGATCGGTCGTTAACCATCCAATTGCGTCAGCATCAACCCGAGAAAATTCAACCACAAGAGATTTGTACAGACTTTCAGACCGTAGTGGTCGGAAAGTCTGTACAAATCTTGGGAGTCCTATGTCCCGAAGGTGGAGGCGGGGACGTCGGTGATGGTGGGGTCGAGGAGAGACGCGACGATCGTGTCAGCAACCGAGTCGGTGCTGAGGCCTTCGGGGAACTTGGGGGCGGTGCCAGCGATTGCGCGGTCGACGAGGCCCGTTTCTGTGTGCGGTGGCCGAATGTCGAGAACCCGCACCTTGCGGCGGCGAGCTTCACGAGCGAATCCTTCGTTAAAGGAGCGCAACGCCGCTTTTGATGCTCCGTAGGCGGCCATGCCCGGCATGTTGCGTTCAGCAATGACCCCACTGATAGACGCGAGCGTCGACCCAGCAGCCATCACCGGAAGCGCAGCCTGGGCCACGAAGATTGAACTGAACACGTTGGTAAGGAACAGCTCCTCAAGCACGTCGCTTTCGAGCTCGGCGACATCGCCAAAAGCCACGACACCAACGGCGTTCACGACAAGCTGCAATTGACCACCGTGCTCGACGGCGGCATGAACCACCTTTTGCGCAACATCTGAGCTTCGAAGATCGCCAACGATTGCATGCACAGCCCCAGCTGGGCAGCTTGCGGTCAGCTCGTCAAGAGCCTCAACGCGGCGTCCAACCGCCGTCACCTTCGCTCCGCTGTCTGCGAGCCGACGAGTTATTGCCGATCCCAGGGCGCCGCTTGCCCCAACAACCAGCACCGATGCATTCAGAAGTTCCATGTCTTGAGTCAATCAACTTGCTCGGCCAGGTGGATGACTGAGCAAGATGCCCCCAGACTGTGGTCATGCAAGAACTCGCGTCGCTGCGCGAAG
Organism: uncultured Acidimicrobiales bacterium; assembly: GCA_937922235.1. Taxonomy (GTDB): domain Bacteria; phylum Actinomycetota; class Acidimicrobiia; order Acidimicrobiales; family SHLQ01; genus SHLQ01. The sequence goes on along the minus strand of CAKZVC010000023.1, from coordinate 36,219 downwards.
AACTACAGAAGCTCGAGCGAGTCGTTGTTGCCTTTAGTGGCGGCGTCGACTCGGCATTGCTCGCGTTTGTCGCAGCAGACACGTTGGGGGCCGAGAACGCAGTCGCCGTCACCGCTGTCTCTCCATCGCTTGCGGGCGCTGAGCGTCACGAATGTGAAGCGCTCGCCGAAGACTGGGGTCTCGACTGGCGCGAGGTCACCACCCACGAGATGGAGAACGCGGCCTATCGGCTGAACGACGGCAACCGATGCTTCCACTGCAAGGACGCGCTCATGGATGCCGTGCAGCCAATCGCCGACGAGCTCGACGCAACCGTGGTGCTGGGCGTCAACCTCGACGACCTTGGCGATCACCGCCCCGGCCAACATGCAGCGGCGCAACGGGGAGCGGCGTTCCCAATGGTCTCGGCCGGGCTCGACAAGGGCGCCGTTCGTGAGGCAAGCCGCACCCTCGGTTTGCGAACTGCCGACAAGCCCGCAGCAGCCTGTTTGTCATCGCGCATCCCTTACGGCACGCCCGTCTCGATCCAGCGCTTGACGAGTATTGAGGGTGCCGAGCTTGCGCTCAAGCAGATGGGCTTTCCCGAAATCCGAGTCCGACACTACGAAGAGATCGCTCGCATCGAAGTGCCTGTCGAGTCGCTCGCTCGCGTTATCGAAAGTCGACAGGCTGTCATTGCAGCAGTCCAACAATCTGGGTACCGCTATGTCACGTTGGACCTCGAGGGTCTGCGATCTGGCAATTTGAACCTAAGCCTCGAGAACTAACCGAACCGGTCGTTCCGACTATCTACCAGTCGGCAATTTGTCCCGATATCAGTCGGTAGCAGGGGATAGATGTACCCCGCGGGAATGGACCTCGCTTCACCTGTGAACCCAACTTGGGCACTGTGCCCAGAACTTGGGTCTCAATTTCGACACGTGTAGTCCGATTGACCCTCACAAGGTTGTTGTGGGTCTCGGTGCGAACGCGCCTGACCGTAGTAGAGGACATCTATTCATGTTTAGAAATCTGGGCCGCAGTCTGCTGCTGAGTTTGCTAGTTCTCGCCGTTGGCGCAGCTGGTTTGGCATTGCAGGCCACCGTCGCACTCGCAGCTTCGGGCGACGTCAGCGGAACGATTTTCGTTGATGAGAACGAAGATGGAGCCAACGTCGGCGAGCAAGGCCTTGCCGGTGTGGTCGCTACCGCATACGACGCACAAGGCATTGCCGCCGGATCTGCGACATCGGATTCCAACGGCGACTACACGATCAGTGGACTAGACGATGGTGCGCAATATCGGATCGAGTTCACCAATCTCCCGACCGACTACTCCGAAGGTCCAGTCGGCGCGGATTCGGAATCATCGGTGACCTTTGCTACGCCGGAGTCAGCGGGTGTCGACTTTGGTGCAGTCGTTCCAGAAGTGTGCCGACAGCCGCCCGCGAACGCGCTGCTTCGCACGTACGCCGCTTCGGTCTCTTGTTCTGCAGTCGTCGACCCTGCGTTGCCAAAGGACGCCTTCGGCCTGCTGGACATCTCGTCCACCGTGCCGGCCACAGGTCGACAGAATCAGACGACCACGACTCCTATGTTCCACCACCCGGATTGGCACATCGATCAGCTCGGCAATCTGTTTGGTACCGCCATCGACAACACGCGCGGAGACATGTTTGCGACCGCATCGAGTAACTACTCTCACCGCTTCTACACCAACGCGGCTGCCGGATCGCGGGATGCGATTACTCAGTACGGAGCGATCGGCGGCGGAGCGAACGATCTCGGAGCAGCAGGCACCGTCTACAAAATGGACGCAGTTTCGGGAGCGCCCTCGGTCCTCGTCCAACTTCCTCAGCAGACCGCGACCTTTACCCATCAGGACTGTGAGGACAACGACACGCTGACTCGAACGTCGGGCGTTGGTCTGGGCAACATCGTGTACGACGAAACCAACGATCAGCTCTTCGTGTCCAACTGGGAGGACGGCCATATCTACCGCATCGCGATGGATGGAACGATCCTCGATGCATATGACGTTGACGTGAATGACGACGGATCGGCCGGCATGGCCAATGGGCGGGTCCCATATGCTCTCGAGACGTCGAACGATGGCACTCGTTTGTACTGGGGCACCGTGTCCGGCGTCGAGGTTTGGTCGGTTGATCTCACCACTGACGGCGGATTCACCGGTCCGTCATCAACCGTCGGCGGCGTCACGATTCATCGAGACTCGGCGTCAGAAACACTGAATCAGACGATTGCGATTTCGACGGCAGGTGAACCTGACCCTGGGTTCTTGAACAATAACTTGACGCACTTCGTTTCCGATCTGGAGATCATCCCCAGTGGCGAGATGTTGGCGGGCCTGCGAGTCGGATGTGACGACAATCCGCATGCCGCATACAACCACCAGGGGCAAACGCATCGGCTTACTGCAAACGGAGCCGGTCTCTTCACCGGCGATGACGGTGCGTTGAACGTAAGTGAAACAGGAGACGCTGGACTCGAAGACAACTACGGCGGAGTCGACTTCTACAACAATCCGTCCACCGGCACGACCCAGTATGCGGTGACTTCGGCTGATGTTCTGTCCGAAGCCGGACCACATGGCCTTGCAGTGCTTGCTTCATCGGCGCCTACTGCCGGACTTGCCACGCCACTGGGCGCTATCGACTACGGCACCCCGAACGATCCGAAGGGAATTGCAGGAGATGTTTCGGTCTTCAACCTTCAGGTGTGCACACCCTCCGGAGTTGAGATTGGTAACCGCGTGTGGTTCGATCTCGACAACAACGGCATCCAAGATCCCGGCGAACAGCCCCTAGCTGGCGTTGAGGTCACCCTCTATGCCGCTGACGGATCGACGGTTCTCGCGACGACTACGACTAGCGCCGACGGCACGTACATCTTCGATGGCGCTTCGGGTGTTGCACCGAATACGGACTACGTGCTTGGTTTCGACGCTTCGACGACAACCTCACCGCTTCCGGGTGGCGTTTCGCCGTCTGACCTCGAACCAACCATGGCGAATGTCGGGTCAACATCGAACCCCGATGCAACAGACTCCGATCTCGTCGGCACCACGATTCCGGTGACGACGGGCGGACCTGGAGAGAACGACCACACATTCGACGCCGGGTTTACACTTCCGTACGACCTTGCGCTGACGAAGGTGTACACCTCGGACAGCTTTGAGGACACGACCGATGGTGCGATCGAGGACGGCTCAGATGTGACGTTCACGATCACGGTGACGAACCAGGGTCTGATCGACGCGACGACTTTTGAGGTCACTGACTACCTTCCCTCTGGCTTCGAACTCAGCGCTTCCGAGGTGGCCGCAGGTAACTGGACCGACAACGCTGACGGCACAGCAACGATCACGAGCGGCCCGCTTGCCGCTGGAGCGTCCACGGATATCACGATTACGCTGACCGCCAACGGTGCAGCTCAGGGCGAAGCCGTGAACTGGGCGGAGATTTCGGCTGATGACGGTAATGACGTCGACTCGATTCCGGATTCGAACATCGCTGATGATGCACAGCCTGCTGGCCCGGGCGCTCCAACCGACAACGTGGTCGACAACACACTTGACGGGAATGGCGTGGCCGACAGTGATGACCACGATCCTGCTGGAGTTACCGTCGAGGTATATGACCTCGCGCTGACCAAGGCGTACACCTCGGACACCTTCGGCAACACAACCGACGGCGTCATCGAGATGGGCGCGGATGTGACGTTCACGATCACGGTGACGAACCAAGGCACGCTCGATGCGGCGACCTTCGAGGTCACCGACTACCTCCCATCTGGCTTCGACCTCAGCGCTTCCGAGGTGGCCGCAGGTAACTGGTCCGACAATGCTGACGGCACGGCAACCTTCTCGGGTGGCCCGCTCGCTGCTGGCGCAAGTACCGACATCACCATCACGACGACCGCGACCTCGAGCGGCGCCGGCGACATTGTGAACTGGGCGGAGATCTCGGCTGACGACGGCAATGACGCCGACTCGACAACCGATACTGTCCAAGCGAATGACAACCAGCCGGCAGCTCCAGGAGCTCCGACAGACAATGTCATCGACAACACACTTGACGGGAATGGCGCGGCCGATGAGGACGATCATGACCCTGCTGGCGTAACCGTCGAGGCGTACGACCTCGCGTTGACGAAGGTGTACACCTCCGACACCTTCGGCAACACCACCGACGCAGTCATTGGCGATGGTGCTGACGTGACCTTCACTATCACCGTCACGAACCAGGGCACTGTCGACGCGACAACCTTTACGGTCACTGACTACATCCCTGCCGGTTTCGATCTGAATGACGGAGCTTGGACCGACAACGCTGATGGAACTGCGTCAATCGACGCTGGCCCGTTGGCCGCCGGCGCATCGACCGACATCACCATCACGCTCACCGCAAATGGTGCTGCTGCTGGTGAAGCCGTGAACTGGGCGGAGATCTCCGCTGATGACGGTAACGACGTCGATTCAACTCCCGATGCGAACATCGCCGATGACGCCCAGCCGGCAGCTCCAGGAGCCCCGACCGACGACGTCATCGACAACACACTTGACGGGAATGGCGTGGCTGACAGCGACGATCATGACCCTGCTGGCGTTTCGGTCGGAACGTACGACCTTGCACTGCAGAAGGTGTACACATCCGACTCGTCGGGCAACTCCACGGATGGCGTCATCGAAGATGGCGCTGACGTCACGTTCACGATCACGGTGACGAACCAGGGCACGCTCGATGCGGCCACGTTCGACGTAACCGACTACTTCCCTGCTGGGTTTGATCTCAGCGCTGCTGAGGTGGCTGCAGGTAACTGGTCCGACAATGCTGACGGCACGGCAACCTTCTCGGGTGGCCCGCTTGCTGCTGGCGCAAGCACCGATATCACCATCACGCTCACCGCGAACGGTGCGACTGTTGGCGACGCAGTGAACTGGGCCGAGATCTCGGCTGACGACGGTATCGATGTCGACTCGACGACGGACACTGTCCAGGCGAACGACAACCAGCCGGCAGCTCCAGGAGCTCCGACCGACAACGTCGTCGATGGCACTGCCGGAGATGAGGACGATCATGACCCTGCTGGTGTGACCGTTGCGAACTACGACCTCGCATTGCAGAAGGTCTATACCTCCGATACGACCGCTCCGACTGCAGACGGCGTCGTGTCGCCCGGCGGCGATGTGATCTTCACGATCACGGTCACCAACCAAGGCACGACTGACGCAACGACCTTTGAGGTCACTGACTACCTCCCCTCGGGGTTTGATCTCAGCGCTGCCGAGGTGGCTGCAGGTAACTGGACCGACAATGCTGACGGCACGGCAACCTTCTCGGGTGGCCCGCTTGCTGCTGGCGCGTCGACCGATATCACCATCCGCCTGACTGCTAATGGTGCGCCAAATGGCGACTACGTCAACTGGGCCGAGATCTCGGCCGATGACGGCAACGACGTTGACTCGATTCCGGATGCCACGATCGGCAACGATGCCCAGCCTGCTGGCCCGGGAGCTCCGACCGATGACGTCATCGATAACACCGCCGGTGATGAGGACGACCATGATCCGGCGGGAATCACTGTTGCCACGTACGACCTTGCGTTGCAGAAGGTGTACACGTCTGACAACTTTGCGAACACCACTGACGGAATCATCGAGAATGGTTCGGACGTGACGTTCACGATCACGGTGACCAACCAAGGCACGATCGACGCAACCACGTTCACGGTCACGGACTATCTCCCTGCTGGTTTCACGCTCAACGATGCTGCTTGGACCGACAACGGTGCGACCGCATCGATCGACGCTGGCCCGCTTGCGGCCGGTGCGTCGACCGACATCACCATCACGATGACCGCGACCTCCACCACCCCAGGTTCGTTTGAGAACTGGGCCGAGATCTCCGCTGACGATGGGGTGGATGTTGACTCGACTCCTGACGCTGTTCAGGCGAATGACAATCAGCCTGCTGCACCTGGTGAACCGACCGACGGCGTCATCGACAACACCGCCGGTGATGAGGATGACCATGACGTTGCAGGAGTGAGCATTGCGAACTTCGACCTCGCACTCACCAAGGTCTACACCTCAGATTCGTCTGCGAACCCGACCGATGGAGCCATCGCTCCTGATGGCGACGTGACCTTCACGATTACCGTGACGAACCAGGGAACTCTTGATGCGGCGACCTTCGAAGTCACCGACTACTTCCCTGCTGGGTTTGATCTCAGCGCTGCTGAGGTGGCTGCAGGAGACTGGGCGGACAATGCTGACGGCACGGCGACATTCACTGGTGGCCCGCTGGCTGCTGGTGCCTCTACCGACATCACGATTACCTTGACCGCCAACGGTGTTGCGAATGGCGACTACGTCAACTGGGCGGAGATCAGCTCCGACAGTGGTAACGACATCGACTCGACCCCAGACGCAACGATCGGCAATGACGCTCAGCCTGCTGGTCCGGGTGCTCCGACCGACAACGTCATCGACAACACACCTGACGGGAACGGCGTTGCCGATGAAGACGACCATGACCCGGCCGGAATCACGGTCGAGACCTACGACCTCGCGCTGATCAAGGTGTTCACCTCGGACACCTTTGCGAACACGACCGACGGTGTGCTCGAAAACGGCACCGACGCTACGTTCACGATCACCGTCACCAACCAGGGCTCGGTACAGGCGAACACCTTCACCGTTACCGACTACCTGCCCGCAGGCTTCATCTTGAACGACGCTGCGTGGAGCGATAACGCCGATGGCACCGCTGACTTCACCGGTGGCCCACTTGCCCCAGGTGCGAGCACCGACATCACCATCACGATGACCGCAACGACCGCCATTGACGGCGTGTCGGTCAACTGGGCAGAAATCTCTGCTGATGATGGCATCGACATTGACTCGACCCCAGATACGAACCCGAACAATGACAACCAGCCGGCTGCGCCAGGCGCACCGACCGACAACGTCATCGACGGCACCGCCGGCGATGAAGACGATCAGGACCCTGCTGGCGTCACCATTCAGAGCTACGACCTTGCGTTGCAGAAGGTGTATACCTCAGACACCACTGGCGCCGCTACTGACGGAGTCGTCGAAATCGGCGATGACGTGACGTTCACGATCACGGTGACGAACCAGGGAACGCTTGACGCAACCACGTTTACGGTGACCGACTATCTCCCTGCTGGCTTCGTGCTGAACGATGCGGCGTGGACTGACAACGGTGCGACCGCTTCGATTGATGCTGGCCCGCTTGCGGCTGGCGCTTCAACTGATATCACGATCACCCTCACGGCTGCGACGGCGCCTACCGGCGATCACGTGAACTGGGCGGAGATTTCGGCTGATGACGGCAACGACATCGACTCGACTCCGGATGCGAACATCGCCGACGATGCTCAGCCTGCCGGCCCGGGTGCACCGACCGACAACGTCGTGGACAACACCGCTGGCGACAGTGACGACCATGACCCTGCGGGTATCACGGTTGAGGCATACGACCTTGCACTTCAGAAGGTCTACACCTCGGACACCGCTGGTGCTCCAACCGACGGCGTTATCGAGCTTGGCGCTGACGTGACCTTCACGATCACCGTGACGAACCAGGGCACGCTCGATGCAACGACCTTCACCGTCACCGATTACATCCCTGCCGGTTTCGATCTGAATGATGCGGCGTGGACAGACAACGCTGATGGCACGGCGTCGATCGATGCTGGCCCGTTGGCTGCTGGTGCCTCTACCGACATCACCATCACCACGACGGCCACTGTCTCAACCCCAGGTTCGTTCGAGAACTGGGCGGAGATTTCGGCTGACGATGGCAACGATGTTGACTCGACTCCTGACGCGATTCAGGCGAACGACAACCAGCCAGCTGCTGCTGGCGACCCGACCGACAATGTCATCGATAACACCGCTGACGCTGCTGGTGCATCTGATGAAGACGATCACGATGTCGCCGCAGTCGCTATTGCGAACTACGACCTCGCGCTGCAGAAGGTTTACACCTCCGACACGTCCGGCGCTCCGACCGATGGTGTTGTTCAGGCTGGTGATGATGTGGTCTTCACCATCACCGTTACCAACCAAGGCACGATCGATGCGACCACATTTGAGGTCACCGACTACCTTCCCTCCGGCTTTGACCTGAGTGCGGGCGAAGTAGCTGCAGGAGCTTGGACGGACAATGCCGATGGCACTGCGTCGATCGATGCCGGTCCGCTGGCTGCCGGTGCGTCGACCGACATCACCATCACGCTCACCGCCAATGGCGCTCCTGTTGGCGATCACGTGAACTGGGCCGAGATTTCTGCTGATGACGGCAACGACATCGACTCGACTCCGGATGCGAACATCGCTGACGATGCTCAGCCTGCTGGGCCGGGTGCCCCGACCGACAACGTCATCGATAACACCGCTGGTGACGAAGACGACCATGACCCTGCGGGTATCACCGTTGGCGAGTACGACCTTGCACTCCAGAAGGTGTATACGTCCGACACCTTCGGTGCTGCTGCTGACGGCATCATCGAGAATGGCTCAGACGTGACGTTCACGATCACGGTCACGAACCAGGGCACGATCGACGCCGCGACCTTTACGGTCACTGACTACATCCCCGCCGGCTTCGTGCTGAACGATGCTGCGTGGACCGACAACGGTGCGACCGCATCGATTGACGCCGGTCCGCTTGCGGCCGGTGCGAGCACCGACATCACGATCACGCTGACGGCTACCGCGGCGCCTACCGGCGACTCGGTTAACTGGGCGGAGATTTCGGCTGCCGATGGCGTCGACGTTGACTCGACCCCAGACGCCACCCAGGGCAACGACACTCAGCCCGCTGGTCCGGGCGAGCCGACCGATGGCGTTATCGACAACACCGCCGGTGATGAGGACGATCACGACCCGGCTGGCGTTTCCGTTGCGAACTTCGACCTCGCTCTGATCAAGGTCTACACATCTGACACCAGTGGCGCTGCTACTGATGGCGTTGTTGAGACCGGTGATGACGTGACGTTCACGATCACGGTCACGAACCAGGGCACGATCGATGCGACCACGTTTACGGTTACCGATTACATCCCTGTTGGCTTTGACCTGAGTGCGGGCGAGGCTCTTGCGGGAGCGTGGACTGACAACGCTGACGGCACCGCGTCGATCGATGCTGGTCCTCTTGCTGCCGGTAGAAGTACCGATATCACGATCACCTTGACTGCCAACGGCGCTCCAGTTGGTGACCACGTGAACTGGGCAGAGATCTCGGGTGATGACGGCAACGATGTCGACTCGACTCCGGATGCGAATATCGCCGACGATGCTCAGCCTGCTGGCCCAGGCGCTCCGACCGACAACGTTGTGGACAACACACCTGACGGGAATGGCGTGGCCGACAGCGATGACCATGATCCGGCCGGTATCACGGTTGCCGAGTACGACCTCGCACTCCAGAAGGTCTACACCTCGGACACGTTCGCAGATCCGGCTGACGGCGTCATCGAACAGGGTGCTGACGTGACGTTCACGATCACGGTTACGAACCAGGGCACGATCGACGCTACGAGCTTCACGATCACCGACTATCTCCCTGCTGGGTTCGATCTGAATGATGCAGCTTGGACTGACAACGCAGATGGAACGGCATCGATCGATGCTGGTCCGCTTGCGGCTGGTGCGAGCACCGACATCACCATCACCACAACCGCGACCACGGTTGCTCCAGGATCGTTTGAGAACTGGGCCGAGATCAGTGCCGATGACGGTAACGATGTTGACTCGACCGCAGACGCTGTTCAGGCGAACGACAACCAGCCCGCTGGCGCTGGAGCTCCGACCGACAATGTCATCGATGGAACTGCCGGCGATGAGGATGATCACGACGTCGCTGCGGTTTCGGTAGCCAACTACGACCTCGCATTGGCGAAGGTGTACACATCTGACACGCTCGGAAACACCACCGACGGCTTCATCGAGAACGGCTCGGACGTGACCTTCACGATCACCGTGACCAACCAGGGAACCCTCGACGCCACCACGTTCGAGGTCACCGACTACCTTCCCTCCGGCTTTGACCTGAGTGCGGGCGAAGTAGCTGCAGGAGCTTGGACTGACAATGCCGATGGAACGGCGTCGATCGATGCTGGTCCGCTTGCGGCTGGTGCCTCGACCGACATCACCATCACGCTCACCGCAAACGGTGCAGCCGATGGCGACTACGTCAACTGGGCGGAAATCTCCGCTGACGATGGCACGGACATTGACTCGACCCCAGATGTGATTGTTGGCAACGACGCTCAGCCTTCTGGGCCGGGAGCTCCAACTGACAACGACATCAACGGCACCGCCGGTGATGAGGATGATCACGATCCGGCCGGCGTAAGCGTTGGCTCATACGACCTTGCGTTGACCAAGGAGTACACGTCCGACACCTTCGGTGCTGCCGCTGACGGCGTCATCGCTGATGGCGCAGACGTGACCTTCACGATCACGGTCACGAACCAGGGCACGATCGATGCGACCACCTTCACGGTTACTGACTACATCCCTGCTGGCTTCGTTCTCAACGACGCAACTTGGACTGACAATGGTGCGACTGCGTCGATCGACGCTGGTCCGCTTGCGGCTGGTGCCTCGACCGACATCACGATCACGTTGACGGCCACGGCAGTGACGCCTGGTGAGTACGTCAACTGGGCGGAGATTTCGGCTGATGATGGCAACGATGTCGACTCGACTCCGGATGCGAACATCGCCGACGATGCTCAGCCTGCTGGCCCGGGTGCTCCGACCGACGGCGTCATCGATAACACCGCTGGTGACGAAGATGATCACGACCCGGCTGGCGTTTCGGTTGCGAACTACGACCTCGCTCTCGAGAAGGTCTATACCGCCGACACGTTCGGTCTCACGACCGACGGCCAGGTGCAGGCTGGAAGCGATGTGGTCTTCACGATCACCGTGACCAACCAGGGCACGATCGATGCAACCACCTTCACGGTTACTGACTACATCCCTGCTGGCTTCGTTCTCAACGACGCAACTTGGACCGACAATGGTGCGACTGCGTCGATCGACGCTGGTCCGCTTGCGGCTGGCGCCTCGACCGATATCACCATCATCCTCACTGCGCAGAACCCGGCCGTTGGTACGAACGTCAACCTGGCCGAGATCAGCGCTGACGATGGCGCAGACATCGACTCGACTCCTGATGCAACCGTTGGCAACGACAACCAGCCAGCTGCACCAGGTGACCCAACCGATGGTGTCATTGACGGCACCGCCGGCGATGAGGACGATCACGACATCGCTGGAATCGATGTTGTCGAGTACGACCTTGCACTCACCAAGGTGTTCACGTCCGATACCTTCGGCGCTCCAGCCGACGGCATCCTCGAGAACGGTACCGACGCAACGTTCACCATCACCGTGACCAACCAGGGCACGATCGATGCAACCACGTTCACGGTTACTGATTACTACCCCTCCGGCTTTGTCCTCAGTGCGGCCGAAGTCGCATTGGGAGCTTGGACTGACAACGCTGATGGCACCGCGTCGATCGATGCTGGTCCGCTTGCGGCCGGTGCATCGACCGACATCACGATCACGCTCACCGCTGACTCTGCCGCACCTGGCGATGCGGTGAATTGGGCTGAGATCTCGGCTGCTGACGGCACCGATGTTGACTCGACTCCTGATGCTGTTCAAGCGAACGACAGTCAGCCGGCAGCTCCAGGAGCTCCGACTGACAACGTCATCGACAACACCGCTGGCGACGAAGATGACCACGACCCTGCCGGTGTGCAGATCGTCAACTACGACCTTGCACTCACCAAGGTGTACACCTCCGATACCCATGCTGATCCGACAGACGGTGTCATCGAGAATGGTGCAGATGTCACCTTCACGATCACGATCACCAACCAGGGAACGGTTGATGCGAACACCATCGACATCACCGACTACATCCCTGCTGGCTTTGTGCTCAACGATGCAGCCTGGACCGACAACGCTGATGGCACCGCCACCATCGCTGCCGGACCGATCGCTGCAGGTGGAACCCTCGACGTCCCTGTGACATTGACGGCTACCGCCGTCGTCCCAGGTGAAGCCGTCAACCTTGCCGAGATCAGTGCTGACGACGGCACCGATGTCGACTCGACACCAGATAGCAACCCAGCTGACGATGCTCAGCCGGCTGCTCCAGGTGCCCCGACCGACGACGTCATTGACGGCACGGCTGGTGACAGCGACGATCACGACATCGCTGGCGTCACCGTCGAGCTCTATGACCTCGCACTCACCAAGGAGTACACGTCCGATACGTTCGGCGCTCCAACCGATGCGGTCATCGACACCGGTGCTGACGTGACCTACACGATCACCGTGACCAACCAGGGAACGGTCGACGCAGCGACGTTCGACGTAACCGATCACTTGCCTGCTGGCTTCACCTTGAACGATGCAGCCTGGACCGACAATGGCAACGACACCGCAACGATCACCGGTGGCCCACTGGCCGCTGGCGCATCGGTCGACATCACGGTCACCATGACCGCCGGAGTCGTTACCCCAGGTCAGTACGTCAACTGGGCTGAAATCTCAGCCGACGACGGCAACGATGTCGACTCGACTCCAGATGCTGACGTCGCCAACGACGCTCAGCCATCGAGCCCGGGCGACCCAACCGACGGCGTCATCGACAACACCGCTGGCGATGAAGACGATCACGACCCGGCTGCTGTCGGTGTAGAGAACTTCGACCTCGCTCTCATTAAGACCGTGACTGACGATGGCTTCGGCGATCCGACTGACGGTCTGACCGAGAACGGCTCCGAGGTGACCTTCACGATCACGGTGATCAATCAGGGCACGATCGACGCCACTACGTTTGAGGTCACCGACACGTTGCCAGCAGGCTTCGTGCTCAACGACCCAACTTGGTCACCGAACCCTGATGGCTCGGCCACGATCGCCGGAGGCCCACTCGCCGCTGGCGCATCGACCGACATCACGCTCGTCGCCACCGTCGATAGCGCCGCACCTGGTGTCTCGGTGAACACTGCGGAGATCAGCTCGGACGATGGCAACGACATCGACTCGACCCCTGATACCGATCCAACCGACGACACCCAGCCAGCTGCGCCGGGTGATCCGACCGACGATGTCACGAACAACACCGCTGGAGACAGCGACGATCATGACATCGCGGGCATCACTGTTGGAACGTTCGACCTGGCGCTCGCCAAGGTTTACACGTCCGACACGAGCGCTGACGGCAACGCCACCGACGGGCGAGTCCAGACCGGCGACGACGTGGTCTTCACGATCACCGTCACCAACCAGGGCACGCTTGACGCTCCGACGTTCGACGTGACTGACTATGTCCCTGCAGGTCTGACGCTGAACGATGCAACGTGGACCCCGAACGCTGACGGTACGGCGACCTTCACCGGTGGGCCGCTGGCCGCTGGCGCTTCGGTCGACATCCCTGTCACGATGACCGTGACGGCAACCGATGCCGGCGACATCGTCAACGGTGCTGAGGTGAGTGCGGACAGCGGCAACGATGTCGACTCGACCCCGGATGTCGATGTTGCGAACGACAACCAGCCGGCTGCGCCAGGCGCACCAACCGACAACGTCATCGATGGCACACCTGACGGGAACGGTGCAGCTGATGAGGACGATCACGACATTGCTGGCCTGACCGTCGATGTCTACGACCTCGCACTCGTGAAGGACTTCACGTCTGACACGAGCACCGATGGCAACGCCACCGACGGTGTCATCCAAGCTGGCGACGACGCAACGTTCACGATCACCGTGACCAACGAGGGCACGGTTGATGCCGCATCCTTCGATATCACCGACTACTACCCAGCTGGCTTCGTCCTGAGTGCAACCTCTGCCGATAGCGCAGCGTGGACCGACAACGCCAACAACACGGCAACCACCACGGTTGGCCCGCTTGCTGCTGGTGCGTCGACGTCGGTGACGATCACGCTGACTGCTGCCACCCCAGGCGCTGGTCCGCTCGTGAACTGGGCCGAGATCAGCACCGACGATGGTGATGACATCGACTCAACTCCGAACACCAACCCGAACGACGACGGCACACCTCCGAGCGAGGATGACATCGACGATGCACCGCTGACTGTTGCGGCGTACGACCTCGCACTTCGCAAGGTCTACACCTCCGACACCGGCGGCAACCCAACCGATGGTGTGATCGATATCGGCGACGACATCACGTTCACCATCACCGTGTTCAACCAGGGCACCGTCGATGCGGCGAGCGTTGAGGTCACCGACTTCTTCCCGGCCGGCTTTGACCTCAGTTCGGCCGCAGCCGACAGCGCAGCGTGGACCGACAACGGTGATGGCACTGCCGTCACGACCGTCGGCCCAATCGCTGCGGGCGACTCGGTAGACGTCACGATCACGATGACGGCGATCAACCCGACGATCGGCGCACAGCTGAACGCCGCAGAGATCTCGAACGATGACGGCAACGACATCGACTCGACGCCGAACACCGACGTCAACGATGACGGTCCAATCACCGATGATGAGATCGACAACGCCGCTGGTGACGAGGACGATCACGATCCGGCTCCGTTCCTTGTCGAAGAAAACGTGCGCTTGTCGCTTGGCAACGTCGTCTGGTTCGACGATGACAACGACGGCATCTTTGATCCGAACGAAGCACCGGTTGCGGGCGTCACCCTCGTGCTGCTCGACGAGAACGGCGACCCTGTTCTCGATGCAGCCGGTCAGCCACGCACCCAGGTCACTGACTCGGGTGGCTTCTACTTGTTCGATGATCTCGAAGAGGGCACGTACGTTGTTGCGGTCATCGCATCGAACTTCGCACCAGGTGGACCACTGAACAACGTGGTGACCTCGACCGGCAACAACACGACTGCAGGTATAGCCCCAGATCCAGACAACGACCTCGACTCCGATGACAACGGATCGTTCGTTCTCGGTGACGGGGCGGTTTCGGAGCCGATCGTGCTGTCGATTGGTGATGAGCCTGATGGCAACGACAACTTCACCGTCGACTTCGGCTTTACGCCAGCTGCCGGCATTGGTTCGTTGGTGTGGTTCGACGCCGATCGTGACGGAATTCAGGATGGAACCGAGACGGGCGTGTCTGGAGTTCGGGTCAACGTCATCAACGTGGCGACTGGCGAGATCTTCGGCACGGACATCACCGATGCGAATGGTGACTGGGCGGTACGTGGTCTTCCACCGGGCGATTACACCGTGACGTTCAACGATCCGCAGGGTCGCACGTTCACCTCCCGCAACTCGGGAACGAACGATGCAACTGACTCCGACGTTGCGCTCGACGGCACAACAACGACGTACAACCTGATCGCTGGCCAGTTCGACCCAACGGTCGACGCCGGCATCGTGGTTGCGCAGGCCGCACCGCCGCTGGCGGTAACCGGCACGACGTGGACGATCGTGTTCCTCTCCTGGGCACTCGGTCTGTTCTTCCTCGGCGCAGCACTCGTGCTGTTCGGCCGCAAGGAAGAAGACGAGCTCGCCTACATCGAGCGTCGCAAAAACCGCAACTAGAGATTTGTACAGAAAAACTGACCGTAGAGGTCAGTAAATCGACACAAAAACGAGGAAGGCCCGGCAGCTCCGAAAGGAACGGCCGGGCCTCCCCGTTTTTCTGCCCCGTTTCAGACCTGACAGGTCTGAAACGGGGCAAGAATCTTTACAGGAGGGGTGGTTTGTCAAACTGCCAGGTGGCGGTGCCCTCTGTCCGCTGAATTGCCTACGTTGGTGACGACAACAGGGGGACACTGATGCCGAACATGACGAGCTATCAAGAGACACGTTCCAGTTTCAAACTGGACATTCCGGAGACGTTCAACTTCACCGGGGATGTGATGTTTGCTCGGGCCGCCGAGACGCCGGAGAAGACCGCGCTCATTGCGATCGAGCCCGATGGGATCACGATCAACCGGTATTCGTTCGCCGAGCTTGCCGATATGTCTCATCGGACAGCCCACCTCCTGCGGGCCAACGGGATTGGGCGGGGCGACAAGGTATTTGTTCAGGTTCCCCGAATCGTCGAGTTCTATGCCGCGCTCCTTGGATGCTTCCAGATCGGTGCGGTGCCGATGCCTGGTACAAACCAGCTGATGTCTAAGGATCAGCTGTACCGAGTTCAACAGTCGGGTGCCACGGCGGTTGTGTGCGACGAGCCAGCAGCCGAACGGTTCGATGAGGTACGAGCCGAGTGCCCAACCGTTCGGGCGGCGTTTGTGGTTGGCGAAGAACGCGACGGGTGGATCGGCTTTACCCAAGGACAGGCCGCCATGACGGACGAGCCGGCCGAGGTTGCTAACACCACGCCGGACGATCCGCTGCTGTTGTACTTCACGTCGGGCACGACAGGCGGTCCAAAGATGGTTCAGCACGTGGGTGTTTACGCGCTCGGTCACGAGATCACCGCGCGCTTCTGGCACGACCTCACGCCCGAAGACGTGCACTGGACGGTGTCGGACACCGGCTGGGCCAAAGCCGCGTGGGGCAAGCTGTTTGGTCAGTGGATTATTGGCTCGACGCTCGTCATGTGGAACATCATCGGCAAACCCGATTTCGACCGGATGCTCACGCTTCTGAGCGAACTCGAGGTCACCTCGTTCTGCGCCCCTCCGACGCTGTACCGGGCCTTCGCACAAATGGACCTCGCCACCTACGACTGGTCGACGCTTCGTCATTGCACGAGCGCCGGTGAGCCGTTGAACCCTGAGGTGATCGAGACGTGGAGGAATGCCACCGGGACAACCCCATATGACGGCTATGGGCAGACTGAGACGGTAGTGCTGGTTGCCAACTACCCGTCCGAACCGGTCAAGCCAGGGTCGATGGGCCTTCCGGCGCCCGGGGTCCACGTCGATGTGGTCGACGACGACGGCAACGTGTGCGCCGATGGGGAAGAGGGCAACATCTGCGTATCAACCGAACCGCGCCCGATCGGACTTTTTCAGGGCTACTGGCAAGACGACGAACGAACCGCCGAGGTCTTTCGCAACGGCTGGTACTACACCGGCGATCGAGCCTTCCGAGACGAAGACGGGTATCTATGGTTTGTTGGGCGGGCTGACGATGTCATTTTGTCAGCGGCGTACCGGATTGGCCCCTTCGAAGTCGAGTCATCGCTGATCGAACACCCGGCCGTGGCCGAGACTGCCGTAGTAGGCAAGCCCGACCCCGACCGAGGCAACATCGTGAAGGCGTTCGTGATCTTGGCTCCCGGTTTCGAAGGCAGCGACGAGCTGACCGCCGAGATACAAGAGCACGTGAAGACCACGACCGCTCCGTACAAGTACCCGCGAGAAATCGAATACGTGACCGAACTTCCCAAAACGATCTCGGGCAAGATCCGTCGCGTCGAACTCCGCGAGCGAGATTCCTAAGCGCTAGGAAGCGAGCGCGGCTTCGAGCTTGTCGATGGCCATGACCCATCCCTGGCCGCCTGGTGAGTCAGCGGGAACGCCGACGTGGGTCATCGTCATCTTCGTAGACCCATCGAGGTCCTCGAGCTCGACGATGACCGAGGTCGTCATGTCGTGGTCAGCAGGCAGGCCCATTGCTTCTGGGGGAGTGGGGTTGCCGTCGGCGTCGCACATCATGTCGGTGTAGACGAGACGCGTGACGGGGGTGACCTCAGTGAACTCACCCGTGAACCACATTTGCATTTCACCATTGGGGGTTTGCATTTCCATGCAGATCAGACGCTTCCCGCCGACCTGGACGTCCATGTTTGCCGTTGGAATCGTTGCACCCATTGGGCCGTACCAGTTGGCGTAGTGCTCGGCTTCAGCCCACATGCTCCACACCGTGTCGATCGGAGCCGCGAAGGTGCGTTCGATGGTTACCCAGTTTGGTTCAGTCATTTCGTGTTCTTCGTTTCTTGTAGTTGGTTGAGATAGGTGTCGAGCCGGTCGAAGCTGGCGTGCCACGTGTCGCGGCGTTCTCTTGCCCAGTCCTCGACGGCGCCGAGCGTGTCGGCGTTGAGATTGCAGGGACGGTATTGCGCTCGCTGGCCTTGGGTTATGAGCCCGGCACGTTCAAGCACCTTGATGTGCCGCGAGATGGCGGGAAGCGACATATCGAATGGCTCGGCGAGCTCGCTCACGCTGGCCTCGCCGTTCGCGAGGGTGGTGAGGATAGATCGACGGGTGGAGTTGGCGAGCGCGGTGAAGACGTGGTCGAGTTGTTCGGAGGTAAGCGGGTGCGCGGACATCGTTAGTTAACGTATTCGCTAATTAACCAAGTTGTCAAGTAGATGACGGCTTGCCTGTATCCGTGAAGCAGGAGCGCGAACGTACGGCACTTGCGTATATACGTAGGTTAGGTATATTTGTTCGTATGCGGCTCAACGAACAACGCTTTCTGATCTTGGCATCGCTTGCACGCGGACCGATGCACGGATACGCCATCGCTGATGAGATCCGTCAGCTCTCTGACGGCCACCACACCCCGCGACCCGGATCCCTCTATCACGCCATCGACAAACTCGTGTCGAGTGACCTGGTGATCATCGATCGAGAAGACACCGTTGATGGACGGATGCGGCGTTACTACCGCCTCACCGAAACCGGCATCGAAACGTTGACAGCGGAGGCGAGCCGCCGAGCTCAGACCGCCCAAGCAGCCATTGCCCGGATGAACCCGAGCACGCGAGGCTTGCTCGCATGAACTCGTCGCTCTCGCGACGGATCGCCGAACGACTCTCTCGGCACACCGGAAGCGATAGCCGCGCCCAAGAACTTCGCTCACACCTCGCTGAAGCAGAGACTTCGGGTCACCCGATCACTACCGCCGACGTCGGATCGATAGCGCTGCTAGCTGCTCGATCTGCTGGGGCCCGCGCCGCACGCGATCTGCCATGGTGGCTTGCTGGTTTCCCGGTTGCTTTCCTGTTGTTCGGCCCGCCCGTCCTGTCCTACGAAACACACTTCTTTGCCTGGGACATGATCGAGGTTCCACCGGCAGATGCCTCAGCCCGGTTCTGGAAGCGAGCTGTCGATGTTCTGCTGATCACGTCATTCCTCTTGGGGCTCGTCGCTGGACGACGATGCATCGAACATCTCCGCAACGGACGGGTTGCATTGCCGGGGCTCCTCCTGCTTTCGACCTTCGCTGCTGGCTCGCAGGTCGATCTCTTTGTCGAGCGGACTCCGTGGTGGCGTGATGGTGGATTGCAGGAGTCTCACATCAACGAAGTTCCGATGTACTCAGTTGCGCTGATCACGATGTTCACGGCGCTGCCAGCGCTCTTCGTGCTCATTGACGTGTTCCTGTCGAGGCGGGATGGCGCCAAACGCCTCGCGGCTGGCACGGTGAACTCGACCACGATCGACGGCAGAGCAGTGGCGGCACTTGTGCTGCCGTTTCTTCACCTCGCCGTCGGCCCACTCTGGCGGCTGCCGTTTCTCCTGCTGGTGTGGCTTGCCCCGGTTTTCAGCCGCCGTCTCAAGGTGACCGCGACGTTGATCGTTGTCGTGCCCGTTGCATCCCTCATCATTTGGGGACTGGCGAACACGTCCACCAGCAACGATCCGCTCGATGACGGCATTGCAATCGTTCTCGGCGTCTTCGTGAGCTTCCTGGCGGTGTGGTTAAGGATGGCGTTCGTTGCCCTTCAACCACTTCGGACGATGAAGGTCGACGTGCGATTCTCCGAACGGGCCCTCGACTCTGACGCCGTCGGCTAGACAAGTCGTATCGACAAGGAGGCCACATGCGTGAGATGACGGCTGAAGAAACCCGTGCGTTCCTGTCCGAAGGAACTCGAACAGGAAAATTGGCCTGGGTGGGACAGAACGGTGCACCGCACGTCGCCCCGATCTGGTTTGTGCTCGACGGCGACGACATCATCTTCAACACGCACAGCGACAGCGGTAAGGCAAAGGCGCTCGCCCGAGAGGGTCGGGCCAGTCTGGTTGTCGACATGGAGGCTCCGCCGTATGCGTTCGTCAAAGTAGACGGATCCATCTCGTTCGAAGACGAGCTCGAAGCAGTTCGTGCGGTGGCAACACGAATCGGCGGACGATACATGGGCGCTGATCGGGCCGAGGAATTCGGCAAACGCAATGGAGTGCCGGGTGAGCGAATCGTCCGGCTGACCGCCGCCAAGGTTACGGCTATGGACGACCTCGCCGGCTAGGTCAGCAACGCAGCAATTACCGCGATCGCATTCGCCACCATGCCAGCAACGATCAGCTGCTGCGTCTCGACCTTCGCCGTCGCAAACCCAGCCACCATGTCTGCCCGGAGCTCAGTCATGTCGGCACGAAGCTCAGCCATTTCGCTACGGAGCTCAGCCCGGAGCTCAGCCATCTCGCCACGCAGCAGAGCAGTGTTCGCGTGCATGTCTTCCCGAGTGACGAGATGATCTGCCGGTGCCGTCATGACACGACATTAGCAATACGTGCTGTCCACAGGATCAGCACGTGAAACGAGAAGCGTGCCGAGATAGGCGATACTCATTCGGTGGCTGCACGAGAATTTATCGCGATGGGAACGGCATCGATGTTGCCGACGCGCCTGCGGGCGCACAACAGCTATGCGCTTCGATGGGACAATCAGCTGTTCCTCTTCGACCCTGGTGAGGGAACCCAGCGAGGCTGTACGTTCGCAGGAATCGCCATCGCCCGGGCAACCGCCGTCTGCGTCACGCACTTCCACGGTGACCACTGTCTAGGACTACCTGGCGTCATCCAACGCCGGTCGTTCGACAGCAGCTCGCACCCAAAGGGCCTTGGCTCGCTGCCGATCTTCTACCCCGGTGACGGGCAGGAATACTTCGACCGCCTCCGCCACGCATCGATCTTCCACGACACCTCCAACGTTGAACAGCGGCCGATCTTCGAAGCGGGTCAGCAAGCCACCTTCGGCGACCTCACACTGTCGGCCTATCCGCTGAAGCACCGAGACTCGACCTACGGATACCGCATCGACGAACCAGACAGCGTCTCGGTCGACAGCGCACTACTAGAGAAGGCCGGCATCTCTGGCCCCGACGTCGGACGCCTGCTACGAGAAGGCTCACTCGACGGACCGAACGGGACCGTGACGGTCGACGAGGTGACTGTGCCCAAGCGTGGTCAGTCGATGGCCTTCATCATGGACACGCTGCCGTGCGATTCGATTCTCGACCTCGCTCGAGATGTCGACCTCATGGTGTGTGAGTCGACCTACGTGCACGCCGAAGTCGAGCTCGCTGAGAAGTACAAGCACATGACGGCCCGCTGGGCCGGCGAGTACGCCACCGAAGCCGGTGCGAAGCGCCTCGTCCTCACCCACTTCTCGGCCCGCTACCAAGACAACAACGTCTTCCTCGAAGAAGCATCGAAATACCACAACGACGTCGTCGTTGCCGACGAGCTGTCGGTGACTCCGTTTCCTGAGCGGTAGGGTCAGCGACCGCTTAGGTCGTCGAACTGGATTGCCGACGTTTCATGAATGGCGCACACTCCGGACTTGACCGAGGGGCGATACCACCGCGGCCCGTATGACTCAGCCAGCTGGGCGTGTCCGCTGTTGTTCGTTGGGTGGATAGAACATCCCGAACCGTTTACAAAGGGGTCTGTCGATGCGTCGGTTGTTGAACAATCGGTTTCGCTGCAGCACGAGTTCCGCGATTACACATCGTTGAGCTTCCGAGGATTGCACAGGTGCTCTATATGTGAGAGCCAGAATGAAGGTGCGTCTCTCCTCGCAGGCTCGCATACGAACATGTTCATCCCTGGTGAAAGCGAGGTCTTCTTTGCTCCGGGTCGAATCGATCACTACATCACCGAACACGGATACCAGCCCCCCGACCGTTTCATCACGGCCATGCTTAACTGCCCCGAACCTGGCAGTGAAGACTATTTTGAGCGCCTAGTCGAGGCGAATGACGGGGCCGACCTTGAACGCAAGTGGTTCTGCCGCGACGGCCTCTTTACGTACACGACGATTCCGAGCATTCCGTTCTCAGCGGGGGTGCTTGCCTCCGAGCGTCACCGCCTTGCGAGTCTCAGCTACCGAGATGCGATCGGCGAGGAGCGGTTCGAGAAACTGATGGTCGGGCTTTCTCAGAGCTACCAGGAGGACACCCCACTCCGTTCGTACAAAGGGAGTTGTCGAGTCGGTGATGAGTTCCGGCGCGTCCGCGTGAGGGCCCGAACGCCCTTCGCTGCTCGAGCCGCGCTCAAGGCACACTTCGGCGAAATTCGCTCACTAAGCGTCCGCGATGAGAAGAGACCGTCACCAGCTCCCGACGTCGTTCGCAAGATGATCGAACTGCCAGCACTTCCTTTCTCTGAAAAGCTCTTCGACATCTCATTCGCTCGAGTTCTAGAGGAGCGAACAAACGGCCATGCCGGGGTGACCGACGACTTCCTCGACTACGTCCGCAAGCAGGTGACTGCCGAGTTGCACGAGCACGCCGAGCTCAGACTGTTCGAAGGCGATATCGAGATCGATGACGAACGGATTGATCTCCGAGTGATGGCGGCATGCCACACCACCGCCGAGGTGGCCGTGGTTGGTCACTTTGGAGAGGGATATTCATTCTCCGTCCGCAGTTCAACGAGAGATGCGTGGCCCGAGTCGACAACCGACTACATAGAGGTACCACCGCTGCCGTTCTCGCTCGACAATCTCGACCGCCTCTTCTTTCTTCATCAGCGTCGACAGAGGTTCGGTTTGAGCGGGTCCAATGCTGAGCGTTATCGAGCACGCCTAGCCGGCCGGTATGTCGAAGACGCGCCGTTCGAAGAGTTCCGAGGCTACGTCTACGCAGATGGTGCACGAACGTGGGTGCGAGTGGTGGCTCGCCACAAAGAAGCGGCGGTCGCCGCGGTTGCACACGCGTTCGGAACTGACGGTGTACCTCACATGGTTATCCAGCGATCGAGGGCTTCAACACGGTTGAGTTCGCCGGTGACCCCAAGCCTGGCCAGATGACTGAAACTACGCAAGGCGTGTTCGGCGGTTTGACGGAGGTGTCGACGAGCGATGGTCGAGCCATTCGTGTGGACCCGACCTATCCCGCTCTTCGGGTCAGTGATGGAATCAACACAGTGGTTCTTCCACACCCAGAGTCCGGCTACGCAGGCAGGGAGTTCGTGATGTCTGCCGATGAAACACACCTCATTGTGTGGGTGTACTCGGGGCAAAACGAGGTTGGGTACGAGCTGTTTGAACTGAACCCACTCCGACACGTCACGAGCGTCCCGTACGTGCACGGTGTCGGGAATGTGCCGGTCATTTCGGGCGATGGACGAACGGTGGCCATGGCGTGGGCCGGAAATCCGGGCTTGTTCGCAGGTGAAGTCGACACTGACGATGACGATTTGCTTATCGATGTGTGCGAGGCGCACTGGTGCACGGTGCAGGTTCTGGAGATCGACACCGGTCTCCTTACCGAGTGCGATGTCCACGTTCAGCTCGGTGCGGGATCTTCGGTCGAGAGCGACACAGATCACTACCCTGAGGACCTCGCCTTCGTGGACGGCGGGCTGCACGTGCGAGGTGACTGGGGTGTTGTGGCGAAGGTGCCGTTGCCTCTTCCTAACATTGTGCTGATCGATGGCCCTAACGCAAGTATCTGAGTAGAAGCGTCGCTGCAAGAGTGGTGTCGATCAGTCGGCGAACCAAACGCCGAGGTCTCCGGCGAAGACGTAGGCCAAGGCTGTGCAGCCGGCAACGGCGAAGAGCATGATGCCCTTGTCGACTCTCTGAAGTTGGAAGCGGCGAACGAGTGGCAGCCCGACAACCAGAGCGAACATCGCTGGCAAGGTAGCTAGGAAGCCGAAGAAGGTCAGCGTGTACAAGGTCTCGCTGGCATCTTTGGGGTCGGGCGTGCTGGGCGTTGGCCATGCCCCGAACCTGCGGCTTGTGTCCCATGCGAAAAGGTAGAGCAGCGCAATCGCTGCGTACGGAACGGCCGCGAGCGCGGAACTGATCGGCAGCACCAAACGCCCCGTCGTCGACTCCCGAGAATTGCCGATCTGCACCTTGTCCATTTGCGCATTGCTCGTTTGTGTCGCCATACCCAACGGTACGTCAGGCGGCGAATCTGGTCTAGGGGTTAGCCCAAGCTGGTCAGCGCGGCGGTTGCCGCGAGCGATGTATAGACGGCATATGCGTCGTCATCGACGTCGACCGGGCTGAGCGTGGCCAAGGCATTCTTGCCCAGCTCGGCGGCGTTCGCCTCGTCAGTGTCGATGTGCATCTCAAGCCGGAAGTTCTCGTGCACGCGAATCGTGACATCGCCGAGCACAAGGTCTCGATTGCCGCCCGTGATAGCCACGGCCACTTCGTCGCCATCGGAGACCGCGAACGCCTGAGCGTCGTCGGGATGCATGTGGATGTGGCGGTGAGCGCAGATGAGTCCCTCGGTGAGCTTCACGGTTCCCTCTGGCCCCTGCAGCGTGACTGGCGCCGATCCTCTCACGTTGCCCGAGCGGCGCACCGGCGCGTCGATGCCGAGGTGGAACTCGTCGGTCCGCGAGATCTCGACCTGGTTGGCCTTGCGAAGTGGACCGAGCAAGCGCACTCGTTCGATCTGGTTGCGTGGCCCGATGACTGTCACCTGTTCCTCGCACGCGTACTGACCGGGCTGCGAGAGGTCTTTCATCGGGGTTGGTGTTGCGTTGGCACCGAAGAGCGTGGCAAACGTCTCTTCAGTGAGGTGGCAGTGACGGGCGCTGATGGCGATCGGGATCGTCTTCGGTGTGGGTCGTTCCGACGCGTCGACAACGCGCTTGGTTTCCCGAGCGATCATGAGCTCTTCGTTCGTCTTGACGACGATCGCCTCGACGCGTGACCGAGGCGTCGTGATGAGGGCGTGGTCCTGGTCGCTGTGCACGCTGGCGTCGTGGTTGCGGTCTTCGTCGAGCACGCACCCGAGGAACTCGAGCCGCTGCAGGATGCGCCGACGCATCGACGCGCTGTTCTCGCCGATGCCGCCGGTGAACACGATGGCATCGACGCCACCCATCGCCGCGGCGTACGCACCGATGTACTTGCGGGCCCGATGGGCGAAGACGTTGATGGCGAGGCGAGCTCGGTCGTCGCCGTCGGCCGCTGCTTGCTGGATCTCGCGCAGGTCGTTGCCTTGCCCCGATAGGCCGAGCAAGCCGCTCTTGTTGTTGAGGAGGTCGTCGAGCTCGTCGACGGTGAACTCGCCGCTGCGAAGAAGGGATAGCAATACGCCAGCGTCGACGTCGCCTGACCGGGTGCCCATCACCAGACCTTCGAGCGGGGTGTTGCCCATGCTGGTTTCGGTCGAGCGGCCGAACTCGACCGCACATGCGCTGGCGCCGTTGCCCAAGTGCAGGGTGATGAGACGGAGCTCGTTCAACGGCCGTTCGAGAAACTCGGCCGCTATCCCCGCTGCGTATTCGTGTGAGATGCCGTGGAAGCCAAAGCGACGAATGCCATGGCGATCGGCGACGTCTTGGTCGATGGCATAGGTCGTGGCGCGGCGAGGCATGCGGGCGTGGAACGCTGTGTCGAACACCGCCACGTGGGGGACCGAGGGGAAGACCTCTTGGGCCGACTCTATGGCCGCCTTGCTAAACGGGTTGTGCATCGGCGCATCGGGGATGTGCTCTTCGATTGCATCGAGCACCATCTGGTTCACCTGCTGCGACTGGGTGATGTCGGCGCCGCCGTGCACGACGCGATGGCCAACCGCGTCGATCTGGTGACCGCTGACCGACTCGAAGATGGCTGCGACTGCTTCCTTGTGGGTCTCGCGATGTTGCGCCGCATCTGAACCAAGCCGCTCCCGCTTCCCCTGAGCCACCAGCTCCTCGTCGCCGTCGAAGAGCGCAAACTTCACGCTGGAGGAACCGCAGTTGATGACCAAGACGTTCATCTGGCCAGCCTACGGGTCGCGCGTTTGGGGCGAATCGATGCGCTGATCAGTCGATCGTCGTGTGTCGTCTAGAGCGCGCCCGATGCCGATCGGGCCGCCACCTATGGTGCACTAGTGGCATGACTTGGTTCTGTGTAGATGTGGAAGCGAACGGTCCCGTGCCCGGGCTGTATTCGATGACCTCCTTTGGCGTCGTGGGTGTCCGCGAGGGTTTGGATGACACCTTCTACGCCGAACTTCAGCCGCTCGAGGACGCAGGGTGCATCGAGGAGGCGCTCGCCGTTGGTGGAATGTCGATGGACTACCTCCGTGCGAACGGGCGGCCCGTTGCTGAGGCAATGAACGACCTTGTTGCATGGCTGAGTAAGACCTCTTCGGGTCGACCGGTGCTCGTCTCTGACAACAACGGGTTCGATGCTGCCTTTATGGCGTACTACTTCGCGCTTGTCGGACTGAAGAATCCCTTTGGCTTTTCGTCCCGCCGTATTGGTGACATGTACTCGGGCCTGAAGGGCGACTCGTTCAAAGCCTCTGAGTGGAAGAAGCTTCGGACGACGGCGCACACCCACAACGCACTCGACGATGCGACCGGGAATGCGGGAGCTGTCCTGGCTATCGCCGAGATGGGCTTGAAAATCCCCAAGAAGTAGCGACTGTCGCAGCTGTGCTCGGGCCGTATCCTGAACGGTGTGTCAGGAGAGATTATCGTTTCTGCGTTCTATAAGTTCGTTGCGATCGACGACATCGACGCGCTCCGAAGCGAGCTGTTGGCCCATTGTCTCGAGCTCGAGATGCTCGGATCAATCCTGATCGCCCCAGAAGGCATCAACGGCACGATCTCGGGAAGTCGCCAATCGACCAACGACCTGTTCGGCTGGCTTCGCTCTGACGACCGGTTCTACGACCTGGCCACGAAAGAGTCGTTCACTGACGACCCACCGTTCAAGCGCATGAAAGTTCGACGCAAAAACGAGATCGTCACCTTGCGTCAGGACGTCGACCCAACCGCCGTCGTCGGCACCTACGTCGACCCGGCCGACTGGAACGAGGTCATCTCCGACCCCGAGGTATTGGTCATCGACACTCGCAACGTCGAAGAGATCTCGGTCGGCACATTCACCGGAGCGGTCGACCCAAAGACCGAGGCGTTCAGTGAATTCGCCGATTGGGTCGACGAGAACCTCGACCCAGAAACGCATACCAAGGTCGCCATGTTCTGCACCGGAGGAATCCGGTGCGAGAAGGCGTCGTCGTACATGCTCGACAAAGGCTTCCCCGAAGTACTCCATCTCAACGGCGGCATCCTCAACTACCTCGAGAAGGTGCCTGCGACTGAGTCGATGTGGGAAGGCGAGTGCTTCGTCTTCGACGAGCGGGTCACCGTCGATCACGACCTGCAGGCAGGCGACTACGAGCTCTGCCGCGGATGTCGCCGAGTGCTCGCCGAGGGCGACAAGCTGTCGCCTGAGTTTGAAGACGGCGTCTCATGCCCGGCGTGCTTTGGGGGTCTGACCCCCGAGAAGATGGAGAGCCTGCGCGAGCGTCACCGCCAACAACGCGCTGCCGAGGCCCGCGGCGAGCGTCACGTAGGTCAGGTGCTCGACTAACTGCTCGCCTCGAAGAAGTCTCGAACGGCTTGCTCGTCGGTGTCGAGATACCAAAGGGCAACCCGGCGCTTGTCGTCAACGAAGATCTTCCGATCACGCACCTCGACTTTGGCGTTCGTGAGCTCGTACGTCCTGACTGTCTTGCCGAGCATGTTCTTCATCTCGATCGAGTCGTGAGACAGCACGACCGGCGGCTTCGTCATCATCAGCACACCAAGGATCGTCAACATCGCCCCTACGGCTGCACTCGTGAGCTCGCCTGAGCT
Organism: uncultured Acidimicrobiales bacterium; assembly: GCA_937922235.1. Lineage (GTDB taxonomy): Bacteria > Actinomycetota > Acidimicrobiia > Acidimicrobiales > SHLQ01 > SHLQ01. Next base: position 8,434 of record CAKZVC010000023.1, on the reverse strand, counting down.
CGCTGCGAGTCCAAGATTCAGCACGCCGACCGCAATCAACATGGCGCCCATCCATCGGGCGTATTTCAGAACCATCCACCGATCGTAGGCGAACGAATACCGGTCCGAACCGACCGAAACGCGTCAGTTTGGACCGATATTCGACCTCAACGCCGGCAGTTCGATCCCGAGTAGTTCGGCTCGTGCACAAGCGGCGTCGGCGAAGCTTCGCACGAACGTATCTGGGTCTTGGATCTGGCTCCAGGTCACGTACAGCAGCTGCCACCCTTGCGAACTCAATGCGAGATCTCGAACGTTGTCGGCGTCCTCCTTGCCGGCGCCGAAATGAAACGTCCGACTATGTGCTTCGACGCCAAGCTTCAACGCTGGGCAGGCGATATCGATGCGAAACCGTCCGTCTCGAGTGACGACCTCGTGTTGGAGTGTGAAGTCAGGGAGCCAGGGCACCGCAATTAGAGATGCGGTCACCCGCTCGAACCAACTGTCGGGGCTCCAGCAACCCTCGCCTCGTTGTTGAGAACGCTTCGAAGCATGGCGACCCCAGCTGGCTTGTGGGAATCGAGCCGCTCATCGAGTCACGCAACCACCGAATCGATCCGGTGCGAAGAAACTCATCGACGCAGCGCTCAAGCATCGGCGTCTCGACATGCGGCCCGATCGAGCACAGTGTCGCAGCCGGATTCAGTGTGCGTATGAAGTTGACGGTCGTGATGTCTCGGCTGGCATCGATCTGTGCCCACTTTTGAACGTCACACTCGGTGGAGCGGGATTTCCGGTCAGTTGGTAACCAGATGGTTGGCCGGATAGGCGGCTTTGGAAGCCATCCATGCAGCCAAGCTGCTGACGTGGCCGTTGCTGCAGCGTTCTCTGACGACAGGGTCGCCGCGCGGAGGATTTGTTGGGTTGTCGCCGGGAGGCTGGTTATTCGCCCAGACTCGCGGATAGAGCCGATAGACGATGCCGCTCTTCTCAGCGGAGCGAAGTTGTCGGGTTCCTATGATTTCGGCGGCCTCGGAAGAATGAACTGCGTTATGTCGGGAGGCTGCAAGCTCGACAAACGCACCGAGTGCATCGTCGTATCGCATGATGGACACACCATACGGTTGGGCTCTGACATCGTGTCTGTGGCGAACGACCACCGGTCCAAACCGACCGAAACGCGTCAGTTTGGACCGATATTCGGGTCGGAGTGAAGAGAAACTTGCGTCGAACGGTTGTACCCGAACAGTTGTTCGTCTATGGTTCTTCCCTCGGGCGGAGTAACCCGAACACGTTGAGGTTTCTCATGCACACCCGTACTGCCGCTACCACTTCCCCGACGACCGCTGCTCGCCGTCGTCGGCATCTGTCCGTGTACCACCGGGCGCTCCGGTCAGCGGCAACCGCCGAGCAGCGTGCTGAAGTTGCTGCCCGCTACCGGCACCTCTTTGCGTTGGAGGCGGCATCGAAGCCAGAGCTGACACTTGCGTCATCGCAAGACTCGGCTGCGATCTCCGCTGAAGTCGAAAACTTGACTGTCACAGTCGCTGCGTAGTCTGCGGCCATGGCCAAAGCGAAGACCGTATTTCTCTGCCGCAACTGCGGACACAAAGCGCACAAGTGGATCGGGCAATGCCCCGACTGCCAAGAGTGGAACAGCCACGACGAAGAGATGGCGAACCGCGTCACGCACTCAGCCGTAGTGATGGGCGAGGCGCCGCGGCCAATCAGCGAGATCAACTTCGACGGCTACAGCAACGTTCCCACCAACATCCCCGAACTCGATCGCGTACTGGGCGGCGGCCTTGTCGCCGGGTCCGTCACCCTCGTCGGTGGCGAACCCGGCATCGGCAAGAGCACGCTGCTGCTCCAAGCCGTCGCCGAGCTCAGCCGTGCTGGCAAGACCTGTCTCTACGTATCGGCCGAAGAGTCGAGCGAACAGGTTCGCCTCCGTGCCGAGCGCCTCGATGCGGTCGTCGACAATCTGTGGCTGGTGTCTGAAACGTCGCTGCCCGCGGTCCTGGCTCACTGCGACACGCTGAAGCCCGACATGGTGGTGCTCGACTCGATCCAAACCGTGCACGACCCCGATCTCACGTCGGCGCCCGGGTCGGTCGGCCAGGTCCGTCACTGCGCCCATCGCATGGTTACCGAAGCAAAGCGTCGAGCAATGTCCACTGTTCTTGTTGGCCACGTCACCAAAGAGGGCGGGTTAGCTGGCCCACGCGCCCTCGAGCATGTGGTCGACACCGTGTTGGCGTTCGAGGGCGACCGCCACCACGCACTTCGGTTGCTCCGGGCGGTCAAGCACCGCTTCGGGGCAACCGATGAGCTCGGGGTCTTCGAGATGGCCGGCACTGGCCTCGAGTCGGTCTCCGACCCGAGTCGACTGTTTCTTTCCGACCGGGCCAAGGGCGTTGCCGGCTCGGTGGTTGTCCCTGTGCTCGACGGTCATCGGCCGCTCCTGGTCGAAGTACAAGCGCTCGTCGCCCAATCGACGCTGGCCTCGCCACGCCGGTCTGCGCAAGGTGTCGACACGGGTCGCTTATCGCTCATTATTGCGGTGCTTGAACGCCGCTCGAACATCGGCTTCGCCAAGACCGATGTCTTCACGTCCGCCATCGGTGGCGTCAAAGTGTCCGAACCTGCTGCTGACCTCGGCATGGCTCTGGCCTTGGCGTCATCGGTGACAGGGCATCCACTCGATCCGGGCCTCGTCGCCTGCGGCGAGATCGGTCTTGCCGGCGAGCTCCGCCAGTCGGCGCAAACCGAACGGCGCCTCTCTGAAGCGGCTCGGGTTGGGTTCACTACGGCCGTTATTCCTGCCGGGGCGCCCCCAACCCCGAACGGCATCGTTGGTCTCCGGGCCGAGACGCTGACGGAGGCGCTGCACCTCACCGGCATGATCGGAAACAGCGGTGGCTTCAATAACCGCGGCGGGTTTGGGACGAGCGACAGCCTCGGCGACGACCGCGGTTTTCATGCGCCGCCGCGCCGAGCTTCACGCCAGGGTGATTCGCTGACCGGCAACGAACCCGACGTCGATTGGAACGTCGTTCGGCCGTTGAACCCGCCCCGCCACGACTAATTCAGGTGGTCTACTCCAAGTGGTCTCCTGAGGTTGGTCTCAGGGGTTGTCAGGGTAAACCCTGAGAAGAAAGTCCAGGGCACAGCCCTGATGACGGGTCGAGGTCTTTCCTGAAAGGTGTGAAGTGCGGGGCTGCAGCGGGCAGCTCCCACACATCTGGGAGACACCATGACCTTGCTCGAACCACACACATCAGCCCCAACCACCACCATTGCGGCCTACGCCGAAGGTGCCACGAAGATCTACGGCTCCGGCGACACACAGGTAACAGCACTCAACAAGGTCGACGTTTCGTTTCCGACCGGCGAGTTCACCGCAATCATGGGCCCATCGGGCTCGGGCAAGTCGACGCTGATGCACAGCCTCGCTGGACTCGACCGACTCACCTCCGGTCGAGTCGTCATTGGCGACACTGACCTTTCGGTCCTTTCCGAGAAAGACCTCACCCTTCTCCGCCGCACGAAGATCGGCTTTGTCTTCCAGGCGTTCAACCTCATCCCGACACTTACGGCGGCCGAGAACATCTCGCTGCCGATCGACCTGGGCAAGGCAAATGCAGACATGGCCTGGATCGACGAAGTAGTACAGGCCGTCGGTCTTGGCGACCGGCTCGACCACAAGCCGAACGAACTGTCTGGTGGTCAGCAGCAGCGAGTTGCCGTGGCCCGAGCTCTTGCCAGCCGACCACAGGTTGTCTTCGCCGATGAGCCCACCGGCAACCTCGACAGCCAGACCGGTGCGGCAATCCTCGACTTCATGAAGCGAGCCGTGCAGCAGTACCAGCAAACGATTGTCATGGTCACGCACGACCCAGTCGCTGCCTCCTATGCCGACCGAGTGCTCTTTCTTGCCGACGGCCGCATCGTCGACGAGCTACGCCAGCCAACCACCGACACGATCCTCGCCGCGCTCCGCTCGTCGAGCAACCGCTAAGGGAGCTGGACAACATGTGGAACATCACCCGACGAAATCTCGGAGCGAACAAGATACGTCTCGCTCTGACCGCCCTCGCCATCGTTCTTGGCGTCGGCTTCATCACCTCAGCCAACGTGCTGAGCGACGGCCTTCGGGCCTCCTTCGGCAGCCTCGCCGCCGAGATCGTTCAGGGCACCGACCTGGCCGTCTCACGAGACGACGACGTGCCGCTCACCCAAACCGAACTCGACACGATCAACAACGTTGAGGGTGTTCGGATTGCGATTGGTGAGTACAACACCGACAACGTCTATCCGACACGGGCAGACGGAAGCGCAGTCCTTCCCGAAGGCCCACCCGTCATCGCAAACAGCTGGACCCTTGACGATCAGCTGAACCCGACCACGATCGAAACCGGTCGAGCCCCAGAAGGGCCCGGTGAATGGGTGGTCGACATGGGGTCGGCCGAGCGAGAAGGATTCGTCGTTGGCGAGACGTACGACATCATCGTGCCAACGACCGAAGGCCTCACGTCGGCAGAGCTCGTTGGTACCTTCCGGTTTGGTGAGAACAATCAGACCAATGGAGCGACGTTGCTCGCCTTCGAGACCAACACTGCGAAGGAGCTTTTCGATGCAGACAACTTCGGTTCGGTCTCTATCGCAACTGACGGCAGCCGCTCGATCCCCGAGGTGCAAGAAGACATCGAAGCGTCACTCGCTGACGGCTATCTCGTGCAGGACAACGGCGACCTAAACGCCGAGACCACCGCCGAGTTCAACTCGTTCATCAGCGTGTTTGCTTGGGTGCTTCGCTCGTTCGCAATCGTGGCTCTGTTCGTGTCGATCTTCATCATTGCGAACACGTTCAACATCGTGATGAGCCAGCGGGTTCGCGAACTTGGGCTGCTACGAGCCGTTGGTGCCACGCCCAAGCAGGTGCGCCGGGCGGTCATGGGCGAGGCACTCGTCGTCGGCCTGGTCGCTTCGGTCATCGGGCTTGGCGTCGGCGTTGCCCTGGCGTACGGAGTTGAGGCGTTCCTCAACGCAATCGGCGCTGATCTTCCCGACTTCGACAAGCCACTGACGCTGCCAACAGCTGCGATCGGTATTGGCGTCGGAGTCGTCGTAACGGCGCTGTCGGCTTGGGTGCCGTCCCGCAAGGCTGGTCGGATTCCGCCGGTCACGGCGATCTCGGGTCACGACGGCCTAGACACCCAGGTCGGCAAGCGCTCCATCGTTCTTGGCGCAGTGCTCGCTGTGGCGGGCGCTGCATTCACCGGGGTCTCGCTGTTCGGCGGCATCGACAGCACGGCTCTGCTGCTCGGGTTGCTTGGAGCTGGCGCTGCGATTCTGTTCGTCGGCATCACGCTGTTGAGTCCGCTCGTAGCGGCGCCGATCTCGAGGACACTCGGTGCGCCGATCGCCAAGGTCTACAACCGACCCGGCGTACTGGCGAAGGAAAACGCAGCTCGAAACCCAAAGCGCACCGCAACAACTGCTGCTGCGCTCATGATCGGCCTGTCATTGGTCTCGATGGCGTTCGTTGTTGGCCAGACGCTCAAGAGCGACTTGAACGAGCTGCTCGAATCAACGGTGCAGGCTGACTACGCCGCCTTCCCAGGCGTCGACGGCTTGGTGCCGACGGCAGTTGCCGACGATATGGACGCAGCGCCCGAACTCGATCATGTTGTTGGGGTCAAGTACTGGAGCACCGAAGTTGTCGGTTCGACACCATTGGCTGAAGGCGTCGAAAGCGATGTCGAGGTCGCCACGGTCGACTTCGACCGCATTGACGAAGCCTTCGACCTCAACTTGCTCGAGGGCAGCTACGCAGACATCGACGATGACTCCTTGGCGATCCGTCAGGCGTCGGCAGAAGAGATGGGTGTCGGTCTCGGCGACACCGTCGCCATGACCCTCGACGATGGCAGCACAGCCGACATGACGGTTGCGGCCATCTTCAAAGATGCAAGCATCTTCTGGGGAGTTCTCGTGACCGACGCTCGATGGAACACCGTTGCCGAACAGGAGAACTACGACTGGGTCGCAGTCTCCGCCGCTGACGGAGTGTCGCAGGCTGACGCTGATGCGGCCATCGCCGCCATCGGCGATAAGTACCCGCAGATCGTGTCGCAGTCGTCGACGGAGTACCGCGAAGAGATCACGAGTCAGGTCGACAACCTGCTCTACATCCTCTCCGGCTTCCTCGGACTGGCGATCCTCATCGCATTCATCGGCATCGTCAACACGATGGCCCTCTCGATCTTCGAGCGGACTCGTGAGCTCGGCCTCCTTCGTGCAGTCGGCATGACCCGAAGCCAGATGCATCGCATGGTCCGCTGGGAAGCGGCGATCGTGTCAGGCGTCGGAGCACTCCTCGGTGCCGCAGTCGGCATCATCTTCGGTGCGCTCGTCGTCGTAGCTACTCCGGAGGAGATCCTCAACAACCTGTCGATCCCGTGGGTGTCGCTCGCAGTCCTCGTGGCCGTGGCGTCGCTCGCAGGTCTGGTCGCCGGGTTCATGCCCGCCCGCCGTGCCGGCAAGCTCGACGTCCTCCAAGCAATCGCCGACTAACCCCCCCTAGCTACAACTACGAATCTGTGGAGTCTGGTGTTCGATATTCGATCATCAGACTCCACAGATTCGCGTAGGCTCGGACGATGCGCGCATATGAACCCGCCGATGCCGAGGCTGTCCTACGAATCAACGAGGAGAACGTCCCCGCAGTAGGCGAGATGGACGCCGAGAAGCTCGAGTTCTTCGCTCGGATCGCGGCGTTCTTCATCGTTGCTGAAGACGACAACGACGTGCCGCTCGGCTTTCTCATCGGGCTCGACAACGACGCAGCCCCCGAATACACCAGCCCAAACTTCGGGCACTTCGCCGCCAAGTATTCAAGCGAGTTGGCCTACGTCGACCGAGTTGCCGTCACCGCATCAGCACAAGGAAAGGGCCTCGGACCATCGATGTACAACGCGTTCGAGGCCTGGGCTATCGGCTTCGGAAAAGGCGTGCTCGCCGCCGAAGTCAATACGGTCCCCGACAACCCGCACTCACATCACTTCCACCAAAAGTTCGGCTTCACCGAAATGGGCCGAGCCCGCCCCTACGGCCCCGACGAAGAAGTCGCCTACTACGAGAAGTGGTTGTAATTCCTTTTTCGCCAGCGACTCCGCCGCCGATTTTGGCGAAAGGAATTACAACGCGTCGTCCCCTTCGCCCCCCTGTTCGCTTCCATCTGTTTTGGAGATCGGTTTTCGCGTTTTTATGGGGACTGTCCCCGTAAAGGGAATGGGGCCTGTCCCCACAAGGCGGATGCTGTGGTCAGCAATCAGCGCCTCGGGCGTTCAGCCTCCGTGGCGCATGAACGGCCCCCGGAGGGGACGTCATCTAGCTAGCAGCGGAGGGTGCAAAATCGCGACGGAGTCGCTGCACCCGTAGTGCTAGTGCGCGCTTTTATGGGGACTGTCCCCATAAAGAGATTTCTGCCCCAAAACGGACCTGACAGGTCTGAAACGGGGCAGAGAAATTAGCGCGAACGAATCTCGAGCTGCTTGCGGTTGGTGATGGTGTAGCGGCGGTCTGTCTGGCTGAGCCAGCCGAGGCGAATGAATGCCGAGATTGCCTTGTTGACGCGCTCGCGTGAGGCGCCGACCATGCCGGACAGTTCTTCCTGAGTGATCGGCAACGTGAACTCGTCAGAGTCGCCAGCGAGTTCGAGGAGACGCTTGGCTGTACGGCCGGTGACGTCGAGGAAGACCGAGTCGGCCAGGGCCTCATCCATCGAGCGCAGGCGGCGGGCCAACATATCGACCACACGCCACAGCAGGTCAGGGTGCTCTTCGTAGACCGCCTTGACCGGGCCGTAGGGAATCTCGGCGACCTTGGATGGCTCGAGCGCGCGGGCCTCGGCCGATCGGCCAAGCCCGTCGAACAAGCCCATCTCGCCGAACAGGTCGCCGTCTTCCATGAGGGCAACGACGGACTCGCGACCGTCGATCGACTTGTTGGCGATAGCGATGCGTCCAGAGATGACGATGTACAGCGCGTCGGGCTCCTGCGACTCGCTGAACAAGATGTCGCCGCGCCAGAGCGACTTTTCAGTCGCTGCTGCTGCGAGCTCGGAGGCCACAGCCTCGTCAACATCGCGGAAAAGATCTACTGAGGTGAGAAGTGAGGTTTCAACCATGACAAGGCGATACTAGTGACATGAGCCACCGTCGTGCCTCTTCGCCCGAAGAGATGCAAAGAAAAGTAGTTGAGGCTGTGTGGACGATCGTCGTTGCTGGCGGCTCCGGACTTCGCTTTGGCGGTCGGAAACAGTTCGCAGATCTTGGTGGACGATCGGTGCTGCAGCGCTCGGTTGACGCGGCAGATTCGGTCTCGACGGGCATCGTCATCGTCGTCCCCGCCGACTCTGTCGACGACATTTCGCTCGAGGCAGACGGCC
>CAKZVC010000022.1 GCA_937922235.1 uncultured Acidimicrobiales bacterium | reverse complement strand
GGTACCCGCAACGATCTCGTGTTCGGTTCGAACTCGATCCTTCGTGCGATCGCCGACGTGTACGCAGCCGACGACGCTGGCGCAAAGTTCGCCAACGACTTCGCTGCAGCGTTTGCCAAGGTGATGGACAACGATCGCTTCGATCTCGCCTAACACCTCACATATTTGAACCGCTAGGTACGCACGGCGTACCTAGCGGTTCAAAATTGTCTCTTCGGCCCGGCCGTCGCCTTCGTGGTGATGGTCGGGCCGGGCTAGTTTTGACCCATGACTTCAGCGCTTGACGACTTTGGTGGTTGGAAAGGGACGCTTGCGGCCCTGATGGCGGGAACAGATCTTCCCGGACCCCACGCCGCTGCGGTACTGGCCGAGATCCTTGCTGGCAACGCCACCGAGGCCCAGATCGCAGGGTTTGTCACTGCGCTTGGCATCAAGGGGCAAACGACCGAAGAGCTCGCTGCGATGGTGGGCGTTATGCACGACGCCGCCACGCCGCTGCACGTTCCTGAGGGGACGATCGACATTGTTGGCATGGGCGGGTCACCCGCCCGCCGCGTTGCTGCGGTGAACGTATCGACCATGGCCTGCTTCGTGGCTTCGGCTGCTGGAGCCACCGTCTGCAAGCACGGCAACCGCAAGGCGTCATCAACGTCGGGCAGCTTCGACCTGCTCGAACAGCTCGGCGTCAACTTCGAGGTGTCGCCCGACAAGCTCGGCGAAATCGTCTCAACCATTGGTGTCGGATTCGCCTTTGCCAAGGCATATCACCCGGCGCTGCGGCACGCCGGCCCCGTACGCGTCCAGCTGGGTGTGCCCACCGTGTTCAACACGCTCGGCCCGCTCGCTCACCCCGGACGGGTCACGCGCCAAATCGTCGGCACCGCCGACGCCGAGCTCGGAGCCCGCATGATCGACGTATTGCGAGCCACTGGTTCAGACGCAGCCTGGGTCGTCACCGGCGCGGGTTCGCTCGATGAGCTCACGACGAACGGTCCATCCACTGTTCACCAGCTCGCCAACGGCGAGATCGCGACGATCAGCATCGACCCCCAAGCCCTCGGAATCGCCAAACCCGCTGACGGCGCTCTCGACGGTGGGGATGCTGCCGTCAACGCCGATATTGCCCGGCGAGTTTTCGCTGGTGAACGCGTCTCTTCGAAAGACCGCGCCGTTCGCGACATCGTCATGCTCAATGCCGCTGCCGGACTCGTCGTCGCGGGAGTCGCCGCCGACATTGAGACTGGGCTCGAGCTCAGTGCCGAGGCCATCGACTCTGGCGGGGCAGCGGCCAAGTTGGGCGAACTCGTTTCGGCTTCGGCCGAGTAGTAGTCGACGAACCAATGGCGTCATCGCTGTTCGACCCGCTACTCGATCTTGCGCTGGCGGTGGCCAAGAAGGGGAAGAAGGCCAAGCCGCCGATTCCACCACCGGCCCGCCTCGTGCCGATGCTGAAGTTCGCCAAGCTGCCCGACAAGGCCAAAGACGCCGTTCTCGACGTGCTTAACACCGATGATGAGTTTCGAGCTCGCGTCGCCGAGGCAGCCGACGAGAAGACCGTCGGGCGAACCGGCCTTGCCTACGTCGAACGCGGCGACGGCTGGGAAAGGTTCGTCAACCAAATGCTCGAGGCCGCCGACGAGCCAATCATCACCTCGAGCGCGCCGTCGAAGAAGCTTGAACATCAACTCGATGTTGCTGACCGAGCTCGCCAACGAGCAGAAGCCGAACTCGCAGAGGCAACGAGTCAGCTCGACGCGGCGGAGGCGTTAGCCGCTGAGGCAACGAGCGAGCGCGACACCCTCCGGGTCGAGCGTGACGAGCTGGCCGCCTCGAACACCGAGCTCGCCGAACAGCGCCACCGGGCCGTGGCTGAGCTGAAGCGAACCGAAGAGATCATGGCCCGCCACATCGCCGAACGGAAGCGCCTGGAAGCGTTGGTCGAAACCATGACCGCAGCACAACTGTCAACCACTGCGGTCGGCGGAGCTGTCAGCGACGAGGAGGTCCGTCTTGCGGTCGATGTGCTGGAAGGGTCGATAGCCAACATGGCAGACCAGCTCAGCTCTCTGCGTCGAGCAGCGACCCCCGAGCGAGTGCCGGTTGCTCGCCGAGTCGCCCTGCCGGTTCCGCACGGACTGGTCGACAGCTCGGTCGACTACGCAGAGTACTTGCTATCGATCCCGAATATGACCGTGCTTGTTGACGGCTACAACGTCACGAAGCTCGCCCATGACGACTGGGAACTTGAGCGACAGCGCGACTGGCTCGAGCAAGGCCTCTGCGCCATCGCCGCCCGCGTTTCGGCAACGTTTGACGTGGTGTTCGACGGAGCCGATGTCGGAGCGGTTGGGGGAGCGGGGCGTGATCGAGGGGTACGCATTCGGTTCAGCCCCGACGGAGTCGAAGCCGACGATGTGATCATCGATGCGGTGGGTTCGACAGATCAGAGTCGCCCCGTCACGGTGGTGAGTTCGGACAAGCGAGTGCGCGCCGGAGCGGCAAGCAGCGGCGCAAATGTGATCTCGAGCGCACAACTGATCGACCTTTTGGCGTAGCGACCGAAAAGTCAGGACAGCGACGCCCTCAGGCGCGAGCAAATAGGTGCCGATACGTTGGGAACTTCATTCCCCGAGCGATCGTCATAACCCTATGGAAGCCAGAACACCCAAGAAATCGTTTTCAGCGATGTGGCTGCTGGTGAGCGTGGTCGTAGCGATTCCGTTCGTTGTTCTCCTTGGCGCCCTCATCCTTGGGTTGATGACCGCCAATGCGATGAACCCGCCTGATGACTTTTTCGAAGATGAAGTTGTGTACGCACAAGAGCCTCCAGTCGATGTTGCTCCTGAACTCGACATCGCCGCGCTCGGCACTCCGTCGCTGGTAACGGCGGTGGCGAAAGACCACGACACGCAATTCCTGGAAATTGAACTGTTGCTACCACCAGGCGATGAAGACTTGCAGTTCGCGATCGAAAACCCGTTCGACGTCGCGATCGGGTATGCCGGCATCGCCGTGCGCTCGGAGACCCAGGCAACTCTTGTCCGCTCAGGTGAGATCACGACGCTCGATCGTCCGGCTGGCTGCGAAGACGGCTGTCGAACGTTCGTCTGGGTGACGATGTACCGCTTCTTTCAAGATGAACATCCCGATGCCGTGCTCTATGCCTTTGCTGGGGACGACGCCCTAGCCACGATCGAAGAGATCGAGGCCTATCCACCACAGATGTTCGGTTCGTAACGGGAACCAGATCGCTTTCAGGGACGTATCAATGCCATGAACGAAACACTCGAGACCAACAACCAGGCACCGTCAACGCCACCAAAGCAGCCTGGCGATCAGCTGGGCAACTTCCTTATCGGGTTCGGCGTGCTTGCGGCGTTCTTGATGTGCGCGGGCCTGGTCATCGGGCTGTGGCAAGGTGGCGACGACGAGGAACCCAACCGTCGTGATGCTGAACGACAATTCGTCGATGACCGCGACGATCGTGAAGACGTTGAGGAGCGAGATCGTCGCCTCGAGGAAGAGTGCAACATCGATCGCAGCGATGCTGAGGAGCGGTTCGCTCCGGAGTGCGATGAGTGGGAGCGTGAGCGTGAGGAGCGCCGCAGGAACGATCGCGACGGCGAGCCAGGTCTGTTCCCTGACGAGTAACCGTATCGGCTCAGCCCTGGCGGGCTTCGCCGAACTCGAGTTTGCCGCTGACGCTTCAAACGTCGTCAAGAGAAAGCGATCGTCGGGAGGGAGCGGAGCGGACGACCATGTCGGCGTCCACGGATCTGGGCGGAAGTCCGAGCGCAAAAGGCGCTTGAGGGGAGGGAGCGGAGCGGACGACCATGTCGGCGTCCACGGATCTCGGCGGAAGTCCGAGCGCAAAACAGGATGTCACACCCCATCTCTAGTGTTTCGGTCATGAGCAACCACGACTCACTCACCATCGATTGCGACACCTGCGTTATGCAGAGCACCCCGGCGTGCGAAGACTGCGTCGTCACGTACCTGTGTGGCGAGCGCGAGGTCGAGCAAGCTGTTGTCATCAGCCTTGACGACTTCCGGGCCATGCGGGCACTTGCTGATGTAGGGCTCGTTCCCGAGCTCCGTCATGAGCAGCGCTAGTCCACATAGTCGCTCGCGTTTCGCGGGGGACACGTGAGCATGGGGAAGAGTCCCCAGTTCGCTCCGCATCAACCTTGACTACGGTTGGGGCACCTCACATGACTAGCGGGAAATGACATGAACCACGTGCAGACCACTTCACGCCCCATCCGTTCGACACGAAGCGCGTCGCTCGCAATGATCCTCCTGCTCGCTGGGTTGGTACTCGCGGCTTGTGGCGGCTCCAGCAGTTCAGAGACCGCAACCGAGACGGCCGAGACCGCGGACTCTGGTGAGATCGTCGATGAGGCCGCCGAAACTGAAGCAGCAAGTGCGGCTGAGGATGATGATTCCATCGCTGTCGTGGCCACGACCGCTCCAGAAGCAGATGAGGCGGTCGACGATCCCGAGAGTCTCGAAGACGCCGCCGAGGCATCTGACGCAGACCCTGACACCGATACTGACGCAGTCGAGAGCGGTGACGCAGACGAACAAGAGGCGTTCGTGCTGCCCGATGCTGGGCCCGGCCTCGGTGCCTTTGCCCTGCAGGCGTTCCAAACTGGCGAGCTTGGCCTTGACGAGACCGAACAGGGGTGCATCGATGGCCGACTGCAGTCGGAACTGCGAATCGATCGTGGCGTGCTGTTTGACACCCTCGAAATCGACGAGCAGGCCACGTCGATCGAGATCCTGCTCGATTGCGCCGGTCCTCGCCTTGAAGCCGAATTTCTCAGCGAAATCGACTTTGGCAACGACGCAATCTTCCAAGGCCAGGACGAGGAGATCGGTCGATGCATCTACCGCGGCCTAAGCCGTGATGATGACGATCAGCCCGCAGTCATCTTGGCCATTGCGCACTTCACCGCCGGCGAGTCCGCCCCTTCAGAAACCATCGAGCCAGCAGCAGCGGTATTCGCTAACTGTTTCGACTTGGGGGAGCTCCTCGTGCAGCAGTTCACGGCCGACCCCGAAATGGCGTCGTTCATCGATGCCGACTGCATCCTCGAGGTCGTCGACGAAGATGTCACCGCATCGATCTTCGCAACGTATTTTGCGGACGTCGATGCCGCAGAAAGCGCTACCGTGCCCGATTCGTTCAGCGTCGTGTCGACGTGCACCCGGTTCGGCACGCTGATCGCCGAACAGTTCGCTGGCGCAGTCACGCTCAGCAACGAAGAGATCACCTGCATCGACGAAGCATTCCAAGACGAAGAGATCTTCATCGCCATGGCCAACGGAGGAGACCTCCCGCCAGCCGCAATCGAAGTCATGACCGGCTGCTTCTCGCTCGAATCGCTTCAAGCGCTCGGCGGCTAGTTGGCGTAGCCCGAATACAATTCCAGAGATGTCCATGCAATCGCTTCGCGACGAGTTGGTAGCGATTGCAGATCGTCACGACATCGACCGGCTTGGAGTGTGCTCGGCTGAGGTGTTTGCCGACGTGCGAGAGGTGCTCCACAGTCGTAAGGCTGCGGGCCTGAGCGCCGATATGCAGTTCACGTATCGCAATCCAGATCGGGCCACCGACCCGTCGCGGGTTCTTCCCGGCGCCCAATCACTCGTCGTTGCTGCGCGCTCCTATCGACGGTCAGCAACTCCGGTCGCTATCGGGCCCACCGGCGCAGCAGCGATTGCCGAATACGTGTGGGAACCGCACTACGCCGAGCTCCGCGTGGGGCTGACCGCCATTGCCGACGCGCTCACGGCCGCCGGATGGAAAAGTCGGGTACTCATCGACGACAACGCACTCGTCGACCGCGCCGCCGCATATCGAGCAGGTATTGGCTGGTGGGGGAAGAACTCGAACATCCTCATTCCCGAAGCCGGCAGCAAGTTCGTGCTCGGGTCCGTCGTCACGACTGCACCACTGGAGGGCGCTGATGAGCCAATGGGCGACCGCTGCGGGCCGTGTCGACGGTGCATCGACGCGTGCCCGACCGACGCGATCGTCGACGATGGGGTCATCGATGCCAACCGATGCCTTGCCTGGCTTGTGCAATCCGCTGGTTCATTTCCGCTCGAATTCCGTGAGGCCCTCGGTAACCGGATCTACGGATGCGACGATTGCCAGACGTCGTGCCCGCCAAACGTCATTGCCGACCGCAACGACACGCCACCGCCGACCGTTGGCGTCACCGCGGTCGAGGTTGTCGACCTGTTGAATTGCACAGACGACGAGCTCCTCGAGCGTTTTGGCGCGTGGTACATCCCCCGACGTGAACCCCGTTACCTTCGGCGCAACGCACTCGTAGTACTGGGAAACGTGGGTGAGGCTGCCAGCACCGAAGTACGTGCATTGGTCGAACGTTACGTGGCCAGCACCGATGAGATCGAACGTGAGCATGCGCTCTGGGCTGCATCTCAGCTCGGATACGACGACCTGGTAACTCGGGTAACTGAGGCAACATCATGAGCTCGCCCTCTCCACGACATTTGCTGGTCACGAACGACTACCCGCCAAAGGTCGGTGGCATTCAGCAGTACCTCTGGGAGCTGTGGAAACGGCTCGACCCGGCTTCGTTCGAGGTGCACACCACGCCCTACACCAAGGTCACAGCGTTCGGTTCAGTCGAGTCGTTTGACGCCGGCGAGGCATACACGATCCATCGATCACAAGAACCGGTTTTGCTTCCGTACCCGTGGCTGACCAAGCGGCTCGATCAGGCCGCCAACGACTTTGGTGCAAAGCTCCACGTGATCGACCCGGCGGTGCCGCTCGGTGCGATCGGCCCGTCACTCGAACTGCCGTATGCCGTGGTGCTCCACGGCGCAGAGGTCACGGTGCCTGGCCGTCTGCCGGGGAGCCGACAGGTGCTCGCCCGAGTGCTCGATCGGGCCACCGCGGTCATCTCCGCAGGGGAGTACGCGTTAGGTGAAGCTGAGCGTGCCGTTGGACGGCCACTGCGAAACGTCGTGGTCCCCCCAGGGGTCGACGTCGACCGCTATCGGCCTATTGACGACGCCCAACAGCGCACCATTCGGGCTCGCTTCGACATACCGGCAGACGCGCCGTTCATCTTTAGCGTGTCGCGCCTCGTTCCTCGTAAGGGCATGGACACGTTGATTGCGGTCGCCGCGCAACTCCGGTTGCACTTCCCCGACCTCGTCGTGTGCATTGCCGGTGGCGGACGCGACGCCGACCGGCTGCAGAAGCGCATCGACGTGCTCGATGCCCCCGTTCGATTGCTCGGACGCATCACCGAGGAGGACAAGGCCGGATTGCTCGGTTCGGCAGACCTGTTCGCTATGTTGTGCCGCAACCGCTGGGGAGGGCTCGAACAAGAGGGCTTCGGCATCGTGTTCGTCGAAGCCGCAGCCACCGGAACGCCCCAGATCGCAGGCCAATCAGGCGGCGCTGACGAAGCCGTGCTCGATGGCATCACCGGGCGGGTCGCCCCAGCCGGAGCCTCGGTGAGCGAACTTGTCGAGCTGTTCGCAGCGCTTCTCAACGACCCCGACACCCGCCAACAGATGGCTGCAGCCTCGCGAGCACGTGCCGTTGCCGAGTTCTCCTACGATGTGCTCGCTTCTCGCCTTGCAAACGCGCTGGCAGAATGGGTGCCTGATGAGCACTGACATGCCCGGAGCCGACAAGATCATCAATGCCAGCCTGATCAGCACGGCAGGTTTCGGCGCCTTGTCGGCGGCGACCTATCTGTTCGCTGAGCGGCTTGATGTCACGTTCGCCGTGGTGTGCGGCCTGGTCTTCGTTGCCGGAACGCTGCTTCTTGGGCTGGGCATCTGGAACGGCATCCAGCGAAGCCGGGTCGATGATGTCACGCTCACCGGGTTGCTCAGTGTTGATTCCAGCCACGTTCCGGCATCAGCCCGAAACCGGCTATGGCTTGCGGTTGTGCTGCAAATCGTGATTTCGGTCCTGTTTGGTTCGCTGCGGCCATTCACCCAGCAAGCCTTTGGTCTGCTCGTGCCGATCCTTGGCCTCGGATTTGCCGGCCTCTGGGGGTCGCGCTTTGCGGTGTTTCACCCGCGTGAGGATCGCTAACCGCCACAGGTTTCCGAGGTGTTGTCTCTCGTGTTTCCACGCTGCGTGGTCGAGTGCTCTCCTGGCGTCTGCGGATTGACGAATTCGTCAGCCCGTTGGCGGTTTTACCCATACGTCTCGGCTACTCTGCGAGTGCTGTCGACACCGCAGAATGCCTGCCGACCCGCTGGGAGAACTCATGGCTGATCACGCCGCAGAACGCACAGAAATCGATGCCACACCAGAGGCGTGCTTTGCCGTTGCCACCGATTTCGCCAGTTACACCGAGTGGGCCAGCGACATCAAAGAAGTCGATGTTGTGGCCGTCGACGACTCCGGTCGTGGTGGCGATGTTGCCTACCGTGTCGCCGCAATGGGCCGTTCCACGAGCTACACCCTTCGGTACAGCTATGGGTCGAACCCGTTGCGTATGTCGTGGCGCCTCATCGAAGGCGACGTCATGGAACGAATCGATGGCGAGTACGAATTCGTCCCGATCGATGGCGGCGAGCGATGTGAGGTCCGTTATTACGTATCGATCGACATGCTCGTTCCGCTGCCGGGCTTCGTAAAGCGTCGTGCAGAGGCCAAGATCCTGCACACGGCTATGGACGATTTGAAGAAGCGAGTCGAGTCAACGTCGAAGTGACACCGAGCGATCTGAGCCGGGTCCGAGAGGCGCGGAGACGGCTTGAAGCCGCCGACGTCCACTCAGGAAGCTCCGACCCAGCAATTCGCATTGTCGAACTGCAGTCGCCCCGGCTCGGTGAGCGGTCGTTGCCGCTCGATCGAGCGTTCTGCGTGATTTCTGGGTTGGCGCCCGCGCCCCGACAAGCGCTTGCTGCAACCATCGACGCGGTTCGTTCGCACAACGAGAACATGGGGCTGTCCGGCATCGTCGAAACCTACGGCCGACGCTTCCCGATGCATAAGGCGGCAACGCTCGCCCCCAAGGTTCCCGGGTCCGAGCTCGTACCCACGGGTTCGCTGTTCAACCGTGCTGCGGCCTACTCCGCCGAAACCGAGATGGTGCTCGAGGTCATCGACACGATCAACCGGGCGATTCTCTTGTCGGCCGCTGAGCTCCGGGGTGCCGACGCTGCTGCGGCTGATGTCGAGACCGAACGGGCCGTGCTCACCAACAGCGATTCGGGCTCGGCGGTTGGGGCCACGCTCGTGGTGCGCTCCGAAGACGAAGAGATGCTTGAAGCGCTCGACATGATTGCACCGCCGCTACCCGCAATCGAAGAGCTCCAGCTGACGGTGGCCAACGTTCGAGCCGACGACCGCCGAACCAAACTCGAAGGAGCGCTCAGTCAGGCCCGAGCAGCCCGCGAGCAGGTCTTGCCCAGCGACGCCAACGATGTGACTGTCATGGCCGACCTCGCGGTCGCCGAAGCCGATGGGGCGCTCGCCGAGTACGACATGACCCCCGGTTCACCAACCGAGCAGCTGACCTCGCAACTCGCTGCGCTCGGGTTTGAGGCGGCACCGTTCGAAGCAGCAGACGTTGCCGACCGTCTCATCGCCGAAAGTGCCGAGCTCGAAACGATTCGCGCCCGCTTGCTTCGCTCGATCGAAAGCTCGTCGCTCCCACCCGAGATCATCGAACTCGAAACCCGGCGGCATGAAATCGACCAGCGCCGCATGCGCATTCGACGGACTCTTCGCAGCCACCAACAGCTCCTCGCCGTGATGAAAGAGGAATCGCGTCGCCTCGGCGCCGACGTTGATGGCACCGGTGGTCTGCTCGACCTTCGAGATGAACAAGAGCGGCCGTATCCGATTCTGATCGAAGAGCCACTCGCCGATCTTCCAGCTCGCCTAACCGGATCGATCCTCTCTATTCTGCTTCGGTACAGTTACCAGACCCAGGTGATATGCGTGTCGGATCAACTCGACCTTCACCGCTGGTGTGAGTCCGTTGGCGATCGCGCTGACTGGGTGCACGCCACTGGTTGGTTCGCCGGACGGAGTAGTTGATGTTGACAATCGGTTTCGACGTGGGCGGCACAAACGTGCGAGGCGTAGTTCTGCGTCCAGGGAGCACTGAGCCGCTCGCTATCCGCCGGTCACGCACCCGCCCTGACGGCGATGTTCTCGTCGACACGATCGTCGAGGTGACTGAGCAGCTGATCGACGACATCGGCGAACCGGTCGACGCAGTTGGGCTCGGCATGGCTGCGCTCATGGACTCTGAAGGCACCCTTCGGTATGCGCCGAACATTCCGGGCGTGGTGAACTATCCGCTCGTCCCGCGGGTCATCGAGCGCCTCGGCGTACCGGTCGTGGCAGAAAACGACGCCACAGCTGCGACGTGGGCCGAGCACAAATACGGCGCCGGCAAGGGTGTGGGGCACATGGCATTCGTCGCCTTGGGAACCGGCATCGGCACCGGGTTCGTGATCGATGGCAAGTTGCTGCGAGGCGCGCATGGCTACGCCGGAGAATCCGGCCACATCACCATCCAACGCAACGGCCCCGAACACATCACCGGCGCTAGCGGCCCCTGGGAGTATTTCGCCTCGGGCAACGGCCTTGGCATCTTGGCCCGCCGGTGGGCTGCAGAAGGCCGTGTCGACGCGCTGATCGAGCGTGCGGGCTCGGTGGCTGCTATTCGGGGCGAACACGTCAACGAGCTCCTGAACGAAGGAGAGCCCGGTATCGAAGCGCTGATCAAGCGCTTCGCCCAAGACGTGGCCGTTGGTATGGCCGATTTGGTGTACATCCTCGACCCCGAGGTGATCGTGCTCGGTGGAGGCTTGGTCGATTTGGGCGAGTGCCTGCGCTCCAGTATCGAGGAAAGCCTTGCGAACCGAATACTTGGCGCCGATTATCGGCCTCGAGTGCCTGTCGTTGTTGCCGAACTTGGCTCCTACGCCGGAGCGATCGGCGCCGCCGCACTCGCAGCTGACGTATCGGGTCAGCCCTGACTCCAGCCTTTGCTGTGGGCTACTGCTTGGAGCCAACGGGCGTGGAGTGTGTCGGCGGCTTCACGGCTGTTCGGCGCCGGTTCGACCGAGAGGTCTGACTGCCACGCATCGGCGACTTCTTGGGTGCTCGACCAGACGCCCTCAGCAATGCCTGCGAGGTAGGCCGCGCCCAATGCGGTCGTTTCAGCCACGGCGGAGCGATGGACCGGTACACCGATCTGATCTGCCTGGATCTGCAGCAACAGTTCCATCACCGAAGCCCCGCCATCGACCCGAAGGCTCTCGACGTTGACGCCACCAGCAGACGCCATGGCATCGATCACGTCTCGGCACTGGAGGGCAATCGACTCGACGGTTGCGCGAGCAAGGTGTGCTCGGGAGGTACCACGGGTGAGGCCAACGATGGTTCCACGGGCATGTGGGTCCCACCACGGGCTGCCAAGACCAGTCAGCGCCGGGACGAAGAAGACGTCATCGCTCGAGTCGACCGATGCCGCAAGCGGGCCGATCTCGGCTGCCTCGTCGATGATCTGGATACCATCGCGCAGCCATTGGATAGCTGAGCCCGTGACAAATACCGCACCTTCCATGGCGTAGGTGGTGGTGCCGTCGGCGAGCGTCCAACCAACAGTTGTGAGCAACCCTTCGACCGGGTCGGGCTTGGTGGTGCCAACGTTCATCAAAATGAACGAGCCGGTGCCATAGGTGTTCTTCGCATCGCCGGGGGAGAAGCACGCCTGGCCAAAGAGGGCCGCCTGCTGATCGCCCGCAATGCCGCTGATCGGGATACCACCAGGCACGGGAAGGTTCATCGCTGTCGTTCCGAATCGCCCGGAGGAAGGCATCACCTCGGGCATGATCGAGCGAGGGACACCAAAGAGCTCGAGCATGTCGTTCGACCACTCCATTTTCCCGATGTCGTACAGCAGCGTGCGGCTGGCGTTGGTCGTATCGGTGATGTGGGTGGTGCCGCCCGTGAGCTTCCACACCAGCCAGCTGTCGACCGTGCCAAAGGCGGTGTCGTCGGTGATCGTGATGTGGTTGTTGCGGATAAGCCATTCGAGCTTGCTGCCCGAGAAGTACGGGTCGAGCACCAGGCCGGTGGTGTTGCGCACCATGTCGAGGTGCCCAGCAGCCACATGCTCGGCACAACGATCGGCGGTTCGACGGTCCTGCCACACGATTGCACGGTGGAGCGGTTCACCGGTCGACTTGTCCCACACCACAACGGTTTCGCGCTGATCGGTGATGCCGATGGCGGCCACGGTGTCATCGAGGCCCGCCATGAGCTCGGTCAAGGTCGCAACAACGGCGTCCCAGATCTCGCCAGCGTCATGTTCTACCCAGCCGGGCTGAGGGAAGTACTGGGGGAACTCCCGATACGCCGAAGCTATGGGCTTTCCCGTCTCGCTAAAGGCGATCGATCGCACGCCGGTAGTTCCTGCATCAATGGCTACAACAACGGTCATAGCGTCAGCGTAGATCGTCATTGGCCGGCGAGCCGACTTCGTCCCAACACCGACGGAGAACACGGCACGCACAGCTATCTGTAGTTGCGATCTGCCATCTCAACGCGTGTCGTTCTCGTAGAGTCGAGTACGTGAAACTCGCAGTCCTTACCGGCGGGGGCGACGCTCCCGGTCTCAACGCAGTGATCCGCGGCGTCGTTCGCCAGGCAACCGCCGACGGCAACGAAGTCATTGGCTTTCGTGACGGCTGGAAGGGCGTCATGGACAACGACATCATGCCGCTCGACGTCGAAGGATGTCGCGGGTTGCTCACCCGCGGCGGCACCGTGCTGGGCACCACTCGCATCAATCCGTTCATGCGCGAAGACGGCCGCGACCTGTGCCGGGCAACCTTCGACGCTCATGGCGTAGATGCGCTCATCGCCATCGGCGGAGAAGGCACGCTCTCGTGCGCCAACGAGATGTACAAGCTCGGATTTCCCGTTCTCGGGGTGCCAAAGACGATCGACAACGACATTGGCCTCACTGAGATGACGTTCGGCTTCGCCACCGCGGTCGATATCGCCACCGAAGCGATCGGCCGACTGCACACCACCGCAGAAAGCCACGACCGGGTCATGGTCGTCGAGGTCATGGGCCGCCACGTTGGCCACATCGCCACGTGGGCCGGCCTGGCCGGCGGTGCAACGATCACCTTGATCCCGGAGAAGCCGTTCGACATCAACGAGGTCTGCACTGCGCTGACTAAGCGCCATACCCGCAAGTACGCCTCGATCATCGTGGTTGCCGAAGGGGCAAAGCCGCTCCCAGGCACGTTCAACGTTCCCGACGACACCTTTGACGAGTTTGGTCATGTGAAGCTCGGTGGTATCGGTGCCCTCGTTGCCGATGAGATCACCAAGCAGACCGGGTTCGAAACTCGCACGACCGTCTTGGGCTACGTCCAACGCGGCGGCGAGCCGTCAGCGTTCGACCGGGTACTTGCGACCTGGTTTGGTGTTGAAGCCGCCCGAGCAGCCAACGATCAGGAGTTCGGGTCGATGGTTGCGTACCAAGCTGGCAGCATGAACCGTGTCCGCATCGCCGACGCAGTGCAGGATCTCAAGTTCGTCAACGAAGAGCTCTATGGCGTGGCGTCGATCTTCTTCGCCACCTCACCTCAGGGATTCCCCGAAGAGGTCCTCGACGCCGCATCTCACGACGGGTAGCTGTTCTCAGACCGTCAGGAGCCGGGGCTTTGGATCACCCGAAATGACGGGAAGTCGGTGCGGTCGACGGCACGACGAACATCGCCGTCCTCGGTGTCGGTGCTGACCGAAATGTCTTCATCGTTCCCGCCTTCGGATCGGACCGCAAAGCGCACCTGATCGACATTGCTGAGCTCAGTTAGCGTGAATACGAGCTGGGCGAAGGCGACCGTGCGGTCGCTACCCTCGATGGCTGGGCGCTCGGAGAGCACGACGACAAGTTGGTTCTCGACGGGACGTTCCAGGCTCAACACCGAGATCGGGGTGTCGTTCGATGAGATGATCGCGGACGTGACGTTCGCTTCGAGCTGCTCTTCGGACGTTGGGCCAGCGAGGAGTTGCTCGAGGATGACCTGGGCAATCTCGGTTCCGCCTTCGACAACGGGCACCTGACGGACCACGGGGACAAGTCGGGCTTCGCCGTCACCAGGGTCGACGAGATAGATCGTGACCTCCTCGCTGAGGCGGTCGGGGAGCGTCGTGGTCGTCGACGATCCGGTTTGTAGCGAGCTTGGCAGCTCGTCGTTTGCAATGATGATCGGTTCATCATCGAGGGGGATACCGCAGCTCACAAGCACGAGAGCCGTGACCACTGCGGCAGCAACCGCACGGAGCTGGGTCACCGGGTGGCGGCTCACGAACCGTCGGGTAGCGGGGTAGTGGCTCACGCGAACTCTCCATCGAGCTCATCGTCGATTGGGAGTTCCACGACGAATCGAGCGCCGGGTTCGCCATCGAGGCGATCTTCTACCCACACTCGACCATTGTGCAGGTTGACGTGCTCGGCCACCAGTGACAGTCCAAGGCCTACGCCGGTGTCGTAGCCGCGCCGGCCACCCGCACCACCACGACTGAACCGATCGAAGATCACGAAGCGCTCAGCGACCGGAACGCCCGGACCGTTGTCCTCCACGGCCATCAGTACCGAATCGGCCGTCCGGCTGACATGCACACGAGTGGCCCCGCCACCGTATTTGGCTGCGTTGTCGACGAGGTTCGCCACGACTCGCGCGAGGCGGCGCTTCTCGGCCACCACGATGACGTCTTCGGCGTCAGGTTCGACCACGATCTCGATGTCGTCGGCCGACGCGAGCTGCATCGCTGCACGAACAAACTCGGCGTACAACAACGGATCGGCCTGCAGCGACGCCGTGCCAACATCGAACCGACTGATCTCGAGCAGGTCTTCGACCAACGTCCGGAACCGGGTGATATCGCTGGACAACAAGTCAAGGGCAGTCTGCGACCGTTCCGGCATCTCGTGCTTGGCGTTCTCCAAGACCTCGACCGATGCGGTAAGCGTCATCAACGGCGACCGGAGTTCGTGGCTCACCTCGGAGGCGAAGCGCGCGTCTCGTTGGATGCGCTCTTCAAGACCGCCGGCCATCTCGTTGAACGACGCGACCAAACTCTCGAGGTCTTCGTCGCCTTCGGGATCGAGACGGGTGTCGAGGCGGCCGCTCGCAATGGCCTCGGCAGCGTTGCTGACATCGCGCAACGGCGAGAGCGCCCGGGTCGCCACCGTCCGGCCAGCAAGGGCAGCAAGCCCCGCAACAACAATGCCACCGCCGAGAAGCACCAAGCGCAGCGTCGATAGCGTGTCTTCGACTTCGTCGAGCGGCAAGGCCTCGTAATAGATCACGTTGTCGAAGCCCTGGAGCGGGATTCCGTAGACGATGAACGGCGCGTCCTCGATCGACGTCGTGAGCCGAGCGGCATTGCCTTCGAGGGTTGCGGTTCGAAGACCAACAGGCACCTGCTCGAGAACGAACTGGCCATCGCGAGAGAACGGAGCACCGTCCACGCTCAACAACTGGCGAGAACCAGCCGCCGAGTTCAAACCCTCAAGCAAGTTTGCAATAGCGCCCGGCTCGTTGTCGCCAGTAAGGCGCAGCTGGGCACGCGACGCATTCGAATAGATCAGAACCTCAGCGAGCTCATCGCGGTCGCCAAGAAGCACCTGGCGGGTCGTGGTCAACGTGATCGTGGCCAACAAGGCCGTGATCAAGAGACCGCCGATGGCGAACGCAACGGTAATGCGGGACCGGAGCCCGAGTCTGAGGCGTTTCACACCGTGAACCTATCGGAATCGGGCAAGGTCGTGGAGTCAGCTGGTCGCGATCGGAGACCGTGACCAGATCAGGTCTGCAGTTTGTACCCAAGACCACGAACCGTCACCACATGCTGGGGATCCGCAGGGTCGGACTCGATCTTGGTACGCAGACGTCGGATGTGGACGTCGACCAGTCGGCCATCGCCGAAATAGCCATAGCCCCACACCTTTTCGAGCAGCGTTTCACGCGAGAAGACCTTGCCGGGAGCCGACGCAAGCTCGACGAGCAGGCGGAACTCCGTCTTGGTCAGGTGGACTTCTTCGCCGTTGCGCTTGACCAAACCCTGATCAGGGATGACCTCGAGATCGCCGAACGACATGTCGCCCGTCGACGCGGCCCCGCTGCGACTACGACGAAGCAGTGCGCGAATACGGGCAGAGAGTTCCTTGGGAGCAAACGGCTTGGTGAGGTAGTCGTCGGCCCCGGCCTCAAGACCGGCAACGACATCGTGGGTGTCGGCTCGGGCGGTGACCATGACGATAGGTACGTCCGAGACGCGGCGAATCGAGCGGCAGACATCGAACCCGTCGATACCTGGAAGCATGATGTCGATAAGCACAACATCGGTGGGTTGCTGACCGAACTTCAACAAGGCGTCCTCGCCATTGTCGGACTCGGCAACTTCCCATCCCTCATCTTCAAGAGCCATGCGCACAGCGGTACGGATGCGCTCGTCATCCTCCACGGTGAGAATACGAGTTCCCACAGCATCACTTCCTTCGTGTCGACCTTCGCAGCGCGTGTTCTGCTGCCGTTCGCACACTAGGCGCTGTACGCGCCGCCGTCAGGTATCGGTGGTCGCTTGATCACACAGCGCTCATACATTGCTGACACAGCATTCACACGCCAGCGTCGTCGAGCAGTGCGATGAGCTCGTCCGCGATGCCTGGCGCGCTCGCATACGAGACTCCATCATCAGCTTTGACAATGGCTCCGGCCTCGCTCGCAATCACCGCTCCAGCGGCTGCATCCCACGGGGACAGGCCCCGCTCGAAGTAGGCGTCGAGGCGGCCACAGGCCACGTTGCAGAAGTCGAGAGCCGCGCCGCCGAGACGGCGGATATCGCGAACCTTCGAAATGATCGGCACGAGCGCCGTTGCTTGGCGGATTCGGTCATCTGGCTGGTAGGAAAACCCTGTCCCGACAAGGGAAGTGGCCAAAACCTCTTTGCCGGAGACTGAAATGCGTTCGCCGTTACGTGTTGCACCCTGCCCGACCCCGGCGCTGAAGAGCTCGTCTCTAATCGGGTCGTACACGGCTCCGGCAACGGGCTGGCCGTCTTGCTCGACGCCGATCGACACGTTGAAACCGGGGATGTCGTACAGCAGGTTTGTTGTGCCGTCGATTGGGTCGATAACCCAGACGATGCCGGTGGTGCCAGCAGCTGACGCGCCCTCTTCGCCAAGAAGTCCGTCGTCGGGGCGAGCGGCGAGAAGTTGTTCAACCACCGCTGCTTCGGCCCAAGTGTCGATTTCGGTGACGACATCGGTGGACGTCGACTTCGTCTCCCACGAGAAGCCAGCCTTGCGGCGGGCGAGTACCTGTGCGCCAACGCTGTGAGCCGTGCGCTCGGCAAGTTGCCTGAGCTCGTCAATGGTTGGTTCGTCAGCTGTTGGTCCGCCGGTTGATTGGTTCGTGCTCACGTGAGGCCGCGTTCCCGGCGAGCCTGATCGCGAGCTTCGATTGCTTTCCACTCGGCCATTGCCCGAAGGGTAAGGACCGCCACGACGGAAACGCCGATGGCGCAGATGAGGGCGCTGGCCACCCCGATCAGCGCTGCGTTTGTTGAACAGTCACCGCCCGGATCGCACTGCAGGTCGACGACGGACCAGCCGATCAGTCCGCCGCAGATGCCCGCAATAATGATCGACGACACTGCAGCGACGCGAGCCCACACCGGTGGGGATGCGTCGGGAAGCATGTTCTGAGGTGTGGAATCCTGCACGATCTCAGGCTAGCGACAAGATCTAGACTCCTGAGCGTGCCGGACCGTGTCATTCTCCACGTCGATATGGACGCGTTCTATGTTTCGGTCGAGCTGACTCGGCGTCCCGAGCTGAAGGGAAAGCCGGTCGTTGTTGGCGGAACTGGGCGGCGTGGGGTAGTGGCGGCAGCCAGCTATGAAGCACGCAGCTATGGCGTGTTCAGTGCAATGCCGTCGACACAGGCTCAGCGACTGTGCCCGGACGCCGTGTTCCTCCCGGGGGACCACAGCCTGTACGCCGAAGTGTCCGAGAGGGTCATGGCGGTGTTTGCTGACGTCACACCGTTGGTCGAGCCATTGAGCCTGGATGAAGCTTTTCTCGACGTTTCGGGTGCTGGCCGTTCGCATGGGACGGGACGTGAGATCGCCACGCATATCCGTGAGACAATCTGGCAAAACGAGGGACTGACGTGTTCTGTCGGCATTGCGCCGAACAAGTTCCTTGCGAAGCTGAGTTCGGAGCAGGCCAAACCTAGAGCGTCGCGGAGCGGCCCGATCTTTGGTCGTGGCGTGTTTGAGGTGCATGCGGGTCACGAGCTTGCCTTCCTTCACCCGCTGCCGGTGCGGGCGCTGTGGGGAGTGGGCAAGGCGACCGGTGCCCGACTGTCGTCGCTTGGTATCGAGACGGTCGCTGATCTTGCTGCCACGCCGCTCGACGTTCTAACTCGGTCACTTGGGGTTGCTTCAGGGCGACATCTGCATGCGCTCGCACAGGGCATCGACGACCGACCGGTCGAGTCTGGCCGGGGGGCAAAGTCGATCAGCCATGAGGAAACCTTCGCAAACGACATCTCCGATCCGGTTGCACTCGATACCGAGCTGGTGCGCCAGTGCGATGCGGTGGCACAACGTTTGCGCGACAGCCAGCTGGTCGCTCGCACCGCAGCGCTCAAGGTGCGGTTCGGAGATTTCACGACGTTGTCTCGTCGAGCGACCGCACCGCAGCCATTCAACACTTCAACCGAGCTCCTGCGGCTCGGGCGAGAGCTGTTGTCGGGCATCGACACGACTCCTGGGGTGCGACTGTTGGGTATTGGTGTGGCGAATCTTGGCGAAGACCAGGGCGAGCAGTTGTCGCTCAACCTCGACGGCGGCACTGATGAGGACACCGGTGAACGTTCGAGCGAGAGGACTGCGTTGCTCGTCGATGAGGTTCGGGCAAAGTTCGGAAACGCCGCAATTGGGCCCGCTTCAGCAACGGTCGATGGCGAACTTCGGGTCAAACGACGCGGCGACCAACAGTGGGGTCCCAACAAAAAGTGATCCAAGAATTGTGAACAATGGGAAAATCGGGCCGATGGGTCCTGACGGCGCGTTGTTTGATGGGGCATCGTATGAGAAGATTCCACTGTGCAACGCCGCTAAGCTAGGCACAAGACATCGACATACGTTTCACCACACGAGGACCCACGGATGCCGCTTTCCGAGGATGAACAACGAATCCTTACCGAGATCGAGCAGCAGCTCTACCACGACGACCCCGGCCTCGCGCATGAGGTGTCGTCCACAACCGTGTTTACCCATGGGTTCAAACACATCCGTTTGGCTGCTCTCGGGTTCGTTGCCGGCCTCGCCGTTCTTCTTGCCACGCTGTCGACGAGCTACTGGCTGTCGTTCGTTGGCTTCCTAATCATGTTGGGCTCGGCCTGGTACGGCGAGAAAAACCTCCGACGTGTCGGTAAAGCCGGTCTGCAGCAAGTCACGGGGAACGTTCGTGGCGCCGGAACCAGCAAAGGGTTCTTTGGTGACGCAGGCGAGCGTATGCGCAACCGCCTCAACGACGACAACGACGACAAGTAACGCTCGTTCGTTCTCTCGTTCTTTCTACGAGACGGCTTAGCGCCTGAGGTGACGCCAGGTTCCAACCTGGTCTCGAAGCACATTCACGGGATTGGCGTGTTGTAGCCACCACGCTCGTCCGCCCACATCTTCGCGGGCATGTGCGGCAAGCACGCCAGGGACCTGCTCGGCAACGACAGCTCGAGACTCATCGACCGTCCCGCTCGCGTAGGTGGCATTGGTGACCTCGTTGGCGAGCGGACTCAGTACGGCTGCGGTCTCGGGTCGTTTCTCTTCGACCCGCTTGACGAGCTCCTTGGGGGTTTCGGAGTCGCTGACGCTGACTCCCATCACCTGCAGAGCCGCGCGTGATTCGGCCCACGCCAAGCCAATGCGCTTGGCCGGATCGTGCGACACCGAGCGGTGGCGACGGTGCGAACGCCACGACCCGAAGGCGAGCGGAGCGAAGAGTAACAAGATAAGCGCTGAGGCAATCGCCAGAATGCGGAAGACCCGCGCAGCAGTGAATCCTTGAGCGCCACCGATGACCCCGGTTTCTGCCCGGTCGCTTGTGGGGTTGACCCGTGATGTCGTTGGTGCCTCTGCAGGCCGCTCAGGAATGGTGGTGGCATCTGGTCCGCCGATCCCGGGGTTCACTTCCGGAGCCACGGTGGTGTCGGGAGAGGTTGCTGCGGGTTCATCCTGCTGCTCTTCTTGCTGGCCGGTGTAGGCCTCATCGCCGGGGGCGCCGCGACCAGGGGTGGGTTCAAAGCGCAGCCAACCAATGCCGTCGATCCAGACCTCGGGCCATGCGTGGGCGTGCTTGCCGGTCACTCGGTAGGCCTCTATGGCAGGATCCCATTCACCTGGGGTAAAGCCGACCGCCACTCGGGCTGGAAGGCCGATCGACCGTGCCATTGCGGCAAAGGAACCCGAGAACTGCTCGCAGTAGCCAGTCCGGTTCTCGAAGAGGAAGTCTTCGATCTGCTCGGTTCGGTGACCCGCTGACACGTCGAGGCTGTACGAGAACTTCGTTGGATCGCGAAAGTAGTTCTGCAGTGCAAGCGCCTGTTCATACGGCGTTTCGGCGCCGGCACCAACAACGATCTGGGCTGCTTCTTGGCGAACCCGGTCACTGAAGTCAGCAGGCAGGTCGAGGTAGCGCTCCGCAATGTCGTCGGGGATCGCCGACGAGGCGGCTGCGATGGTCTCGACATCGCGGCGCGGGACTGCAGAAAGAAGCGAATAGGTCAGGCCATCGCTCGTCGAGCGGTCTCGGCTGACGATGAGCGTTCCGGACTGCGGTTCATACTCGAGGTCGATGTCTTCGGGGGATGAGAGAATCTCGGCGGGCTCATAGGCAGCGGGTAGCCAGATCTTTCCGAGCCGGTTGATATCGAACGTTTGAATCGCCGGATCGGTGACCGTGCCGTTGGGGAGGTTTGTCTCAAGCTCGCCGCGAGCGCCCTCGAACGAGCCGCGTGAACGCCAGGTGCGACCGTCGAACACGTCGAGTGACGTGATTCGCCAGTAGTCCTTGACGGGCGACTGCACGGTAAAGACTTCGACATCTGGCTGCTCGATCAGTCGTGACTGGATGTCAACAAGTGGCGAGAGCACCACTCGTGGATCAGCGGGGTCGTCCCAGGTCGTGGGGTCGAAGTTCTCGATTGGTGGCTCGTCGTATCCAGGCAAGGCCTGGGCCACGCCAACGCCGCCGATCAAGGTTGCCGCAACAATGGCCATGCCCACTCGAAACAGCGATGCCTGCCCCTTCTCAGCAGCACCACTGCCAAGCCAGGCGCCCGCAGTCGACGTTTCGCCAAGGCGATGAAAAAGCACCAGGGCGAGCGCGGTGCCAAGCACGAACACCGTGGTCTCGACGCGAGCTGACTCGGCAAAGAACGAGCCGAAGATGAATACGGCAACACCTGGAATGAGCGCTTCTCCGGGTGATCGAAGCCGGAATGCCGCCCAGTCGGAGAGGAAGGAGATCACCCAGGTGGTGATAGCGATGAGGAGAAGGAACGGTGCGGTGACTTCCGCTGGGGCGCTGACGCTCTTGAACTGGTCCCAGCTCAACCCAAGGTCGGTGATGTATCCACCGAGGGCCTCGGCGCCGAACCCAATCTCGGGATCGAGCGTGGTCGGAGGGAAGAGGATCCACGTGGTGAACCCGAACGCAAGCGCAGAGACCGCAGCGGAGACGAGCAGACCTCCGCGGGCCCACCGAACAGCTGCGGCGGTGACGTGCGCCGAGATTGCGACGGCAGCGATTGGCACGAAGAAGGAGGTGTCGGCGAAGAGTCGCTTAAACGAGTAGACGATCGCAATCGTGAACGCGATGAGGGCGAGCTCGGTCGCAATGTCGTACACCGATGTTGGCATACGGCGTACTTGTCCTCGGCGGCGTGGAATCATGCGGCCGCTACTCCATACGAGGGACCTGACGGAACTGGTGCATCTGAGGGTGGCAGGACGGGCACAGGTTCCACCATGGCAGCTGGCCCACGCGCACGGAAGGGCATCGGCGTCATGTTTGGCGAATCCTTACCCGCTCGTAAGACCATCATCGGGCAGCCGACCGTGACAGGAGCGTAGTGATCGATCGGGTCCACAGGCTGGCCAAGTCGTCGATCGACCCGAGTCGCAGACGGATTTCGGTGCCTGCTGCGTCGGCCGTGCTGGGCGTCACCGCATCGTTGTCACTCCATACGCTGCGATCCATAGTGAGGAACATCACTCGGCCGTACGGGCTGAGCTCGGAGCGAGAAATCGTTGGCGTTGGTCCGCTAACCACCACGACGGCGCCTTGAGCATCTTGGGGGATGACGCTCGACGCTGCTCGCGGCGCCTGCTCGACGACGGCGAGGACACTCAGCGCCTTTTCGACACCGGACGTTCCGAGCACAAACTGGGTGTCATGGCCGTCGACTGTCAATAAGCGGAACGGGTCGGAGCGATTGCGCATTGACGACACCAGCGAGGCCGCAACGGTGGCGCCCTTGTCGACGGCAAGGATCGAGTCGAGCGATGCATTATCGAGGAGCACGGTCAGGTGGTTCTGCGTTGGTGCTTCGTCTTCGCGAACAATGAGGTCATCGTGGCGTGCTGATGCGCTCCAGTTGATACGGCGGATATCGTCGCCGGGCACATAGGGGCGAAGCGCATGGAACTCCTCGCTGCGCCCGCCGAGAAACTCGGGGGTGTCCGACATCGAACGCCGCTCGGTTGCCGGTGATGGCGGAGCGGGAGGCAGCGGAATCACCTCGGGATAGACGACCAACTTGCCTGCGCTCTGGGCGGTGAAGCGCCGGGTTGCGAGCCCGAACGGATCGGTAGCTTCGAAGTTCACGGGACCCACGGTGACAATTCCGCGGCGTTCGGTCGGCAGCTTGTACGCCGCCCGGGTGACCTCGTTTGAGGCCAGAGGGCTGACGAACAGCTGCGCGCCCGCAGTGCCTTGGACCGCATCGGTCATTCGCATGACTGGGGTCTTCGTTTGCCCGTTGCGCACAGCAAGTTCGACGCGGCCGACCGAGCCAACATGCAACCGAGGCGGGGTGACCGAACGGCCAACCCCAAGCTGAAGTGGACGCATGACCGCAACGACGATGGCAACGACAGCGATTGCGATGAGCGCTGTGCCAACGATGTAGAGCTCGACCATGCCGAACAAGCGCCCGGCAATGAGCGCAACAGCGCCGAATCCCAGCGCAAGCCATCCTCGCGAGGTTGGCATCGCTAGTTGACGCTAGGAACCGGAACGGAGGCCAGGACGTCGTCGATGATCGCCGCCGCCGACATTCCCGAAAGCTGCGACTCAGGGGTCAACATCACTCGGTGGGCCAGGACCGGGCGAGCGAGCGCCTTCACATCGTCGGGGATGACGAAGGCTCGACCAGATGCTGCGGCGAGGGCTCGCGCCACCCGCTGCATACTGAGTACAGCACGAGGGGACAGGCCGAGGCGCAATCCCGGATGGGTTCGGGTGGCGTTGGCGATGTCGAGAAGGTAGTTCTTCAGTTCCGGCGCCACATGAACGGATGCGAGTGCGTTTGTCATCATGGTGACGTCTTGAGGGGTGACTGCTGGGCTCAGTTCGTCAACTGTTGCGCCGTCGCCTTGTTGATCGAGAATTTCGAGCTCGGCTTCACGATCGGGGTAGCCGAGCGAAAGTTTCATCAAGAAACGATCGAGCTGGCTCTCTGGCAGTGGGTAGGTGCCTTCATGGTCGAGCGGGTTCTGTGTTGCGATAACCATGAACGGGCTGGCGAGCGGGTGGGTGGCGCGGTCGACGGTCACCTGACGCTCAGCCATTGCCTCGAGGAGCGCCGACTGTGTCTTCGGCGAGGCTCGGTTGATCTCATCGGCGAGCACGACATTGGCAAACACGGCACCCGGGCGGAACTCAAATTCTCCGGTTCCACGGTTCCAGATGGACATGCCCACGACGTCTGCGGGCAAAAGGTCGGGTGTGAATTGGATACGACCGCTCGACCCGCCAACCGTTGCCGACATTGCCTTTGCGAGTGAGGTCTTGCCGAGGCCGGGTGAATCCTCGAGCAGCACGTGGCCTTCGGAGATCATGGCGAGAACGGCGAGCTGAACGGTGTCGTGTTTGCCCCGAATCACGGTTTCGATGTTGTCTACGATCGACCGAAACAGCGTAGAGAATGTTTCAGACCGTGTTGATTGGGGGGTTGTCGTCACCCGCGCGCTCCTCGAAATCAGTGCCGCCGCAGTTCAGGCGTTTCCTCAGGATAGTTGTACACGCTCCGCGATAAGGCATCACTGTCTGAACAGTGGGGAGTGCGCCCGATATTTCCTTAGGTAGCATTTGGCCGATGGCTTCTCTGACCGCACCGCCTGCATGGGCCTTGAAGAACGCTGTGGCGCTTATCAAGCGGCCCGACTTGTGGCGGACCGCTGGCCGGCTTGCCCGCCAGCACGCCCCCGATCAGTGGTGGAAGACCCGGCCGTATCTTCCGGTTCCGGATTCGTCATGGATGAACTTTCGGTTTGAGACGGCCTTTGCCGACACCAGTGGCCGTCCCGAGCCAGAACAGTTCGTCGAGTACCTCGAGTGGGCCAAGAGCTGGAAGTACCTCTAGCCGGTTGCCGGACGACCCGAGCAAGCACGAGCTTCGTGAGTTGATCGCAGGTGTTCTGCCCGTGTCATAGCGACAACTCCGAGACTCGCATCATTGATCGCTGACAATTGTCGCTACTACACGGGCGAATGAGGCGATCAGTGTTTGCGTTCGTGCCTGAAGTGGGCCGAACGTGGTTCTCGATGTGCCGTGAGAACGCGTCGAAGGCCGTTCGGCGCGCCAGGACGTCAAGATTTCTGGGAGCGGGCGCGCCGAAGCGTCCGTTCGAGCAACAACGGCGCGGGTTTGGCCTACTGCAGCTGCGGCGTTGCGATACGCAACTGGGTTGGCAGCGGGGCCAGCTGGGCGGCCGATCGAGTGATCGGCGGAATGAGCTGGTCGAGGTAGTCGAAATACTCGGCTACGCGCCTACGGATGCGCCAAAGCGTGCTGCGGGGCGCACTTCCAGCAACGTAGATTCCTCGGGCAAGACGAATGATTCGACCTCTGCGTACTTCCCACCTCAACGCGTCGGACACGATCTTCGAGGCCCGACCGACAAAGACGACCCCGGCAGCTTCGCAGGCCTCGACGAGCTCGGGAATGCTCATAGGCGTGTGGGCGCCATGCATGACTTTGACCAGCACATAGCGAAGCGGCCGCCCGCGCAACGCACCGTCAATTCCGTTCGAACGGACTTCCCACAATTCCATGGCCAAACCGTAGTTAGGCGGTCTGACAGTCAGCGCTCGACGGCGTGGCCGAGATTCGCTGACATCGATATGGAGCACTGATGTACCCTGGTGCCCAATGAGCGGTTTCCCTACTGGCGGAGTGCAAAAGTCGACGGCTGTAGCGCGACTGCTAGTAGTCGCTCTGGTTAGCTCGGTGCTTGTCGCCCCGCAAGCAGGTGCTGCCGACGGGTGCAACGCGCCTCCCGGCTTCAACGTGATCAGCTCCGATGCGGCCGAGATCCTTGGCACAGAAGGCAACGACTACATCTGCGCGGGCCCATCTGCCAATGCGATCTATGCCGGCGCCGGTGACGACATCATCATCGCCGGTGGAGGAAGCGATGAGGTTTGGGCTGGAGATGGGAACGATCGCGTCTATGGCGGCTACGGCCCCGACGAGCTTCACTCGGGCGAAGGGGACGACGACCGGATCTTCGGCGGTTACGGCGAAGACACACTGTTTGGCGATACGAATGCCACCGGAGTGTGGATTGAGGGGGGACCGCAGGCCGACACGATCTACGGCGGCCCAGGTCCGGACCTGCTCATTGGCAACAACGGCGACGACACCATCTGGGGCATGGGCAGCGGCGATGAGATCCGCGGCGGTTTCGGAGCCAACACGATCTACGGCGGCCTCGGCAATGACGAGATCTACGGAGGGGACATCGGCGCCACTGTCTTCGGTGGCGGCGGAAACGACTGGATCAGCGCCACCGGAACGCAATACGGCGGCCCCGGTAACGATCTCTTCCAGTACGGCGGGGGAGTCATCTACGGCGGACCGGGCAACGACGCCATGCTTGTCTACGTCGAAGAATCGACCGTGAACGGAGGTTCCGGCATCGACGAGATCGGCGGCCCCGAATGGACGTCTGCGCAATGCACCAGCATGGAATTTCACGGGCCGTTCGGGTACGTCACCCTCAACGACATTCAGTTCGAGTCGGCGCAGGACCTGCCGTGTGTCCAGCCGAGGTCGCCCACGTGGTTGAACAGCCCAACGGGCCTAGCCCGATCGTGTACGGGACTCGAGCCGACCGGAGGCACAACCGCCTACGTAGCGATCGATGTCTCCAGCGGCGTGCGACAGACGCACCACATCGGCACGCCTGGCGATGACGTCATCGTCGGCACGCCTGGTCGAGACCTCATCCACGGGCTGGGCGGCGACGACATTATTTGCAGCCTCTCGGGCGATGACGAGATCAATGGCGGCAATGGCAACGACACCGTGTACGCCGGGAACGGCGACGACATGGTCGTCGGGGGAGCGGGTGATGACACGATTCTCGGAGGCAGCGGTTCCGACTTCATCGACGGCAATGCAGGGGCCGACGTTGTCTCCGGCGGGGATGGAGATGACACGGTTCGCGGTGGCGATGACGGCGACCATCTGAGCGGCGGTTTGGGCGACGATCAACTCGACGGTTCGGGCGGGAGCGATGAGCTGTTCGGCCAAGGCGGTGACGACCACCTCGATGGTGGCAGCGGTGACGACCACCTCGATGGTGGGCCGGGCGACGATCATCTCAGCGGCGACGATCTCCGGAGCGACAAGGGCGACGACCGGCTGTGGGGTGGCCCCGGCGATGACAACCTCTATGGGCTAGGAGGCGAGGACTACCTCGACGGGGGCATTGGGAACGATTACCTCCACGGGGGCTTCGGTAATGACGAGCTTTACGGACGTCAAGGCAATGACCACCTTCATGGCGACGAACACCACGACGCGATGCACGGCGGTGCCGGGGACGATCAGCTTCGGGGCGGGGCGGGTAGCGACCAAATGTTTGGTGACTCCGGTGATGACGACCTGCGCGGGCAACTCGGTGCCGACGAGATGTTCGGTGGGCGCGGCAACGACTGGATGTTTGCCAACGAAGGCCAAGGCCCGATCACGTCACCCTCGCAGCCGTCACGGCAAGCGGACACCGCCGGGGCACGGATGTGGGGCGGCCCGGGAGACGACTACATGGTTGGCTCGACCGGCTGGGACCGGATGTCGGGTGGCGCCGGAAACGATGCACTCTGGGGATTCGAAGGCCGGGATTGGATTCGTGGAGGCGATGGCGACGACACCATTGCCGGCGGAGCAAACATCGACGACCTCAAGGGAAACTCGGGCACGGACACCATCCTCGATCAGGACACGGTTCGCTAGAGATTCGCAAAAACTGCGTTGAGCATTTCATCGGGGGAGTGGGATAAGCCGACCGCTACGTGCTCGAGGTCGGACGAGGCAGCGGCTCGTTCCTCGGTTGTGAGTCCAGCGAGCATCGCCGCGTGTTCGGCCCCATTCCAATGGCGAAGGATCGCAACCTGGAATCGAGCGTGGGTGCGAGTGCGGCGCTGGGACATACCGACAACCTTGCGTCCATCGATGGTGAGCTCGCCCGGTCCGAGCCCGGCAAAGCAGATCTGAGACGACCATGTGCTTGGCGACAAGCGTCCGCGATGCATGTAAGTGTCGACCCCGAGGTCAGCTAGCCCAGCCTGGCAAGCAGCCCCAAGCCACGTAAACGAGTGGCCGACGTCGTCGACCCAATGCTGGCTGTCGCGGCTGATTACGACATCGAACCAGACAAGGTCGACCGAGCTGACGAGAACAGCTCCACCGCCGCTGCGCCGGGTGGCGGTGGCGATCGAGTTTGTGGCGAGGTACTGCTCATCGATGGTGTCGAGGAGCTGGGAGCTTCCGAGCACGAGCGTGCGCCGGGCAGAGAGCACAGGCACCCAAAGCGCGTGGTCGACGTGGTCGAACGTCCGAGCGTGGAAGGTGGCGGGATCTTCAGCGATCGATTCGGGGACAAACATGTCGCCCACATCGTATTGCGGAGTGCCGTTTTGTTGTCGATCGCGACCGCTGCAAGATTTGTTGGGTATATCTCCCACTTCGCGCCACAATCCAGCAATCCAGGGCAGACTGGCACTGGAGAGAGCTCGAAGGTTGAAAATTCAATGATAATTGGCGTCGTCAAATCGGACAAACGTTCGACTCTAGCAGGAAGATGTACCACTCTGCGCTTAAGTTCTCGAAGAATTTGACGAAATATGGAAAGGATGCTTGCTTTGGTGGGAGGAAGTGTCATATTGTGTCTCCTCATGGAGAACGGCACCACCGCACAGCGCACATCACCCATGCGCACCGAGCTTGAGGAAGGGGTACGCGTTGTTCGTCAATCACTACGACCGCTCCCTGGACTCGAAGCATCGGGTGGTCCTTCCCGCCAAGTTTCGGTCCAAGTTGGGCGAGCGGGTCTACCTCGCCCAGCAGGACAATTCCCTGGCCGTGTACTCCGAAGAGGCGTTCGCGGAAGTCAGCCAACGGTTGCTCGACCAGGTACGGAACCACAACGGCGACCCGCAAGCCCGATTGGCTTTCGCGTCGAGCACCGTCGAGATCGAAATCGATTCAGCGGGTCGAATAACAATTCCCCAACGGTTGCGCGAGTTCGCCAACCTGAAGGACGACGTCATTGTGGCGGGCGCCCTGTCTCACGTGGAGATCTGGGATCAATCGACCTTCGAGGCACTCCAAGCAACACTCACCGGAGTGGTGCAGGAGCAGTTCCGAGCCGGGGGCACGATCAACTAGCACCCGTCGGGTCTACGCCCGACACGTCGTCGTGGAGGGTCAGCTGAAGTAACAACCACGAGCATGGCTCGTTCATTGACAGTCTCTCGGTTAGCAGATGGAAGGCCCCTACTCCGCCCGCTTGCCATCAGCTCGATCAGGGGAGAAATCCTGACGTGCGCCCGCTGACCGAGGGACTGTCAATGACCGAGACATCACCATGAACGCTCGTGTTTGTTCGCGCTTCAGCGGCGTCCTTTCGTCGTGCCGATGACTATGGAACACCCCGCCGATTCTCACACTGCCGATTCTCACGCTGCCGACTTTCACCATGATCCGGTCATGGAAGCCGAAATTGTCGAGATCCTGAGCTCGCTTTCGCCTGGAGTCTTCGCTGACCTCACCCTTGGCGGAGCCGGTCATGCAGTCGCTGCGCTTGATGCAAACGCCGACCTCATCGTGCACGGGTTCGACCGTGATGATGTGGCGATCGAAGCCGCATCGACGCGTCTGGCGCCGTACGGCGACCGTGCAGTCATTCACACCACGCGGTTCGACCGTGCCGCAGGTCTGCTTCGTGAGTCCGGCATCAGCCGCATCAGTGGTTTCCTCATGGACCTCGGTGTCTCATCACCGCAGCTCGATGTAGGCGCTCGCGGATTCAGCTACCGAATCGACGGTCCGCTCGACATGCGCATGGACCACCGAGACACCAAGACCGCAGCAGACATCGTCAACACGTACGCACCCGGCGAGCTACTCGACGTTTTGCGCTCGTATGGAGATGAACGCCATGCCGGACGAATTGTCGATGCGATTATGTCGGCACGTCCACTAACGACGACTGGCGAACTCGCCCAGCTTGTTGCCGACGCGGTGCCCGCAGCTGCTCGACGCAAGAGCACCGGACACCCGGCGAAGCGAACCTTCCAGGCGCTGCGCATCGAAGTAAACGCCGAGCTCGAAATTCTCGGCGACACGGTCGAATCGATGATCGAGATGCTGCAGCCTGGGGGAGTTGGCCTGGTGCTGACCTACCACTCCGGCGAAGACCGCATAACAAAAGACCGTATGCGAACCGCAGTCGACGGAGATGCCCCTCCCGGCATGCCAACGACATCGGACTTCCGCTGGTTCTTCCGCGGTGCCCGCACGGCGGGCGAGACCGAGCTCGACCGCAACCCGCGTGCCCGCTCGGCCCGGTTGCGTGCCATCACTCGAGTGGAGGGCGCATGACAAGCACTCGTACCCGTACTCGTACTCGTGCGAAGGCACGAAAGGCTCCGGCCAAGAAGCCGACGACCCCGCGAAAGCACGCCCGTGCGAGGGTCCAAAAGGACCGCTCGGGCGATGTGGTGTTCAGCATCGTCGCACTTGTCGTTGTGTTTGGTTCGTTGCTCGGCATCGTTGTCGTTCAAACGTTTATCGTGCAGAACCGCGTCCAGCTCGACGCCGTGAACGCCGAGCTCAACATCGAGCGCGAGAAGAACCAGCAGCTTCGCCTTGAGGTCATCGAGCTCGAAGCGCCAAAGCGTATTCTCGATACAGCGACAACTCGGCTCGGCATGGTTCGCCCGGAACAGCGCGCCTACCTTCCCGGCATCGACCCCAACCTGGTCACGATCCAGCAGCCGGGCGTGGGCAACCCTTTTGGGCCGGCGCCGCTCCCCGAATCGCTGATGCCAACAACGACCACCCAAGCCCCTGTGCCGGTGGCTGTTGAGGACGAGGTCGACTCCGAAGACGTCGGCACTGATGATGCCGGCACTGATGATGCCGGCACAGAAGAAACCGGTGACGGCCAGTGACCGGTGCGATGATCAACCTCGTTCGGTTGCCGTCGAAGAACGGTTTCTCCGGTCAGCGCCTCGGCGTCATCGCCCTCGCCATGATCCTCATGGGCGGCGTGATGGTCTGGCGCCTCGTGTCGCTACAAGTTCTCGAGCCTGAGCGCTACATCGAATACGGCGAGAACCAGCGCATCCGAACCGCATCGCTCGCTGCTGAACGCGGTGCCATCGTTGATCGCAACGGCGTCGAGCTTGCCGTGTCGAGTCCACGACAGAGCATCTGGGCCGACCCTCGCGAAATGCGGTTTGCCGAAGAGCAGACCCCTGGCTTCTCGGCGAACATCGCCGCCCAAATCGCAGCGGTCGCAGGTGGCGATGTCGACCAACTCACCCGTCGCCTCACCGCCGAAGGCGACGTGAAGTTCGCCTGGATGGCCCGCCAAGTCGACGATGAGACCGCCGAAAAGGTGCTCAGCCTCGACCTTCCGGGCATCTACAGCATCGAAGAACAGGCCCGCCTAACCCCATCGGGCGGCAACGTCGCCCGCGGCATCCTCGGTCGCACCGACATCGATGGCATTGGCCTGTCTGGCCTCGAATCGCAGTACGACGAAATCCTCACCGGTGAAGACGGCCGGATGGTCATCGAACGAGGCTTGGCTAACGGCGGCGCCCGCGCCGTGACTATTCCCGATGGTAAATACGAGCTCATCGCGCCCGAAGCCGGCGACTCACTTGTCCTGACCCTCGACCGCACCGTGCAGTTCGAGGTCGAGAAGCTCCTCGAGCGCACCGTTGCTGAATCTGGAGCGAAGTCGGGCACAGTCATCGTGTCTCGCACAGCCACCGGCGAAATCCTGGCCATGTCGACGGTTGCTCGAGGAAGCGACGGCATCATCCAAGTCTCCGGCGACAACAAGGCCGTCACCTGGATCGTCGAGCCCGGCTCGATCAGTAAGCCAATCGCTATCGGCGCGCTCATCGAAGAAGATCTCATCACCGCACAGACCACCGTCGAGATCGCCGACAAGCTCGACGTCTACGACGTGTCGTTCGCCGACTCGGTTCGCACCGACCAGACCGTAATGACGACCGGTGATGTGTTGCGAAACTCATCCAACGTTGGCGTTGCGCTCCTCGTCGACCGCATCGACGACGACACCTTCCACGACTACCTGGTCGACTTCGGCCTCGGCTCACGCACGGCGCTCGACTTCCCGGGAGAGTCGTCGGGCATCTTGCACCCCCGAGACGAATGGTCCGGTGTCTCGAAGCCCTTCGCTGCAATCGGTTATGGCTACGCCGCCACACCCCTGCAGATGCTTCGTGCCTACAACGTGTTCGCGAACGACGGTGTGTTGGTTGAACCTCACGTCGTCATGGGCATCCGAGGCGATGACGGCGAGTTCGACATCGCAAGCCCCCGAGAAGGACGTCGCGTCGTCTCGCCGGAAACCGCTCGCGAAGTGACATCGCTGCTCGCAGGAGTAGTTCAAGAGGGCGGCACAGGCGAGCTCGCATCGGTTCCCGGCTATCAGATCGCAGGCAAGACCGGCACGGCTCGAATCGCGCAACCCGGCGGTGGCTATCTCGACGAGGACGGCGACGTGCACCTGCTCACCAGCTTTGCCGGCTACCTGCCGGCCGGTAAGCCGGAGCTCTCGATCATCGTCATGATCGAAGAACCAGAAGGCGATGCTTCCGGCGGTCGAGTGGCGGCGCCGCTCTTTGGCGAGATCTCGAACTTTGCCCTGGCGCACTTCCGTATCCCGCCCGCCGCAGCCTTGGCGGAGGGGTCATGAAGCTCGACGCCCTCCTCGCTAAAACCAGAGCCCAATGGGCTGAACCAGTTGCTGCGTCACTCGCCTCTGCTCACAGCGAACCTCCGGATGTCACGTCGATCACCCAGGATTCGCGCACCGTTACACCAGGTGCGCTCTTTTGCGCGTTGCAAGGGTCCTCGCTCGACGGCCACGATCACGTCGACGGCGCTATCGATTCCGGTGCCGTTGCTGTCCTTGTTGAGCGTCACGTCACGGATCGTGTCCCCGAGCTGATCGTCGACAACAGTCGACTCGCCACGGGGGAGCTGGCGGCGGCATTCGAAGGCCACCCGTCGGCACTGCTCGACCTCATTGGGGTCACCGGCACCAACGGCAAGACCTCCGTCGTCACCCTTGTTGCACATCTCGTCACCGCGTGCGGAGAGCTCGCAGCATCGATGGGAACCCTCACCGGGTCGCTCACGACCGCTGCGGCGCCCGACTTCCAGCAGGCGCTCCGCAGCCACCTCCAGGAGGGCTGCAGCGTGGTCGCCGCGGAGATTTCCTCGCACGCACTTGACCAGCAGCGGGTTGCCGGCAGCGAAGTATCGGTGGCGATCTTCACCAACCTCAGCCAAGACCACCTCGACTATCACCCAACCATGGATGACTACTTCGAGGCCAAGGCACGATTGTTCTCACCCGAGTTCGGTGCTGATGCCATCATCGACGTGTCCGACGAGTGGGGGGCCAAGCTTGCTGCCCGGGTTCGAGAACAACGCGAGGCGGGGAAGTATCCATCCGATCACGAGCTCATCGAAGTTGACGGCGCAACTGAGATTGCCAACGCAACGCTCGCACAACGGTCATGCTCGTTCACCTGGCGCGGCCATGCAGTTGACGTACCGCTCGGCGGCAGCTTTAGCGTCACCAACGCAATCCTTGCGGCCGAAGCCGTTGTGGCTCTTGGCTATGACGAAGCAAAGGTCGCCGCAGCCCTCAGCACCGCCGGACAGATCCCCGGACGATTCGAATCGGTCGATGCTGGCCAACCGTTCGCGGTTGTTGTCGACTACTCGCACACCCCCGCAAGCGTTGCAATCGCCGTCGAAAGTGCACGAAGCATCAGCGACGGGCGCGTCCACCTGGTGTTCGGCGCAGCCGGCGACCGCGACCCTGGCAAGCGCCCGCTCATGGGAGCAGCCGCGACCGCCGCCGACGTCCTGTATGTCACCTCGGACAACCCTCGCACCGAAGACCCCGACCAGATCATCGACGAAGTGATCGCCGGGATCGTTGGCGCCAGCAACGTCCACCGCATTGCTGACCGAGCTGAAGCCATCCGTTCAGCCATCTCGGGTGCAGTCCCCGGCGACATCGTCGTCATCGCCGGAAAAGGCCACGAGGATTACCAAATCATCGGT
The DNA here is from genome assembly GCA_937922235.1 of uncultured Acidimicrobiales bacterium. Classification (GTDB taxonomy): domain Bacteria; phylum Actinomycetota; class Acidimicrobiia; order Acidimicrobiales; family SHLQ01; genus SHLQ01. Next base: position 2,501 of record CAKZVC010000022.1, on the reverse strand, counting down.
ACGACCAAGACAGACTTCGATGATCGGGTCCACGCCCGCGCAGCTTTGGCCGAACTTGGCTGGGAGAGTGCCTCATGATTCGATTGCTGATCGCCGCCGCGACGTCGGTAACCCTCTCGCTACTCGGCACCCGGTTCCTCATCGACTTCCTCACCCGCAACGAGGTGGGTCAGCCCATCCGCGAAGACGGACCGGAGGGCCACCAGGTCAAGGCCGGAACTCCAACCATGGGCGGCATCGCCATCTTGTTCGGTGCGTTCTTTGGCTACATCGCCGCCGACATCGCCAACCTCTTCGGCGTTGGCACATCCATCGTTTTCACGCGCACGGGCCTGATCGTCATGGGCACCATCCTTGCCACCGGCATGGTTGGTTTCCTCGACGACTGGATCAAGATCAAGCGCGAACGAAACCTTGGTCTCAACAAGCGAGCCAAGGTCATCGGCCTCGTCAGCGTCGCTGTTCTCTTTGCGGTCTTGCTCGTCACGTTCACCAACATCCACACGGAAGTGTCCTTCGTTCGCCACGACTCGATCGGCCTCGACCTCGGCAAGATCGGCTGGTCGATCTGGGCAATCGTCTTGTTGCTCGCAACCGCCAACGCGGTCAACCTCACCGACGGCCTCGACGGCCTCGCCTCGGGTGCGGCAATCCTCAACTTTGCTGGCTTCACGTTCATTGCCTTCTGGGCGTTCCGAAACCCCGAGGCCTACGACATTCCCCATGCTCTTGACCTCGCGGTCATCTCCGTGTCGATGCTCGGTGGTTGTGTCGGGTTCCTCTGGTGGAACGCCGCGCCCGCGCAGATCTTTATGGGCGACACCGGCTCATTGGCAATCGGCGCGGCTCTCGCTGCCCTGGCGCTTACGACCAACACCCACTTGCTCTTGCCGATCATGGGCATGTTGTTTGTCGCCGAAACGGTGTCGGTCATCCTCCAGGTCCTCGTCTTTAAGACGCAGAAGGGGCGTCGCCTGTTTCGAATGGCCCCCATCCACCACCACTTCGAGCTCGTTGGTTGGCCCGAGACTCGCGTCATCATCCGCTTCTGGCTCCTGTCTGGTCTGACCACAGGCGCCGGCGTCGGCATCTTCTACTGGGACTCGATCAACCAGGGGATTGCTGGATGACCGACTTCACCACCCCAATCACCGCCGGCCAGCACGTTGTCGTGCTGGGCCTGGGCGTTGCAAGCAAGGCCGTCGTGCGCGCGCTTCGGGCCCGAAACATCGGGGTCACGGCAATCGAGGACCGCCCGACTGACGCAACGCGAGCGTTTGCTTCCGACGTCGACATCGTCCTCATCGAGTCGCCCTCGGACGACGAGCTCGCCGCTGCCCTCGACGCTGACCCGATCGCGGCGTTCATCCCCAGCCCCGGTGTGCCCGAGTCGCATGCAGCGTTCGGTTTGGTTGCCGAACGTAACCTGCGGACCTTGTCCGAGTTCGATCTCGCACGCTTCTGGGACAGTCGGCCAATCGCTGCCATTACCGGAACCGACGGCAAAACCTCGGTCACGCTGCTCACGGTTGCCATGCTCAACGCCTCGGGGGTAACCGCGGCCGCGGTTGGCAACACCGACGTGCCCCTCATCGAAGCGATCGACGACCCCGGCTACGACGCCTTTGTGGTCGAGGCCTCCTCATTCCGACTCGGCCACAGCGAACACTTCGCGCCGGCCGCCGCCGCCTGGCTCAACTTCAGCCCCGATCACCTCGACGTGCACTCGAGTCTCGAACGTTACGAGCTCGCCAAAGCCTCGATTTGGGCGCACCTGCCCGAAGACGGTCTGGCCGTCGCTGCGGCCGGTGACGCCATCGTGGCCAAGCACGTACCAACCGACCGGCGATCGACCGTCGTCGCCCTCGAACGAGGTGACGGCATCGACGCGTTCGTCGACAACGGCGAACTCATGCTCGACGGCGCCAGCCTTGGACCGGTCAATCAGCTCCAACGGGCCTACGACCACGACATCACCAACACGCTCGTCGCTGCGGCGCTTGCCCGACACCTCGGTGCAACGACCGAGGGCATCCGGTCGGCTATTGCCAGCTACGAACTGCCACCACATCGCATTCAACACGTCGCCACCATCAACGACATCGCCTACGTCAACGACTCAAAAGCCACCGTGCCCCATGCTGTGCTCACCGCCGTCCGAGCCTTTCCATCCGTCGTCCTGATCGCCGGGGGAAGAAACAAAGATCTCGACCTCTCCGAGCTCGCCGACATCAGCGACCGCACCCGCGCGGTCGTGGCCATGGGCGATGCCGCCGACGAGGTCGCTGAAGCGTTCAAGGACGGCCCCGACGTGCACCGCGCCACCGGAATGGACGACGCCATCAAACGCGCCACGGAGCTTGCACATGCCGGAGACACCGTTCTGCTCTCGCCAGGCTGCACGTCATTCGATGCCTACCCAAACTACGGCGCCAGGGGCAACGACTTCATCCGAGCCGTCAACGATCTCGCAGAGGAGCTGCTCTAATGTCCACTCGAAC